>RDZG01000037.1 GCA_004293915.1 Bacteroidota bacterium | reverse complement strand
AGCTTTAATACCTAAAATATATCCTCTTTTTTTATCCGACTTTTTAGCTCGTTTGCTAAAGGGAGTGCAAAGGTAATACTATTTTTTTTACTTGCAAATTTATTTTTACTTTTTTTTATTTTTTTCAAACTACGTTTAGTTTGATTTATTAAATGAGGTCGCGAGCAGATTCGAACTGCTGTGGAAGCTTTTGCAGAGCTCTGCCTAACCACTCGGCCACGCGACCATGTTTAAAATAGCGCAAACATAAATTGTTATACGCTATTTATTATATATTAAGCTTTAGCTTTTTTGCTAGCTTTTGGTTTTTCGTCAGACATTGTGTCCTTCAATGCAGAAAGAGCCATTATATCACCAAATGTATCTTTATTTTCATTTGATTTTGTTTCTTTCTCTGCTTTTTTTGCTGGTTTTTTCTTTTCAGCAACTACAGCTTCTTCAGCATCGGATTCGGCTTTTGTTCCTTTTTGGAATGTTTTTGAATGTGATACAAAGATGCGTTTTTCGTCTTTAGAAAATTCAAGAATTGAGAAATACAATGCTTCGCCTACTTCTGCAACTGTACCATCTTCTTTCGTTAGATTTTTCAAAGTTGAAAAACCTTCGATACCGTACGGCAATTCGATAAATGCACCTTTATCAATTTTATTATTTATAGTACCTTTATGTTGCGAGCCAGGAACAAACAAAGTTTCGAATGTATCCCAAGGATTTTCTTCTAAATGTTTGTGGCTCAATGCTAAACGTTTGTTTTCAGCATCAACCTCTAACACTACTACTTCAATTGTTTCGGCTAATTTAACAAATTCTGAAGGATGTTTGATTTTTTTAGTCCAAGACAAATCTGAAACGTGAACCAATCCATCAACGCCTTCTTCAAGTTCGATAAATAGACCAAAATTAGTTAAATTACGAACAATACCTGTATGTTTAGTATCTTTGGCGTATTTAGCTAAGAAATCTTGGCGAGCCCAAGGATCTTGCGTTAATTGTTTGATTCCCAACGACATTTTTCTTTCGTCACGGTCAATTGTCAAAACAACTGCTTCTAACTCATCGCCTAATTTTAAGAAATCAGCTGGTGTTTTTAGATGTTGCGACCATGACATTTCTGATACGTGTATCAAACCTTCAACTCCTGGTAGAATTTCTAAGAATGCACCGTAATCTGCAATGTTTACGATTTTACCTTTAACTCTTGAGTTTACTTCAACATCAGCTTGCAATGCATCCCAAGGATGTGCAGTCAATTGTTTCATTCCCAAAGAGATACGTTTTTTCTCATCATCAAACTCAAGTACGCAAACTTGTACTTTTTGGTCAAGTTTAAGAACCTCTTCTGGATGATTAACACGTCCCCACGAAATATCTGTAATATGTAATAAACCATCAACACCTCCAAGATCAATAAATACACCAAAATTTGTGATGTTTTTAACTGTTCCTTCAAGGATTTGACCTTTTTCAAGGTTATTAATGATTCCTAATTTTTGCTCTTCAAGATCTTTTTCAATCAATACTTTATGAGAAACTACAACGTTATCATTAGTATAATTGATTTTTACCACTTTAACTTCCATTTTTCTATTTACATAGATATCGAAATCGCGAATTGGTTTTACATCTATTTGTGAACCTGGCAAGAAAGCTTCTACACCAAATACATCAACAATTAATCCACCTTTAGTTCTGCGTTTTACAAAACCTTCGATTATTACATCATTAGCCAAAGCATCTTCGATGTTTTTCCAAGCTTGAACTAATTTTGCTTTTTTACGAGATAAAATTAATTGACCTAATTTATCTTCTTGTGTTTCAACAAATACTAATATTTTATCGCCTACTTTAAGGTCTGGCGAATCTCTGAATTCAGAAAGTGGAACAAGTCCATCAGACTTAAATCCTACGTTTAAAATCACTTCTCTGTCTGTAATGCCTACAACTGTTGCATCAATCACTTCTTTTTCAACAAGTTGATTGAATGTGTTGTCGTACATTGCATTAATTTCTGACAACTCTTGAGTAGAATACCCCGAACCAAAGCCTTTATTGTCTAGCTTTGCCCAATCGAAATCTGTAGCTGGTGTTACCATTATATATTAAATAATTGACCTTTTACATCAATCAGTCGGTCACTTTGATTGAAATTTGATTATGTGAATAAGTCTTTTTTTGAAAAGGACTGCAAAATTAAGAATAATTTTAATATTATATAGACTTACTTTAAAAATATTTTTATCTGCAAGATAATTATCAAAACTGTTCTATTTAAACTTTGCTTTTTAGGTTTAAAAAATGGTATTTGGCATAAATTTATGTTCTAAAAAATTTATGTATGGAATTTGTAATTTAGGAATTGTACCGATGCGTACCGAGCCATCAGACAAAAGCGAACTATGTACTCAACTTTTGTTTGGAGATGGGTATCATGTATTAGAAAAATCAGATAATGATAAATGGCTTAAAATCAAACTTATACATGATGAATACGAAGGCTGGATTGATTATTTGCAACATAATCAAGTATCAGCATCACAATTTGAATCTTTTTTGTTGCAATCGCATGGAATTTGTTTTGATGATTTGGCATTGGCAGACTCACACAATGAAACCAAACATGTGCATTTAGGTTGCAGTTTGCCGTTTTTAAATGGCAGAAATTTTATAATTGGTACAGAAAAATATACTTTTGAAGGCGAGCTTTATCAAATTAACAAACAAATAACTTCAGAGTATATCCATTTTTTGTGTTTACGCTTTTTAAATGCTCCTTATTTATGGGGTGGAAAAACACTGTTTGGGATAGATTGTTCGGGTTTTGTGCAACAGGTTTACAAGCTTTTGGGTTACCAACTAAAACGAGATGCGTATCAACAAGCAGAACAAGGGCAGGAAGTTTTATTAGAAAAAAACAAGATTGGAGATTTAGCCTTTTTCGAAAACAATAACGGAAAAATTGTTCATGTAGGGATTATACTTGAGAAAAATAATATTATTCATGCACATGGAAAAGTTAGAATTGATATTTTAGATAAAAATGGAATTTTAAATTTGACAACTAAAAAATATTCGCATAAATTAACAAAAATTAAACGCATTTTAGATAATTCAAACACTTAGTTTATAATTTACGTATAAATTGGCATGAGTAGCAGTATCACAAATAGGGTTTTAATCTTAAATCAAGACTACAGTGCATTAACCATTTGCAGTGTTCAGCGAGCTTTTCTACTTGTGTTTTTAAATAAAGCCGAAATGATTGCCGAAGCAAAAGGCAAAGTTTTACGAACAATAAATACCTCATTTCCAATGCCTTCGATTATAAAACTAAATGGGTAAGTAAAATTGCCTTATCGGGGTGTATTGCTAAATAGACAAAATATTTTTAGGAGAGACAATCAAACATGCCAATATTGTGGCTCTAAAGACGATTTGACCATAGACCATGTTTTGCCACGCTCTCGAGCAGGAGTCTCGTCTTGGGATAATTTGACAACTGCATGCCGCACTTGCAATTCGAGAAAAGGAGATTTTACACCAGAAGAGGCAAATATGAAATTAACTCAAAAGCCATTCAAACCATCTTTTCTTCTTTTTTTAAGGGATTTTTCTGGAAATATTGACGAACAGTGGTACACTTATTTGGGTAAAAAACAAAAGTCGGGAGTAGGGATCTGAATTTTATTCCAGACTTTTGTTATATACTTTTTATAAAATTGTAAGTTGCTAAGGAAACAATTCCTAAAAATACAAACACAAAAGCTCCAATCAAACTAAACTTTAAAGCATTTTTATTTGATGGCTGATTTGGTTTATTAAATTTTTCTAAAATCATAAAATCTACATTTTGCTCAAGACGTTCTTTTAAAATTAAATTTTGCTCATATAATTTAACAACTGTTTCATTTATTGAGCCGAAATTTGATATAAAAAATTTTGATTCATTATTCAATAAAGAAATAGTTTTGATTTTTAACAACTCAAGTTGAGCAATCTCTTCATCAATCTTAGAACTAAGTTTAGTATATTTTGCTATTGTAGTTTGCGATTTCAACTTAAGTATTTCGCTTTTTTTAACATAATTATACAGCGATACATTCATTGTATCAATAATACTATTATCATGCACCGACATGTTAATAATAAACTCTTTTAAAGCCGACTCATTAACCTCTTTATCATCTTTTTCGATAATCTCGAATTTATTAATTTGCGAAATTAATGTCGAATCTAGGTTTAATTGTTCAGTAAGGTTTTTATAATCCTTATATTGAATTTGATTATTTAGCTTCTGAATTATAATATTAAAATCTGATTTTTTAAGATATGCAGATGCCACTGTTATTTTAGCTGTATAAATTGGTTTTTTTTGCCAATCATACAGAAAGCCTAAAACTGCCCCAATAGCAATAAAAGTCAAAATATAAAATTTTGATTTTTTAAAAAAACGAATAACATTTTTTACAACTTCAATTAAATCAATTTCATCTGATTCTACCATCTTAATAATCTATTTATCAGGTTGTTATAATTTTCTTTTTACTTCACGTTTGTCAAAAATCTCGATTAAATCTCCCACTTCGAAATCTTCAAAGCCTTCAACTCCAATTCCACAATCTTGACCATATTTTACTTCAGAAACATCGTCTTTAAAACGTTTGAGTGATGAAAATTTGCTTGTTTTTAAAACAATTCCACCACGTACAACTCTTACTTCTGCTCCTTGACGTTTTACATTACCTTCTATCAATAAACATCCAGCAATGGTTCCAACTTTACCTATTTTAAATACTTCTTTTACTTCGGCTGTACCTTGAATATGCTCTTCAAAAGTAGGCTCAAGCATTCCTTCCATTGCATCTTTGATATCATTGATTGCATCGTAAATAATAGAATATAAGCGTATTTCTATTTGTTCGGCATCGGCTATTTTTTTGGCATTGAGTGATGGACGAACTTGGAAACCAATAATAACTGCATCAGAAGCGGATGCCAATAAAACATCGGATTCTGAAATCGGACCAACTCCACGATGGATAATTGAAATTTGAATTTCGTTTGTAGATAATTTCAATAATGAATCCGAAATTGCTTGAACCGAACCATCAAAATCACCTTTGATAATTACATTTAGTTGTTTGAAATTACCAATTGCCAAACGTCTACCTATTTCGTCTAACGTAATATGTTTTTTGGTACGCATACTTTGTTCACGAATAATTTGCTCGCGTTTGTTTGCAATTTCTCGAGCTTCAGATTCGTTTGCCATCACATTGAATTTATCGCCAGCTTGCGGTGCACCTGGAATTCCCAAAAGCTGCACAGGTTTTGAAGGTCCAGCAGTTTTTAGTTTTTTACCAATATGATCAGTCATAGCTTTTACACGTCCATAAAATTGACCTGCTAAAACAATATCACCAACTTCTAATGTGCCACTTTGAACCAAAATAGTGGTTACATAGCCCCTACCTTTGTCCAACTCAGCTTCGATTACTGTTCCCATTGCAGATTTATTAGGATTTGCCTTGAGTTCGAGCACATCTGCTTCGAGCAATATTTTTTCTAATAAATCGGGGATTCCTTTTCCTGATTTTGCCGAAATAGACTCGCATTGGTATTTTCCACCCCAATCTTCGACTAATATATTTTCAACCGAAAGTTGTTCTTTTATTCTGTCTGGGTTTGCACCAGGTTTATCAATTTTATTTATGGCAATAATGATTGGAACACCCGCAACCAAAGCATGATTAAGTGCTTCTTTGGTTTGTGGCATAACGCCATCATCGGCTGCAACAACAATAATTACAATATCGGTAACTTTTGCACCACGTGCACGCATGGCTGTAAATGCCTCGTGTCCAGGTGTATCTAAGAATGTAATTTTTCTGCCTTTTTCGGTTATAACATCGTAAGCACCAATATGTTGTGTGATTCCACCAGCTTCTTTTGCCGTTACATTTGTTTTACGAATATAATCCAAAAGCGAAGTTTTTCCATGATCAACGTGTCCCATTATGGTTACAATTGGCGGACGTTCTTCTAAATCTTCTGGGCTATCAATAATAATATCTTCAACAGCAATTTCTTCTTCAGCAGAAATAAATTGAGTTTTGTAGCCATATTCTTCAGCAATTAGTTGAATTGTTTCTGCATCCAAACGTTGATTTATGGAAACAAATAATCCTAAGCTCATGCACATTCCAATAATCTCGTTTACAGATTTATCCATCATCAAGGCTAAGTCGCTTGCAGAAATAAACTCTGTAACTTTTAAAATTCCGGCATCAACTTTTTCTTGTGCTTGGCGTTCTTCTTCTGCTTCTGCAAAAGCCGAACGTTTGTCTTTTCTGTATTTTGCACGACTTCCTCCTTGTTTGTTTCCTCCTAGTCTAGCAAGTGTATTCTTGATTTGTTCTTGAATTTGTTTATCTGTAATCTCAACTCTTTCGGCTGGTTTTGCGTCTTTTTTACCAAAATCTTTTCCTTTGTTTGGACTGCCAGGAGCAGCTTTTACATGTTGATAGTTTGTGTTTGGTGCATTTGGTGTGCCTGCAGGTTTTGGACCTTTGCCTTCGATGCGTTTTCGTTTTTGTTTATCAGCATTATTGCCCGCATTTGGATTTGGACTTGCGTTTGGCTGTGGATTTGGATTTGCTGGTCGTTGATTTGCAGGATTATTATTGTTTGGTTTATTTCCTTGATAATTATTTTTATTTCTATTATCTCTAAAATCTCTTTTTACAACTTTTTCGTCATTCAAATCGATTTTTCCTAAAACTTTTAAGCCTTCAAGCGTTTCGCCTCTTGCTTTTATAGTTTCTCTTTCAACTAAAGGCTCTTCACCTTCTATGGATGGAACATCAATAATAGGTTGGATAACAATATTATTTTCTATTATTGGTTCTACCTCAGATTCAACTACAGGAGGATTACTAATTTTTTCAACAATTGGCTCAGCAGGTTTTGTAGGCTCAAAGTTGGATTTTGGTGTTTCAACAACAGCCTTTTTTACTGGGTTCAAATCGATTTTACCTAAAACTTTAGGTCCATCAATTTTTATTTTTGCTCGTTCAATTAATTCTGGTTGAGATAAATCTATTTTTTTGTTTACAGATGAGTCTACTTTAGGTAGATTTTCTGCTGTATTTTGTTTTATAAATAAGTCATCTTCATTTATAGTTTTCTTTGGATTGTGCGGGTGTTGTGCATCAATCACAAAGTTTTCGTTTGTTTTTTTGCCAATATTTAAAGTTGATGCATCTTTTTTGTCTTTGATATCAAGCCCAAATTCTTTAGCTAAAAGTCTATATTGTTCATTGTTAACTTTTGCATTAGGATCTTTTCTAAACGAATAACCTTTTGCATTTAAAAAATCCACTACACGCTCTAAACCTACGTTTAAATCGCCAGCAACCTTTATTAATCTTTCAAATTTTTCTTCTGACATGTATAACTTTTAATCTTTAGTACTTATAACAATCTAGTATTCTGCGAAATACGCATGAACAAGTTTCAGACTTTGGCAGAACTTAGATTGTGGCAATATGTGAAAGCAAAGGCTACATATTACTATTCTAAAGACTAAAGACTAAATTTGTCATACGACTCTTTTTTAAGCACATTAAAAACATCTGTTATGGTTTCTTCTTCCAATTCAGTTCTTCTTAATAAATCTTCTTTTGATACTGCAAGTACGCTTTTTGCGGTATCTAATCCTATTTTTTTGAATTCATCAATTACCCAACCATCGATTTCATCTACAAATTCTTCCAAATCTACATCTTCTTCTTCTGATTCGCCAAGTTCTCTGAAAACATCTATTTCTAAACCAATTAATCTGCTTGCTAATTTAATATTTTGTCCGCCTTTACCGATTGCCATCGAAACTTGGTCTGGCTTTAAGTATACAGAAACACGTCCAGATTCTTTGTTTACTTTCATACTTGTAACTTTTGCCGGACTCAAAGCACGAGCAATTAAAAGTTCTAAGTTTTCTGTAAAATTAATTACATCTATATTTTCGTTGTTCAATTCACGCACAATGCTGTGAATACGAGCACCTTTCATACCAACACAAGCTCCAACTGGGTCTATTCTATCATCAAAAGATTCTACTGCAACTTTGGCTCTTTCGCCTGGCTCACGAACCACTTTTTTAATATGTATCAACCCATCAAAAACTTCGGGAACTTCGCTTTCAAACAATTTTTCCAAAAAAACTGGAGATGTACGAGATAAAATAATTTTTGGCTGACCATTATGCATTTCTACACGATGCACTACAGCTCTCACGTTATCGCCTTTTCTAAAACGGTCTTTTTGGATTTGTTCCATTTTAGGCAAAACCAATTCGTTTCCGTTGCCATCTGTCAATAAAACTTCTTTTCCCAAAACTTGATAAACTTCGGCAGAAACCATTTCGCCAACTATATCTTTGTATTTTTGGAGCAATAAATCTTTTTCTAAATCTTTTACTTTTTGAACCAAAGTTTGGCGAGCCGTTGTAACCATTCTGCGACCAAAATCTTCGATTTTTACTTCATCAGAAAAAGCCTCGCCTTCTTTGAAATCGGGATCAACTTTTTGAGCTTCAGTAATTACAATATGTTTGTTTTCGTTGTAATCAAAACTATCTTCAAAAAAATCGAAAGAAACAATTTCGCGTGAACGCCAAATTTCCAAATCGCCTTTGTCTACATTTATAATAATGTCAAAATTTTCGTCAGACTCAAAGCGTTTTTTAATCATCGTACGAAACACATCTTCTAAAATGCGCATCATCGTTGGTCTATCGATACCTTTTTGTCTTGCAAATTCTGCAAAAGATTCTACTAAATTAAAATTATCCATTTCCTATAAATTAAATGAAATCTGAACTTCCGAACGCTTGATGTCCGATACAGAAATTTCAGTTTGTTTTGTTGTAATTATTTTACCTTTTTTCTTTTCGTATTCTTCTAAAATTATTTTTTGGTCTGGAATGGCTTCGATTAGTTTTCCAACAATTTCTTTTCCATTTGTGAGCCAAATTTTAATATCTCGACCTCTGTTTTTGAGATATTGTCGTTGCAACTTCAATGGCTCTCCAACTCCAGGCGATGTAATTTCAATCTCGTATTCTGTTTCTGGGTATAATTCATCAATTTTTTTATTGATAATTCGAGATAAATTTCCACATTCATCAATACCAATACCTTTATCAGAATCTGCACTTATTTTTATCATCCAAGTACCTTTAATCTGAGAAATATGTGTATCAACAATGAAAAATTCGTTTCCATCGATTACATTTTCTACAATTTGCAGTACTTCTTTCTTCACTTTTGAACAATAAAAAAGGGGACTTATAATCCCCCTCGTTTCCTAATTGCGGTGCAAAAGTAGTATTTATTTTTACAAAAACAATGAAAAGAAGTAAAAAAAAATTTGACTATGCAAATTCTGTCCATTTTTGGGCATTCTGCAATATAAACTAAGCATGATCAGATTTTTTTCCAAACTTATCAATCTCGTTTCTCAAAAAATCAGAGATAGAACAAATGATAATATTATCTTTTGTTTTCCAAGTTTTTGAACTTGGTGTGATTACATAATTGTAAGTAGTTTTTAAATCTGAAATACATTCAAAAAAACCACGAGACAAATCAGGTGCATTTGAATATTTGATTTCGACACATGCAACAGGCGTATTGCCTTGCACTAAAACTAAATCTACTTCTGCTCCATTGTGGGTTCGATAATAATGCCAGTTTGCAGAACTAGGCCTATTCAAATACAGTTGTTCCACCACATATCCCTCCCAAGAAGCCCCCACGTGAATGCTTGATTTAAGAGCCTCTAAGTTGTTGATTTTGAGTAAATAATGCAAAATTCCTGAAGTTCGCAAGTAAATTTTAGGCGATTTTACCAACCTTTTTCCATTATTTATATATAGTGCTGGTAGTTTATGTATGAGATATGCCCCTTCTAAAAACTCAATATATTTTTTGACTGTGTTGCTACTCACACCCAACGAACGGCTAAGATTTTCTACATTTTCAATACCACTATTAACTTGAGCTAATAAATGCCATATTTTATCAATAATTACAGGCGAAAGGTCAATCCCAAACAGAAAATTCAAATCACGATAAACATAGCTTTTGATGTAACCATCCATCCATGCCATCCACATTTTATTGTTTTTGATGAGCAAAGATTCGGGCAAACCGCCTTTAAACCAATGATCTTCTAATGTAATACCAAATTTTTCGGCTTCAAGAAGTGTGATTTGAGAAATTTCAAGGTAATAAATTCTCCCTGCCAATGTTTCTGAAATGCGTTTTATTAATACTGGATTGGCAGATCCGAGCAGTATAAATCGACCTGGCACGCGATGAGCATCTATTATCGGTCTTAAATATGTAAATAATTCGGGCAAAACTTGGGCTTCGTCAATCACAACACAATCCTCTTTATGGCTCATTAAATATTCATGAGCATTTTCAGACAATATTTTTTTGTCGTTCTCATTTTCCATATCTAAATACAACACAGGCTTGTTCAGCTCTTTGGCAATGCTATGAGCAAGTGTAGTTTTTCCCACTTGACGAGGACCAGCTAACATTATAGACGGAAAAAAAGATAAATATTCTACCAATTCGCTGGTATCTACTCTTGAAATCATACTGCAAAACTATATATTTGTAATGAAATATGCAAATACAAAGTATAAATTTTCATGGTAATATATAAATTTTATCCATGAAAAATCATTATTCAAGTTGTTAATTTTCATGGATAAAATATTTAAAATTGATTAATTTATGACTAAAAAAACGAACTATGATTTGTATTTTTCATGGTAATATATAAA
>RDZG01000071.1 GCA_004293915.1 Bacteroidota bacterium | reverse complement strand
ATTCCGAACAGAGAAGTTAAGCCCAGTAACGCTGATGGTAGTGCAATAACATGTGCAAGAGTAAGTAGCTGCCAATTTTATTATAAAGCCGATGTGCATCAATTGCTTATCGGCTTTTTTGTTTTTTATCAATCCTCAATAGCATTTATTAAGTATTACTATTTTTTATCCTTTTTTTGTGGGTTTTTAGAATTTGCTTTTACATCCAAAAAATTAACACATATTTGTATAATTAATACATAAACTTTGGACATGCTTCCAGATTATATTACAAAAGAAAAACTAAATGATTTCATTAATTCTGCTATTTATGAAGATTGCGGTAATGGAGATCATACATCGTTAGCTTCTATACCCAAAAATACAATAGGTAAGGCACAATTAATACTAAAAGATAATGGTATTGTGGCAGGAATTGAACTCTCAAAGTATATTTTTAAATTTGTTGATAGAGAACTAGATGTTGATTATAGGATTGCTGATGGAAGTCGTTTTTTGTATGGTGAAATTGGTTTGGTTGTAAAAGGAAGTACACATTCTATTTTAAAAGCAGAAAGATTGGTTTTGAATTGTATGCAACGTATGAGTGGCATTGCAACAGAAACATTTGAATATAAAAGCCTAATTTCTCATACAAATGCCAAATTATTAGATACTCGCAAAACTACTCCGAATTTTAGAATGTTAGAAAAGTGGGCAGTAAAAATTGGTGGTGGAGAAAATCATAGATTTGGACTTTTTGATATGATATTAATCAAAGATAATCATGTTGATTATTCTGGAGGTATAGAAAACGCAGTCTTAAATACTTTAGCATATTTAAAAAAAGAGCAAAAAGATTTGAAAATAATTGTTGAAGTTCGAAATTTGAATGAACTAGAACAATTATTAAAACTAAATTACATTTATAGGGTTTTGCTTGACAATATGCCCAATGAAATGTTAAAAGATGCTGTAAAAATGGTAAATAAAAAATTTTTTACTGAGGCATCTGGTGGAGTTTCTAAAGAAACTATTGTTGGTATTGCCGAAACAGGAGTAGATTTTATTTCGGTAGGTAAACTAACTCATTCATATAAGAGTTTAGATATTAGTCTTAAAGCATTTTAATTTGTTTAAAAATATTTAATATCGTAAAAAAATCAAAATGATTTATCTGTTTTAAAATAAAAATATGAAAATTTATCACGATTTATTAAAACATATTTTAGAAAAAGGAAGCTATAAAGAAGACCGAACCGGTACAGGCACTTATAGTGTTTTTGGGTATCAGATGCGGTTTGATTTAGCCGAGGGTTTCCCAATGGTTACAACCAAAAAAGTACATCTCAAATCTATAGTTCATGAGTTGTTATGGTTTTTGGCTGGGGATACCAATATTAAATATTTAAAAGATAATGGAGTACGGATATGGGACGAATGGGCAGATGAAAATGGAAATTTAGGTCCTGTTTATGGTTATCAATGGCGGAGTTGGAAGTGTCCTGATGGTAGGGTAGTGGATCAAATTAAAAATTTAATTACTCAAATTAAAAAAAATCCAGATTCTCGCAGACTTATAGTGAGTGCATGGAATGTGGCTGATGTGAATCAAATGGCATTACCTCCATGTCATACCATGTTTCAATTTTATGTTTCACCAGCACAAAATGGGGAAAAACGCAAACTTTCGTGCCAATTGTATCAACGAAGTGCCGATGTATTTTTGGGTGTTCCATTTAATATTGCATCGTATGCATTGCTTACTATGATGATTGCTCAAGTTTGCGATTTAGCAATTGGCGATTTTGTACATACTTTTGGCGATGTGCATATTTATAAAAATCATTTGGAACAAGTAAATTTGCAGCTTACTAGAACGCCAAAAGCACTTCCTATAATGAAAATAAATCCTGATATAAAAGATATTTTTGGATTTAAGTTTGATAATTTTGAGCTCGAAAACTACGACCCTTGGCCTGCAATTAAAGGCGAAGTTGCCGTTTAAATATGCACTATTTTGTTTAAAAAAAGTATTTGGACTGCTCTTTCTTCGTTAGCCTTTGCGCTAAATAGTTTTTTGTGTAATAAATTATTTTCGACTTTTTTTGGACCCGAAGGTGTAACATTGCTGTCGCATTTTCAAAATGCAATTGCAATTTTTACTACTTTGCCAAGCGAGGGCACAAATAGAGCAGTGGCACAACACATTGCTAATCCTGAGTTGAAACAAGTTGAATATAATAAGCTCCTTTCGGCTGCTTTTAGTACAAACTTTATTAGTTTTTTGGCTTGCTTAATTTTTATTGTAGCTATTTATCCTTTTTATTTTAATGATTTCCCAGAAACTTTATTTTCTTATAACTATTTGATTATAATAGTTTTAGGTGTTTTTTTTCATATTCTGGCTTTGTTGATTGCAAATTTATTATTGTCTTCGATGTTAGTAAAGGCATTTGCTATTTTTAGTACTTTAAATAATTTAGTTGGAATAGGATTAGTTTTTTGGGGTTTGAAATTAAGTTTAGTTTGGGGATTAGTTTTTGTGGCATTTTCGCCAAGTTTTGTTTTGGTTTTTATGTTGATTTATTATTATCATGAACGAAAATCATGGGTTATAAATTTTAAATTTACTCTTGATAAAACAGCCTTTAAATTAATTAATATGTTCATAGTTACAGCCTTGAGTGTATCTGTATTTGGAAAAATAGTTGATTTTTTTGTGCGTGAATTTGTGATGAATACATTTTCTATCTACGAAACTGGACTTTGGCAAAGTGTTGTAAAAATTTCTGATGGATATACTACCGTTTTTAATTCGGCAGTTGGAATGTTGATTTTTGTGAAAATTTCCTCGCTATTGAATAAACCAATAGAATTAAATACATTTTTAAAACAATCTATAGGATTTGTTTTACTATTAGCATTTTTGGGATTAACAACACTTTGGTTTTTGAAAGAATACGCTTTACTATTTTTTTATAATGTTGATTTTATTTCTGCTCAAAAGTTTATGTTTTATCAATTTTTAGGAGATTTATTTAAGTTTCCGAGCCTTATTTTAGCTTTTTTGATGCTTTCTCAACTTAGAATTAAAGAATATGTGATTTTACAAGCATTTTCTGCAATTGTATATTGTGTATTTATTTATATTTTCGCAAAAACAGGAAATATTGAAAATTTGCCAATAGCACATGCTATTCGGTTTGGGCTATATTTGATTATACTTTTGAGCTTTTATAAAAATAATTTATTTAAGCAATCAGCTGATTTATAAAGGTTTAAGCTCGATTCTTCTAAAAAAAATTTCAGCTCCTTCGGATTGAATAAGTATTTTTCCTGATTGCACAGAAGCTTCCGTACCTTCGTTTACAACCATTCCATTTACAATATGTGTACATTTACCATTGTTTGAAATTACTTCTACCTGATTCCATTCTCCGTGTGGCAATTCTGCATTATTGCTTTTTATAATGTGTTGATAACCAAACTTTTGATGAATTGTATGTTTGGATTTTATTTCAATACCATCAATTAGCCAAAAGTCTCCACAATCGCTTTCTTGGATTTGACATTCAAAACTTTTGGGCCAAATTTTATCTAATCCAGTCATGTGATAGAGTATTCCGCTGTCTCTTTTATAGTTTGGAGATGGGTCTCTTTTATCTGTTCCCCATTTGAATTCCACAATAAGTTTATAATTTGTAAACGATTTTTTTGTAGCTAAATAGCCATTTTCTTTACCTGAAATATGTAAAATCCCATCTTCAATTTTAAAAACTTTTTCTGGATCTTTACCAATTCCGTGTTTATCCAAATAGGTGTACCAACCAGAAAAATCTTTTCCATTAAAAATCAATTCTGAATCAGATTTTAAAGTTGTTGAAGTACAAAATAAAACAATTATAAATAATAAAAGTGATTTTATTGTTTTCATGCAGATTTTGGATTTAGTATGTAACAAATTTCATAATAAATAACTAATTTTAAAAGAATAGCACAAAATTAAAGTTTGTAATTGAAAAAAATAAACCTAATTTTGCATCATCAGT
Organism: Bacteroidota bacterium; assembly: GCA_004293915.1. GTDB lineage: Bacteria > Bacteroidota > Bacteroidia > Cytophagales > UBA9547 > REAG01. The sequence continues at coordinate 36,690 of RDZG01000071.1, read as the reverse complement.
CGCAGAAAAACCTGATATAAAACAAAACTTGCCAGATGGTTTACGTATCGCGTAAAGAGCATTTTAATGCCGCACATAGACTTTTTAATCCAAATTGGAGCAAAGAAAAAAACGAAGAAGTTTTTGGAAAATGTGCGAACGAATATTATCACGGTCATAATTTTGAGATTTTAGTTACAGTAAAAGGCATTCCAAATCCTGATACAGGTTTTGTGATTGATATGAAAATACTTGGAGACATAATGAAGCGGGAAATTGTGGAGTTAGTTGATCATAAAAATATTAATTTACAAGTAGAAATTTTTAAAGATAAAATTCCGAGTTGCGAAATTATGGTTATTGAGTTTTGGAAAATAATTGAGCGTGAGCTAAAAAAGGTATCAGATTGTAAATTACATTATATCAAATTAGTAGAAACTAATAAAAATTTTGTAGAATACTATGGGTAATTTTTGCAGTAAATGCCTTTATATCAATAAATTATAAGCAACAAATGAAATATTATATCATTGCTGGCGAACGCTCCGGAGATTTGCATGCTTCTAATTTAATGAAAGAAATTTGTAAACTTGATTCAAATGCAAGTTTTAGGTTTTTTGGTGGAGATTTTATGCAACAGGTTGGAGGAGAGCTTGTTACACACTATCGGCAAATGGCTTTTATGGGTTTTTTAGAAGTATTTTTGAATTTAGACAAAGTTTGGGCAAATATAAAACGCTGTAAATCAGATATATCACAATATCAGCCTGATGCGTTAATATTAGTAGATTATTCTGGATTTAATTTGAGAATTGCCAAATTTATAAAAAAAAATCATCCTCAAATACCAATTCACTATTATATTTCACCAAAAATTTGGGCTTGGAATCAATCGAGGGCAAATAAAATAAAAAAAATAATTGATCACATGTATGTGATTTTGCCTTTTGAAAAGGCTTTTTACAAAAAGTTTGATTATGAAGTCGATTATGTTGGAAATCCCTGTTTGGATGCAATAAAACAGTTTGCTCCTAATCCTAACTTTTTAATAGACAATAAATTATCTTCAAAACCTATTATTGCTGTTTTGCCTGGAAGCAGAAAAAACGAAATCGAAAACATGCTTCATTTTATGGTAAGTATTTTGCCAGGATTTAGAGAATATCAATTTGTGGTTGCTGGGGTAAATAATTTAGATTCAAAATATTACGAAGCTTTTCACAGAGATGGTATAGTAAATATAGTTTATGAACAAACCTATGATGTGCTTTCTCATGCAAAAGCTGCATTAGTAACTTCTGGAACTGCAACATTAGAAACTGCATTATTCAAAGTTCCTCAAGTTGTATGTTATTCTACCAGCACAATTACATACTTAATTATCAGGGCTTTGATAAAAGTAAAATTTATATCACTAGTAAATTTAATTGCACAAAAACAAGTAGTTAAAGAATTAATTCAGGATGATTTTTCTCCATCAAATGCTATGGATGAAATGAAAAAAATACTTGAAAATCAACACTATAGATCAAAAATTTTAGCTGGATATGATGAAATAATTTCTATTTTAGGAAATGAAAATGCATCAGAAAATACAGCAAAATTGATTTATAGTTCACTGATAATCAAATAATTATTTTAGTTCAAATTGATAATAATATTTGTACATACAATAAGCAGCTGTTGCTGACCCAAAATGCCAAATTACATGTCCATTAACGATATGATTAAAAGGGTCGCAAAATACGCGATAGGTGTCCCAATACCAAAAAAACGAAACCGAAACATAGCAACACAAGGCATAAAATATCCATTTGTAGTTGATTTTATTGTTTTTTGAAAAGCAATGATAGGTTTCCATTCCTAAAACGGAAAGCATTAAAATTAAATATAAAATTCCTGTACTTTTTTCATATAAAAATGTAAAAATGAGTAATAAAATATTAAATATTAAATAAAAAATAATTGCTGATTTGTTGAATGAAATTGTGGTTAAGTTTCTAAACCTGCTCAAATTTATATACACAAATGTTGTACCAAGCAAATACATAGAAGCCAAATCGAGAATGCTTCCCCAAAAAGTAAGTGTTGCATGATAACAAACTGAAAATAAACCAATTAAAACTACCATCCATCCAAAAGATTGATGAATAAATGACTTGCTTTTTGCTGAAATAATTATTAAAATCCCAGCAATAATATAAAAAACACAAGAATAAGTACTTGCTGGTTCGACTATCCATGAACATAGATTTTCTTCACAAAAATCAATTTCTGATGGTTTAAAAGAGTTCCAAGGGCAATTCATTGATTTATTTGATTGAATCTTACTGTTTTATATTGAAAAGTTGTAAAAACTAAAACTAAAATATAGCTAAAACTCATACTAATTGCTGCTCCATTAACTCCCCAAAAATAGATACAAATAAAGCCACTAATAACAGCCGAAAAAGCTCCTAAAATTGCTGAATAATTATTGAGTGTATAATTTCCTTTTCCGCTAAAATAATGGGTATGCATACGTGATACTGCTTGTGCCAAAATGCCTGGTGCTAAGCAAATTAACAGCATTTTTATTCCCGAAAACTCAACTTTTAAAATACTCATCCAAAGTATTTCTGGAATAATTATCAAAATAAATAATAGCAAAATTGTAGCACCTAAAACCCAAATTTGCAATTGATTTGTATAAATTCTTGAAAATTTATCAGAAGTTGAATTTGCAATTTTAGCGTACTGCATAGTTGCAATACTTGAACTAACGACCCAAACCGACTCTGCAATCATAACTGCCACTGCAAACACACCTAATTCTTCGTGTTTTTGATAAAAATACTCAATCCAATAAAAAGTTGCTCGATAACATATAAATTGAAAAATATTTGATATTTGACCATTTATTCCATATTTTAACATGGTTTCAAATGTTTTTTGTGTTTCTTTTTTTTGCAAAGAAATTATGTTTTGTACATAAAAATAACTCAAAATGGCAGTTATAAAAAATGAAATAAGCGTATAAATCATAAAAAATATTGTGTTTGTTTGAGTGATTAAAAAGTAATAATCAAAAATTAAAATTCCGATTAAAATCAGTGATTGTGCAGTTTTGATTGTATTGTATGCCACTAATTTTTGATTTGCTAATAAAATGTTGCTATGAATTTGAGTACTAGCAACTAAAAAAGATGTAACTACAACTAAAATGACATGGCTAATTTGAAAAGAATAGAAAAATAATAATACTAAAAAAGCTAAAAAACATACTCCAATTGTCCATAAATAAGAATAAAAAATCATTTTTTTGAGGGATTTTTTATGATATAAGTACACTAATCCGCTACCTCCGATGATAGAACAAAAATGTAGAATAAAAGTGTAATTGGCTGTAAATAAGGATATTTCGCCACGTCCAGCTTTGCCATACATGCGAGCCGTTAAAACAACAATGCCAAATACAACAAGAGTCGATAACCCTTTTGATAAAACAGAAAGTATGGTGCTGTTTTTTATGTTCATAAATTGGCTTATAAAACGACTATTTATATAATATTCAAAAAATGGTAGAACAAATCTAATTGACATAATAGACTAAATTATAAACTAGCATAAAATAATTTTATAGATTCACATCGTTTTTATAAAATGGGAGCCAAAATATGAAAATTATTTTTCTAACATCATCGCATTTTTCGCTTGACGATCGCATTTTTTATCATTTTGCAATGACTATTGTAAGAAATGGGCATCAAATTTTGATAGTTAGTAGTCAAGAAAATGTTAAAAGAGAATTAAATTCTGTTTTGATTGATAGTTTCGATGGAAACAACTTGTCGAAAAGAGAAAAAGTAAAAATTTTTATTGAAAAACTTACTTCTTTTGAGCCAGACAGAATTATTGCATCAGAGCCTTTGCCAGTTTGGGCTGCACACAAATATATTAAATCACAAAAAATAAAACCTGTATTAATATACGATGTTACAGAATGGTATCCTTCAAAAAAAAATTTAACAAACTTATCATATCCAAAAGTATTTTTTGTTTTTTTTAAATTATTGATATTCAATTTTTTATCTTGTTTTTATATAGATAAGTTTATTTTTGGAGAATATTATAAATCGTTACCATATCGATTTTTATTTCCTTTTAAACCGTATGCTTTTTTGAGTTATTATCCTAGTTTAAATTACTTAAACCCAATTTTACCTCGCAAATTAAGTTCAGAAATTAATCTTTCATATTCTGGTAAATTAACGAAAGAAAAAGGATTTGATGCTTTTTTAAATGTAGTTAATTATTTATCAGTTTTAAGACCAAATTTGATAATTAATGTCAAAATAATTGGATGGTATGTGTCTGATTCTGAAAAAAACATTTATTTAAACATAATTAAAAAGCTTACTAAAAATATTAATATCACTAATTATGACATATTAGAATTTCATAAATTTATACAGACAATAAAAGATACAGACGTTTTTTTAGATTTAAGAAAATCAGATATTGAAAATCGACATTGTCTGCCAATAAAACTATTTTATTATTTGGGATTAAATAGACCAATTATTTTTACAGATTTAAAAGCTATTCGCAAAGAAGTTGATGTGTCAAAAGTTGGGTATTTAGTTGATAATGAAGATATTAATTTGATTTCAAATTTAATTCTGAATTATATTGACAATCCAGATTTGTATCAAAATCATTGTAGAAATGCATTGGAGATATTTAATGAAAAATACAACTGGGAATTAATTGAACGAAATTTAGTCAAATTGCTGGCATAGTTTGAACTTAATTCCTTATATTTGTTGTTGAGAATTTCAACACTTAAAAAATAATATATTATGAAAAAGTTAGCATTTGCCTTGTCTCTAGCTGTAATGGCTGCATCGTTTTCTTTTGCAGGAAACGATAAAGAAAAAGAAAAAAAATCGTGTAGCAAAAGCGAAAAAAAATCGTGTTGCAGCAAATCAAAAGCAGCATCTTGTGATAAAAAAACAGAAGATACAAAACCAGAGCAAAAACAATAATTCTTTTGAATTATTAACATTATTTAAAAACGCATTTTCAAAAATTTTGAAGATGCGTTTTTATTTTTACCAAAGGCTGTGTTACCTTTGAGCGTTATTAATGATTTCTATACCAAATAATTAAGTGGCAAAACATCTAAAAGATATTCAAAAACCGATTGCGAAAGAAATGGAAGTGTTTGAAGAAAAATTCAGCATTTACATGAAAAGCAATGTATTTCTTTTGGACAAAATTATGGCTTATATTGTGAAAAGAAAAGGCAAACAAATCCGACCAATGTTTGTGTTTTTCGTTGCAAAATTGTGTGGAGGATTAAACGAAAAAACCTATCGTGGAGCTGCTTTAATAGAACTTTTACATACTGCTACACTTGTGCATGACGATGTGGTGGACGAATCAAATTATAGAAGAGGTTTTTTTTCGATTAATGCCCTTTGGAAAAACAAAATAGCAGTTTTGGTTGGCGATTATTTACTTTCGAGAGGATTGCTTTTATCAATCGATAGTGAGGATTTTGATCTTTTAAAAATAGTTTCGCATGCTGTAAGAGAAATGAGCGAAGGCGAATTGTTACAAATTGAAAAAGCTAGATTATTAAACATAAAAGAAGCGGATTATTTTACAATTATTCGTCAAAAAACAGCTTCGTTGATTGCATCGTGTTGTGCTGCTGGTGCAGCTTCGGTAATTTCTGATAAAGAAATCATTGAAAAATGCAGGTTATTAGGCGAAAAAGTAGGCATTGCGTTTCAAATAAAAGACGATTTGTTTGATTATGGCACAGATGAAATTGGTAAACCTTTGGGAATCGATATCAAAGAAAAAAAAATGACCCTACCTTTGATTTTTGCATTGTCAAATGCCAATACTTCAGATAAATCTAAAATTGTAAATATTATAAAAAACGAAAGTCATAAAGCCGATAAAGTTCAATTTATAATTGATTTTGTTAAAAAATCTGGCGGAATTGAATATACTACGCAAGTAATGAAAAAATATTTGGACGAAGCTTTTGATATTTTAGATTCATTAGAAAAAAATCAATATACACAATCGCTCAAAGATTTGATTCAATTTACCATTGATAGAAACAAATAGCACAATCAAGATAAAATAATATTGGCATATTTATCATTTGCTTTTACCTTTGCCAAAAAAATAGATTAAATGACAGATTTAAAAAAGGTTGCTTCGCAAGTTAGAAGAGATATTATTAGAATGGTGCATGGTGCCAAAGGTGGACATCCTGGTGGTGCATTGGGTTGTACCGAATTATTTGTTTTATTATACTTTAAAGTAATGAAACATAATAAAAACTTCAATATGGATGCCATAGGAGAAGATGTTTTTTATCTTTCAAATGGACATATTTCGGCTGTTTTTTATAGCACATTGGCTCGTTTTGGCTATTTTCCAGTGAAAGAACTAGGAACTCACCGCAAAATCAACTCAAGATTACAAGGACATCCAACTCCACATGAACATTTGGAAGGTATTCGTATGGCTTCTGGGTCATTAGGACAGGGTTTGTCAGTAGCTATAGGCACTGCATTAGCAAAAAAACTTAACAATGACGACCGTTTTGTATATTGCCTCATGGGAGATGGCGAACAACAAGAAGGCCAAGTGTGGGAAGCTGCTATGTTTGCTCCTCATAATAAAGTAGATAATCTTATTGCTTTTGTGGATGTAAATGGACAACAAATTGATGGAAGTACCGATAAAGTACTTTCGCTTTTGGATTTGGGAAAAAAATATGCTGCTTTTGGCTGGAATGTTCTTGCTTGTGATGGAAATAATTTTGAAGAGTTAGAAAAAACCATTCTAGAAGCTCAAAAACAAAAAGGCACAGGCAAACCTACGGCCATCATGATGAAAACTGAAATGGGAATGGGTGTAGATTTCATGATGCATACCCATAAATGGCATGGAAATGCTCCAAATGACGAGCAAAAAGATATTGCTTTAGCTCAATTAGAGGAAACTTTAGGAGATTATTAAACGTTTTAGTGTAAAAAACTATTGTTATGTTAGCTACTACAAAGGGAATTTACAACGATGGAGTTGTTGTATTTCAATCTAAACCAAATCTTCACAATGGAGATGAAGTGATTGTGACATATGAAATTATCAATTCAGAACCTAAGAAAGAGCATAAGGTAGAGTGGGGGTTTATCAAAACGAGTAAAATGATGAAAGAAAAATATCCTAATGTGATTTTAAGTGATGCTGTAGCCGAAGAACGTGAAAGTTATAGATGAATATTTATTTAGATACATCTTCAATTGTAAAACTTTATTCTAATGAAAAAGAATCAAAAGATTTACAACTTTTGATAGAGGGGAAAGTAATTTATATTGGAGAAATTGGTATATTAGAATTTCATTCTGCTATTTGGAAAAAAGTTAGGACTAAATCAATTGAAAAACTAGATGCGATAGATATTGTTGATTCATTTACTAACGATTTATCAGCATTTAAAATTATTAATATTGATAAATCAATATTTGGTAGAGCTATTTTTTTGATAGATAAATATGCAGTTGAAGGCTTAAGAACCTTGGATTCACTCCAAATATCATCTGCTTTGTCTAATACAGATATAAATGAAATCATTAGTTTTGATCATTTATTTAATAAAATCGTATATTTAGAATCAAAAAAATAAACTGGAAAACCACATTCTATATAGTTTCATAGTATGAGCATACATTCTATCTCACAATTAGATTTTTCAAAAACATATACCATAGCAGATTATGTTACTTGGAAGTTTGATGAATTGGTAGAATTAATCAAAGGAAAGGTAGTACAAATGTCTCCTTCCCCTAGAAGTTATCATCAGGCTGTTTCTCAAAATATTTCTTTTGAATTAGAAAAGCTATTTAGAAGACTACCATGCAAAGTATTTGTAGCTCCATTTGATGTATATTTATTTGGTGATGAAGCCGAAAAAAATACAGTTGTAGAGCCTGATATTTGTATTATTTGTGATAGGACTAAAATAAAAGACAAAGGTTGTGTGGGAGCTCCTGATTTCATAGTAGAAATACTTTCGCTTTCTACCATGAAAAAAGATTTGAATGATAAATTCAGATTGTATGAAGAAGCTGGAGTGAAAGTATATTGGGTGGTACATCCTAAAGAAAAACAAGTTTCTGTGTATGTGCTTAACGAAGTTGGAAAATATGATTTAAAAGACCATTATGCTGAAAAAGATAATGTGCCTTTATTTTTGTGGGAGGAAAAAAGTATAAGTTGCGAGGAAATATTTTATGATGTATAAAATTATGGGTATGAAAAATTGGAAAAACTATATTGAAATTTCTACCAATAAAATGTTTGGTAAACCAATATTTATAGGAACTCGAATCCCTGTAGATTTAATTCTTGAAAAACTATCAACAGATAGTATAGAAGAAATATTATTGGCATATCCTACTTTATCAAAAGAGCATATATCAGCTTCTTTAATGTTTGCTTCTCAATCAATCAAAAACGAAGTGTTTTATGCTAATGCTTCATAAATGGATTTGATTGCTGACGAAAGTGTTGATTTTGGAGTTATAATAGCATTAAGAAATAAAAACTATTTAATATACTCCGTTTTGGAAAATAATTCTGGAGTTTCAGATGAAACTGTTTTGAATATTGCAAATGAGAACAAGTGTATATTATTAACAGAAGATAAAGATTTTGGAGAGCTTGTACACAGATTGAATTTAGAACATTTCGGAATATTATTGCTAAGAATAACTGATTTAAAGAGAGAATCAAGGATTGAATTAGTACTGAACATTTTTGATAAATATTTTCTTGAGTTAAAAAATAACTTTTCTGTTTTATCAAACAATGGGCTTAGAATAAAAAAAAGATTATAAGAGTTAAGTAAATAAATCACTAAAGTAAATCGAATTAAATAATTAATGAAAAAATACACATTTACGGAAAAAAAAGATACCCGTTCAGGTTTTGGAGATGCCATGACCGAACTAGGTAAATCTAACAAAAATGTAGTTGCACTTTGTGCCGATCTTACAGATAGCTTAAAACTAGGTGCTTTTGCAAAAGAAAATCCAGAGCGTTTTATTCAAACTGGAATAGCCGAAGCCAATATGATTGGTATAGCCGCAGGATTGACCATAGGTGGTAAAATTCCTTACGCAACTACTTTCGCCAATTTCGGAACAGGAAGAGTGTATGATCAAATACGCCAATCTGTGGCATATTCAGGTAAAAATGTAAAAATTGCTTGTTCGCATGCTGGTCTTACTTTGGGAGAAGATGGTGCTACACATCAAATTTTAGAAGATTTAGGACTCATGAAAATGCTTCCAGGTATGACAGTAATCAACACTTGTGATTATAATCAAACCAAAGCTGCAACCATAGCACTTGCCGACCATGAAGGTCCAGCTTATTTGCGTTTCGGACGTCCAGTTGTTCCAATTTATACCGATCCAAATCAAAAATTTGAAATCGGAAAAGCTTGGATGGTAAACGAAGGTAAAGATGTTACTATCATAGCAACAGGACACATGGTTTGGGAAGCCATCCAAGCAGGTGAGTTACTTGAAGCCAAAGGTATTGATGCTGAAATTATAAATATACACACCATCAAGCCTTTGGATGCAGAAGCTATTCTAAAATCTGTAAAGAAAACAGGTTGTGTAGTTACAGCAGAAGAACACAATATTATTGGTGGGCTAGGGGAGAGTGTTGCTCATGTATTGAGTAGTGCATTTCCTGCTCCACAAGAGTTTATTGGCACAAAAGATACCTTTGGAGAAAGTGGAACTCCAGATGAACTGCTTGCAAAATATGGTTTGAAAGCTGCCAATATTGTTGAGGCAGTTGAGAAAGTATTGAAAAGAAAAAAAAAATAATTTATGAACAATTTTAAAAGAGGAAAACCTAAAATTTCCTCTTTTTTGTTTATTTTAAATATAATAAAATTTTAAAAATGGACTTACCAAAGTTTTTGCTCTGCGACAATACCGATTATCCCGAAGATATTTTTATTTTTCATCTTGAGTTTCCTCGTTTTATCATCAATTTAAAAGATGATGAAGTTGAACTTTTGGAAAGTACTGAAAAACTTTCAAAAGTAGAACTAGACACTAAAATGAATCTATTGATAGATTTGGCAAATGATTTTTATGACAGAGAAATTCAGCGATACGAATAACTAATGTTTATTTGTTTGCTGAAATATAGCTTTATTTTTTTTAGAACTTTGAATTTACTTCGGTTATAAAATGGAAACAGAAAACGATTTTGAAACATTAATTTTAAGTTTCATCGAACATAAAGTTGGAATTTCAAATCATTTTCTAAGTGATATTTTAGCAAATCATCTTAAAGAAAATTTGGTTGAATTATGCAAACAAAAGCTTTTGAAAACTGCTGGAACTGGAAATGAAAACAAGCTTTCGCATAATGCGTTGATTCGAAACGATACCATATATTGGCTTGATAGAAAAAACAATAATTTGCACGAAAACGATTTTTTCGACCTCATAGAATCATTTATTAAATACCTGAATTGTAATTGTTATACAGGAATTACGGATTATGAATTTCATTATTCGCTTTATGAAAAAGGTAGTTTTTATACTAAACATGTAGATCAATTTCAAAACAATTTTAATCGTCAATATTCTATGATTAGTTATTTGAATGCAGATTGGAAAACAGAAGATGGAGGACAATTATTGATTCATCAAAAAAATAATAATCAAAAAATAAGTCCAATGCAGGGCAAAACTGTTTTTTTCAAAAGCAATGAACTCGAACATGAAGTTTTACTGACTAACAAACGCAGAATGAGTGTAACGGGTTGGTTGAAAAGAGGATGATTTTATAATCTTAATTTGAAACTAATTTTATCAATTTTCCACAAAAAAAATATTATTTATCATGTTAATTTAGTTTTTTGATTTATTGTCTAACTTTGGGTAAAATATAATATTATGTGTGGAATTGTAGCTTATGTGGGGCATCGTGAGGCTTATCCTATTATTATTAAAGGCTTAAAAAGATTAGAATACCGTGGTTATGATAGTGCAGGTATAGCCTTGATGAATGGCGATTTGAATGTATATAAGAAAAAAGGGAAAGTAGCTGATTTAGAAAATTTTCTTGAAGGGCAAATTTTAAAAAGTACTATTGGTATTGGACACACTCGTTGGGCTACCCATGGTGAGCCTAGCGATAGAAATGCTCATCCACATTATTCAGAAAATAAAAATCTTGCCATTATCCACAATGGAATTATAGAAAATTATGCTTCAGTCAAACAAGATTTAGAAAATCGTGGACACGTTTTTCATAGCGATACCGATTCGGAAGTTTTTATTCATTTTATAGAAGATATTCAAGAAAATGCAAAATGTTCGCTCGAAGAAGCAGTTCGTTTGGCTTTATCAAAAGTAGTAGGGGCTTACGCCATCGTAATTATTTCTCGAGATAATAATAATCAATTAATCGCTGCTCGTAAAGGAAGTCCACTTGTGATTGGAGTGGGTAAAGACGAGTTTTTCTTGGCTTCAGATGCCACTCCCATTATAGAATATACTAAAGAAGTAGTGTATGTGAACGATTTGGAAATTGCCGTTATTAGAGACAATAAACTCACTATCAAGACAATAGAAAATACGGACAATACACCTTATATTCAAAAATTAGATCTAGAACTCGAAGCCATAGAAAAAGGGGGGTACGACCATTTTATGCTCAAAGAGATTTTTGAGCAACCTAAGTCTATCAAGGATGCCATGCGAGGAAGGATTAATTCCGAAAACAATCACTTGGTTTTGGGAGGATTGAGAGATTATATGAACCGCATGTTGAGTACCAATCGCATTGTAATTATTGCTTGTGGTACTTCTTGGCATGCTGGATTGGTTGCAGAATATATTTTTGAAGAATTAGCTAGAGTAAATGTAGAAGTAGAATATGCTTCTGAATTTCGCTATCGCAATCCAGTAATCAATGAAGGAGATGTGATTATTGCCATTTCGCAATCAGGCGAAACAGCCGATACTTTGGCAGCTATAGAACTTGCAAAATCGAAAGGTGCGATTATTTTTGGGGTATGTAATGTGGTAGGTTCTTCGATTCCACGTGCTACTCACGCAGGTGCGTATCTGCATGCAGGACCAGAGATTGGTGTGGCTAGCACAAAAGCATTTACAGCTCAGGTTACAGTGCTTACCATGATGGCACTTTCTCTCGCACAGAAAAAAGGTACAATTACAGAAAGTAAATTTCATGAACTTTTGGTGGATTTAGAGCAAATTCCAACCAAAGTGGAGCAAATATTGGCTCAAAGTGAAAAAATAAAATACATTTCTCAAGAGTTTAAAGATGCCAAAAATTTCCTGTACCTCGGTCGTGGGGTGAACTTTCCAGTAGCTTTAGAGGGAGCATTAAAATTAAAAGAAATATCCTATATCCATGCCGAAGGATATCCAGCTGCGGAAATGAAACATGGACCAATTGCGTTGATTGACGAAGAAATGCCTGTGGTTGTGGTTGCAACAAAAGATAATTCATATGAAAAAATAGTTTCAAATATTCAAGAAGTGAGAGCGAGGAAAGGCAAAGTGATTGCTATTGTAACCGAAGGCGAAACGCATATACAGAAAATGTCGGATTTTGTGATAGAAATTCCAGCCACACATGATTTGCTTGTGCCGCTTTTGGCTGTAATCCCACTTCAATTACTTTCTTATTATATTGCCATATACAGAGGCTGCAATGTAGATCAACCTCGTAATTTAGCAAAATCGGTAACGGTGGAGTAGTTTTAGGCTTGTGTTTTTTAGTTTTTCATTAATCAAAAACTATTGATTGCCATTGTATTTCAATAGATAATAGCCAATTACCAAATCAGAACGTGTGCCAATTGGTCGATGGTAAATTATGACTTCATAATCGTTTTCGGTCAAATTAGAGCTTCCTTCGATAGAAATTTCATCGAACTTTCCTGTTTTTCGGTTCAAAACGCCATAAATATAATTGTAATACCCCATTTTGAGTTTGGTCTTTAGCTTATAACTTTCTGTAGTGCCATCATAAGACATTTTAAATTTATCATTCGGTTTATAATTATTTACTGCACCTAAAACATATACATCGCCAAATTGCAAACTAGCTTTTAAATCGAAATTAACATTCACATAATCAGGGTCTTGAAAAATTGCACCCAATTCGTTGTTCGCAATTACGAATCTGCCATTAGCATCAATATTAAATAAATAATTGAGCGTATTTCTTTCTTTTTCTCGCATGAGATAAACATTTACTTCTGTTGGCGTAAAATCAACATGGTCGATATTCATCGAATTTGAATAAACTTTTCGGGTATCAAAAAACCTAAATTCCTTACCGCCAGGAAAATTATTTTCCAAGTCAAAAAAACGATAATCTAAAATCCTTTCGTTTTCTTTTATATACAAAGGCTTCAAATCCAGTAAGTTATCCCATCTGTAGTTTTGCCTAATTATAGCTTTCACTTCTTGTTTTGGATTAAAAATAAAAGGGTAATCATTATAAGTAAGCAAAAAATCTATTTGTTGATGTGTATATCGTTCAGAAATGCCTGTCGAAAGTTTAGGTTCGACATTCAAACTTATTCTATCTTCATAAATAATATATCTTTTTGAAAACACAATCTCATCGGCATTTCCATTTCTATAAACTACTAAAAGATAATTCCCCGATAATTTTACTTTTGGTAAAGTGAAGTTATAATGCACATATTTTTCTCTTGTGTTGAACGATAAATTATATGTTGTAATTAATTGATCATTCATGAATTCTTTCAGAAACTCGCTATCAATCAGGTTATTTGGCGTCCAATCCATATTACAATTGATAATTTTATAATAAAACGAACCAACTTTGTCTGAAATTTCATCAAACTCGCAATAAAGCGGATAAATTTGATTTAAAGCACTTACTGCTGGGTTCAACATTTGGTTATTTTCGCCTGTTTTTAAATACAAAAGGGTTGTTCTGATGTTAGAATCATAAATTTCGTCATCATAAACCAAAGTGGGTTGAGCAAAAAGTTGTGTCGAAAAAATGAGTAAGACTATTATTTTTTGATATTTTAACATAGTTTTTGTAATTGAAAGTATTTCAAAGATAATAAAAAAACCACTTGACTGAGCATAAACGCAGGAAGTGGTTTTTTATTTCTAAAACAGCAAAAACTAATGTTCGTCTTTGCCAGTGATTTGAAATTCCAAATCATCAGCAATTTCAGAAACTTCTTTTACCATATCTCTAATTAAATCATCTGTTGCATGTTCAACAATTACAGATGAAGCAACTTGTAAATAACCTTCTTTGATTATTAATCTCGAAAAATTAAAATGAGCAGCCTCAGCCAAATATTTTTTCATGTCTATTGAGTCGTTAAACTCACAAACTTTAGAATCAAATTCTAAGAATTTTACTTTTTTAGATTTCGAAATTCTGCTCCATCCCAACACACGCTGAAAACGTCCATGAGAAGTAGGCATGATTATAATTGATTGACTATCAGTATATGGAATGATTTTTCCACCAACTTCGTTGGCATAATCTTCTAATATTTTATCAAGATTCATTGGTTTTGACATAACTATATGGGTTTATATTTTAAATTTCAGTACTCAAATTAAACATTAAAACTTTTTAATACATAAGAAAAGTTGAAATAAATACAAATTTTAATTTCGTATTATTTTTTCTTTTTCGTACTAGGCGTTGCAGGCAATGGACAACCTTCAATTAGTTTCGTATTCATTTTGATATAATCATCGTTTTTTGCAGCTGTTGCAAGTTCCATAGATTTTTTTGCAGCTTCTTGTGCACCAACACAATCTCCCATTTTATTTAAAATTTTAGCTTTTAGATGCACTGTCCAAAATTGAGGATTTTTTTCAGCCACAACGCTCGACCATTCCAATGCTTTTTTTAAGTCTTTTCCATTATCGAAATAATAGTTAGCTGAATTCCAATAGGTATCAACATTTGCCGTTTTTTTCTCAATTTCTTCCATTATTTTTTTATCAGGATCAGTTGAAATTGCAAATTTTACGGCTACATTATCCCAAGAAATCATTAAATCAGCCGTTTTTGTGGTTACATTTGCAAAATCAATTGTAAATGTTTCAACTATTGGATTCATTGCTAAAACTGGCGTTTTAAGTTTTACAACTTCATCTCCTTCTTTATAATCCCAAGCATAGGCATTTGGATTTTTACCTAAAATTACTGTCCATTCGGTAGCCGAAGGCATAGTATATAATGCATAAGTTCCACCAGCAACTTTTTTTCCAGCAATCATAACTGTGTCAGAAAAAGTTACTTTTGTTGGCGAATTTGCTCCTGTTCTCCACATTTCATTCAGTTTTACAACTTCTCCGAATACTTTTCTGCCTCTAGCCGATGGACGAGAATATTCTACTTTAGCATCAACGATTCCTATTTTTTGAGTTACTGTTGCAGCCGAACTCAAAGCAGGCATATTTATTTGAGCAAAACTTGTTGTACAAGCAGCTACACATACTAATAATGATTTTTTTAACATTTTCATTTGAATAATTTATTTTTTAAAGTGTGTACAATATTAAATAATTAAATTAATATAAAATAAATTACATCATTAAATTTCGATTACAAGTCCATTTGTTGCTAAAACGGTATTTGAAAATACTGTTTCGGCTTCGGTTTTAAAACTATTTATTTCAGTGTATCTAGCCGAAAAATGACCAATCAATAATTGCTTACTATCTGATTGTAAGGCAATTGTGGCGGCTTGTTTTGCTGTGCTATGAAATGTTGAGGCTGCTCTAGCCGCATGTTCGTCTAAAAAAGTGGCTTCGTGATAAAGCAAATCTACTTTATTAAAATAAGCTAAAATTGAGGGGTCGAAAATAGTGTCGGTACAATATGCAAATTGCTTTGGAGCATCTGGCTCCTTTGCATAATCCGAATTTTTGTAGAATATTTTATCATTTTCATACACATCGTTTCCAGATTTGAGCTGATGAATATGCTCAAGTTTTATATTCATAGGAAGTTTATCTTTTTTGAGTTTATAATCTTGCATTTTTTCTACAAACAAAAAACCAGTAGTTTCAATACGATGTTGAAGCGGAAAAGTAAAAATAGTTACATCCTTGGTTTCAATAACTTGTTGTTTTTCAACTGATTGCGTTTCAATAAAACGAATAGTATAATTTAATATAGTTTGTTGATATTTAAACTGTGTAATCAAGATTTCTTTAAGCCCAAGAGGTCCAACCAAGGTCAGTTCTTTTTCTCTCCCCCATGTATTAAGCGTTGATAATAAGCCAAATAGCCCTAGAAAATGGTCGCCATGCAAGTGAGAAATTAAAATATAAGAAAGCTTTGTGAAACTAATATTATGTTCCAAAAAACGATATTGAGTGGCTTCACCACAATCCAATAAATACAATTTATTACGATATTCTAAAACAACCGAAGACGGATTTCTGTCTAAAGTAGGTGATGCCGAACCATTTCCTAATACTGTAATTTTCATTTATTTGGCATATTTTTCGAGTACAGCAATCAATTCTTTATCATTGGCTTCAATAGAATTATAATGAATAATTTTTCCATTTGCATCCAAAACCAAATATCTTGGAATCCAAGAAACTTCTAAATAATCACAAAGTTTACTTTTTTTCCATTTATCAAGTAAACGAAAATGTGTTCCTTTGATTTGATGTTTTTCAATGCTTCTTTTCCAAGCCGAAACATCGTCATCAACAGATAAAAATATAAATTTTACATTTTTGGAGGCATAAATTTGTTGAATTTCTTTTACTGCACCTAAACCTTTTATACAATCGGGACACCACGAAGCCCAAAAATCTATGATTGTTATGCTATCCGATTTGGGTATATATATATCTGCTAATGTGATTTTTTCATTAGTTTGGTTTTCTAGTTTTTCTGCCAAAACTTCGTCAGAAAAGCTGTTTTTTGGCGTTTTTGAGCATGTAAACAATAAAAATATAAAAGAAAATAAAGCAATTCTAACGTAGATTTTTAAGTTATTTTTCACTATTAATAATTTTATAAAAACGAATTCGGAATAAAATTACACCGTTTTTGGCAAATGATTTACATTTGAGGCAAAATAATTGGAAATAGATGCAAAAAACTGTTGTCATAAATGTAGTTGGACTTACAAAACCACTCATCGAAAAAATGCCTTTTTTGAGTAAATGGGCAAATGCTAAGCACATTGCAAGTGTAAAACCAATTTTGCCAGCCGTAACTTGTTCTATGCAAACAACTTACTTGACAGGAAAAACGCCAACTGAGCATGGAATTGTTGGAAACGGCTGGTTTTTTGAAGATACACAAGAAGTGCGTTTTTGGCAACAAAGCAATAAATTGGTAGAAAGTCCAAAAATTTGGGATATTTTAAAAAATAAACACAAAGAATTTACAGTTGCGAATCATTTTTGGTGGTACAATATGTATAGTGATGTAGATTTTTCTGTAACTCCACGACCGCAATATTGGGCAGATGGACAAAAAATACCAGATATTTATACAGAACCAGCATCATTGCGAGATGAATTGCAAAATGAATTAGGGCAGTTTCCGCTTTTTAATTTTTGGGGACCTAAAACAAGTATAAAATCAAGCAAATGGATTGCCGATGCCAGTATTTTTACGGATAAAAAACACAATCCGACTTTAAGCTTGATTTATTTGCCTCATTTAGATTATAATTTGCAACGTTTTGGCATCGATTTTGAAAAAATCACAACCGACTTAATCGAAATTGATAATGAAGTAAAAAAACTTATCACATATTACGAATCTACAAACACAAATATTGTGATTTTGTCAGAATATGGAATCACAAATGTATCGAATCCTATTCATTTGAATCGTGTTTTAAGAAAACATAACCTATTGAAAATCAGGTTAGAATCAGGAAAAGAACTACTCGATGCAGGTGCAAGCGAAGCATTTGCAGTTGCCGACCACCAGCTTGCACACGTATATGTAAAGGATAAAAAAAACATCGAAAACGTAAAACAAATTTTGAAGTCAATTGAAGGTGTGGAGCAAGTTTTTGAAAAATCTATATCGCAATTAAATCACAAAAGAGCTGGAGATTTGATTGTTGTTGCAGATGTAAAAAGTTGGTTTACTTATTATTTTTGGGAAGATGATAAAAAAGCTCCAGATTATGCCCGAATGGTTGATATACACAAAAAACCTGGTTATGATCCAGTAGAAATGTATATAAACCCAAACATAAAAATTCCGATTTTAAAACTTGGTTTCAAACTTTTGTGTAAAAAATTGGGATTTCGTACTTTATTTAATGTTATACCGCTAGACGCAACATTGATAAAAGGTTCGCATGGAAGAATACCTGAATCCGAAGCAGATTTTCCAGTTTATATTTCTTCAAAAAATACAAATTTAAAACTTGAGGCTACAGCTATTTTTGATTTACTTATTAAAGAAGTAGAAGCAGATTAAAGTGTAAAACCTAAAGCCCATTCGATTGTATCAGCAACATTGCTATGCGAACGTAAAATTACAGCTCCAAACATGTTTTTATGAAAATGATAACGCAATCCAAGTCGGGAGTAAAATATTGAGCTTAAACCGCTGGGCTTAAAGGTATAAACACCAAATCCAGTAATTAATCCTATTCGATTTAGTATAAATTCATGCGCTACCCAAATGCTACTTCTATCAATTGCTAAAAAAGGTCTATTAATTACAACAACGTTATTTGCCGTTGGGTTATTATCTATATTGCTGTGCATAATATTGGTTCCGATAATTAGTTTCGATATTTTCCCAAGCTTTCTCCCATAGCTTAAATCAATTGTATAATTATAAAAATAGTTATAATTGGGGATTGCCAAAATGTTTGACCCATATGCAATATAAAAATGTAAAAAATTCTTTTTTGATGCGAAAATATCTGGTTTTTTGGGTTCATGTTTTGTGTCGAAATCGTTTATTTTATATTTCAAACCCAAAGCAATTCCAAACATATTTAAACCAAAATTTGGCAAAACACTTGCTCCATTTGAAAAATGATTAAAAGTTGGAGTAACAGTTAGTTTAAGTTTATTGTGGATTAAAAACGAATTTTCAAAAGCAACTTGAACTGCAGCACTAATATGTGTTGATACATATTGATTAATTGGATTTTCGACTGGATGATAAATTGTTGAAAAATAGCCAATTCCTACTCCTATACCAAATTTAAGTTTATAAAATGTAGACGAAATACAACTTAAATTATGATGTGCCATAGCGGACAATCCATGATTTCCAATTCGGCTATCGTCAATATTGAAATAGGTAAGCGAAAGACCATAAGTTGGATAATTAAACCATTTATGCCAGTTTTTATTCCCAGTAGTTTGCCATTCAAACATAGCTTGAACAGATGTGAAATGGGTTAAAACCAAGCTATTATTGATCTCACTACCAACAAGTTTACCTTTTTTATGATTAAGAATAAATCCTCTATTAACACTAATTCCAAAAGAAAATGGATGTTTTATCTTTAGCGAATCGGGGTTTGAGTTAGCGCACAATGAACTAATAAAAACTAAAAAAACGACATTTTGGACTCTAGCAAGCATAGTATACTACAAATTAAATACATTAATTTATAAATTTGATTAAAGTCAAAAAAATATACAAACCCGATTATCCTTCGATTTAACATTTCCAATTTCAGAAAGAAGGATGAGTCATTTATTTAGCTACTTATGTCGTGATTTTACTAGCCACGACATCAATCAAAATGCTTGTTTTGATGAATAAAATTATACTATTTTTCTTTTTTAAAATGAATATTTTATTAATTATTTCTTTTTAATAAAGAAAGTATTTTAATATTTGTATTTTTTATAAATAAATATTTTATATATTTGTAATTATAAAAGAGAAATTATGTTAGATAAAAATAAACTTCAAAGGATAATATCTGATTATCACACTAAGCCTCCCAAAAAACTGGTAGAAAGGAATTTGTCGTTACCTGATGATATCAATAAAATAATAACAGTAATAGGACCTCGAAGAAGTGGCAAAACAGCAGTGATAGAACAAATGGCTCAAACGCTTCAAAAAAATGGGTTGAAACCATCTCAAATATTGTACCTTAATTTTGAAGACGAGCGGCTGGTTCTCGATACCAACGAACTGGATACTATCTTGCAAGTATATGCCGAAATGTATCCTTCTCAAGATATGTCAACCTGTTATTTCATGTTTGATGAAATACAAAATATATTAGGATGGGAAAAATTTGTACGTAGAATATATGATACCATAAGTTACCACGTATATATAACAGGTTCTAATTCAAAGCTTTTAAGCACTGAAATAGCTACCGAATTGCGTGGTCGAACACTAACTTTTGAATTGTTGCCATTATCGTTCAACGAATACTTACGATTCAAAAAAATAGATGCTACACTAGAAAACTCAGTAAATCAGGCTAAAATAAATGCTGCTTTCAGCGACTTTATGAAGTATGGCGGATTTCCAGAAATAGCACTACTGCCCGAAGCCTATCACAAAAACATATTGCAAGATTATTTTAACGTAATGATATACCGAGATATGATAGAAAGATACCAATTTGGCAATGTACATGTGCTAAAATATTTCCTAAAGCGAATGTATGAGTCGGTAGGTAAACCATTTTCGGTAAACAAAGTATATAATGACCTTAAATCTCAAAACTACAACATCGGCAAAAATACTTTGTATCAATATCTAGATGCAGCACATACGATATACATGTGTGCGGGTGTACATAAGTATAGCCAATCTGTACTTAAACAAGAATTGAGCGAAAAAAAATACTATGCGATCGATACAGGATTGTTACAAGCACTCACACTTGAGTTTAGCAATGATTTTGGAAGTGTACTCGAAAATACTGTGATGCTAGAATTGCTCAAAACAGGTCATAAACTGTATTATTTTAAAGACAAAAAAGAATGCGACATTATCATACAAAATAATGATGGTACGCTTGTGCCTGCTCAGGTATGTTATGACATGAGCAATACAGACACACGCAAACGTGAATACATGGGACTATTAGGGGCTTGCCAATACTTGAACACCCAAAAAGGATTGATATTTACGATGCAGTCAGAACCAAATGCGTTTTTCAATGGAATGACATTCGAAATCGTAAATACTGCTGATTATTTTAAAAATAGAAAAAAGGTGTAGTCAAAATTTTTGGCTATGCTTAGCTTTAGTTTTGTTTGTTTGAAAAATTGTCAGGCAATAGAAATTAAACTATAAAATCATAAAACTTTATTACATTCAATTTTTATTGCTTTGTGGATAATTATTAACTAAAAAAAATCTTTCTTTAAAACTTTTCGTTACCTTTATATAAATCTGTATGTATAACTACAAAACTTATGGACAGAGAATTTAAAGAAACCGAAGAAGGAAAAATCTCGGTTAAGCGATACGAAGAAATGTTGTTAAACAATTCTTCATTATTTTTTACTGAAGATGAATATGATTATATTATTCAACATTTTCTGTATATCAAAAAACAAAAAAAAGCACTAAAAGCAGTCGAATTTGCAGTAAATGCCTACCCGTTTTCGATGGATATGCAATTAGAAAAAGCTCGAATTTTATTTGAATTAGAATATTTTCAGCAAGCTTTAGATGTGATAGAAAGTACAGAAAATTTACATCCAAATGATATCGAGATTATTTTATTAAAATCTGCCGTTTTAACTAATCTCGAAAAGTACGAAGATTCTATACATTTGCTCGAAAATGCACTTGAAATGAATATTGAGTTGGACGAAATATATTACAGTATCGGTTTGGCATACCAAACATGGGGAAAATATGATGAAGCTATTATTAATTACAAAAAATGTATCGAAATCGACCTTAATCATGAAGATGCAACATACGAATTGGCTTATTGTTTAGATACCACAAACCAGCTTGAAGAAAGCATTAGTTATTATCAAGCATTTATAGATAACGACCCTTTTTCTCCCAATGCATGGTACAATTTAGGTGTGGTTTATAGTAAATTAATGCAATGGCAAAAAGGAATTGATGCTTACGAATATGCTACTTTATTGAAAGATGATTTTTCGTCAGCACATTTTAATATGGGCAATGCGTTTATGAATTTGAGTAATTTCTCGGCTGCAAACGAATGTTATAAAAAAACGATTGATTTAGAAGGTCCAGCTCCAGATGTATTGTGCTGTTTAGCAGCTACTTATGAAAAAATGGAATTGTACGAAGCTGGAATTTCGCATTTTAAACAGGCTTTAAAAATAGAACCAACTTATCACGAAGCCATGTATGGCATTGGTTCGTGTTTAGACGAACAAGAAAAATGGTTTGAAGCTATACATTTTTTTAAAAAAGCATTACACCACGACCAAAGTAATGTAACCTATATGTTGGCTTTGGCTGATGCCGAATTTAATGGCGGAAACGAAGTTTCAGCAATTGAATATTATCAAAAAGCAGCTGATACTGACCCTTTTAATGCCGATTTGTGGCTCAATTGGTCGTTTGTATATTACCAATCAAAAGATTTTGAAAAAGCTTTAGCCATAATAGAAGAAGGAATTGACGACATGCCCGATGACGCAGATTTACATTATAGAGCATGTTCTTATTTAATTTTATCAGGAAAATACAAACAAGCATTTGTATTTCTAGAAAATGCTTTAACTTTGGACTTTAATAAGCATACGCAGCTTTTCGATTTTTTCACAGATCTCGAAATTCAAAAAGCGTTGTATAAAATAATCGACCAATATAGGACAGACCAAAATTAAATGAATTATCACTTAAATCAAATACCAGAAAGACCTCTAAAACCTAGAGATTCTGGATTTACAATGGCAATGGACAAAGGCTTGAGCGTTCGCGAAGCCGAAGATTTCATGGATGTTGCTGGAAATTATGTAGACATTGTTAAACTAGGTTGGGCTACATCGTATGTAACTTCTCGTTTGGAAGACAAAATAAAAGTTTACAAAGATGCTGGTATTCCAACTTATTTTGGTGGTACACTTTTCGAAGCTTTTATAGTAAGAGGTCAGTTTGACGAATATCGCAGAACAATTGATAAATTTGGATTAGAATTTGCCGAAGTTTCGGATGGCTCAATCGAATTGCCACATGATGTAAAATGCGAGTATATCAGAAAACTATCTACTCAAGTTACAGTTTTATCAGAAGTTGGTTCAAAAGATGCCGAAAAAATAATCCCTCCATACAAATGGATTCAATTGATGCAAGCTGAGCTTGATGCTGGTGCTTGGAAAGTAATTGGCGAAGCTCGTGAAGGTGGAAATGTGGGGCTTTTTCGCTCAACTGGTGAAGTTCGCTCAGGACTGGTAGAAGAAATTTTGACAAAAATACCATTTGAAAAAATTATTTGGGAAGCTCCTCAAAAATCGCAACAAGTTTGGTTTATCAAACTTTTGGGTACAAATGTAAATTTAGGAAACATTGCTCCAAACGAAGTTATTCCGCTAGAAACCATACGCTTAGGTCTGCGAGGTGATACCTTTAGCGACTTTATGAAATAATCAATACAAAAAGGGTAAATTGAATTTTACCCTTTTTTGTTTTTGTAACATTTTTTAAAAACAAAAAACCCAATTACAAATCAGTATTTGGGTTTTTTTGTATTATACTTATTTAAAAATCAATTACTTAGCACTCATGCTTTCAATTATTTCTTGAGTAATACCTGATGATGAAAATCCGCCATCGTGCATTAGGTTTTGCATTGTTACCATACGAGTAAAGTCAGAAAACATAGCTATACAATAGCTTGCA
Source organism: Bacteroidota bacterium (assembly GCA_004293915.1). Lineage (GTDB taxonomy): Bacteria > Bacteroidota > Bacteroidia > Cytophagales > UBA9547 > REAG01. The sequence continues at coordinate 12,792 of RDZG01000071.1, read as the reverse complement.
CAATCTTCGGCTGTTGCATTTCCTAGTGGCGACATTTTGTTTGCAAATTCATAAAATACATCAAATCCTGCAATCCCAGCACCAGCAGTGGTTTTAGTCGGGCTTTGAGAAATGGTGTTTACACGCACTTTTTTTAGTTTTGCAAATCGAGCACCATAGCTGCGAGCAATAGATTCAAGTGCAGCTTTTGCTTGCGACATGTCTGTATAATCTGGATAATTTCGTTGAGCAGCAATGTATGAAAGTGCTACAATCGAGCCATATTCTGCCATCGCATCTTGTTTTTCGGCAACATGCATTAGTTTATGAAACGATAGTGCAGAAATATCTAATGTTTTTAAGAAAAACTCATAGTTTAATTCGCCATAATTTTTCGATTTTCTGATGTTTGGACTCATCCCAATTGAATGCAAAACAAAATCAATTTTGCCTCCCAAAACTTTTACTGATTCTGAAAATAAGTTTTCTAATTCTTCGACCGAAGTTGCGTCTGCAGGAATAATTGTAGAGCCAGTAGATTCGGCTAATTTATTAATTTCACCCATTCGCATTGCGAGTGGTGCGTTTGTAAGTGTGAATTTTGCACCTTCTTTGTGAGCTAGTTCTGCTACTTTCCAAGCTATAGATTGGTCGTTTAAAGCACCAAAAATAATTCCCCTTTTGCCTTTTAATAAGTTGTACGACATGTTTTTCTTATTTAATTTATTACGTTTTTATAAATACAATATTAGCTATTAATTTTTAACTAAGCACCTTTATTCATTTTTGCCCTTATAACTTCGATAATTGGTGGAAGTATAGAAATGAAAATAATGCCAAACACAACTAATTCAAAGTTTTTCTTAACTATTGGAATTTCGCCAAAGAAATATCCAGCAAAAAGCAATAAAACCACCCACAAAAGTCCACCAATGAAATTATAAGTCATAAATGTTTTATAATTCATTTTCCCTACACCTGCAACAAACGGAGCAAATGTTCTTATGATAGGTATAAATCGAGCCAAAATGATGGTTTTGGGTCCGTATTTGGCATAAAAAGCATTTGTTTTTTCAAAATATTCTGGTTTTACAAATGGCAAATTCATTTTCATTACTTTTTCGCCAGAAAATTTACCTATGTTATAATTTAAAAAATCGCCAATAAATGCTGCAATAAAAAGTAAAACACAAAGCAAAGTAATATCTAAATCGCCTCTTTTGGCAAAATATCCAGCCACAAACAAAAGCGAATCGCCTGGTAAAAAAGGCATGATAATTAAGCCTGTTTCTATAAATATGATAGCAAATAATATGGCATAAGTTGTTGTTCCATAAGTAGTTATGATTTCACTTAGGTGTTTATCTAAATGTAAAAATATATCGAGAAATGATTTTATAAATTCCAATTCGTTTGAGTTTTAAAATTATGAGTCGCAAATATATTCGATTTTTTTTGTACTGAAAATATTAAATAAAAACTAAATGGCAACGTTTAAAATTTCATCAATAAATTCGTAAGGTTTATAATTATTTAAGGCACATTGATGAAAAATACATGTTGCAGGTGTCATGCCAGGCAACGAATTTATTTCTATTATTATTGTCTCTACTTTTCCAGATTCGAAAACACGAACAAAAGCATCAATCCTACAGTAACCTTCTACATTTAAAGTTTGTGCAACTTTCCCCAATGTTTCTCTTACTTTTTCTGATATAATTTGTTGGTTTTGAGGATTTTTACTAAAACGTGCAGGTGTGATGTTTTGCCCTTCACCAGCTAAAAATTTTTCTTCTAAAGATAAAATTTCGCCTGATGCCAAGGTTTCGGAAGGTTCGAATACTTCGTAAGAAAAATCTTTGTGTGTAAGCATTCCTCCTGTTATTTCTAAAAAGTGGCTCGCTCCATTTGCTGATATTAATTCTTCAATCAAAAAATATTTTTTTTGTGGAAATTCTTCGTTGTATTTCAAATTCAAAATTTTTGCCTCTTTGTCGAGAAATTCGGGCTGTGGTCTAAACATCATATTACCAAAAGCTTTGAGTTCTTCGCTATTTTTTATTTTTTTAACAGCCGAACTGCATCCATCGTCATGTGGTTTTGCAATTAATGGATACATAAGATTTTTTTCTATTTTATTAATTGTTTCTTCTTTGTTTTCATGCCAAGAAATTGAATCAACTAATTGATGTTTTGCAACTAAAAATCCAGATTTCATTAAAATTTCGTTTGTTTCATATTTATTAATTGTTGTAGAAGAGCTTTTTACGCCAGAGCCATTAAAAGGCAACCCAACTTTAATTAATTTTTGTTGCAAACTTCCATCTTCGCCTGGTCTGCCATGCAATGCAATGAATACTTTTTTACAAATTTTTGCTAAATCTTCTAAACTTATTTTTTCTGATTTTAATGTAATTCCAGATGTGTATTTCTCAAAAATAGACTTTGTTTTTTGTCTAATTTCTAATATAATTGGGTGAATATCAGATGGATGCAGCACTTTTTCTTTTATATCATCTGCATTATCTTTTAGCATGATATTTACAGGTATTTTATATAAATCATACGCATCGTCATTGCCAGTTAAAAACACAGGAAAGGGTGCATATTTGGTCGAAGATGCAAGTTTTTCATAAATATTCCGACCACTTTCTACGGAAATATGCCGTTCTGTGGAATATCCACCCATAATTACAGCAACAGGTATTTTTTGATTTGATGCAGTTTTTTGCGCTTCTAAACTATTATCCAATTTTTGCATCAATTCGGCTGATTTCAATGTGTTTTTACCCGAATTTGCTCTTTCTTTGAGCGAAGTACGAATCAAATAAGTTAAAAACTGCGAAGGTGAAAGTCCAATTTCTGCCGCTTGATGAAAGAAAAACGAACTTGGCATCATTCCCGAAGTCGTGTTGGGGTCGTTTAAAAATACTTTTCCACTTTCAGTAATAAAACCATCAATTCGAGCATAAACATTGCAATGTAAAGTATCAAATAATTTTTCGGTATCGCTGCATATTTTTTTTATGCTTTCAATAGGCAAATCTATTGGTGTAATTTTGCGGCTCATTCCGGGCAAATACTTACTTCTGTAATCAAAAACATCGTTTTTCTTAATGATTTGTGTTGGCGGAAGCGAAACCGCATTTCCGTTTTCGTCTTGAATTACAATAGTCGAAAACTCTTTGCCGTTCACAAATTCTTCAAACAAAATATACGATTCACCATTAGTACTTTCGATGATTAAATCTTTAGCATTTGATTCAAAATACAAATTGATTTCTGACAAAAGCAGGGTAGGAGAGAAGCACGTTTTTTTATTTATTTGTACTGGCATGCCTATACCAACTCTTATATCTGCCAAATCTCTTATGAAACTATGTTTTTCGGTTTCTGAATATGCTTTCCATTGATTTTTACTAATAACTTCGATAAAGAAACTTTTATTAACTGCAAGTTTAAATGCTTCTAAATCAGCATGTTGAATAATAGAAACGCCAATAGAAGAACCTTGATTTGGTGCTTTTATAACTATTGGCAAACCAGTTTTTTTTACAACTTCATCATATGTTTTTTGAGTAGATTCAGGATTCCAATTCTCTCTTTTTAGTGTCAAAAATTGAGGCACATCAAAACCTGCATCTCGCATAATTTGCTTTTGAATTAACTTATTTATACCAATTGCAGAAGGTAAAATTCCAGAGCCTGAGTAAGGGATTCCATACCATTCGAGCAAACCTTGCATACTTCCATCTTCGCCATGTTGCCCATGCAAAGCCAAAAATGCTATATCAAAAGTGCTAGAAAATTCGTGTGGTAATATTTTTTTTCCAGCTTCAGAAATGATTTTATTTAGTTCATTATCAGATAGCTGTCCTAAAGATTCGATATAAATTTGAAAGAAATTTTCGTTTTCAGGATAAAATTTTGATGCAGGATAAAAATCACGAATAGTGCCTTTGTACACATATTTCCAATCTAAAACTATAAAATTCCCTATGCTATCTACAAAAATGGGGATGGGCTCGAAAAGGTCTTTATTGAGGTTGTCGTAAACGGTTCTACCACCAGCAAATGAAATTTCACGCTCACGTGATTGTCCACCAAAGAAAATTCCTATTTTAAGCATTATAAACGAAGTATTTTATGCAAATATCGAAAAGATTTTTGCAACATATTAACAAGTCGTGTTTTTATGATATTTTAAATATATTAACTAGTATAAACATAGAATGCTCATTCTAGCAAAAGCGATTATTTTTGAACTACATAGTAACAAAATGTTTGACTTAAAATTGTGTTTCAATGAATAGTTTTGTAAATTTGTTTTGTAATAAATATGTAAAATCATCATGGTCATTCATACATCAAATTTGACAACAGTTTCTGATATTGATAAAAAGTTGATGCAAAAAAGTAGCCACAATAAACAAATTCCATCTAACATGGGTGTGCCTTTTGATGCCAAAAAATTTGAAGGAATGATGCAAAAGGGAATTGATGGCGTTACTTTTCAAAAAAATGCTAGAAATGAATGGAATTAATATTTTAGTTGATACAAATGTTTACATCAATTTATTAGAAAAACGTGGCACTGTTCCAACTTTTATTCAGTCAAAAATCATCCACTATTCTTTTATTACAAGTATGGAGTTACTTGGGAAGTTTGGAATGACTGCATCAGAAAAACAAATTTATGCATTAATTTTAGAGCCATGTGTCGAAATTGGGTTTAATGATTTTATCAAAAATGAAGTAATTATTTTAAAGCAAAAGTATAAAGGATTAAAGCTTCCTGATGCCATTATCGCTGCAACAGCAATATTTATGAACTTGCCGTTATATACTTTTGATACCGATTTTGAAAAAATAAATGAGTTGGATATGGTAATAATGTATGTATAATATTCTTGTTTATTTAGTAAAATACTATTTCGTTTATCTCATGCATTTCGGCATAAAACAATCATAAAGTAACTACATGAGTATAATTAATTATTCTAATTAATATCAGCCTCGAATTCAAGAAAAAACATTCAAAATTAGTGAATTCGTTGTAAAAAAAAATAGTAATAAATTTGCAATTGAACTTATATTTTTGGATTAAAAAAAAGGAATTTAACAATTATTGTTTAATTTAGAATATAGCCAAATTATCAAAGTCTACATTTGTTTTAGTTGAATCTTATACTTCCAAAATATTTATCTTATTAGATTATTTGTTTAATTGTGGATTAATATTCTAATTTTCATGACATTTTTAAAATATTTTCAGCTTTTTGTTTATCCACAGCTGCTAAAATAGGGTTATTCAGTTTGGTATAAACTTTTGACCGAAGCTCATAAATCTCTTCATGGCTATTTCGATAAAGCCGAGAAAGGAAATTGAGTTTTATTAATGCTTTTTCATATTCTTCGAGTTCATAATATAATAACGCACTTTGGTAATAAATATCTGGTAATTCGTAACTTAAATTACTAGCTTTTTCAAAATTAAACAAGGCACTATGCACATTTTTTAATTGTATATTTGCCAATCCTCTGTAATAAAATGCAACGCAAGATTTAGGATTTTGAATTACTATAGCATCAAAATATTCAATACATTTTTCAATATCGCCATTTTTGTAGTAATCAATTCCAATTTTAAATTTTAATGTATCAACTTCTATCTTATCAACATCTTTCCAAATAAGAATTTTAAAAAATATAAAAATAATTAAAGGTATTATAAAAAAAATGAGGGCTTCCATAATTCATCTTAATGTTTTTATCATTAAAATGTTATTTAACAATTTTTGTTTCAAAATATTAACATATAAAATAGTTTGGAGCTTAATTTTAATTTAATTAGTTGAATATCATGACATTTTAGTCTTTTTTGATAACTAATTTGATTCAGATTTTTACATTTTAAAACAGTGAAATATCTTGTTTGGTTTTTGAGGAATACCAAACAAGATAAAAATTATAATTATTTTTTCAATAAAAACGTTTTAAAATCGCCAAAGTTATTTGCCATTTTGATCGAAACTTTTGGTTTGTTGGCAAGTTTTGAAAGCTCAAAAGGGATTTCAACTTTTGATTTCAAATCGGTTTCAAAGGTATCTATAAATTTAGCTGGGTGAGCGGTATGCAAAAATACACCTGTAAGTTCTGTTTTTTGTGTTTTTAAGTAATCCATCAAACCTAAATACCCAACTGCACCGTGCGGATCCATCAAATATCCTGTTTTGTTATAAATTTCTCGTGTGATTTTTCGAGTAATATCGTCATCATAACTAAATCCGCTTACAGCATTGCGTACACCATCTGCGGTTTTGCCAAATAATTCAAAAATACGCACAAAATTACTCGGATTGCCCACATCCATTGCGTTTGAAAGTGTTGCAACCGAAGGTTTTGGTTTATATTCTCCCGTTTTTAAAAATTGTACAAAAGTGTCGTTGGCATTAACCGAAGCCACAAAATGATGAACAGGTAAACCCATTTTTTGAGCCATTAATCCAGCACAAATATTACCAAAATTGCCACTTGGAATCGAAAAAACAATTGGCTTGCCCAGTTTTTTAAGTTGAGCATAGGTATTAAAATAATAAAAAGATTGTGGAATCAGTCGGGCAATGTTTATTGAATTAGCAGATGATAAATTAAGTTTTTGAGTTAATTCTGCATCTAAAAAAGCTGTTTTAACTAATTTTTGACAATCATCAAAAGTGCCATCAATTTCTAAAGCAGTGATGTTTTCGCCAAGTGTAGTCAGTTGTTTTTCTTGCAAAGTACTTACTTTTCCGCTTGGATATAAAATAGTAACTTTTATGCCATTTGTTTTATAAAAACCACTAGCAACAGCACCACCTGTATCGCCAGAAGTTGCTACCAAAATATTGATATTACTAGCCTGTTTTTCAAGGAAATAAGCCATTAGTTTTGACATAAATCGAGCGCCAAAATCTTTGAAAGCCAAAGTAGGTCCATGATACAATTCGAGCGAATAAATATTATCATGCACTTGCACTGCAGGTGCTGTAAAAGTGATGGCTTCGTCAATTATTTTTTTTATATCAACATCTGAAATATAACCTTTTAGTAGCGTTTTTGTTACTTCAAAAGCAATTTCTTGCATCGAAAGATTTTCGATTGTGTCAAAAAAAGATTTTGGTAAAGTTGGAATATTTGTTGGCATATAAAGCCCATTATCAGGTGGTAAACCTTTAAAAACGGCTTCTTCTAAAGATACAATGTGGTTTGGATTGTTGGTTGAGTAAAGCTGCATTATATTTCTTGTAAATTCTTTTAATTTTAGGTGCTAAAAATTGGTGCAAATAAACTTTATTTTTGGATTAAAAATACATAAAAGGTAAAAAAAGCCCTCGTTTGAGGGCTTTTTGTTAGGCTTCTTGATGTAGCCATTGTTTTTTAGCTTGCAATTCTTCTTTAGTTTCTCGCACATCAGGATCGTCTACACAGCAATCGACAGGGCAAACAGCCGCACATTGAGGCTCTTCATGAAAACCTGTACATTCGGTACATTTTGTAGGAACTATATAATATAAGTCGTTTGAAACGGGTTCAAGTTTTGATTTGGCATCCATCATGGAGCCATCTTCTAATTCGATTTGTGTAAGCTTTGTGCCTCCAGCGTAAGTCCATTCTACTCCACCTTCGTAAATTGCCGTATTTGGACATTCGGGTTCGCATGCTCCACAATTAATACATTCGTCTGTTATAATAATTGCCATCTTTGTTAAATTATAATTCTGATACAAAGTTAGAAACAATTATGTTTGTAAACTATTAAAAAAAGCGATAATTATCAAGATATTCAAAAAATAATGAATGAAATATATAAAATAGCATTTGTAAAACTCGGCAAAACATTGTCAACATTATCAAAATCAGAGATAGATGTGCTAGCTCAGCAAGCCAAAGCACATAACGGTTGGTTTACACAAAAATCAATTTTAAATGCTATTGATGGCATCGTAACTCTGACGAATGAAAACGACTTAATCAATTGGTTATCAGGATATAAAATAGTTAAAAGTGAACCTAAAAAAGTTGGTGTAATCATGGCAGGAAATATTCCGTTTGTTGGTTTTCACGATGCGATGTGTGTGTTGCTTTCGGGTAATATTTTGTATGCAAAACTAAGTTCGGATGATAAAATATTTTCGCAATTTATTTTTTCAAAATTGTTTGAAATAGAACCTTCGATCAAAAAAAAAGTAGTTTTTACCGAATCTATGAAAGAAATTGATGCTTTGATTGCCACAGGAAGTGATAATTCGGCTCGTTATTTTGATTATTATTTTTCTAAAATCCCTCGTATTATTCGTAAAAACAGAACTTCGATAGCCATATTAGATGGCACCGAAACCGAAGCAGATTTCAAAGCATTGGGTAATGATATTTTTACTTATTTTGGCTTAGGTTGTAGGAATATAGCTAAACTTTTTGTGCCACAAAACTATACTTTTGATTTATTTTTTGAATCCATTTTTGAATTTGGTTTTGATATGCAAGAAAACAATAAGTATAGTAATAATTATGATTATCACAAGGCACTTTTTTTGATGAATCAAGATCCATTTTTGGATAACAATTTTTTGATGTTGCGTGAATCAAAACAACTGTTTTCGCCTGTTTCGGTGTTGTATTATCAACGTTATCAAAAAATGGATGAAGTATTGGATTTTATAAATAGCAATCAAAAAATTATACAATGTATTGTATCAAAAACGGGAGAAGGAAATATAAAATTTGGACAAACACAAATGCCTAAAGCAAACCAATATGCTGATAATGTGGATACTATGAAGTTTTTGGTTACACTTTAACAAGTTTCATTTTATATTTATTGGTACATAAATTTGTAAAACGCTTTCAATACCAAAATGTGGTAATTATTACAGACTATATAATATTAAAACCCAAATTCAATACTTTTTTGGGTTTAAAAAAAGATTTTTGTAATATTACGCTTAAAATTTACTTATTATGAAAAAAACATTACTTGTATTTTCCGTTCTTCTTTTTGCCTTTTTTACTAGCCAAGCTCAAGTGCAACTCGATGCCACTGGCTCAGGCAATGCTTTTGTGGTAACTTATCCTGCCGTGATAGTTTCTGCACCGAATGGAGGTATAGAATTTACTTTTAAATCTAATCAAAATATTACGGGAGCTGCTACTTTAAATTTGAATGGCACTGGTGCAAGACCTATTCTCAAAAATTTTGATCAGCCTTTGGTGGCAAACGATATTAAAGCAGGGCATTTTGTAAGAGTAATTTTTGATGTAAGTAGTGGAGGTCAATGGCAAATGGTGAGCGTAAGTGCCAATCCTTTGCCTTCGGGAGCTTTGGCTGGTGGAGGTGTTGCTGGTGGAGTAGGTTTTTTTAGTAATGCTATAACAGTAACTTCGGATGGTGCAAATTTATTTTTTGACAATACTAATAAAAGATTAGGGGTTGGGACAAATGTACCTGGACAAATGCTTCATGTTAGAGGTTCAAATGCGGTTTCGATAATCGAAAGAACAACGAATGGAAATTGGGCAAGTTTAGATTTTGTTCCATCAGGTGCATTATCTGGCACTAATCCAAAATGGTCAACAGGCTTATGGGCAGGGCAAGCTAATTATTCTATTTATAATAATGATGGAGTTTCAGATGTTCAAAGATTAACTATTCGTCCAAATGGGAATGTTGGTATTGGCACAATTTCGCCTTTAAATAGTTTGGATGTAGCTGGAAGTATAGCTATGGGAGCGTATGCAGGCGTAAACACGCCACCAGCCAATAGTTTGATTGTAAGTGGAAATGTAGGGATTGGGACAACCACGCCCAATGTTGAACTTCAATTAAGTAATAATTTATCTAATCGCAAATTAGTACTTTTTCAATTTCAAAACAATGATCATGAGGTAGCTGGGTTTGGTATTAATAATGGAATTTTGCGTTATCAAATACCTGCTTCAACAAATTCTCATGTTTTTTATTCAGGTACTAATTCTACTTCTAGCCTAGAATTATTTAGAATTAAAGGAGATGGTAATGTAGTACTTAGCCAAACTCAAGGTAGTATGCACCTGGGAGATCATGTTAGAAACAAAAAACTTATTTTATATGATGGTGGCGTTACGAATGATTTTCAGTTTGCAGGGTTGGGTATGGCAACAGGTCAAACAAGGTATATGATTCCAACAAGTGATAATACACAATCGCACGTTTTTATGGCGGCTTCGAGTGCTACCGCTGCCGTAGAACTTATGCGCATAAGAGGCGATGGCAATGTGGGGATTGGAACTGCTGCACCTTCTGCCATGCTTGATGTGAACGGTGCTGTTCGAATCCGCAATCTTTCTACTTCTGGAGCTGTTTTTGCTAATACTAATGGTGATTTGTTTATAAATACAAGCTCGGGTGCTAATGCTTGGACAATTAACGGAACCAATACTAGCAATTTGCCTTTGACTAATAATGTTGGAATTGGGACTGATACCCCCCCAGCAAAACTTACGGTAGCGGCTGTTCCTGGCACCACTTTTGCTGGTACGGCATTTAGTAATGCTTTTAGAACACATGCAGGTGTTTTGGGTTCTGTTTTAAATAACTCTTTGATTCTCAGCAGTTTTGGATGCAACCCCGGCAATTCTATGGCACTTAATATGACAGCAGTGCGAGTTGCGGCTGGTGCAGATTGGCAAACTTCAGCTTTGGTTCTTGGCATGGGGGTTGATAATACCGTAAATCCTAGAACCTCCAATTTTATTTCGTTTTCAGCCGAAGGAAATGGTTCTTTTGGTAAAGTGGGCATAGGAAATGTAAATCCAACTACATTTTTTGAAGTAAACAGCCCTCAAGATGGCTGGCTTCAAACCATTAAAGGAAATGCAGCAAGTGCAGGAACTGGTGAATTTATAGGATTGCGATTGAATGTTGGTTTCGGTTCCGAATATAACAAATGGGCTGGCGTGGCGGCAGTGAGTGAAAGTACCAGTGCTAATACTGTGGGAATGTCTTTTTATACTGCTTCACAGTCTACTACTGGCACAGAAAGAATGAGGATTTCTAATTTGGGGAATGTAGGGATAGGAACTTCAGTACCAAGAGCAAGATTAGATATTGGAGGAAATATTTCAGATAATGTGCAAGCTGTGTTAACTTCGGGTGTTAATGATCAAAATTATCAGCTACAAGTAATGAATGGAATAACAGGAAATCCACTTCAAGCTAGATTAGGTTTATTTTACGGTTCCGTTTCTGGAATTAACAATGCTTCTATAAACTTTTATAGAGGTATAGTTAATAATGATGGATTTCTAGCTTTTTCAACGCAAGGAATCGACAGAATGACGGTTTATAACAATGGCAATGTAGGAATAGGAACTTCAACCCCCATCTTTTCATTAGATATTAGAAATCAAAATAATACTGGAAACACATCTATACGATTAAATAATGATAATGCAAGTAGATTATATACTGGTTTAACTTTGAGCAGACAAGGTAATGAAAAATGGTTTGTTGGCATGAATGGCTCGGACGATAACTATGTTTTTAGAACTAATACAGCAACAGATTTAATTACAATCAATCAAAATGGTAATGTAGGAATAGGCACTACGACACCCAATAATCCATTGCATATCAATACAATCAACAATGGAGTAAATTGGATAGCTGGAAATTTTGGTACAGGTACTGGCGGAGATAGAGTGGTTTTTGGAAACAATCTTGGTAGAGCATCTATTGGTGGACACAATAATGCTCTAAATGCTTGGGCAGATTTGACTATAAATCAAGCTGGAGGCAATGTTGGTATTGGAACTGGTACTGCTGCTCCTGCATATAAGTTAGATGTAGTAGGAGATATAAATGCAACTGGATCAGTTAGGTCTGCAACAATAGCATTAACTTCCGATGCTCGCTATAAAGAGAATATATTACCAATAACTAATGCAATCAAAACATTGGAACAACTTCAAGGAACAAGCTATTTTTGGAAAAAAGACTTTTTGGATAAAAGAAAGGTTATTGATAATCTAAAACAATTTGGCTTGATTGCCCAAGAGGTTGAAAAAATACTACCAGAAATAGTTAGTACAGCACCTGACGGCTTTAAATCGTTGGAATATACCAAAATAATTCCTTTTCTGATAGAAGCTATTAAAGAACAACAAAAAATGATAGAAACATTGCAAACTAAAAACGACAAACTAGAATCAAACACAGTCAGTTTGCAATCAGAAATAGATGCCATCAAAAGGCAACTGGGGTTAGATACAAAAAAATAATTTTTTGTAGAAACAAGGCATGCCTTGTCTCTTTTTTGTCGCCATCAAACGGATTTTTGATGGATAGAGACAAGGCATGCCTTGTCTCTATCCAGATTTTGTCGCCATCAAATATAATGTTATTAATCCCTAACCCCGAAAGATTTTTACGGAACAGATATTTTAAGTTTTTCGAGCAGGATCTGAATTCTTTTGATGATTGGTTCTGTGTACCAAGTTTCATTGATTCTAACTTTTTTGACTTCAATAAGAAGTTTAATAAAGTCTGTTACAGAATACTTTTTCAATAATTTGTTTTCTTTCAGTAATCTATAAATGATATAATACCATTGTATGGCTATATGATTGATAAACATATAGCCTTCTAAGGCATCTTCATCTTGCATATAAGTTCTATCGGCTTTCAAGATATTCTTAAGGTAGTATCCTAAAAAGTGTGTATGAAGAGAATCAAAAATATCATTTTAGAGATAGATTGAAGTCTTTGTTTTTTTTGTCTAAACTAACAAATGGAGT
>RDZG01000070.1 GCA_004293915.1 Bacteroidota bacterium | reverse complement strand
CAAATCAATCAAATATTATTCAAATAAACTAGACAAAAATGTCCATTCAGATTGATTCAACTCATAATATTTTGCAGATGAATATTTGTAATCAACAATTGTGTTGCAAATTCCCGCTTTTATTGGATTTTCGTGGACAGTGCTAAATTTAAACATTCAATCTTTTTGACACTATTTCCAACTACAAAAAAACGTTAGTGGCAATTGTACGTGACAATAAAAATATATACCTTTGTACAACGGAAAATAATGAAAAACATGAATGAAATTGAAGAAATATTAGCTCCTGCAAATTGGGAATTTACCTCTCCCAAAGAAAAGTTATTTTCTAGCGACCATGTAATAGACGCATATCTCAAGGGGCAAAAATCTGGCTTAGAACAGGCCCAGCGACTTATTTTAGAAAAACTTGTTTCCAACATTAACAAGTCTGGCAAAAACACTACTGCTATTTTAGACTTTATAAGAAAAAAGAAATTTAATCCTATTTCAGCTTACCTTAAAATAAATTCGTTTGATGATTTTGCTATTCTTATTGTTCTACCACAATCTGAATTCATAGACAAAAAGATTTTTAGTATTTACGATTTCATTTCTGAATTAGAAAATAAGGAAAATGAAGACCTGTATCACATACAAGTATCAATCTGCGACACGGAAGAGGGAATTGATGAGAATTATGTTCGTTCAGATGGGTTTAATCTAAAGCATAAAATGAACAAATGAAGAAACAACATGCTATTCACAACGAAGAAGCCTGTAAATTTCTTCTAACAAGTAAAAAATTCAATGACTGGGTTGTTACGACAGCTTTTTATTCTGCATTACACTTTGTTCAGCATGAATTATTTCCATTAACTGATAATGGACAAAAATATACTGACTTCAATGTATATTACGGAAAGGTCTTGAAAAAAAAGAATAAAAAATTATCCAAACATTTAGCGACTATAGAGCTTGTAAAAACCAATTTACCTACGTGTTCATCTTATTATAGGGTGGTTACATGACGCTTGTATGAGTGCTCGTTACAACAATTATATTGTTTCAGAATCAAAGGCTACAACTGCAAGTAACTATTTAACCGAGATGAAAAAGCATCTTAAAAAGTAGCCCAGCACCTAAAACATTTAAAACTTTTAGCCGTCAAGCGAAAATTATTAACAGTCTTTTTTTCGACAAACAAGCTTCAATTTTCTATCCGATAAATATAGCAAATTATTGAATTAAATATGTAGATTTGTTGATAAAGAATAGAAATCAAGGTCGAAATGACTATCATATAAAACAATGCAAGACATACTATTTGACTTTATAGCAAAATACATTACACTGACAGAAGAAGAGAAGAACGCATTACTTTCGTTAGGCTTATTTCGCTCGGTTAAAAAAGGTACAATTTTACTCAAAGAAGGACAAATAACACGAGAAAGCTTTTTTGTTCTGAAAGGATGTATTCGGAAGTATTATATTATAGATGGAGATGAAAAAACTACCGCTTTTTTTACAGAAATGGAAGGTATAACACCCCATTGTGCAATAAATAATGCTCCATCCGAATATTTTATAAGTTGTATAGAAGATACGATTCTTACGGTTTCAAACCCTGATATGGGAGCTGAAATAAATGCCAAGTTTCCTAAGTTTGAAATCATGTGTAGAATATTATCCGAAGAACTTTTGGCTAAACAACAAATCAATTTTGATGAGTTTAAAACCTCTTCTCCCGAACAACGATACCTAAACTTACTTCAAAACAGACCTGATTTGATTCAACGTGTGCCTCAACACCAATTAGCAAGTTATCTTGGTATAAAACCCCAATCATTAAGCAGACTAAGAGCAAGAATTTTTGAAAAAGAAAAAAATTAAAGATTATTTCTTAACTTAAGTGAACGATTTATAGCATTTCAACGGCATACTTTTGCACTATCATTTAACATTAAAAAGATATGCAAAAGAAAATTTTACAAATTGGACTTGCCTTTGTTTTGGCAGGCAATTTACAGGTGAATGCACAATATGCAAAAACAGACACTACTTATAAAAAGTGTTTTGTGGGCAGTACCCTATTTTTATTAGGCAATTTATCGCCAGTTGAGAAGCCCGATTTTTTTCAATTAAATTTAGGTTATCGCCTTACTGGAAAAGATGTAATTTCAATCGAACTTATTACTTGGAAATATGCTTGGCCGCTAGGACTTAACCCATTTTTAAGTTCAAAATATGCAGATAAGGAAGAAAAATATCTAGGATATATTCGTGAGTTTGGTATTGCACTTGTCTATCAAAGGTATTTTTGGAAAGGTCTTTATGCAGCCGTGCATGTAATGCCTATGTGGCAAATATTTGTGAACGAAAACGGTAAAAAGATAGATAATGGATTCCATATTTTCAACACTTTTCGAGTTGGCTATCATTTCAAACTTTTCAAAGATAGATTTTTTATTCAGCCCTCAATTGGGATTGCTGGACGACCTATTCATACTGAAATGCCCGATGGTTTTAAACAAAAAGATGACAAATGGTCTAAATACACCCCTGAAATCGGACTTCATTTCGGATATAATTTTTAATTCAATAATAAATAACTCAATAATAAACCAATAAATATTACTACAATGAAAAAGATTAGCATGTATTTTATTTTAGTATTGTTAACGGCAATACTTAATTCTTGTGGCGTTGGACATGCCTTTGTAACAAACCACAATCAAAACGCTACTGAGGTGCATTTAAAAGAGAATAATTTTAAAGTGATTGAACAAGTAAGCGGAAGCTCTGAGGCTTCTTATGTTTTTGCCATTGGTGGTATCAACAAAAGGCAATTGTATGAAAATGCGTATTCAGCGATGATAAAAAAAGCCAATTTAGTAAATGGCTCAAAAGCCATAATAAACGTAATGACAGAAGAACATTTTAGTGGTTTTGCTCCTTTTTATATCAAAAGAACTATAACAGTGAGTGCCCAAGTAATTGAATTTATAAGATAATTTCAAAGAAAAAAGGCTTAGAATTTACTTTGAAACTTGGTTTCAGCTTTTACATTTTCTATTTATCAAAAATAAAATTTACAATTTATGAACACTCAAACAACATCACAAAATACATTTGAAGAGATCAAAATCAATGTAAAAATAAAAATCGCTATGCTATGGACAAGTTTTATGTTTCTATATATCTATGTTGATTATTTTCATTTATATATGCCAGGTTGTATAAAAGATATATTAGCGGGCAAAGCGTTTGTATTTGATATTTCACAATTTTTTTTAATGTTTGCCATGTTTTTTGTTGCTATTCCAGTGCTTATGATATTCTTTTCAGTTGCATTGCCAGCAAAAGTAAATCGTTTGACAAACATAATAGTGGCTGCGGTTTTTATTCCTTACATGTTATTTAATTTGGTAGGAGAAGCGTGGGTACACATGTATTTTGCTGCAGCTATAGAAGTTGTTCAACTTTGTCTAATCATCTTTTATGCATGGAAATGGACTCGTATTGAAACATGAAACTTTAATGAACAAAAAAATTGGAAAGCATACTTTATGTATTCTGGTTGTTTGATAATTAAGCGATTGCCGAAGAACAGGAAAAGCGGATTTTAATCCTCGCAAATGTATATTAATTGCTATGTCATTAGAAAAGAAAAACTGGAACTTAGTGTATTTTAAATCGATAAATATCGGTTATTGTTTGTAGTTCGACAACCGCTTCACTGACTTGTCATACAGCCTGTGTAACGAATTTGTATTAAATATTTAAAACATTATTATTAAATTCGAAACATGAAATTTAAAGAAGTAATCAAGCTTATAGAAACGGATGGATGGTATGTAGCAAGACAAAAAGGGAGTTACAAACAGTACAAACATCCTACAAAACAAGGTTTGGTAACTATTGCAGCTCATCATTTATCGGATGAAGTTGCGTTAGGCACGTTGAACAGTATTTTAAAACAAGCTAACTTAAAATTGAAATGATAAAATATTTAGTGGTATTTGAAAAAACGCAAACGGGTTTTAGTGCCTATTTGCCTGATATGGCAGGTGTAGTTGCCTCTGGAAGTACAAAAGAAATAGCTGAAAAAAATATTTTTGATGCCATAACCTTTCATTTAGAAGGTTTAAAAGAAGAAAATATGCCCTTCCCACAATCGCAAAGCGAAAGTGAAATAATGTGTTTGGCAATATAAAATTGTAATTTGATTATTGAATAATAAGTGAATACTCATGTTCGGATTTTTAAAATAAAAAAATCAAATTTGATAATTTTACTTTAGAATTTTCTTTACAAATATTATTTAAAAACTAATTAAAACGTATGAAGCCAATAAAATACACAGTTTTTTCAATAATACTTTTAAATGCTATTTTTTTAAATGGTCAACCAAAAAAATTGACAGATATTGTTGATAGTATAGTTAAAATTAATGAGCTTCAAGAAGAGCACATTGGAATGGAAGGCAGAGAAAGCGAAAACTACAAAAATTTTAAATTGTTAAAAGAGATTGCTTCAATAGAAGAATTAATGCTATTAGTAGAAAATAAAAATGCGGTTGTTGCTTGCTACGCTAGTTGGGCTCTAGTTGAAAAGTCATATCCAAACCTAATGGAAATTTTCAGAAAATTTATTTTACAAGATAAAATAGTTCAGACTTATAGTGGATGTATAAAATCACAATACTATATTTCTTGTGAACTCTATTTTAGATATTTAAATAAAATAGGTGATTTTAAAAAGTCTACTGATAAAATATTGTATCAATTTGATAGTATCACCTTATTTAGCCCAAAACCACATAGAATGTTAATAAATGCTGCTTTACAAAATAGGGTCTATCAACAACCATGTGTAACACAAATTTCAAAACTTGCCTTCGAACAATGCAACAAAGAAGCAATCTTTTATTTATCTAAATGGAATAAAGAAGATTATTCAAAAAATATTAAAGATGCAATAATTCAATACCTAAATCAAACAACATTTAAGACTTTGGGTACAAAAGAATATTACGCTGCACTTCAAGAATTAATTAAATATAAAGATTATGAAGTAAATAAAGCTATAATTTTTAAAATGAAAAATGACAGAAGTTGGGAAAAATCAAAAGTAGGTTTTTTGAATTTACTCAAAAGTAACAATATTGATATTTCAGAAATTGAAAAAAAAACTTACTAAGTTACTACTAATTTAAGCATCCGAAAGAACCAACAAAAATTAAACATCTAGCTTTTTAAAACTTTAATCAGCAATTAAAAATGTACAGATGACATATTGAAAGAAAAATAATTCTGATGTTGATCTTCAAAAATAAACCAATAAATATTATTTTTATTTCTAATTCTACAATCGCTGCACTGACTAGACAGCAGCTTAGGGATAATTGAAATATAAAATAAATATCATTTCAACCTACTTTTTGAAAAGCATTACAAATGCTTAGCTTTGCAAAAAAAAGAATTTATGCAACGTACCGAAATTGGAAAACTAGGCGAGTTTGGACTTATCAATCATATAAAATCTAAAATAAAACTACAAAACGCTTCTTCTGAACTTGGCATTGGAGATGATGCTGCCGTTATTTCTATTGATGCTTCCGAAAAGTTATTACTCTCTACTGATATGATGGTTGAGGGCATTCATTTTGATTTGGCTTACACGCCTTTGTCGCATTTGGGCTACAAAGCTGTGGCAACAAACGTATCGGATATTGCTGCCATGAATGGCATAGCTAAACAAATTACAGTATGTTTAGCACTAAGTAATCGGTTTTCGGTCGAGGCAATTGACGAGTTGTATGATGGCATTTTGGCTGCTTGTGAGGCTTATAAAGTCGATTTGGTAGGTGGCGACACCACTGCTTCGCCAAAAGGTTTAATTATTTCAATTACAGTAACTGGCGTTGCCCCTTCCGAAAAAATAGTGAAACGAAGTACAGCTAAAAAAGGCGATATTATATGTGTAACTGGCGATTTGGGTGCTGCTTATGTTGGTTTGCAATTGTTGCGAAGAGAAAAAGAAGTTTATATGGCAGACCCAACTATGCAACCGCAACTTACCGACAAAGATTATGTGGTTGGCAGACAGCTCAAACCAACAGCAAGGCTCGATATCGTACATGAGTTTGACGAGAAAAAACTTATTCCAACTTCGATGATTGATATTTCGGATGGATTGGCTTCGGAGTTGATGCATATTTGTTCGCAATCGCAGTTGGGAGCACATATTTTTGAAGACAAATTGCCACTTGATAATCGCACATTAGAAACGATTTCGGAACTCAATTTAAGTTCGAGTGCTTGTATGCTCAATGGTGGCGAAGATTACGAATTGCTTTTTACTGTGAGTCAAGTAGATTACGAAAAAATAAAAAACAATCCAGAAATTTCTACCATTGGTTACATGGTCGAAAAAGAAAAAGGAGTAAATTTGGTAACCTTAAATGGCAATACCGTACCCATTGAGGCACAAGGTTGGGTACATTTTTAGTTGAAAATACATAAAAAAGATGTCATACGAAATAAAATTACCGCTTTTTCAAGGTCCATTCGATTTGCTTTTGTTCTTTATCGAACGTGATGAATTAGATATTCGTGATATTCCAATTGCTAAAATAACAGATGATTTTTTGGGATATATTCATCACATTAGAGATACGAATTTGGAAATAGCAAGCGAATTTATTTTGGTAGCTGCCACTTTGATGCAAATTAAAGCAAAAATGTTGCTTCCTCGACCCGAAATTGATGTTCTTGGAAACGAAATCGACCCACGAGAAGAATTAATCAAACATTTATTAGAATACAAAAAATACAAATCGGTGGTCGAAACTCTTGCTGAAATGGAATCGAACCGTTTGCAAATGGAAAAACGTGGAAACATTGCTGACGAACTCAAACTTATTGGCGAACGAAACAATGTTGAATCCGAATTACAAGATTTAGATCTTTATAAATTGCTCAAAGTCTATATGCGAATTGTTGAAAAACACCAAAACGAGTTAAGCAAACCCATCCATAAAGTAGTACCATATCCATACACCATCGAACATCAAAAAGCTTATATATTAGAATTGGTATCAAAATCAAAAAAAATATCTTTTGAGGAAGTGATTACTAATATGCCAGATAAAATTGCCATTATATTTAATTTTTTATCGATACTCGAATTGCTTCAAAACCAATTTTTGCAAATCGTGATAGGCGAAGGCTTTAATAATTTTTGGATAACTCAATTTGACAAAAACGAAAAAGTTTTGAGTTGATTTTAAGTTTGAATTCTTTTTTATATGTGCATCATTTTAGATTTTCAAACATTTTGAATTTGAATAAAATTAATCATGTAAAGAAATTAATCATATAATATATAAATATTAAAAGATTATATAGTATTTTTGTAATACTACTTACATCCAACATGAAAAAAAAATTACTTTCTAGCTTTATATTTCTTTCCATTTCACTTTTTGCACAATTTACACTTCCTGCACCAAGAGATACTTCTAATTTTGGAAAATACTTGCAACGAACTATGAAACTTTTGGCTACGAGTACGCCAACCAAAAAAAACACGGTCAAAATTATGGTTTATGGACAGTCTATTGCCAAGCAAGAATGGTCTGATTCGGTTCGTAAATACCTCAAAATCAGGTATCCAAATGCAAATATAATTATGATAAATCGTGCAATTGGAGGATGCTGGGCTGGATGTTTGCAAAACCCAATGGCGTATGATATTAAAACATTTTATCCAGATTTAATTCTTTTTGATGTGTATGGTTGGAATGCTTGGGGTGGAGATCAAGGTCCTGAATACGAAAATATTTTGAATTATATCAGAACAAACACTGCAGCTGAAATTGCCATGCAAAATCATCATGTAGGTACTGGCGACAAAAATTCAGGAAATGTAAATTCAGGTGGACCTCGCTATTTTTCAGAACTTGCTACTAAATATGGAATTGAGTTAATCGATATGCGTACGCCTTGGTTTAAATATTTACAAGATAATAGTTTGCTCGAAACAGACCTAGCACCAGATGGAACGCATTTGAATAACAGAGGGTGGTTTTTGATGTCGAAATTATATATGCCTTATTTACATTATAGACCAAATAAATGGATAACAGCTGATACATTTGGATTGATGAAAAGTTATGTTGTTGGAAAAGATATTTTTGCAATTAATGGGAAAATAACATTGCCTTTTAACGGAAACAAAATAGATATTGTGCACGAAAGTCCAGTTGCAAATATGGACAGTGCATCTGTACTTATTGATTCAAAAAGACCATCTTCTATTGCTGGTTCTGTGATGTTTACACGACCAAATGATACTTATGATACACTTTTTAGACATAACTCTTATGATTGGCCTTGGCAAAAAGGTGCGATTATGAAATTCAACCCGAATACATCTCCCCTACTAAGAGCACAAGATTGGACATTACGATTTTTGACTTACAATGCAGGAAGCAATTTTACTTATAGCGTTACTGGTACAAGAACGGGTGGCGATGGAACTGCAAGTGTAAATATTACTTCAGGATTAGCGACATCGGGAAGCACTTTTACTTCAAATTCTGGGCAATTTGTGATAGATCCTGCACAGTTTTGGTTTGGAAATGGCCCCTATTCGGCATTGCCATTAGCAGCGGGATTTACAATAACTTGGCAGGCAAAAGCATTTTACACAGATACATTTATCCCATCTACCGCTCCTGGTACAGCAATAGAAGTAGTTTCTACACTTGCACAAGGAATTTCAAATGCCAATCATATTTTAGAACTAGATGCAAAAGGTGCAAAAAATACACCTATAAAAGAAATCAGAGTTTATCAACCTTTTTATTCCAGAGTAGCGACAAGTTCAACGTTGATACCTCCAGTATTATCTGTTACGAGTCCTATTACTATTTGCTCTGGGCTAACGGCAAACTTAACTACAGCATTTGTTGATACCAAAAACTTAGTTGGTACTGTTACTTATTGGCAAAATGCTGCTGCAACTATCAGTGTAACTGCTCCAAATTTGGTTTCTCTTGCGGGTACGTATTATATCAGAAAACAAGTTACAACTTCAGGTGTAGGATTTATGGACATAAAACCAATAGATGTGATTATAAAAAATAGTCCTGTTTTAACACTCACAGGAAATACAAATTCTTGCGATAACAGTATTGCTTCCCTTACCGTTTCGGGTGCAATTGCCTATCTTTGGAGACCTACAAACTCAACTCAACCTATTCTAACTACTTCGATTACAGGTGTTTATACAGTAATTGGCACAAATCCAAATCAGTGTTCGGCTAGTATGATTACAACGATAACAAGTGTAAATTGTCCTCCGTATCCTACGTTGTCGGTTACAGGTCCAATCTCCATTTGCTCGGGATTAACAGCCGATTTAACTACTTCGTTTGTTGATACTAAAAACTTAGTCGGTACCGTTACTTATTGGCAAAATGCGGGTGCAACCATTAGCGTTACTGCTCCTAATATGGTTTCTGTTGCGGGAACATATTATATCAGAAAACAAGTTACTACCAATACAGGTGTAGGTTTTGTAGATATTAAACCAATTCAAGTTTTGGTGTTTGCAACTCCTGTTTTAACTGTTGCTGGAAATACAAATTCTTGCGATAACAGTATTGCTTCGCTTACCGTTTCGGGTGCAAGTACGTATCTTTGGAGACCTACAAACTCAACTCAACCTATTCTAACTACTTCGATTACTGGTGTTTATACAGTAATTGGCACAAATCCAAATCAGTGTTCGGCTAGTATGATTACAACGATAACAAGTGTAAATTGTCCTCCCTATCCAACTTTGTCGGTTACAGGTCCAATCTCCATTTGCTCAGGATTAACAGCCGATTTAACTACTTCGTTTGTTGATACCAAAAACTTGGTGGGTACTGTAACTTATTGGCAAAATGCAGGGGCAACCATTAGCGTTACTGCTCCAAATTTGGTTTCTGTTGCGGGAACATATTATATCAGAAAACAAGTTACTACCAATACAGGTGTAGGTTTTGTAGATATTAAACCTATTCAAGTTTTGGTGTTTGCAACGCCTGTTTTAACCGTTGCTGGAAATACAAATTCTTGCGATAACAACTTAGCATCGCTTACGATTTCGGGTGCAAGTTCCTATCTTTGGAGACCTACAAACTCAACTCAACCTATTCTAACTACTTCGATTACTGGTGTTTATACAGTAATTGGCACAAACCAAAATCAGTGTTCGACTACTATTATTACAACGATTATGAGTGTAAATTGTCCTCCCTATCCAACTTTGTCGGTTACTGGTCCAATCTCGATTTGCTCGGGATTGACGGCTGATTTAACTACTTCTTTTGTTGATACCAAAAACTTGGTGGGTACGGTTACCTATTGGCAAAATGCGGGTGCAACCATTAGTGTAACTGCTCCAAATTTGGTTTCTGTTGCAGGTACGTATTATATCAGAAAACAAGTTACTACCAATACAGGCGTGGGTTTTGTTGATATTAAACCGATTCAAGTTTTGGTGTTTGCTACGCCAGTTTTAACCATTGCTGGAAATACAAATTCTTGCGAAAACAATATTGCTTCGCTTACCGTTTCGGGTGCAAATACGTATCTTTGGAGACATACAAACTCAACTCAACCTATTCTAACTACTTCGATTACTGGTGTTTATACAGTAATTGGAACAAATCCAAATCAGTGTTCGGCTAGTATGATTACAAGTATAAATTGCATAACACAAAGTATATTTGAAAATAATGAAGATTATATTATCATAAACCCAAATCCAGCAAATGATAAAATTACAGTTTCAACAAAAAACTACACAATTTTAAATATTAGATTGATAAATAGTTTAGGTTACAAAGTTTTAGAAACAGCTGATAATCAAATAGATATATTTAATCTGCCAAATGGATTATACATAATTCAAATTGAATCATTGGGCAATAAAACGTATAAAAAACTTATTATTTCACATTAAAAATAAAGTTTATATTCCAACTTTAAGGGTAATCACAAAATTTCTGCCGGCTTCGGGTAACCCAAGAAATCTATATCGGCTTAAATGATTGAAATATTGTGTATTAAACACATTTTGAACTTGAAAATACAAGTTAAACTTTATTTTTTTATACGCAGGTTTTAAACCCATTGAAAGATGATTTAGCATATACCCATCGGTTTCGAGTTCGTTTCTATCTGTGCGGTTTTGGGCTGAATAAAAAGCGGTATTCCATTTTACAAAGCCATTGAAAGGTTTAAAAAACTCGTATTCTACATCGTTTTGAGAGCAAAAAGGCGGAATCATGGGCAATGGTAAATTCGCATCCAAATTTGTTGCAAACACATATTCTGCATTTGAACTCAATTTTATATTTTTAATAGGTTTATATTCGACCGCCACTTCCCCACCCCAAAGTGTGGCTCTCGATTGCGAAAATTGATACACTTGTCTGCCATCGGGCAATGTAGAAAATTGAGCCGTAGGACGTAAATAAATGTAGTTTTCAAAGAAATTAAAAAATGGAGTGAACGAAAAATACACTTTTTTGTATTCTATAAAAGCTCCCAAATCAAACTGATAACCATGTTCTGGAAGTAAGTTTATATCACCTTTTTCGTGCCGAAAAGTGCCATGATGCACCCCATTTACAGAAAGTTCTTGTGGCGTTGGATTGCGATAACTTTTGCCCATATTCAATTTTAATTTTAACCATTCGTTAGGTAAATAGGACAAACCTGTAGAAAATGACACATTTGCCCAAAGTTTATCAAGTGCTTCGTTTCGAGTTTGAAAACCAATGAAATTTATTGGATTTCTTGGATTATCATACACCGCAACTTGCGTAGATTTTGTTTGCAAAGCTGCAAAATCTACTCTTGCACCTGCATTTACAAAAAGCTGTGGATTGATTTTATATTTTTCAATCACAAATGCTCCAATTTGAAAATAATTAAAATTAGGAATTAAAAATTCATAACCGCTAATTTTATTGTTTTGAAAACTACTTTGCAAACCAAAAATGGCATCTAATATTTTAAAATTTTTAGTATAAAATCGGCTATTCAAACTCAAAGTTTGCAACTGAAAAGCAACAGCTTTTGTGCCAACTGCTGCTGGACCTTGCCCGTGGGCATGTGGCAAAGAGTTTTCTTGTCTGTAATTATTTTGATATCCAAAATCAAGCTCCAACCAATTATTTTTTAGCTTAATATTTGTATTATTTATTACTTTAAAATGGTTGATATTTTGCGAAGGTAAATTTATGTCTCTCCAATTGCCATCATTAGTAAGTTTATAAAACTGTGGTCTGCCAATTGCACCTGCAAAAAGTCCTGCATTTTGATTAAAATTAGAAATTGTAAAATGCGAATAGCCCCAATTTTTATTTATACCAACTGTAAAATTGACGTGTTTTTCGTTTCCAGCCGTGTTTTTGAGTCTGTTTTCTACGATTGGAAACCTAAAACCTTGATATACAAAACTATTTGCTGGCACTTTATAATCGGCATAATCTAACCCAGTCAGTTGAATTTTATAATTTATTCCTTTTGCATTGCCTTTGGCGTTTGCAGTTAGTCCATACGTATCGTTGTTGGTTCTTAAAATCGTTTGAATATACCCAGAATGTGTATTTTGTGGCATATTTTTAGGATGAGTAATGGCAACTACACCCGCCATTGCATCCGAACCATACATGAGCGAAGCCGGACCTTTCAAAATTTCTACATTATCAATATTATATTGATCAATTTCTAAACCATGATCCGAACCCCATTGTTGTCCTTCTTGCTTAATACCATAATCTGAAACTACCACTCTGTTGAAACTCAAACCACGAATGACAGGTTTTGAAATTCCAACACCCATATTTATAGAACTTACACCAGGTAATTTTTCGAGTGTAGCCATAAAAGTTGTGCCCGTATTTTTCTGAAAAAACTCTTTATCAACTCGCTCTATTGCTACGGAAGATTCCTTTTCGGATTGTTTTTGTAGATTAGATTCTATCACAACTTCGTGCAATTCGTTTGCCGATTCATGCATTTGAACATCAAAATTGGTATTTTCTTTGATTTCGATTTGAAAGGATTCGCTATGAAATCCTATCATATTACAATGTATGTGATAAGAACCGGGTTTAATATTTTTAAATTCATAAAAACCATCATTATTACTCAAAACAGCTTGATTTGTTTCGTGAATTTCTACAACTACACCGACTAAAGGCAAAGATTTTTCATCCATAATTTTACCTTTAAAAGTTAAATTTTGAGCAAAAATGAAATTATTAAAAAAAAGAAAAAAAGAAAAAATCAACTTAAAAACACAAAAAACATCTCTCCAATTTTGGAGAGATGTTTGGGGTTTTTTAAAACATAAAGACTTAATAATAAGCAATTTATATTATTTTACTTCTACTGCTAGTATATATTCTATCGACTCATTTCCATTTTGGTCTAAAACAATCATTTCACAATGATATTCGCCAAGTGTGGCATCAGAAGGAATCGTAAAAGTTTCGCTATGGGTAGCCTCTTTGCCTGTATGTGTAACAATTTTTGACGTTGCCCAATTTGTTCCTTCTTTTCTTGCGTGGCTATGCCCATCAAAATTTTCGTGATTTTTACATTTACAGTAAAACTTGAGCCTTTGGCAGCTTCAATTATTTTTTCATCGCCTTCAAGTTTGAATACTGGATTAGTAGAGGTTATTTCTAACACTGGTTTTGTTTTATCGTTAGGATCAACGGCTTTGCTGCATGAGCCTAAAATGGCTAGAGCAGTTAATGAATAATAGATTATTTTCATGATTTTCAGATTTATTTATTGCATATTTGTTGCAATAATAATCAATCAAATTTAATAATGCAACATAATTGCAATTAAAATAATGAAAAAGATTTATTATAAGAATATTCAAACGACAACTTCAAAATAATTAAAAAACAAATGTGTAATAGAAAATTCTATGTTTTCTGAATGATTTCGCTTGTGGCTTGAATGATAACTTGCCTCGAAATTATCGTGGATTTTTATAGGAATTAAATTTTGAGTGGTTTGAATGGACTGACTTTTTTCCAATATTAAACAAATTTCTTTTGAAACTATGGCAGGATTTAGTTGTTCGTTTTCAATAAAAGCAATTTGTGCTTCATAAGGTAAACGAAATGTAGTATATGGTCTATCTGCAAATTTCTGAATATCTTTGGTGTATTCCAAGTAGTCGTTGTTGTTTTTGACCCTTTTACATTCAACAGCTAATCGAATTTCATCATTTGAGATTTCACCACTCAAACTTGATAATATGGAGTCTTTTACAGAAATATCGATAAAATCTTCTTGTTTAACTCCTCCAATTTCATATTCTTGTAATTCTTCTTTTTGAAAAAATATTTCAAATTTAGGTTCATCTGAAATATGATTTTTAAAATAATCTTTGTTTGGCTTTTGACTTAGATAATCATTAACAAGTCCATTTCTCAAAAAATCTTCTTTTTTTAGCTTTCCCTTTTCTGAAAATGAGTATGTTTTCCCCTCTTTAACCATCATTAAATAACAATGAATGATGTATTTCATAATTAATTTCACTCTCAACCTTGTTGATTTTTCGAGCGAATTTGCTTTAAAATTGGATGCGTTCTGACTATTCATGCAAACTCTTAGATTTAATACGACCTAGTTCTGCTGCTTGAATAGCTTCTTTTATTTCTGACACATCATAGCGAGCCATCGCTCTGAGCCAACATTTGTATTCGTTGGGTTTGATGATATAGAATGAATTTTCCTCAAATCCTTTGATGTCTTTTTGAATAAATAAATTACTTTCTAAATCAGTTGCACTCGTTAGCTTTGAGATAGATAGATTAGACATTTTCTTAAAAAAATCATTCTCCGTTTTTTCTTTCGTTTCCCAATTTATAAATGGCTTTGCCGTTTTAGATTCATCAAATTTAAAATTCAAGGCAATAAAATGTTCTAGCTGATATACTTCTATTTCTATATATTCATCGTAATATATTTGTGTTAAATCCTCTAAAAAAACAGCTATATATTGTTCTAATACTTGTTTTTGATTTCTAATATCATTTTCATTTTTACTGAATTTAAAAACCAAATCCTGCTTAGAATCCTGAAACTGATACCTTGATACATTCAGCACATAGTCTATCAAATCTCGTTCAAAAGGTCTTACATCATAGATTTCATAAATGATTTCATTTATTTCTTTGAGAATAGCAGGATTAGGTACTCCTGAGTAAGTACTATCTGGATAGGAAGCATAAAAATCTTGATAAGGCTGCAATAGTTTGTTTACTAAAGCTATTAAAGTTTGTTTTTGAGATTCAGATGGTTCTTTGTATGGAAAGGATACATGTTCCTCTTTATAAATTTCAGGTATATAAACACCTAAACTTGATGAAGTAAGAAACTGATAGTACAAATAAAAGTTAGATAACAAAAATGAAAAATGTATGCTTATAAAATTAGTATTTTCATGGCTATAATTTATTCCATAGACAGTACTATCAAAAATACAATCAAAATCAATTAAAGAGATTTTAAAGTTTTCAGAAATGCTTTTTTGTAGAATTATTTTTTTTCCTTTGAATAAATCAATTGTTCGTCCAGCTTCTAAAAAACAAGTTTCGTTGTTAATAAGACTATAGCTATTAATATAATTAGTGTAATAATCTTTGAACTCTTTTCTAATTAAATATGGCATTCCAATTAATTCTTCAAAATGCTTTTTAGGTGTTCCTTTAAATATTCCTTTGCTAAATTTTATTTTTTTATTTTTTAAGATGCTTTTTATTCTCTCATAATTTATTTGCTTTCTCAAAAATAAATAATCTAAAGTATTGCCATATAAAGCCACTTTAAACATCCAGTCATTTTCTAGAAAATGCTTTTGCAGAATTTTCTTTTGGTCAAATTTCTCTATTACAATAGTCTTAAAATATTTATTAAAAAATTTATTCTGTTTTATAGAAATGTGTTTTACGACATTTTCAGGGTTGAAATTGCCAATTGTAGATTCAAAAAATAAGATCATGGCAGGATTTGAAGCATCTTCAAATACCAAATGTCTAACTGGAGATAAGTCAAAACATTCAGAAAGTTTATTATTCTCTAAATAAAATTTTCTAAACTTTTTTGCTTTGTTATTGTAAACTACTTTGCTTGTTACAATAAAGGCAATCTTAGGTGAATTTTCAGCAAAATCTTTTACTCTTAATAAGTAGGATTGTGCTATTTGTTTATCGCTTACTATTTTATCAAACTTGGTTTTCTTCAACCAATCTAAATGTTCGGGGCTATCATTATTTCTCCATGGTGGATTTCCTAGGATAAAATCCAGCTTTTTAGACTTTATTTTTTGTAAAATATTTTCTTTTGATAAATCAAAAAAATGAACTTTAAAAAAATTCGTACCCTGCAAAGTAGGAAATCTATGGTCGATGTCATCTATATCTGCAGGTTCTAAATAATCTAATAAAGCCACATAAATTGAAAAACAAGCTACTTTTATCGCTTCTTCGTTTACATCTATCCCATAAAGATTATTTTCAGCTATTTCAGCTAAACGAGCTTTCGTAATTATACTTTTATTTTTAAAAGCAATTTCTGCATCCACTATTCTGCGAAAGGCTTGTACCAAAAAAATTCCCGAACCCATGGCTGGATCGAATATTTTACATTCTGTTATATTATTTTGTAGATGTTTATCTACCGTTTGGGTAAGAATATAATCTACCAAAAAAGGGGGTGTGTAAACCGCAGAAGTGGCATCTTTGGTTAATGGATCCAGCAAAGTTTCATAAATACCACTAATCAACTCAACTGGAATAATACCAAAGTCAAAAAGATTAAACCAATAATTAGTATCTTTAAGAAGAGAATTTTCCAATGAAGGATCAAATAGACTTGAAATAATATCTGCTTGATTTTGAGTAATTATATCATTGTTTTCTTTGAACAAGACTCCATTAAATCGTTCATCTAGGTAAACAAAAAAAGATTTTAATTCCTTAGGATTTTTGAGTAGTTTACTAAAAGATTTTCGCCTGTCTAAGATGGTGTCTCCTGAAATATACTGTGTGTCAATTTTTATATTTCTATCAATCAAATACCGCACAAAAATCAATCTTAGTACCAGTATTTTTGCAATTTGACTGTCTAGTTTTTCATTTTCAAGCAAAGAAATAGTTTGCTTAATATTATCGAACAAGCGTTGATTAACCCTTTTTTTGGTTAAATCTTTTTGGTATTTGGTATAAAACCACTCTAAAGTAGCTCCACTTTGTAAGTTCCAAAAACTACATTCTTTTATGGCTTCTTCTAAATTTATTTCTTTTAAAATTCCATTTATTTCTAATTCAAACGCATTAAATGCTTGAATTTCGTTGCCTTTTATGATAAAAATAACAGGTGCTTGGTCAAAAGACCACACCTGTTTATAAATTTCTTTTTCTTTTTCTGGATTTGTATTGTTGGTAAGATCAAAAAATAAAATGTAAGGAAGTTTATTAAAAACATAAAAAGCAGTAGGCTTTATGACTTCAAATTTATACTCTGTTTCCTTGGAAATAAGCGTATTCCAGCCCTGTTTTTGAAAAAAAACAAGAGATTCGGAATCTTTTAATTCTAGTTGATTTAATATGTTTTGGATACTAGGACTCACTTTTTTTTGCAATATAAGCTAAATATTATATTTTTTCATATCAACTAAATAATAATATCGTATTATGCAACATAATTGCAATTAAAATGATAAAAAAAAGAAATACACCATCGAAAAACGAAGTATTAGCGGTTTTGAAAGCGAACAAAACTGCCATGAGCCAAGACGAACTCGAAAAAATTTTAAAAGACAAAATGGATAGAGTTACGATATATAGAATATTGTATTCGTTCTGTGATGATGGTATATTGCATAAAGTAATGTCAGACGAAGGAAAAACGTATTTTGCCCTTTGCCACGATTGCGAACAAGGACATCATCACGACAGTCATTTTCATTTCAGATGCACAAATTGCAACACTATTGAATGTTTAAATGCAACATTATCGCTCAATTTACCAAAAAATTACATTCAAAAAGAGGTTAATTTGATGGTAAGTGGTTTATGTGCAAAGTGTGTTGCGTGAAAAAATTCAACCTCAAAAAACTCAATTTCGTCTAAAAATTATCATTTTTTATTCCTTATTAAAAGTCATTTTATATCTTTGCTTATCTTAAAAAATTAAAAACATGAAAAAGCACCTTATATTAATTATTACTTTAGTTTCATTTTTAGCATTTGGACAAACCAAAAAGAAAAAGTCAAAATTACCTTCCATCAAACTACCGTCTTCAATTAAACTTCCATCTTCTATTCCTTCTGTTGCAACTTTATCTGAAGCGGATATTTCGGCAGGATTAAAAGAAGCGCTAAATGTTGGTACAGATAAAACGGTAAAAAACCTATCTGCTTTGGATGGATATTTGGGAAATGCTTTATTGAAAATTTTGCTTCCTGCCGAAGTAAGTGGCAAAATAGAAAGTTTAAAAGCTGTGGTTGGACAAGATAATTATAATAAATTTTTGCAATCGTATGAAACGGATTTGATAACTAGCCTGAACCGTGCAGCGGAAGATGCAGCAACTACTGCCGCACCAATTGTAAAAGATGCTGTATTAGGAATGACGATTACAGATGCAAAAAATATTTTGATGGGTACAGATACATCTGCTACAAATTATTTAAGAGGAAAAAGTTTCAATAGTTTAATCGGTGCTTATACTCCAAAAATTAATGCTTCTTTAGATAAACCACTGGTTGCAAGCCAATCTACAAACCAAATTTATGGAACCTTTGTAAGCAACTACAACAAAATGTTCGACAATTCAGTAACTTCTAGTCTGATAAGTGGCTACAACATGTTTGCTTCTAAAAAAGTAGAACGTATGCCAAATTCATCGCTTGGCGAGTATGTAACAAGAAAAGCATTAACTGGTTTATTTATAAAAGTAAAAGATGAAGAAAAAATAATCCGTACAGATTTGAATGCCCGCACTTCTGATATTCTTAAAAAAGTATTTGACAAAAAAAACTGGCCCTTCTAAAAACTAGAATCATGGACGAAAAAATTGTAAATATCCTTTTAGATTTATTAAATGAATCAAAAATCACGAATCAAAAGTTTGATTCTATAGATAAAAGATTTGAATCATTAGACAAAAGATTAGAGAAACTCGAAAAACATGCCATTAAAACCAACGCAGCAATTGGCGAATTAAGAATATCAGTAATGCGATTGGCAGATGAACTTTTAAGAGTTCACGAAATTGATAATAGATTACGAAAAGTAGAAAACAAAGTATTTAACATAGCATCTTAAAAATTAAAATGAAAAAAACACTTATAATAATTGGCGGATTTTTGGCTTTTGTAGTTGTAGCATTGGCTGTGGCTCCCCTATTTTTCAAGGATAAAATAAAAGCAAAAGTTGATGAAGCAATTGCGCAAAATATAAACGCAAAAGTATATTACGATTTTGATAAATTCAGCCTTTCTTTTTTCAAAAACTTTCCAAATTTGAGTTTGACTTTAGGCGATTTTGGGGTCATTAATAATGCCCCTTTTGCAGGTGATACATTGGCAAATATCAAAGAATTTGTGGTTGCTGTCGATGTGATGTCGGCACTTTCGGGCAAAGGAATTACTGTAAACAAAATTTCGCTTGTCGAGCCAACCATTAAAGTAAAAGTTTTGGCTGACGGCACTGCAAATTATGATATTGCAAAACCATCAACAGATACCACAACGCAAAAACCTACGGAAAAATCTGATTTCAAAACTTCAATAAAAAAATGGGAAATTTTAAACGGAAATATTATTTATGATGACCAAAAAACTCCCACTTATGCCAACATTAAAAACCTAAACCACTCAGGTTCAGGCGATTTTTCGGCTGATGTATTGGACTTAAAAACCCAAACCAATATTGATGCACTTACCGTTAGATACGACTCAGTTGGATATTTCAACAAAAATAAAATCGATATGAAATTGGTTTTAAATATGGATAATGCGAATGCAAAATACACATTTAAAGAGAATAGTATTAAAATTAATGATTTTGCTTTTGGATTTGATGGCTGGTTGCAAATGAAAAAAGACAGTAGCATCGATATGGATTTGACATATAAAGTACAAGAAACAAGTTTTAAAAATATACTTTCGCTTGTACCAGGAATGTACACCGAAAGCTTTAAAGACTTAAGCTCTGATGGCACATTAGCATTTGATGGGTTTGCAAAAGGTACTTATTTTAAAGAAAAACTTCCTGCATTTGGTTTGAATTTAATGGTAAAAGATGGAAAATTTCAATATCCCAAACTACCTACTCCAGTAAAAAATGTTAATATAGATTTGAATGTAGAAAACAAAGATGGTGTGATTGATAACACCTTAGTAAATCTAAAAAACTTGCATTTTGAAATGGGTTCAAACCCTATTGATGCAAAAATGATTGTTAAAGGATTAAAAAATATGGATTTAGATGGTTTTGTAAAAGCAAAACTTGATTTAGCAGAAGTTACAGATATTTTCCCGCTGGATAGTTTAACATTAAAAGGTTTGTTTACGGTTGATGCAAAAGTAAAAGGAATATATAAAAGTGCTTCGCAATTACCAACGTTAGATGTAAATATGGCTATGCAAAATGGCTTTGTAAAAACTTTAAAAATGCCTAACACACCACTTGAGCAAATCAGTTTTACATCTACTGTTAAAAATGCAACGGGTAAAATGGAAGACATGATTGCAACACTAGATAACTATAATATGATGCTTGATGGCGAAAAATTTACGGCAAATGCTAAAGTTCAAAACTTTAATGATTATACTTATTCTGCAAATGTAAAAGGCAATTTGGATATGGAAAAAATCAGTAAAATATATCCTATGCAAGATATGAAATTGGGTGGTAAAATATTGACTGATATAACTACTAGTGGCAAAATGTCGATTCTAAAAGCAGGAAAATACGACCAATTACCAACCAGCGGTTCGATGAAATTTACAAACTTTTCATTTGTGAGCAAATCTATGCCACAGGGAATAAAACTTACTGATGCACTTATGGTTTTCGATCCACAAAAAATTACTGTAATCAATATGAACGGATTTTTGGGTAAAAGCGACTTTGCTGCTAAAGGTACTTTTAGCAACTATATGGCTTATACATTCCAGAATAAAGTATTGAAAGGCGATTTAGATTTTTCTACTAATAATTTTGATGTAAACGAATGGGTACCTGCCGATGACCCTAATGCTCCAAAACAACCTGAAACACTTGAAGATCCAACACCATTGCCTCAAAACATAGATTTTACAATGAAATCTAAATTAGAAAAAGTATTATATACCAACATGACTATGACAAACATGACGGGTATTATTACCATTAAAGATGGTATTTTTAAACTAAATAATGGGAATTTCGATTTAATTGGCGGACATTTTCTTACAAATTGTACATACAATACCAAAGACCCAAAAAATCCAAAGTTTGATTATGACTTAGATATGAAAAATGTGGACATTCAAGAAGCAGTAAAAACATTTGGAAGTATAAAAAAATATGCCCCAATAGCCGAAAAAATTGAAGGGAAAATGAGTACTAACTTCAAGATTAACAGCGATTTAACCAAAGGCTACCAACCTGTATATAAAACACTTTTTGGAAATGGTCTAGCAGTAACTTTCGATGCAAAACTAAAAGATGCAGGTTTTATAAACAAAGTAAATGGGGTAGCAAACTTAGGTTCTGGTACATCAGCACAAAAAGAAGTAAATATTAACAATACCAAAGTTTTGTTTGATATTGAAAATGGCAGAATAAAATTCAAACCATTTGATATCATGATGGGTAGCAATCGATTCAATATTGTGGGAAGTAGCGGTTTGGATAAAACATTAGACATGGATGTAATTTCAGAAGTTCCAGCAGCAGCTGCCGGACAAGCCCTAAGTGGTTTGATGAGCCAACTTGGCGGACAAAATGCTGGAATTTCTAAAGTTTTTGCTACGCTGAAAGTTACTGGAACACATGATAATCCACAAATAAAACTTGGAGGAATATCTACAGACAAAGGCAAACCCGAAGATATTGTAAAAAATGCTTTGCAAGAAAAAGCCCGACAAGAAGGCGAAAAACTTAAACAACAAGGTGTAAACAAAGCAAAAGAAGAAGCTGAAAAATTATTAAAAAACAAAATTAAATTACCTTTCTAAATCTTATAAAAATGAAAAAAACTATAATAACAATAGCTACATTTATTACTATTTTAACTTTAACTAATTGTGGAAGCAATAACCCTAATAATCCTGTTTCTGGATGTACAGATCCACCGATAGTTTTATTTACCCTAAACGATGATAGGCAACTTGGAGCTCAAGTTGCTACTGAAATTGATGGAAACAAGGCAGAATATCCTACATTAGACAGCGCTTCAAATCCAGTTCCATACAGAATCTTATACAAAATGAGAGATAAGATACTTAATTCTGGCAAATTAAAAAACAAAGATGAGTTTGCATGGCGTTTGCGAATAATTAAAGACGATGCAACTCAAAATGCATTTTGTACACCTGGAGGATACATTTATATCTATACTGGAATTATAAAAGTTTTGGATAATGAAAGCCAGCTTGCAGGAGTATTAGGACACGAAATGGGACATGCCGATTTGAGGCATTCTGTACGTACAATGCAAAATACTTACGGTACACAATTGTTGATTCAAATTATTGCAGGAAGTGGCACAGCAGCTCAACTTGCAACCCTTGCAGATGGATTACGTGGATTGAAAAACAGCCGTTGCCACGAAACTCAAGCCGATGAATCTTCTGTGAATTATTTATCTGGTACAGATTATCCATGCAACTCAGCAGCAAAGTTTTTTGAAAAAATAGTTGCTGCTGGCGGAAGCTCAACTCCTGTGATCTTGAGTACTCACCCCGACCCTGGAAACCGTGTTGAAATTATAAATAAAAAAGCCACAGAAGTAGGATGTTCTATTGATAAAACACCTGCAAACGATGAATACACTTTATTAAAATCTAGCCTAGGTATATAATTATTCTAAATAACTTGATTGGTAATATTTTTTTAATAAAAAATATTAGATATGTTTTTTTATTAAAATTATCTTAATATAATTGTGTATTATTAACTCAAAACAAAAAAACAAAATGAAAAAATTAATTCTTATTGCTTCTGTAGCTGCTGTTTCAGTATTAGCATCTTGTTCGTCTAAAAAAAATTGGAGTTGCGATTGTGTAAATACATCACAAAATAAGGTGATTACTGAAAAGTCTGAAAGTGACGCAGAATCAGATTGTTATGGTTCAACTGGTAAAGTGCCATTTTTCTCAATTGGAGTAAATGGTTGTACACTTACTGAGAAAAAATAAACTTTTTCAAAAAACCTCTAAAGCAATTTAGAGGTTTTTTTATGCCTATTTTTTAAAAATAAGATATATTGCATAAAAGTGCAATTATGATTTTCAGAACAGAAATAAACATTCCAAAAGGTAATTTTGACATTTCGCATCATTCAAACATTTTGAGTGTTGGTTCATGTTTTGCTGAAAATATAGGTAATGTATTAAATCAAAATAAATTTAAAATCGCTCAAAATCCGTTTGGAATTTTATATAATCCCATTTCGATTTGCAACTCGCTTTGCAACTCATTTTATTTCGATGCAGAAAATGTGATTGAAAGAGATGAGATTTGGTATTCCTTTGATTGCCACAGCGAAATAAATGCTACAAGCAAAAATTTACTTTTAACTAAAATCAAAGAAATTCAACACATACAAACAGCATTTTTAAAAAAAACGGATGTAATCATCATTACTTTTGGTTCAGCATTTGTATATGAAACACTTGATAAAAAAATAGTTGCAAATTGCCATAAACTTCCAGCTAAATATTTCACAAAGAGATTGTTAGCAATAAATGAAATTACGGAAGCCGTAGATTTTATGTACCAATCTATCGAAAAAACAAACCCAAACTGTAGGTTTATTTTTACAGTGAGTCCTGTTAGGCATATTAAAGATACTATCGAACTAAATAATGTAAGCAAATCAATTTTGAGATTGGCTTGCCAACAAATTACAGAAAAGCGGGCTAATTGTACTTATTTTCCAGCCTTTGAAATCATGATTGACGACTTGCGAGATTATCGATTTTATGAAAAAGATATGCTGCATCCAACCCAACAAGCCATTGAATATATTTGGGAAAAATTTGCCGCAAGTTATTTTTCAAATGATACCAATACGTTAATTTCAAAATGGCAACAAACATTGACATCTATTAACCATCGTTCGTTTAATCCAAAAAGTACATCGCATCAACAATTTTTGAGCAATGTATTAAAACAATTAGCTATTTTTGAAACCTATTTTGATGTTTCAAACGAAACAAAACTGATACAATCTCAACTTATTTAAAAAGTGCCGACAATAGCAGTAGTAATTTTAAACTGGAATGGGCTTCGATTTTTGAAGCAATTTTTGCCATCAGTGGTTGCACATTCTCAAGAAGCTAAAATCTATATTATAGACAACGACTCAACAGATGATTCTATTTTATTTCTAAACTCTAATTATCCTGAAATAACAACAATAAAAAATCAGCAAAATTTAGGCTTTTGTGGTGGATATAACACTGGTTTACAGTCTATTAAAGCGGATTATTATGTTTTATTAAATAACGATGTTGAAGTTACTCAAGATTGGCTTTTGCCAATTGCAGAAATGGAAAAAAATCCAATTATAGCCATTTCTCAACCTAAAATTTTAGATTTTAATGCCCAAAACAAGTTTGAATATGCAGGTGCAGCTGGTGGATTTTTAGATAATTTGGGCTATCCATTTTGCAATGGCAGGGTTTTTGAAACCTTAGAAATTGACAACCAGCAATATAATAATCCAATAAAAATTGCATGGGCAACTGGTGCGTGTATGTTTATAAAATCAGAAGTTTTTTGGCAATTAAACGGTTTTGATGAAGATTTTTTTGCACACATGGAAGAAATCGACCTTTGTTGGAGAGCCCAACATTTAGGCTTTGAAATTTGGTATTTCCCTCAAAGCAAAGTTTATCATGTGGGTGGAGGAACTTTACACAAATCTAATCCTAAAAAAACGTTTCTTAACTTTAGAAATGGATTATATTTATTGCACAAAAATTTGCCTCAACGTTATTTTTTGTTTTTAATTTTTTTGCGTTTATGTACAGATGGAGCAGCAGGACTTATATTTTTATTAAAGGGTAATTTTCATGATTTTTTGGCAATTATAAAAGCTCATTTTGCTTATTATTCAAGTGTCATTTCGCTACAAAAAAAACGAAAATATTACTCAAATAAAGTTAGTGTTTTGTCTGAAAAGAATATTGTTTGGGATTATTATTTTAAAAGAAAAAAGTAATATAATCTATTTGCTCAACTCTTTTTTTACTAAAATTTCAAAATCTGAAAGAATATTCATATAGTTGATATAAGCATCGTATGGGGTTTTGTAATGCGAAAAATAGCTATGTACATCTCCATCCGAAAAATATTTTGTACTCATATAATAAAAATGGTCAGAAATTTGGAGTTTACGCCACGTTTCAACTATTTCAGGATTTTTAACATGCTTTATCAACGTATTTAATTCGTAAATTTTAGAAAGCGCTTCGTATTGCATCGAATTTCCAAGCCAAGCCGACCCATCTTTTTCTGTATCTGCCCACGAAATAATTTCTTCAGAATTGAAAAGTGGTTTTTCTGTATTTTTCTCAAAGTCTATAGCTTTAAATGTAGAAAATTGAAGTGTATTGTCTTCTATAACTGTTGAAATAAATGATTCTAAAAACTTAAATATTGTTGTATTATCATCAAAATGTTCGCCAAAAGTTTCGTAATCCATACCAATTGTAATAATTTCTGCTGGTAATAAATTAGTCTTAATTTTTTTAATAATTTTTGTGGCTGTGATAGGAAAAAGTTCAGATTTAGGGTCTGAAAATCGAAAAGCTATGTCGTCCGAAAGATTATAATTTCGTAAAAAAACGGGTAATAATTGGTTGGTTTGATAAATTTGATTAACCGAATTTTGATTAGTTTTTCGTTCGATTCCTTCTGTTAAAACTGCTTTAAATCCCAGATTATAAATTTTTTCTGCAATATCATTCCTGAAAATCAACTCTGTATTTCTAAAAATGGTTGGTTTTATATCAAATAACGATTCGATTTTTCCCGCATGTTTTTTTACTTGAAATTCAAATTCATCAAAATTGTATAACGAGGCTAACGAATGAAAATAAGTTTCGGAGAGAAAATCTACGCAACCAGTTTTAGCTAATTTATTGAACGATTCAATCACGGTAGGATTATAATTCTCGAATTGCGAAATCACAGTGCCACTCAATCCAAAATTTAATTGAATTTTACTGCCGTATTTTTCAATCAATTTAAGTAAAAGTTCGTTGGTTTTTAAATAACAATTAAAAGCAATTTTATTTAAAATA
Organism: Bacteroidota bacterium; assembly: GCA_004293915.1. Classification (GTDB taxonomy): domain Bacteria; phylum Bacteroidota; class Bacteroidia; order Cytophagales; family UBA9547; genus REAG01. The sequence continues at coordinate 27,874 of RDZG01000070.1, read as the reverse complement.
TCGGCATTAAACTCATCATTAAAATATGAATTATGTTTACCAATCTGAAAAAAACTATATTCGTTTAAACGGTATGGCTGATGAAGCTGGAAATAAAGGCAAATTTTAGCCATTGCTATTTTGGTATTTTAACAATAAAACAAGCAAATAGTTTTCGAAAAAACTCAATCTAGTTTTTAACAATGTCGTGATTATAAATGTTCACGATATTTTGTGCTGTGTAATCCCAATTTATTTTTGCCAAATCTTGATAGGCATCTTTTACCAATTGATCACGCAAACCTTTGTACTTTAAAACCGAAATAATATTGCTTGCCATTTTATCAATATCCCAATAGTCGGCTTTTAAAGCACTTGGCAAAACTTCTGCCACACCAGATTGTTTAGAAAGCACAACAGGTATTCCAAATTGAGCCGCTTCGAGTGCCGAAAGTCCAAATGGTTCAGAAACCGAAGGCATCACATATACATCGGCAATCGAATATAATTGACGAACTTTTTCAGGAGTAAGAAATCCAGTAAAATGAAAACGATTTCCTATTTGTTTATATGCACCCATTTCAATCATTCCTTTAAGCATATTACCTGTACCCGCCATAACAAAGCGAGTATTTGGCATAAATTCAAGTACTTTTGAAGCGGTTTCAAAGAAATATTCTGGACCTTTTTGTACAGTAATTCGACCTAAAAATAACACCACTTTTTCGGGCAACGAACTTTCGCTTCTAAATGCTTGCACTTGCTCGATTCCATTATGTACTGGCTTGATTTTGTCTTCAGAAATGCCATAATGCGTTTGAATAATTTGCCCAGTATAAAAACTAACAGGAATTATAACATCGGCATATTCCATTGCTTTACGTTCAATTTGATATACCCAACCTTTGCATTCTGGCGAATTTCTATCAGCTTCGAGCGAATGCACATGCAAAACAAGTGGTTTACCTGTTGCAGCTTTTATTTCCATTCCTGCCACAAATGTCATCCAATCGTGTGCATGAATAATATCAAAATCCCTATTTAATGCTATTAAAGTTGCAATTTTAGAGAAATTATATACTCTTTCGCCAATAGCTCCATCGTATAAATCGTTGGTATTGAATACTTCTAATTCTGATCTGATTTTGCTTTTAATTGATGTGTAATCTGTTGATTCATATTTAGTTTCTAAACTTTCTGAACTTAAAGTGTGATAGGGCAAAAAATTAGAATCCACATAATTTACATCTTCTAAAAATTCATATTCACTAGTTTTAACTTTAATATTTTCAATATCAAAATGATTCAAACCAATTGTATCTACGTTTTGAACAACAAAATTAGGATCTGATTTTGGTAAGATAAGTGAAATATCTACATGATTACTTAACGCTTTTGTAATGCCAAAACAAGCAACGCCTAAACCTCCATTGATAATTGGTGGAAATTCCCAACCGAGCATTAATACTTTTAGTTTAGTTTTTATCATAATCTTGGAATAATATAAATATTAATAGTAATAGTATAATTATGCTATTTTTTTATCAACAATATGGAAATTATGGATAATATTAATAATTATATGTTATAAAAAGAAAAAAATATTTCAAAAAATATAAAAAATTAAGGAAATTTTAATCTCAATAGAAAAAAAGTTAAAGAAGAATATTAGAATATTACTATAATTAAAGTAAAGTAAATGTTCCTCTACCGATAATTCCACCTTCGCAATAGACTTCTAATTGATGCTTACCAGGTTTATATGCAGCACCTTTATTATAAATACAAGTTACGGTTTTTTGAGTTTGATCGTATAAAATCTCTTGTTTTTGAGAAAAGAATACTTCTTTACCTTCGAGCTGAAAAGAACCTCCACCGTTAGATGTATTATACAAAGCTGCGCCATCTGGTTCTATTACTCTGATATAGAACGTTTTAGTTTCAATTTTTGCTACTTTATTTTCAATCACATCAAACATGATTTTAAGTTTTGAAAGCTTTTTTGCTTTATACTCTAAATCTGTAACCTCTTTGTCTTTAGTAGAAATATAAATTATTTTGACATTTGCAGCTTTAAGTACCGATGCTAATGCAACTTGCTTTGATAGCTCATCGCGTTTAACTTTCAATTCTACAACCGAATCATTTAAACTTACTTGAGCTCTTTTGAGTGTATTATTTTCTCTAAATAACGAATCTCTTTCCTCACGCAACGTAGAAATCTCGCCATCTTTATTATTCATTACTTCATCATACTTCGATTTTATAGAATTATATTTTGATTCGATATTCATTTTTGCAGATGCTAAAGAGCGTTTTTCGATTTTCAATTTTCTAATCAACTCACCCATAGAAGCCGTATCGCCACCTAATTTTGCAATTTCATCATATCTCGTTTGCAGTTCGTTACCAATGGAATCCAATTTGTAGCCATAAACTTTTATTTCGGCATCTTTATTTTCAATTACAACAATTTTTTCTTGTATTTCTTGTTTACTTTTTGTTTGAAGATAAAATTGTATGGCATTTATAAGTAATAAAACAATTACAATACCAAGTAGTAAAAACTTTTTTCCTGAGCTATTGTCTTTTTCTGTAGTAGATGACATATATATATTTACGTAATTATTAATTGCAAAAGTATAAAAAAATTAATACTTTAATACAAAATGCTGTTTAGAAAGTTTTTTTGAAACGAATACTATACCTAGATACAGCAAATCGACTGATAATGTTACGTTTGTATGCATTTTTATTTGCTTCCAAGCCATTTCCATTTCGTCAGACCAATGAATATCATCAAAAATAAAGATGGTTTTTTCATTAGAAAAGTGCAAAATAAGTTCAAAATAATGCAATGTAGGTTCTAATGCATGGTTGCCATCTATAAAAACATAATCAACTTTTTCAGCAAAATGATTCAATGTTTTTTCTAAAGTAACATCAAAATTGCCTTCTATTAATGTAATATTTTTTCTAGCAATAAAATTATTTTTTGCAATTTCTGCTATTTTTTTTGAGCCTTCAAAAGTATAAACCACAGCATCTGGATTGGCATTTGCAAGATATAATGTATTGATTCCAAACGAAGTACCTAGCTCAACAATTGTTTTGGGTTTGAAATATTGAATTAATTTATGATGTAAAATTGAATATTTTTGAGTTGAAAGCGATGTTTTGGCAATACTCGAAATCTTGCGTTTTTTTGTGTGCAAAACTTTGGAACCCATGCCAATTTCGTCTAAATCTATGATAGTATTGTTGTTAAGTAATTGATTTCTAATGGTTTCGATATGATTGAAATCTACCAAACAATCTTTTTTTAAATAGCAATATAAATTATAAAGAAATGGAGCATGAATAGCATGCTCGTTTTTTGCTATTAAATAATATTTTAAAAAAGAAAAAATTTTCAACTACTAATTGAGTTTAAAAGGGGGAATAAGTGTAAATTCTGGGATTGTAACATTAAAAGTTTTGCTGTCCATAGTTCGCTCCATTGTATAAAAACCTTTCATTTTGCCCATCGAAGATTTTAAATTGCATCCAGAAACATATTGATGAACTTCGCCAGGTTCTAGTATCGGTTGTTGCCCCACAACTCCCTCACCCTCAACTTCTCTAATGCTGCCATCAGAATCGTAAATAAACCATTTTCTGCGCAACAACTGAACAGTATGCTCACTATTATTTTCTATCAAAATTTTATAAGCAAACACATAATGTAAATTGAATGGATTTGAATATTCAGGTTGATATTCTGTATTTACACTAATTTTTATGCCTTCTGTTATAGCTGCTGTCATATTTTCTAAAAGATTCAAACTATTGCAAGTTATGATTTAAAACTCAAAATTCCAAATTATTGTTCCTTAAAAAGAAAAGATATTTTGTTTTTAGTCATTTTGGTATGTTATATTTTAAAATAAATATTACATTAAAATAAATAGTATTATATTAGAACGCTAAAATCACAACCCACAAGATATGTTGAAATTGGTTTTCATATTTTTGAGTATTTTAACTGGCTTATCAGCCATTGCCCAAAAAACAGATTCTATAAAACACAAAAATGGTTATATCTATTTTCATGAATTTGGAAAAGGGAAACCTATAATTATGCTTAGTGGCGGACCAGGATTTTCGGCAGAAAAAGAACTAGAAATAGCCACAAATTTGAGCAAAAAATACAGATGTATTGTGTTAGAGCAGCGAGGAACTGGTCGCTCTATTCCCTCTCCTTTTGATTCTACAACCATCAATATCAAATCATATCATAATGATTTAACAAAATTATTACATCATTTAAAACTAAAAGAGGCTATATTTTATGGACATTCTTGGGGTGGATTGTTAGCAATGAGTTTTGCTTGTGTTTCGCCTGAAAAAGTAAAAGCTCTGATTTTGATAGGAACTTCGTCTTTCAACCCAAATGATAATTTTTGGTACACACTGAGGCTCAATCGTTTAACTCGATATGGACATGCCGAATGGCAGATGTTAGATTCATTACTTACAAAAGAAAAACTAGGAAAAATGTCATTTATGGATTCGTTAGAAAAAAGAAAACTGATGAATTTTACAAATATTTATAATATTAATAAAGTAGATGAAATTTCTTTTAAACTTTCGGCTGCAACTTTAAATGAAAAAACAATGGATTTGATGTTGCTTGATTTAAAAAAAACTAAACTAGATTTAACTTCAAAATTACCTTTGTTTACCAGACCAATTTTTGCGATTTGTGGAAAACAAGACCCACTAGCTTTTGTAACTTATGAACTAAAAAATTTAATGCCAAAAACTCAAATTTCGTGGATAAATGCCTGTGGACACTATCCTATGTATGAGCAAGAAGGTATTTTTTATCCTAAACTTTTTGAAATTTTGGGGAAGATAAAATAATTGAAACTTAATTCAATTCTTTCCAAATCATATCTTTAAGTGCATCAATATTTTGGTTTGTAATGGATGAAATAAAAATATGTGGTACTTTTTTTGGTAAGGTTTGTTTTATTTCTGCAACAAGCTCATCGTCAAGCATATCCGATTTTGAAATTGCTAAAATGCGTTGTTTTCGTAATAATTCTGGATTGTATTTTTTGAGTTCTTTTTCTAAAATTTTATATTCTTTTACAATATCTTTACTATCGGCAGCAATCAAAAAAAGCAACATCGAATTTCGTTCAATATGTCGCAAAAAACGCACACCAAGTCCTTTTCCTTCGGCAGCACCTTCTATAATTCCAGGAATATCCGCCATCACAAACGAAAGTCCGTTTCTGTAACTAACTACTCCTAAATTGGGTACTAAGGTTGTAAATGGATAATCTGCAATTTCAGGTTTTGCAGCCGAAACAACAGATAATAAAGTTGATTTTCCTGCATTTGGAAACCCAACCAAACCTACATCAGCCAAAACTTTCAACTCCATTATTACCCAAGCTTCTTGGCAAGGAATGCCTGGTTGAGCATAGCGAGGTGCTTGATTAGTAGAAGTTTTAAAATAATCATTGCCATGTCCTCCTTTTCCACCTTTCATCAAAATAGACTCTTGTCCATGTTCGGTTATTTCCAAAATCGTTTCTAACGTTTCAGCATTTTTAACAACAGTCCCCAATGGAACATCTAAGTAAATATCATCAGCATCGGCACCATGCATGCGTGCCGCCATACCTCCTTGTCCATCTTTTGCATGAATATGTTTGCGATATTTTAAATGCAATAAAGTCCACATTTGTTTGTTACCTCGCAAAATAATATGCCCGCCTCTTCCTCCATCTCCACCATCGGGACCTCCAAATTCGGCAGCTTTTTCTCTTCTAAAATGCATAGAACCAGGTCCTCCATTGCCCGAACGGCAAAAAATCTTTACATAATCAATAAAATTGGGGTTAGACATAGATGCTTTGCATTTTTTTGGATGGCAAAGATAACATTTTGAACGTAAAAATGAGGAATAATTAAAAACTAACTCAACAATGCCAAAATTGCATTTTTATCTTTTTGTAATTGATTTTTTAACGATGCTATAGAATCAAATTTTATTTCTTCTCTTATTTTTTCTACTAATTCTATGCTAATGTTTTTAGAATATATATCAGCATCAAAATCAAAAACATGGGCTTCTATTGTTAGCTTAGAACCATCAACTGTTGGTCGAAAACCAATATTTAACATGCCATTAAATATTTGATTATCAAATGTTTCTATTTTTATTTTTACAGCATAAACCCCATTTTGAGGAATCAATTTTGAGGTTTCAGTTGGCATTATGTTGGCAGTTGGGAAGCCAATCGTTCTGCCCAATTTATTGCCTTGGACCACAATACCTGAAAAGGTGTAATTTCTGCCCAAAAGCAAATTGGCATTTTTTAATTTTCCAAAAAGCAACTCATTTCTGATTGTGCTTGAGTTAATAGCCAAATTATCAATCATTTGTTTTTCAATTTCAATTACATTAAAATCGAAACGATGCGAGTCGAAATACCGAATATTGCCTTCTCTTTTGTTACCAAAGTGGTGATCGTAGCCCAAAATCAAAGTCGAAACATGGAGCTTTTTTTGCAAAATTTCTAAACAAAATTCGTTTGCAGAAATGGTTGAAAAGGCTGTTGTAAAATTTATTTCTACAATAGCATCTACACAACCCGTTTGTTTGAGAAGTTGATATTTTTCAGACTGAGTAGATAAAAGTTTCAAATCAATTTCAGGCTGCAAAACTTTTCGTGGATGAGGCGAAAAAGTAATTACCACAGACTGAGAATGCGATTTATTGGCTTCATTTCTAAGTCTTTGCAACAACATTTGATGAGCCAAATGTACGCCATCAAAAATACCAATTGTGGCAACACAATTTTTGAAATCAACTTTATTTAAGTCTGTAAATACCTGCATATCAATTATTGATGCAAGTTTACAAATAAGTTTGAAATAGATGTTAGCTTAATCTTTTTTAAATTCAAGAATGTCGCCAGGTTGGCATTCTAAATAACTGCAAATGGCTTCAAGAGTTGAAAAACGAATAGCTTTTGCTTTTCCAGTTTTTAAAATCGAAAGATTTGCAAGTGTAATATCTATTTTTTCTGCTAATTCTTTTGATGCCATTTTTCGTTTTGCCAACATAACATCAATATTTACAATTATTGCCATGATTATTAGATAGTTAGCTCTTGTTCTTTCTTTAGTTCAAAACCTGATTTAAAAACTTCAGCCAGTATTAAAATTATTAATCCTGGAAAAATTGAATTTAAGAATAGCAAATCAAAATGATATACAAAATTATGGAAAATAGAAAAGTTATTGTCTAAGATAACATCTATTAATATGAATTTCACACAAAAATCAATGATTATAGAAAGCGGTGTAATAAATAATATAATAAATCCAATTAAACGAATATCTTTAATTGTACTCAAACTAAAAGGATCGTTGTTTTTAATTTGGTAAAGAATTCTTAATAGTGATTTTAAAATAAGTATAACTGTTCCATAAACAATGAATGCAAAGAAAATTAATAGTAAACCTAAATTAGTTTGGTTTTTTAAATTATAGGATACTTTAACTTTTTCAATAATGATTTGGCTATCAAAAACCTTAAAATTTTCTAATTCAGAATAATTTTTACCATTTTGATTTATTACAATGGCTTTGTTTAATTTATAATCAAGAATAAATTTATGGTCTCCATCATTTGTAGAAATCAAATTTGTTAGAGTCAGTATTCCAAAAATAGTTAATAAAAGAAAGCAACCAATAGAAAGATAGTAAATTGCTTTTATGATTTTGCAAATAATTAAAGTGAGATTTTTCATGGCTTGTTTTGACAAATATAATAAATATTTATTAATAAACAATAAATTTTTATTTTTATTTAATAAATATTTAAAAATTAAACTTATTAAATTTTATAAAATGAACTTTTAAAAATTAATAAATCAACTGATATACTTTTTTAGTTTGCTCTGCACATTTTTGCCAAGTCAATAATTTTGTTCTTTCAAATCCTTTTTGAATAAAATCATTGAATTAGCATTTAATAGCTTGTTTTTTGGTTTTTGCCATCAAAGCAGTTATTTCAAAATGGAAATAGCAAAATTTTCTTCTAACTCTTTGGTTCAAAAATATTGGTTAAATATTTGCTAATGACTGGCACTTTTACCCCAAACAGTTCTGCCTTTGCCTTTTGAGTAAGCCAATTAAAAATTACAATTAACCATTAATCATTTTATTCCTTTCTATCCTTTCTTTGGCTTCTATTAAAATGCTGTGTATCTTTTTTTCTAATTGTTTTTTGGGTGGTAGTTCTGTCCAGTATTCGGCTACCATTATGCCGTCTTTGTGCATTTCCAATAATTCTATTTGCTCCCTGCTGCTTTCGGCACATAGAATTAAGCCTACTGGTGGCAACTCCCCTGCTGCCTTTTCGTGCTTATCGAGCCATTTTAAATACAATTCCATTTGTCCTTTATGTTCGGCTTCAAACTTGCCCAACTTTAGTTCTATGGCTACTAATCGTTTTAAATTTCGGTGATAAAAAAGCAGGTCTAAATGAAAATCTTCGCCATCTATTATCATACGCTTTTGGCGTTCTACAAAGGCAAAGCCTTTGCCCAACTCTAATATAAAGGCTTCTAATTCACGTAAAATAGCAGCTTCTAAATCCTTTTCTAAATAAGTGTTTTGCAGCCCTAAGAAATCTAAAAAGTAAGGATCTTTAAAAGTGTTATGTATGGCTGGGTGATTACTGGTGTTTTGTAAATTGGCTATGCTGCTGCGTTCAAAGGTTTTGGTGCTAATTTGTTTGCGCAATTCTCTTACGCCTAATGTTTGGGTTGCAGATGTTTGGGCATAAAAAATCCTTGCCTCTTGGCTTTTTATTGGAATTAATTCTCTAAAATGAGACCAACTCAATTGTCGCGACAGTGTCGCGACAATTTGCAAATCAGAAAATAGCTCGGCAAACTGCAACATCCTTCTTAGGTTTCCCAACTCAAAATTTCTGCCATATTTTTCTTTCAATTGTGTAGACAGTATCGACACAATCTGTTTGCCATAATCTGCTCGTTTATTTTGTAGTATTTCTTTATTGATGCGGTTACCAATATGCCAAAAAAGCAATGTAAGGGTGCTATTGGCTTGCGAAACAACCTGCTGCTGACTTTGCTCAATGAGCTGAGATAACTCAGTAAGTAAGGCATTTTCGGGAGTTACTATGACGTTATTTTGATTTTTATCTGCCATTTTTAAAATAAATATAATTTTAAAATATTGCCACTTCTTTTGGATAGGTAGTATTTAACTTAAAGGATATTTTTTTTACATAGTTACTTAAATTTTGTAATATAAATTATGCAAAAATAATTTCATAAGGCAAAATATGGCTTAATTTATTTGCTAACATACCAATTGATAGACTTTTTTAGTTTGCTCTGCACATTTTTGCCAAGTCAAAAATTTTGTTCTTTCAAATCCTTTTTGGATAAAATCATTTCTAACAGATTCATTTTCAAGTAAATATTCAATATTTTGAGCTAAAACATCAATTTGGGTGGTGTCGCAAACTAAAGCCGCATTGGATGCCACTTCGCACATCGAACCAAAATTAGATGTAATCACAGGCACACCATAAACCATTGGCTCCAAAATTGGAAATCCAAAACCCTCATAAAGAGATGGATACACGCTAATTAACGCATTTGAAAGTATATTTTGTGCTTTATTTTCTTCTAAATATCCTGTTAGAATCACTCGGCTATCTTGTTTTATTTCTGAAACAATTTGAGAAAGTTCGGTATCTAAAAACCCCATTCCGCCAATCAATATGAGTTTTATTTCTTTATTTTTTTGCTTCAAAAGCTGAAATGCACGATATAAATTTGAAATATTTTTTCGCTTTTCAATTGTACCTAAACAAACAATGTATGGAAAATCAAATAGTGGAGGCGACTTAAAAGTAAAATTAAAATGATTTACACCCAATGAAATGGCAGAAATTTTATTTTCAAAACGTGGAAAACGATTCAAAAATTCGTTTTTGATGAATTCTGTATCAACAATTATATGATCAGGATTATGTTCAAGCAATGTATTTTCGTATCTATTTTGATAATATTTTGCAGCATTGGGCTCGTATAAATCTTCGTGATAAACGGCTAAATCATGAATTGTAACTACTTTTTTAAATTTACCAAACTTTGGAATCCAAAAATCTGGACCATGAAACACATCGCATTGCGGGATTACAAATGGGATAATTGGTTTTATGTTTTCAAGACCACTATTTTTTTTAATTATTTCTTGGTGTTTAAATCTTGAAATGCGAAAAACGCCATTAACACTTGAATCAAAATCGTTTTGCAACGATTTAATCAAATTAACAGTGTATGTCCCAACACCCGTTAGTTTTTTAGAACGCAAACCCGAAACATCAATGGCTATTTTCATAATCTAAACTCAAACGTACTAAAAATTATGTTTAAATAATACTTGAAATCGGTTTTGGAACAATTATTTCAAATCAAATATTTTAAAATCTAAGAATAAAAATAACTTTGTAACATAATTTACAGTTGTATATTCGTTTCATCAAAAATCTAAATACTTAATTTTATGGCTTTTACACTTCCTGCTCTGCCTTATGCAGTAGATGCACTCGAACCACATTTCGACAAAATGACAATGGAAATTCATCACGGTCGCCACCACAATGCGTATGTTACAAACCTAAATAATGCAGTTGCTGGCAAACCTGAAGAAAATCTTTCGATTGAAGAAATTTGCAAAAATATCAGTAAATACCCTGCTCCAGTTCGCAACAATGGCGGTGGACATTATAATCACTCGCTTTTTTGGACAGTTTTGGCACCAAATTCGGGTGGAAAACCAACGGGAGATTTGGCAGCAGCTATCGATAAAAAATTTGGCTCTTTTGATACATTCAAAGAAGAATTTGCTAAAGCAGGTGTTGGCAGATTTGGCTCTGGCTGGGCTTGGCTGGTGGTTGCAAATGGCGAATTGGCAATCAGTTCGACTCCAAATCAAGACAATCCACTTATGGATGTTGCTGATGTGAAAGGTACACCAATTTTAGGACTCGATGTTTGGGAACATGCTTATTATTTAAAATATCAAAATAAACGTCCCGATTATATTGCTGCATTTTGGAATGTAGTGAGCTGGGTAAAAGTGGCAGAACTTTATAAAGCTGCGAAATAATCTTCCTCAACACAAAAGCCCTTTCAACACGAAAGGGTTTTTGTTTTTTCAATCTTTTTTAAATGGAAATTTTACCAAATAATGATTCGTTTTTTACTCAAAACAGAGCTTTTCGCTATGGAGATGGTATTTTTGAAACCATAATTTTTGAAAATAATTCTTTAAACTTATGGCATTATCATATCGAACGACTAAAAAAAGGGATTGAAATTTTAAAATTTGATTGTCAAAATTTGTTAGCTGACTTAGAAAGCCAAATCTTAAATCAAATTCCTGACCAATCAAAAAACTATAGAATCAGGATACAACTTTGGCGGACGGATGGTGGATTATACACTCCCTTATCAAACCGTACCGAACTTTTTATAGAAGTTACACCGTTTGTAAAACAAACTCAAATCGAACAATTAGAAACTGATTTTGCAAAAAGCATTTCGCTTAGTTTTTCGCCACTTTCGGCACTCAAAACCTGCAATGCTTTGCTCTATATTTTGGCAAGTATCGAAAAAAAAGAACGCAATTTAGGCGAAATTATTTTGCTTTCTTCCGATGGTTTTTTGGCAGAATGTGCTGCCTCAAATTTGTTTTGGATGAAAGAAAACACGCTTTTTACACCCTCATTATCAACTGGTTGTATTGCTGGAGTGATGCGAGAACACATTATTAATCAAGCCAAAAAAAATAACACAAAACTAGAAATTGGAACTTGGAAACCTGAAATATTAAATTCAGCAGATTTGGTATTTTGCAGCAATGTTACAGGACTTCGCTATTTGAAAATGGGAAATACATCCATCGACAATAGTGAAATTCAAAAACTATTGTCGATGGTTGATTTGTAGGGTTTAATTTACCGCTTTTTACTTTTCTTCTCCTTCACCTTAGTAAACAAATCAGCTGTGTATTGTTCATATAATTCAAATAGGAATACCATTCTATTTGCTTCGCTTGTGAACGGTTGTTGCCTATAGGCTAAATCTACGGCTTTGTCTAAGTCGTTATGAGCTTTTACCAAAGATGGCGGCATTGTTAGTGGGTCATATAAATCAGCTAAAGAACTTTTAGGAAATTCTAGTCTTGCTTCTAATACTTTTTGAGCTGCTGTTTCAATGGCTTTTACTTGTTTTTCGTTTGGATTATTAGGCCATGGGTAGTTGTTGTAAACAATTTCATTGGAATATCTGTAACGACTTTCTAATCTACCACATACCGCATTAACCCAAGCCATGTGCAATTGGGAGGACAAGATACCAAAATGAAAAAGATTAGCTGTACTATTTACCGATAAACAAGTATCACTCACAATAATAGTATCATCAAAAAACCCCATCGGTATGTAATTTCTATTTTCCGAACTTACTCGAGGAATTAGAATATATTTCCCCGATGGTTGCCTTATTTCTCCGAAAAGAGCAGGTGTTTTAGCTAATTTTTGAGTAGCTTCACGATTACTTGCTAAACGATACGCCTTTACTGCATGTATTTTTTTTAAAACTTCAGGCATGTTTTTTAATTCTGAGGGTTCACAATTTACAAGCCATAAACACCACCTTTTTTCACCGTTTAAAAACTCATAAGCTGAAATAATGGGTTTGAAATATTTTTCCGCTTGTGGTTCATTTTGAACAAATATTTTCTTTTCTTCATTATTAAAAAGTAAATGACCTCCATCATTTGGCATATTTCCAAAAACTATCTTAGGCACATTACAGATAGACGTTCTCCTCTTACTGATAAAAACATCTTTTGCATCTACCAAATAAGGATTGATGTTTTTTGCTTTTATTTCGTGAGCTTCGCCTTTACTGCCTTCATATTCAAAAATGCTCTTATTATTCGTATCGTAGTTGGCAAAACCCACTATCACACAATAAACAGCTGCATTTCCTTTTGCTTCATTGCTCCATTTAAAAGTTCGGTGAGCAAAATGAATTTTGATTTTGTATTTATTCAGCATTTGTCCCCAAAGAATGCTCGTTTGTTCGCCTTGCACAATGGAATTAGTGGAAACAAATGCCACTTTTATTTTAGTACCTTGAATATATTTGGCGGCTTTGATATACCAACCCGTTACATAGTCCAAAACTCCGCTACCGTCTGCATTGTCGAACTGTTTTACAAGTTGGTCCCGTTGATTTTGCTTCATTATTTTAGAACCAATGAAAGGCGGATTACCAAGAATAAAAGAAAGGTCGTTTTTAGAAACAATGTTTTCCCAGTCAGTTTCTAAGGCGTCACAATGAACAATTTTAGCAGCCTTTTTCAAAGGCAAACGGGCAAAATACTGACCAAATTCATTGCTTATGAGCATATTCATTTGGTGATCCATTAGCCACATTGCTACTTCGGCAATACGTGCAGGGAATTCTTCATATTCAATGCCGTACATCATATCCACATCGAGCCAAATGATTTCTCGAACATCCATAGCCAATTGTCCAGACTTGTTCAGTGCTCTCAATATTTCTATCTCCAACAAACGTAATTCTCTGTAGGTAATGACTAAGAAATTGCCACAGCCACAGGCAGGGTCTAAGAATTTTAGTGAGCCTAATTTTTTATGAAATTCGTTTAGTCTGTTTTTGTTGGTTTTGATGGTTTCAAATTCAGTGTATAAATCATCTAAAAACAGGGGTTTAATTAGCTTTAGTATGTTCTTTTCACTGGTGTAATGTGCTCCTAAGTTTCTACGTTCCTGAGGGTTCATTACACTTTGGAACATTGAACCAAAAATAGCTGGAGAAATCTTTCCCCAATCGAGGTAACAGCATTCAAGCAAAGCGGTACGCATTGCTTTGTCAAATGAAGCCGAAGGCAATATTTCTTCAAAAAGTTTGCCGTTTACATATGGAAATGCGTTCAGCTGCTCATCAATATTTTTAAAGCGTTTTTCGGGAGGAGTATTCAGGACCTGAAAAAGTTCTTGCAATCGAGCCGCTAAATCGCTTCCGTCTTCGTTTGTTCGTTGGTCAATGAAATCTTGAAAAAGTTGTTTTTCGAAAATAGAAGTATCTTCAGCAAATAAGCAAAACAAAAGGCGCACTAAATACACTTCTAATGGGTGTCCATCGTAGCCTATTTCTTTGAGGCGGTCATGGAGTTTACCCATTAAATCAGCTGCTTTGATGTTTACAGGGTCTTGCTCCTTGTAAATCTTTTTTTGATAGCCTGCTATAAATCCAAAGTGTTGTACGTTTTGTACAAATTCATTTAATTTAAACTCTATAGATGTGTTTTCGTCTAAATCAAATAGTTTAAAACGTTCAAAATCAGATACTAAAATGTATTTAGGTAAATCAGCATCTTTAAGACCAGGGAAATAATCAATTGCTTGTTTGTGTGCTTTGTCTAAGTCTCTACCTCTTGACTTGAACTCAATCAATATTACACCCTTCCAAAGGAGGTCAATAAAGCCCTGTTTACCATCATTCTTTTTTACACTTTCCTCGAAAGTTGCAATTCGTCTGCGTGATACTCCAAATACAGCGAAAAACTCATCCATAAATGATTTAGCTTCGGCATCTTCGCTTGTGTCTTTTTCCCATTCTTTAGAGAATCGTTGAGCGTTTTCTTTTATTTCGTTCCAACTAAGAGCCATTTGTATCAATAATTTGAATAAAGATAGTTTTAAATTGATTATAATTTATCGTAGCCATTTCAGTAAATTAAAATTTAATGAGCAGATGACCAATTATGTTATTTTTGTTTTATCAAAATATAGGTTTTACTCCAATTTTTGGTTTTTGAATTTCTGGTTCGTTATATATTTCTCTTATCAAGTCTTTATAACTATTTTCAAAGTTATCATCATTTCTTGTGTCTATATGTATAAACTGCTGCATAAAAGTTGGAATACTTTCTTCAGTTGAGCCTTGTCTTAAAATTGGAATTACTTTTTCGTTAGAGGTTTGGTTTTTATACAATTCAACATTCATAATCGAATATTCATAACCAACACCACCTGTTCGTTTGTCTGCTTTGAGTTTGTAATTCTGTGTGAATATGATTATTATTCTATCAGCTTTGTCTAAATTTTGCTCAACAAATTGTGGCAAATTTGTTCCTGGCTTTAAATAGTATCTATCTAAGATTACGTCTATTCCGTCAACGCAAAGCTTGTCTGCTAAACTTAAAACCCACTTTTTATGTTCTTCATTGTCCCACGAATAAGATATGAAAACTATTGGTTTTTTAACGTCCGAATTAGAAGGATTAGGTTCTTTAAAAGTTGATTGTCTATTTTCTAACACATTCTCGATTTGTGTTACTTTTTCCTCCTCAAAAGGTCTGACTATTTCTAAAATGCGACTAATTACTTGTTGTCTTACATTTTCCGAAAGTCCTAACAAAATATCGTAATAGAATATTTTCCTACTTGTGCTTTTCCCTTCTATATTTCTTTGGTTTATAAATTGAGGATAGTCTGGAAAATATGGTTCATATTGTCTTACTGTGTCAATAAATCTTGGACCTGAAAAATATGTTGCTGTGTCGCCTTGTTTATTAATTACTTCAAAAAGTCTATTATATATTTCAACCCAATTTTTTGGTAACATTTTTGGTTCTTTTAATTTATACCCTTCTTCCTTGACCTTCTGAAATTTGTATTCTGAAATTATTTTTTTGCAAATATCTTCATTTGGAAAAATTGTCGCATAGCCATACGCTTGACTAAGGCTTTTTCTATTTATAATTTCAAGAACTAAAAATTTATAATTGTCGTCAGACAAAGTGTAAAACTTTCCTTGATGCAATATATAAAGCGTTTCCAAATATTCGGTAATATCCGACCTTGAATTGTCATAATTTTTCAGTTTGCTTAAAAATTCAGTTTCAAATGTCTTAGAGGCAAAACTTAATAATGTGTCGTTTTTTATATTCTCTTTCTCTTGATATAAAATGTCAATTATTTCTTTCCATTGTTCTTTCAGTAAATATTGATATAAGTCCTCTTGATCTATCATTATTTGAAAGATTTAATACAAGTTGATTGAAATTTAAAATCAAACAAAAATATTTTTTTTAGTCTTAAATTTACGAATTAATATTTTACATAAATGATTATAGAAAAAAATCTATTCCCGTGATACTTAAAATAGTATTGTTCGAAGAATTAGCTGTTACAGTAACCGATTGAACCACACCTATATCTCCATCTGTGATATTACCAACAATGATATAATTATCGGTCGTATTTGTTAAAATAACATTTGAAGTAACAGTACCAATCGTAGGTATATTTTGAGCAAAAGAAAAAAAAGTTGTTATTAAAAGTAATGTGATAGTTGAGCAGAATCTTTTCATAGTGTTATATTTTTTTTACAAATATAATACTACAACTTTAATGTAACAACAGTTAAGAAAATTATAAAAACAAAAAAGCCTTACTAATATAGCAAGGCTTAGATTTTGTCAATGTTTTGTAAATCAAGATAGATAACTATCTGATAATCAATACTTATTGCGGTTCGGACGGGATTCGAACCCGCGACCCCATGCGTGACAGGCATGTATTCTAACCAACTGAACTACCGAACCAATATTTGTTTGCTTTCGCCATTTCAACAACAGTTGAAACAACATTTATTGGGATTACCTAACCGTGTTACCGATTTGGGAGTGCAAAAGTATAAAGATTATTTTAATACCAAAACTATTTCTTGTTTTTTATTGATTATGTTTAAAATATTTTTCTAACGAAGACAAAAACAATGCTGGTGCTGCACATGGACGCATGGTTTTGGCATTTATAAAAACCAAAGTTGTATCGGCAACGGACAAAAGTTCGTTTGCATCATTATAAACTTCGTATTCAAAATAAATTCTTACCGTAGGAATAGACTTAATAACTACTTTTATTCGCAACAAATCATCATATTTTGCTGGTTTTAGATATTTACATTTATATTCTAATACTGGAAGCATAATTCCAGATTCTTCTAGTGCTTTGTAACTCATTCCCAAATTTCGGAGCGATTCTACACGTGCAACTTCAAAATAGGTAGCATAATTTCCATAATAGACATAGCCCATCTGATCGGTTTCGGCATAGCGTACTCTGATTTGAATTTCGGTCGAAAACATAGTTAAATTAAGGTATATTTAGGTATTTATGTGTTTGTACACTGATGTTCCAAACAGGATTATTTTTTACAAATTCAACTATTTGTGGATACATTTCTGATTTTTTGTCCCATTCGGCTTGCAAAAGAAGTTTTGTGTTGTTCGAATTTGTTTTTTTAGCACAAGCTATAGCAAATTCAAAGTCCGATTTATTAAAAACAATAACTTTTAGTTCGTTGCATTGCTTAAAAATCGAATCGATTGCGGGTTTAAATTTTTTAGGAGAAAGAGTGATCCAATCCCATTCGCCAGTGAGCGGATAAGCACCCGAAGTTTCAATATGTGTACGTATTCCTTGTGCTAATAATTGAGTAGTAAGCAAATCTAAATCATGCATAAGTGGCTCTCCACCAGTGATTACAGCAATTTTTGCTTTACTCTGTTTTACATATTCTACCAATTGCTTTACTTCAATTTTGGGATGTTTTTCGGCATCCCAACTATCTTTTACATCGCACCAATGGCAGCCAACATCGCATCCACCTAAACGAATAAAATAAGCTGCATAGCCAGCAAAAGCACCTTCGCCTTGAATGGTATAAAAATGTTCCATAACAGGCAAAACATCATTAGACATCATACTTATTTTTAACAGCTTTTAGTGTATTTTGCAAGAGCGAACAAATGGTCATCAATCCAACACCACCTGGCACAGGAGTTATATAGCTAGATTTTGATGCTACTTCGTCAAATTTAACATCGCCAACCAATCTAAAACCCGATTTTTTGGTTTCGTCTGCTATTCTGTGAATGCCAACATCTACCACAACAGCACCTGCCTTAACCATATCAGCCGAAATAAATTCTGGCTTGCCAATGGCAACAATTAAAATATCTGCTTTTGATGTAATTTCTTTTAAATTTTGGGTTTTGCTATGGCAAATGGTAACTGTGGCATTTCCGGGATTAGTGTTTTTCGACATCAACATTGCCATTGGCGAACCAACAATATTGCTTCGACCTAAAACTACACAATTCTTACCTTCGGTTTCAATATTATATCTTTTCAACATTTCCATCACACCGTTTGGCGTTGCAGATACAAAAGCAGGAATTCCCAAAGCCAAATACCCAACATTCATGGGATGAAAACCATCAACATCTTTGTTTGGCAATATCGCTTCGGTTATTTTTTTTTCGTCAATATGTTTTGGCAATGGCAATTGTACTATAAATCCATCAATATCTTTTGACAAATTAAGTTCATATATTTTTTGCAACAATTCAGATTCAGAAACCGATGATTCATACCGAATCAGAGTAGAATCGAATCCAACTTTTTCGCAATTTTTCACCTTACTTGCCACATAAGTTTCGCTAGCACCATCATTTCCGACCAAAATTGCAGCCAAATGTGGTATTTTTTTATTTTTATTCTTTCTTTCTAAAACTTCTTGAGAAATTTCATTTAAAATTTCTTCTGAAAGTTTTTTTCCATCTAATAATATCATTTTTAAGAATTTTAAAATGCAAAAAACGAACTTTTTTACATATTTTTAGGTAACAAGCAATATTAAAACAAATATACTTTGTATTTTTATCCAAAATATGAAAAAGTTTCTTAACACTGTACAAAACGAAATTCAAATATTTTGTTTGCCAAATCGAGATTTTGGATTCGATTCGGCAAATTTGTTGCGTTATCAAATGTCGATATTGGCAGCAATTTTAGCAAGTATTTCATATTTGGAAATGGCGATTTTATATTTGATTGACAGACAATATAAAATTGCAGCACTAGATTTTTTTGGATGCATTGCAGTACTTTTAGGTTTATTATTTATTAAAAAATACAACTATTTAAACCTTTTAGTAAATCTTTCGCTCGGAATATCAAGCATTTTAATTCATTTAAAAATTCATGATACTGGAGGTATATATAGCAACCAATTTCAATTTTTGTTTTTAATTCCATTAATAGCAATTGTTTGCACAACTTGGCAATATATTACTTTTTGGATAATGGTAACAATTGCCCAATACCTATATTTTTTCGGTCCATACAATCAAAATGTGTTTTTGTTTTCAAGTTTCACTTTTTGGGATGATATTTTAATGATAAATTCTTATTTATTAGTAATTTCTATTTCTTATGGATTGATTTATGCCTACAAAAAAATAATTGAACATTCAGACAAAAAGCTAAGCGAATTAAATATTAATCTTAATGAAAAAAACAGCTCATTAGCCATAATTCTTCAAAACGAAGAGCAAAAGCAAGAAGAAATGACAGTTTTGCTCGAAACCATTATAAATCAAAATGAAACATTAGAAGAACGAAAAAATGAACTCTCTATCATAAATCAAAAAATCATAAATTACACTAAAATTATCACGCAACTAGCCAAACTAGACTCTATAAAACTAGGCAACTTACAAGAATCTGTTGAAGAATTTACCCAACTAATTTGCAATGCAATAAATTGTTCAAGAACTAGTGTTTGGTTTTATAACGAAACCAAAACAACAATCACATGTAAAGATTTATTTATAAAAACAGATAAAACTCACGAAAACGGACTTTTTTTCGAGATTGAAAATTATCACGAATATTATAAACTGCTCGAAACCGAAGAGATGCTTGTAAACAATAATGTTTTTGAAAGTGAAGAATCGAAAATATTTTTAAACAATTATTTTATTCCAAACAATATTATTTCAAATATTGATATTCCAATTTATGTTTATGGAGTGTTAAAAGGTGTACTTTCGTGCGAAAACCAAATTGATGCAAAAGAATGGAAACAAGAAGACATAAATTTTTTACGCTCAGCAGCAGAGCTTGTGTCGTTGGCTTATGTTTCCAACCAACATATCATTGCAGAACAAACTATTAAAGCACAACGCAACGAAATTGAAGCAATTAACAAAGGTCTTGAAGCCAGAATAGATGCCCGAACAGCAAAGTTAGTAGAAAAAAATATGCAACTTTCTGAATTTGCTTTTATGCATGCACATGTTTTGAGAGCTCCTATTTGCAGAATTCTTGGATTAGGTAACTTATTGGAATTGAATTTGTTAGTTACTGAAGAAGAAAAAAAAGATGTAATTGAAAGAATTATATCCAACACAAAAGAATTGGAAACAAATTTGAAAGATATTTCGCTCAAACTAGATATTTATAAAGCATAAAAAAGTATTTTTTTTTTGCATATCTGATTTTTTTAATCTAAATTTAAATTATAATAAACAATTAGATTGAACATGAGTACTGGAATAATTAAGTTTTTCAATGAAACAAAAGGCTATGGATTTGTTAAAGAAGACGAAGGTCAGAAAGAATATTTTGTACATGCAACAGGTTTGATAGATAAAATCAAACAAAACGACAAAGTTACTTTCGAGTTGAAAGAAGGAAAAAAAGGAGTGAATGCAGTAAATGTAAAAAAAGTTTAATTTTTTGTGTATAAAATTTTACACACGTGATTTATGTTTTTTTGTACATTCGTGGCTAGAATGACAAAAAAAATAAACATTATTGGCTTTGGATTAGTAGGAAGTGTTTTGGCATTTCTGTTAGCCAAAAAAAAGAATGTTCAAATCACTATTTTTGAAGCCGATTTGGCAAGTTCGTCAAAAGTTGCGGCTGGTATTTTTAATCCTATAACAGGAAAAAGAATGGTTAAAACGTGGTTGGCAGACGAAATTTTCCCGTTTTTGCTCCAACTCTATTCAGAAATAGAGGCTGATTATGGTATTTATTTTTTACATAAAACACCCATTTTTAAACCTTTCCACGATTTGGCAGAACAAAACTATTGGATGGGAAAATCGGCAGAAATTGAATACAAAAATTGGATTGAAATTATATCAAAATCTGATACAACAAATATTGATTGTCCGAATGGCGGATTAAAAATAAATCATTCTGGTTGGGTTGATATTAATCTGTTTTTAGAAAAATCAAAGCAAATATTTAAAGATAATATAAAGTCCGAATTATTTGATCCAAAAAATCATATTGGAGAAATAAACATATTTTGCGAAGGAGCGCACGCTGCACAAAATCCACTTTGGAAAGATTTGGCTTGGCAATTAAATAAAGGCGAAATTTTAGATGTCGAAATCGAAGATTATAACACAAACTATATTGTAAATAAATCGGTTTTTATTTTACAAACAAATCATTATCAGCGAGTTGGCTCAACCTATCATCATCACGATTTAGAACCCAAAATCACACAAAATGGCATTGCCGAACTCGAAGAAAAACTTAAAACATTTTTAAAAAGTCCATATCAAATTAAGGACATTAAATTCGGAATCAGACCTGCAACCAAAGACCGTAGACCTTTTGTTTTTGAACATGAAACCCAAAAAAACAATTTTATAATCAATGGCTTTGGCTCCAAAGCAGTTAGTTTAGCTCCTTATTTTGTTTCACAATTGGTTGAAAAATTAAATTTAGATTGAGTTATCAAGCTGTTTTTGATTAGTTTTGTACATGCGCATCGCACAAGATTCTATCAATCAAATATTGCAAACCGCTGATATAGTGGAAGTTGTATGATATTTTGTTTCGCTCAAAAAACGTGGGGCAAATTATGTATCTATATCTGAGCAGAAAGACTAGTTGAGTGAAAAATACATTTTGATTTATAAAGAAATTGGTTTTGATTTTGGCTTAGGTGTAATCTTGTAAATTATGTTTTATAATCAAAAAAGTAAATTTTTCAACTTTATTTTTTTGATTTTGCCAAACATAAACTATGTGTATATAAACCACGAATAACATTTTTTACTATAACAATTGATATCACAAAATATTATTACATTATAACACCATTTTATTTTACAAAAAAACTTTTGACAGATTTCATTCTTTATATAATTTAGCATGTAGAGTGCTATTTTCACTATATAGTTTAATGAAATAATTACCGACTAATATATTGCTTAAATCCACATAGTTATCTTTTATTATCTTTGAATAGATTAAAATTCCTAAAATATTATAAATTTCAATTTTTGTAATAATTTCTGTAGTATTAAAATTTAATATATTTTTTACTGGATTAGGATATAAAGTTAATTTGCTACTGATATTTACGTCTTCAACTGATAAAATTTCTTGAGATTCATAACAGCCTAAATCAATAATATTTTCAAATATTCTTTGATTATTTACCAAATCTATTGTAGGGATATTTAATCCTGTAGTGTCAGGTTTACCTGTATTTATACATGGGGAATTTGATGAAAGTAAATAATTTCCAGTAGTTACATCTACAAAGTTTGGGTTTAAATTAAAATTATTATTAAAAACACCTGTATATGGATTTCCATTAGTATTAATTCCATTTATACCTCCTTGTAAATTATTATAATAAAAATTGGGGTCACTATTATTATCTGATAAATAAATA
The DNA here is from genome assembly GCA_004293915.1 of Bacteroidota bacterium. Lineage (GTDB taxonomy): Bacteria > Bacteroidota > Bacteroidia > Cytophagales > UBA9547 > REAG01. The sequence continues at coordinate 5,189 of RDZG01000070.1, read as the reverse complement.
TTGTCAATTTCAGAACCATTTTTTGTATTGTTAAAAATAATGTTATTGTAAAAATTTGGATCAGAATTTGAATCACAAAAAATTGCACCTCCCAAAAAAGTAGTATTATTATTACAAATAGTATTGTTTGTGATCTTTGGAGAAGAATTCAAACAAACAATTGCACCTCCTCCGACAGTTATGCCTGTAGTTACTCCCCCTGACAAATTATTATAAAATAAATTATTTACAATATTACTGTTCATTAAAGTGTTTAAATTATTATTTCTGAATAATGAAATAGCTCCTCCTCCAAATTTTGTTGAATTATTTTTAAAAATATTATTTTTAATTATTGCTAAAGCATTATGTAATAGTATAGCACCTCCACCTGCCCCATTTTCATTTACATTATTATCAAAAATATTATTAGAAATTATTAATTGAGGTATTTTTCCACCATTCCAATTATCGCCAAAACAAGTAATACCACCTTGACTATTACTGTTTTTAAAAGAATTATTTTTGATAATTAAATCTGAATTATAACAATATATTCCGCCTTTTTTAAAGATATTGCCATCAATTAGAGAAGTTGAATTTTCTGATTCAAGACAATTTCCACCATTACCAGAGGAATTTTCATCGAAAGTAGAGCTTTTTATTATTGGTGAAGAGTTTTTACACAAAATAGCCCCTCCACCATTTAATGCATAATTATATAAAAATGAACAATTTTCAATATTACAATTTGAATAGTTTTTAAAATAAATTCCACCTCCCAAATCATTATTTTGTTGATCAGCTCTTCCATATTGAAAAGTACAATACTTTAGAATAGATTGAGAATTTGTTATCGGAGTATCCTCAAATCTAATACCTAACCAACCTATAGAAGTACTTGAGTTAGGAACAGTAAATAATATTGATTGTTGTGGATTTCCATTTGCAAGAATAGTTCCATTACAAAACAGTTTAAATTTACCTTGAAATTCAACAACTACTCCTGCTTCAATTATTAATGTTGAACCATCAGGAATAAGTATATTGCCTTGAATTAAATAAGGAGACCCAGACAAAGACCAATTGCCTGACACATTTCCAGTTAAGATATTTGTTTGTGCAATAAGATTAAAGGACACTAATATCAGTAATAATAATTTTAATTTCATGTTGTGTTATTTTCTGTTTTTATTTATTTTTTGGTTTATGTTATTTCTATTCACTTGCAAAACAAGTAAATTCTATTATTTATAAATCAAAATCAAAAAAGGTAACTATGTTTTTTCAAGATTATGAGGGCAAAATTGTGATTATAAGTAAATGAACCTATAACATTATTAAAATAATATATTTGAAATTAAAGGCTATGTTTTGAAATTTACAACAAAATTTAACTTTAAAACATTGCAATAATGATAGGATGAAATCAATTTAATTAAATATTTGCCACGAATGCACGAAAAAAACACTAAAAATTAGTGAATTCGTGGCAAAAAAATAATAGAAAAAAATTGGATTTGAACTTGTATCTTCAAATCCAATTAGGAATTTAACAAATGTTGTTTAATTTAGAATATAGCCAAATTAAATAATTTCCAAAGCTAAGCTCCTTATTTTGTTTCACAATTGGTTGAAAAATTAAATTTAGATTGAGTTTTCAAGCTGTTTTTGATTAGTTTTGTACATGCGCATCACACAAGATTCTATCAATCAAATATTGCAAGCCGCTGATATAGTGGAAGTTGTAGGAGATTTTGTGTCGCTCAAAAAACGGGGTGCAAATTATGCTGCCCTTTCGCCTTTTACAAACGAAAAAACACCTTCTTTTTATGTTTCGCCATCGAAAGGCATTTTCAAATGTTTTTCAACAGGCAAAGGTGGCGATGCCCTAAAGTTTGTGATGGAAGTTGATAAACTTACTTATGTTGAAGCTTTAAAATACCTTGCAAAAAAATATGCCATAGAAGTTCAATATGATAAAACCGAATTTTCGGATGCAGAAAAAGAAGCTCAATCCGAAAAAGATTCGTTATTTATTATTTTAGAACACACCAAAAATTATTATAAAAATATTTTATTAAGCCATCCAGATGGAATGGCAATTGGGAAAAGCTATTTTATAGAGCGAGGATTAAACGACAAAACAATTGCAGAATTTGAGCTTGGTTTTGCACTAGATTCTTGGGATGGATTGCTAAACGAACCGATTACAAAACAATTTAACCAAGATTTGCTGGCTAAAGCTGGAGTCATAAAAATTTCAGAAAATGGCAAAAAATTCGATTTTTTTCGCAATCGGGTCATGTTTCCAATTCATAATATAACTGGAAAAACCATAGCCTTAGCAGGTAGAATTTTGGGTAGCGACAAAGGCACTGCCAAATACATCAACTCCCCCGAAACCGAACTTTATGTAAAAAACCAAGTGCTTTATGGACTTTTTCAGGCAAAGCAAAGCATTAGAAATCAAGATAATTGCTTGCTTGTGGAGGGGTATATGGATGTGCTTTCGCTCTATCAAGCTGGCATAACAAATGCTGTTGCTAGTTCGGGAACATCGCTAACTGAGGGGCAAATCAAGCTAATAGCTCGATATACAAAAAATGTTATAGTGCTATATGATGGCGACAAAGCAGGTATAAAAGCTGCCATAAGAGGAACAGATATGCTATTAGATAGTGGACTGAATATCAAAGTATTAGTTTTTCCAGATGGCGATGACCCCGATAGTTTTGTAAACAAAGTTGGTGCAACAGCTTTTATAGAATATCTTACTAAAAATGCAAAAGATTTTATTACTTTCAAAACCGAAGTTTTGTTGCAAGATTCGGCAAACGACCCACTAAAAAAAGGAGAAGTAATACATGAAATCATAAATTCTATAGCTAAAATAAAAGATGAAATTCAGCGTTCATTATATTTTAGAAAATGCAGCCAATTACTCGAGATTGACGAACAAGTAATAGTTTCAGAATATAATAAAATAAAACTTGGCGAAGCAAAAAAACAACAAGAAAAGGCTCAAAACCTAGAAGAAACCTTACATATAGATATTGAAAATAAAATAGTTACGGATGTTTTTGCTCGTACAGATAGCAACGAAATTGCCGAACGTGAAATCATTCGCATTTTGCTCGAATATGCTGATGTGCAAATCGAAGAACAAACCTTGATTCAAATTATGTTTTCGTATTTGCAAAATATTACTTTTGAAGACCCCATTTATGCTAAAATTATTGAAATTTTCAAACTAGAATTGGCACAAAACCAACTTCCTACGCTAGATTATTTTATGAAATATCCTGATGTAACTATTGAAGAACGGTTAATCAATATTTTGACATCAAAACATGAATTAAGCAATTTGTGGTACGATAAATACCAAATTTATATTACGCCAAAAGATAATGACAAAATGATTTTGATGAATAAATCGTTGGCTAGATTGAACTTTGAAAAATTCAAAAAGCGAAATAGAGATAATCAATTGAAATTAAATAAATTAAGCGATGCAGAAACCGAAGAAATAAATGCTTTATTAGACGAAAATATCGAACTAAAAAAATATTTACAGATTTATGCTAAGGAACTTGGGATAGTAATAAGTGGGTAGTTCTGAAGATTTAATACAAAAAAAAAGTCGAAATTACTTTCGACTTTTTTTTGCGATGTATATGTTTAAACTATACTAATTCTACGTTAACTGCATTAAGGCCTTTTTTACCTCTTTCTACATTGAATTTTACGCTGTCGTTCTCACGAATTTGTGGACTAACTAGTCCTGACATGTGAACAAAGATGTCTTCACTTGAATCATCCGGTTTAATAAAACCAAAACCTTTGGTAGAATTAAAAAACTTTACTTTACCTGTTTGCATTATTTATTTTAAATTTTAACAAATAAAGTGAATAAATATGACATTCAAACATTTTTTGAAAAAATATTTTTAAATCTTATGTTTATTTATTCAAAACAGATATTTATCTTTCACAAAAAATAACATTAATTAACTAAACAACATTATGGGACTATTAGATTTTGTAAAATCAGCAGGCGAAAAAATTTTTGGTGGCGATGATGAAAAAAAAGCACCAACACCCGAAGCCAAAGCTCAAGTAAGAGCTTCTGCATTGGTAAAACATGTTCAATTGATGAACATTCCATTTAAAAAATTAGATATCAAAGTTACTGGCGATAGCACTGTATTGCTTGGTGGCGAAGTGGCAGAGCAAGAACATAGCGAAAAAATTGCTTTGACAGTAGGAAATGTTGAAGGTGTAGCAAAAGTGGATAACAACATGATTGTATCTGCTCCAAAACCAGAAGCAAAATACCATACTGTGGTAAGTGGCGACACACTTTCTAAAATATCGAAAGCTGTTTATGGCGATCCGATGAAATACGAAGCTATTTTTGAAGCCAATAAACCGATGTTGAAACATGTAGATAAAATTTATCCAGGTCAGGTTTTGCGTATTCCAGTATTATAATTTTTGATTTTAAAAAAAGGTCTTGCTTTAAATTAATGCAAGGCTTTTTTTTAAAAAAGCTATATAAAGCTTTTTTTTGAAGTTTAAATTTTATTTTACAGATTGGATTTCAATCAAAATTAAATCTACTTCTTCAATTTTCTCAAACCCTTTATCTGCTGTTAATATAGGAAATTGTAAATATATTGCTGTTGCAGCAATCAAAGCATCAGGAATTTTTATGCTATATTTTTGTTTCAATTTTATTGCAATTTCCTTTATTTTTTCATTAATATTTACCAAAATACAAGCATCAATAAGGTTTGAGCAAATTAAATTCACTTCTTTAGAAATGTTTTTTACACCCAAAAGCTCGATTTGAGTAATATCTGAAATCCAAAAAGTGGCATCTTGATAGGTATAAACCTCGTGGCGTTCTTCTATGCAATAAATTAGAATATCGTATCAACCAAAAAATTATTATTGCAACTCATTTCGTAGCTTTTTTTGGTATTCCAACCCGTCTAATCCTCTTTTTAAAGCACCATAGTATTTCTTAGTGCTACCAGCTTTAGGAGAAGTGAAGTGTTGGTTTTGAATAATTTGTTCTATTTCTTTAACCGAATTTTCTTTTTTAAGGCTATGTTTTGAAATTTACAACAAAATATAACTTTAATATATTGCAATAATGAACAGGATGAAAATCATTCTAACTTAATATTTGCCACGAATGCACG
>RDZG01000036.1 GCA_004293915.1 Bacteroidota bacterium | reverse complement strand
AGTAGAGGAAATGGTAAACGAAAACTTATCAGCCATGCGATTTTGTGGACTAGCCCTCGAAGATTCGGTTCCTGACCACTCAGTAATGTCGAGATTTAGAACATGTTTAGCAAAAAACAACACCTTTGAAGTGCTTATAAACCTGATTAACAAGCAGTTAGAGGCACACGAAATCATCGTAAAAACAGGCATAAAAATAGATGCTACCATTACGGATAGTCCACGCAAACCTAAAGGTGCAACTACCTATATTATTGCCGAAGACCGTAAAGAAGATGAAGCAAAAACAGAAGAAAAAGAAAAGCAAACAATTGATATTGAGGCAGTTAAAAAAGTACAATCTGGTGTTGATACCGATGCAAGATGGATAAAAAAAGGAGGGAAAACACACTATGGCTACAAAGAACATATTGCCACAGATGAGAATGGATTAGTGCTAGGTGTAACAACCACACCAGCCAACGAACACGATAGTTTGGAGTTTGAAAAACTACTCGAAAAGATTGATTTACCAGCCCAAGCAAACATATTTGCAGACAAAGCATACAAGAGTACTAAGCATGATAAACTACTGAAAGACAAAGGATTAAAAAACAGAATACACCACAAAGCAGTTAAAAACAAACCCTTAACAAGGTGGCAAAAAAGATTCAATAGATTATTAAGCCAACACCGATATACAGTCGAAAGAACATTTGGAAGTCAAACGTTATGGTTTGGTGTAGGCTTAGCAAAGTATGTAGGCATTGTATCGAAAGCATTGCCTATAATTTAAAACGTAGTCCGGTATTGTATATGAAAGCACAAATAGCTAAAAATCAACTAGTTATAGCATAAAATAGAGGATAAGTATGACTAAAAAAGTAACTTAAAAATGGAAAATAGCTAACTAATGCCATGTATTTCCATGACTAACATTTTGGAAATAGGAAATTACATGTGGTTGAATTCTGCAACAGTCTCATAATTTAAGTATTATTGCCGAATGGATAGTAGTAAAAGAAATTCATATATGGAATTAGGGGAAGTTTATTTTTGGACTTCTACCATAGTTATGTGGAAACATTTGCTAAAGCAAGATAAATATAAAACAATAATTATTGAAAGCCTTAAAGAGTTGACAAACAGGAAATTGATTGCTGTATATGGCTTTGTAATAATGCCAAACCATGTTCATATCATTTGGGAAATGCTTGAAAAGAACAAAAAAGAAATGCCAGATAGTAGTTTTACAAAATTTACTGCTCATTGTTTCAAAAAAGATTTAGCACAATACCATCCACAAGTCTTATCGGTTTTTAAATCAGAAAAATATGACAGACAATATCAGTTTTGGCAGCGAGATGCTTTGGCAGTTAAAATAATTTCAAAGCAAATGTTGCTACAAAAATTAGAATACATCCATTTGAATCCACTTTCAGAAAGATGGAATTTGGCAAAAAGTCCAGAAGAATATACTTGGTCAAGTGCTAAATATTATTAAAATGAAATCAATGAACATGAATTTGTAAAGCATTTTGCAGATAGATTTTAATCTAATTGGTGTCAGGTGAAGACACCTGCCACGGGAAGAAAAACATTAAAATCAAACACAATTTTTAAAGTTTTGATATTAATTTTTTGTTGAAATATATTTTTAGCATACTTTTTTATAATTTCGCACCTCCAAATCTTGACTAAAGGTTTTGGATTTACAATTAAAAAGAAAATTAAATGCTTACCGTAGAAAAAATTGGTGGTACATCCATGACTGCTTTTGGTGATGTAGTCAAAAACATTATTACGCACAAACGTACAGGAAGAGAATTGTACAACCGTATTTTTATAGTTTCGGCTTATGCTGGTGTAACAAATTGGCTTTTGGAAGATAAAAAAACAGGTGCTCCAGGCATATATCATCATTTTATAAACCAAAAAGATTTTCGCCAATCGCTAGACGAATTAATCATTAAGCTAAAAGACATGAACAAAAAATATGTCGATTTGGGACTTGATTTAAAGGTTGCAGATGAGTTTATCGAAACCAGAATAAACGATGCCGAAAAATATTTAATTAGTTTGGCAGATGTTTTGGCTTCGGGTTATGTAAGTCGTGAAAATATTTTTCAGGCAGCAAGAGAAATTTTAGCTTCTATTGGCGAATCTCATTCGGCATTTAATTCGGTAAATATTTTAACAAACAAAGGTATAAATGCTACTTTGGTAGATTTGAGTGGTTTCCACGATTCAGAACCGCTAACGATTGACCAACGTGTGCAGCAATCGCTTAGAAATATCGATTTTCATAATAATGTTACCTTTGTTACAGGCTATACAAAAGGTGTAGAAGGCATCATGCGTGAGTTCGATAGAGGTTATTCTGAAGTTACTTTTAGCAAAGTTGCTGTGGCTGTGCGTGCAGACGAAGCCATTATTCACAAAGAATATCATTTGAGTTCGGCAGATCCAAACATTGTTGGAGTAGAAAAATGTGTACCTGTTGGTTTTACAAATTATGATGTTGCAGATCAACTTGCCGATGTGGGCATGGAGGCAATTCATCCAAAAGCAGCTAAACCACTAGAAATCAACAATATAAATTTAAGAATCAAAAACACTTTTGAACCAGATCATCCAGGCACATTAATCACAAAAAATTATGTGGGGATGAAAAAACGTGTAGAAGTAATCACGGGTTCTGATAAAGTTTTAATCATTGATATTCACGATCCTTTGATGGTTGGTTCTGTTGGATACGATTTAAGAATCATGCAAGATTTTGCTAAATTCGACATTAGTTATATTTGCAAAGCTACTTCAGCAAACAGTATTTCGTTAGTGATTTGGGAAAAAGATTACAAAGAAGAACTTTATAAATTATTAGAAAGCAAATACCAAACCATGTTTGTTTAATAGGCACAAACATCGACCAGCCAGGCGTGTTGGGCAAAGCTGCAGTTTCGCTGGGTGATAATCAAATTAATATTTTAGCAATCAGCCATTCGTTGCGACAAGTAAATATTCAGTTTGTAATCGAAAGAGACAAATTTAAAGATGCAATCAAAGTTTTGAATAACACGATTTATTTTAATTAGCTACAAAAAAGCAAAGAGCAGGTAGAAATTTTTCTACCTGCTCTTTTAAGTTAAAGCTCAAAATTGCCTTAATAATAAGGTTCTTTGTATTTTGATTTTTTCAAAATCAGAGTTCATTATATTTTATTTTGCCATTATGTCTTTTATCTAGAGGAAGATTAATAAATTCGACTTTAATGCCTTGATTGATTATGGTTTTAACTTCCTTATTAATTGTTTTCTTGCCATATTTCTTGTCTTTTTGAATATATGCTTTTTTATTTAATATAGTTCCTCTTTCAACCCCTTGTATTTCTTGTAGTTTTTTTTCTTGTTCAAGTAAATAATGCTCATTATATTTTCTGTTAAGATCTCCTGTTAAATATAATTTTTTTTCATTATCAAAATAGCCAAAATCTCCCGTTCTGTGCCATATTTGATTACTATACAATACTTTGTTTTCAAGAGCAATTTGGTCTGAGTTGTAGTATGTTTTCACTACATGTTTTCCTGTTACAAAGATTTCTCCAGCAATAAAGTTTTCAGTTGGTTTTATTTTGCCATTGATGAACTCACCAATCAGGCATTGGCAATGATCATCTATTTTTCCAGCATATAATCCCAAATTGTCTTTGTACTTTATTATTTCATTCCCGTTGCAATGCGCAATAGGTTCGGCTTCTGACGATCCATATAAAACAGTAAAGTTTTCATAATGGAGGTATGTGTTGATGTTTTCTACAAAAGCAGGAAAAAAAGGAGAGCCACCGCTGATTATTTGCAAAAGTTTTAAAGGTGCTTTCGATTTATTTTTAATAGTAGTAGCTAAATGATTAATAAGGTATGGTGAGACTGATAAATGAGTAATTTCGTTTTTATAAATTTCCATATACCATCTCACGAAATTAGTTTTTTGTAAGTTGGACATTTTAATAGATTCACTAAAATATGAACTTACCCCTAATCCTAAATTTAATAAGATAACCACAGGGAAATTACTTATCATTTTGGCATTATCACTTATTATAATTTTGTTTTTTAATGCTTCAAATTGAGCATTTAATAATTCATGTGTTCGGATAATTGCCTTGGATTTACCACTAGTACCTGAACTAAAAGAAATAATGGCTTCATCTTTAAAATCAGTGTTATCAATAAATTCTGTTTTATAGGTTTTTAATTGAAGACTTAATCGCTTGATTGGTTTTAATTCTGGAATAAAAAAACGCATCAGATTTACTTTTAAGCTACAAATAATATAATCGCAATTGATTTTTTTCTGACAAGAGCTTATGTCGTCAATCTTAGTCCATTCTTCTACAAATACCAAACAACAATTTAATTTTAATAAAGCCAATAAAGCAGCATAGAGATTAGCATTTAGTGGATGTAATACCAAAATTTTGTCTCCTGATTTAATTCCATTTTGGTAAAATTGGTGGCAATAAGATTCAACTTTAATTAAAAGTTCTTTGAATGTGATATGTTCTTTTCCGCTATTTAAAGCAATTCTATTAGGAAATTGTTTTGCGGCTTCAAAAAAATGAGTTGTTATGTTATTGTTTTTCAATCTCTTCATTTATGTTTTAAAGCATACATTATAATTCGCATTGATACAAGCCGTATTCTTTGATAGTAATTCCTTTATTTTTTTCTGATAGACATTTTGAACTATTTTCTATATGCATAAAAGCATGAAAAATTGCACTTGAATTTATTTGTTTAGCTTTTTTGACAATTTCATCAGATAACATTCTGCCTAAACCTGCATACTGTCTTCCATTTTTTCTAGCCATTGTTTTTACAACTATTTCTTCTGGGTTGTTTGCTAAATGGCAAGAACTATATGCACAAAGTTCATTTTTAGAATTGATGATAAATGGAGATAAATTTAGATCTATAATTTTTAATTGTTTTACAAATTGATTTTCGAAAACTGAAAAGGGAATAGGACTAAAGAATGGTGCATGATAAAACGCTTGCATAGTAATATCATAAATTTCAATCATTCTATTATTTAATTCTTCTTCATTAAAATAGACAATGGAATAGTCTGGTATGATTTTGCTTTGAGTAACAACAAAACTTGTTTGAAGATTTGTTAAGTAATGATAAGCGAGTTTATATCCAGATTTTTCAAATATTTCGCGATAGTATTGGGGGTTTGTAATGTCGTTTTTGAATAGTAAATCAAAATTGTTTAGTGCAATTCTGTAATTAAACCATGAGTTGCCGTTTATTGGACCAATTACAGTAGCGAGTGAATTTTTAGTTTTTATTTTGCTGTGAAGATATTTTAATATACCTACCCCAGAGTCAATATCTAATGCTTCAAAATTTCCAAAAAGGTAGATATTTTCTTCTTCTTTTATAATCGAGGAGTAAAGAGAAACCCGTGACATTACTTTTTCTTGTTTTTTAAGAATGAAAACAGAAATTAAATTATATCTATTGATTTGTTTAAGTTTTTCGATATATTCTTGATTATGATACAATTCATTAAGTATTGAATTGAATTCATTTTTCTCGTTTTCTAATTCTATATTTAGTTCAATAAATCTCATTTATAAAAGATAATACATTGATACAATAACACTCAAAGGGATAGTGATATTATCGAAACCTCTTGGGCTAATAAGTTCAATACCTGCACTAAATAAACCTCCAATTAGGATAAAAACTAAAGGGATTTGAAAATTTAAAATTATAAAACTTAAGTTTAGCAAAATAAAAGAAAATAAAAAGGCTAAAAAGCCGCCAAGGCTTTTTGTTTCTAAATAGATTTTAATACTTTTTAAAGGATATTTTTTTCCAATAATAGCGGCACACAAATCACAAACAGCTAAAGTTAAAACTGGGAGATAATAATACAACAAGTTGAATTCTTGGTATTCGTAAGAAATGAAGGAGATAATGACTGCTAATGGAAACAAAATACTACCATGAGTTTTTCTTTTCACAGCATTAATAGAGGGTAAAAACCCAAAGTATTTGCAAGTAAATAAGAAAATGGCAAAAATTGTACAGATTAATATTACCCAGCCGACATCCTTAAAAAAGTAAGGAAACAATAGTGCTAAAAAACCACTGGCTATATGACTCCATTTGCGGGTTAATTCTGCATCAACCTTAAATTTTCTAAAAGCAATTTCGCCAATCCCAAAAACGGCTAAAAAAAACGAAGATAACATTACTACGTTGAACCAAGCATTCACACTTTGAATTGATTTAGATTAAAAGAATTGTAAAAGAAACAAAGGTCGTTGCCCTCTATTTTCAAAGAATAGAATTCTGGATTCTGTTGTTCGATTTTTCTTGGAACGAATAAGTTCCAAGAAGCTAGTTTTGAATTTTCATTCATTATTTGAGACAAATGAATAACTTGAATAGTAAATAATTTTTCATCCATGTATTCAAATATATTCGATAAATTAGCTAATTCAAATTTATAAGGTAGTTTGACGTCAGTTAAATAGCCTTTTTTTAAAATCAATTTATCAATATTTGCTTTAATTTTAACATAATTATCTTCAATCAAATAATAGGGAAGGTTTACTGTAAAATTTCCTCTTAACTGAAAGTCTAAATAATGATTATTAAAGACTAAACTGGAGCATAAATGCTTTTCTGCAGCTTTGAAAATTGTTTGTGATACATGTAATTTGTTTTCATTGAAAAACTCAGGGTCACGTCCTAATTTCCCTAATAGGTATTTTGAAAAAAATAGTTTAAATAAACAACGCCAACGCCAAGTGTTCCATTCGTTGTTATAAAACTCTATTTGCTTTCCTTCCGATTTGGGTTCAAATAATTGATTTATTCTTGCTTGATTGTGAATTAAGGGCAAAACATAGGTTCTAAACAATTTGAAGTAATTCTCAAATTTACCTTGATGTATCAATCCATTTTGAATCAGGTAGAAATGTTCAGTAAAATAATGCAAACAAGCATTAGAAAGATTTGGTTTTATTTGTTGAAATAGCTTTTCTAAATGATTGGTTTTTATAATTCCTAAAAATGCCAGTAAATCTTGGTAGTCTAATATTTTTATAGCTTGTTGTTTTAATTCAGTAAGGTATAATTGAGGTTCACTAATGTCAAAAGCAATTACTATTTCTGGGTTAAAAGCTAAGAAAGCCAAAGAATTATCGCCAGCAGCAGCAATGCTTAATATTTTGTCACCCGCTTTGGGTTTTAAATTGTTTAATAACAGTTCAGTATCTTCCCAACCATTGGCGTAACGTATAAAAGAGAAATCAACATTTTGAGGCATGGGGTCTGAAATTTAGAATATCTGAAAGCACGTAATTAAATTTTATTTTATAAAATAATTTCACCTGTTAAACCATTCATTTCTATTATTTGCCCATCTTTAAGGTGATTAGTAATGTTTGCAATGCCTACAATACAGGGAATGTTCATTTCTCGACTCACAATGGCTGCATGACTTAACACACTGCCTCTTTGAACTAATATTCCTTTTACTAATGGGAATACTGAAACCCAACCTGGATCAGTAGATATTGTAACTAGTATTTTATCTTTTAAATTTTCAATATCATCTGGGGAGTGAACAATTTTTACTTCAGCTTTCACAATGCCAGGGCAACAACCTATTCCTTTTAATAGTTTAGTATTTTCGCTTATTTCGCTGCCAAAATGATGAGAGTAAACTATACCATTTGTTTTTATTCTTGATTTTTGAGAAGGCTCTTTGATATAAATATTATACTCTTTTTTTCTTAATTCAATTAACGATTTTAAATCTAACTGAAAACTTGTGCCTTTAATAAAATTAAATATTTCTTCTTTGCTTAAATAAAAGATATCTCTTGACTTGGAGATGTGTTTTTCTTGTTCAAAAAGAAGCCCAATACGTGTAAATATTAATCTTACTTCAGCAAAAGCTCTTGTACGATCGAATCTAAGATTTTCCCTATCTGTAACAGTATTAATGGCATTTCTTTTGATAAAGTTAAACAAAAAATTTTGGAGAAAATTTAGGTTTAATTTAATAGTATTAGTTTGTTTATAATTTCCTTTTGAACGAGAGGCACTTGCGTAAGTGTTTTTAATTATTTTGATAAATAATAATGGGTTTTGAGTGTAAGTGATAGTCTCTAACTTCAGTTCAGCAAAACATCTATTTCCCCATTTGTCTAAATATTCTTGAATTAGCTTGGAGATTGTCTCATTTGGATTCTTGATTATCCATTCCCAAATAACTTCAATTGACTTGTTTTCAAAAATATCTATTAACTCTTTATTGTTTTGAATGTGAATAGAAATTTTGTTTTGTAAAATGGCGGGTTCGGTAGTAATGACTTTTCCAGTATGAATTAAGAATTCGTTGTTCGAATTCCCATTGGAATATTTGTCAATTAATTTTTGAAATAAGCCATAATAAATCATGGCAAATAAATCATTGACTAATGGTGCTTTCCATTCTTTTGATAAAGTGTTTTCAAATTGATAATACGCATGCATACAAGTTATGGCATCGGCTTGATGAATTGCTTTTGATTGATGTTTTTTAATAGTTGAATTAAAATTATTAGAAAAATCTCGTTTCATTTTAGGCAATAATATGGCATTGAATATCATTGAGAATGCGAGTTTTAAAACGCTTAGTTTTTCAATTACTCCATTAGGTTTCTGATAATCTTTTAGTTCAAATTTTTCATTTACCCCCATCATTTTTTCCATAAATTCAGCATTTAAGCTATAACCTGGCAGCAATGACAGCAATTTGTACCAACTATAAAGATTGTAATATACCCTGCCCTTTAACAGCCCCAGCATGTTATCATAGGTGTATAAATTATTTTGAATATCCCTTTTGCTAATTCCTAAAATACTACTCATTTGTTGGTAAACAGCAGAATACACTGGACTAATAAATGAAAAAGTAAGAGGAAGGGTAATACCTGGATAAGATTCAATTATGTTGCTGTTGTCCCAAATTAAGTAATCTTTGTTTTGAGTTATCGTTGTAATCGGTCGTGATTGTAGAAGATATATTTGGTCGTTTTTTATACAAAATTCAATGTCTTGATGATGTCCAAAATGTTGAAATAATTTTTGACCTATTTCTGTTAATTCAATGATATTTTGGGAGTTTATTGAACTTAATAATCTGTTCTTTTCATTGACTTCTTTTTTTGTCAAATCACCATTATCGCCATATAAAAATTGAGTGTTTTTAGAAGCAATTGTTTCGGTAATTTCATTGTTTTTAATTAAATAGGTATCTGCATCTAAGGCACCAGACACCAATCCTTCACCTAGCCCGTAGGTCGAATTAATCATCATACAGTCTTTATCGCCAGTAATAGGATTCATAGTGAATACTACTCCAGAACTATGGGCTTCAACACATTCTTGAATAATGATAGATATTGCTATATTTTCATTGTTTACTGAATTATAAGACTGAATGTGTTCAGAAAATACAGATAGCCAGACTTCTTTTACAGCTTCTAGAAGTTGATGTTTTTGTACATTTAATTTACTTTTAAATTGACCAGCATAACTTTTGTTGGCGGAGTCTTCTACATCAGTACTACTTCTTACAGCAAAACTAGAAACATTTGGGAATTCGTCTTCTATTTCTTTCAGCCAAGTATTTGGGATTTCACAGGATTCTACATTTGTTTTATTATGTTCGTTGTTATTTAATAAAAGCGAAAGATCATCATAGCTAATCACAATAAATTTAGGCACATTATGACCTAGTGCTTTTAGAGAAAACAAATGTTTGGCTTTGTTACCAATCCTATTTTTACTAGGCCAAGTTTTTATCATTATTTATAGAATATTGATGAGCCCAAATTTAAATACATTCCCACAGCCCATAAGCCCGATAAAATTTCAAATAATTTTGCATTTTTTATGGTTTGATAGTGATAATAGTAAATACCATGAGCTGCTGCAATTGAATATAAAAGAGCAAATATAAGATAATGTACGAAGGTTAATCTAGATTGATAGCTTGCTGCAAAACAAAGCAATAAAGTGATTAATATTACCAACTGAAACAATAGCATTGCTTTTTTAAACCCAAGAGAAAGACTGTACGAATTAGCTTCTTCTTGCTCTTTTACTTTTATTTTTCTACCTAACTCTAATGTTAATCCATTAAAAAAAGAAACTGCAAAAAACCAAAACAAACCTAGCATATTTGGTTTATTGTTCATCCAATCAAAAGAACTAGCAAGAGTATCTATTAAGGGAATAATGAGCATGTGCGATGTTACATACCATAATTGATTCTTTTCTAGCCAGTGTTTAATGAAAAATTCTTTAAACATTAATGCCATATAAATCAAAATAAAAAAATAAAGATAAAAATACTTGATGGCAAAAATTAAATTGAAACTACTTAGACCAATCAATACGAATATTCCAATAGTTTTTAATTCACTTAGTAGAACTAAACCTCGGGGTACTGGTAAATGAGGTCTATTTTTCAGATCAAAATCACGGTCTTTGAACTCATCTGAAATTCTTAACAATAAAAACAACAAGAAAGTATTGGTAAAAGCAATGATTAATTTGTAATAGTCTAGTGGCGAATGATCTTGTCGGCATAGATGTGAGTAGGCCATAGCAGAGAAAGTAAAAGAAAGTATAAGTATGCCATGACCTAATAATGGGAATCTTTCACTTTGGTATTGCCACAATCTTTTTATATTAAACCGAAAAATTAAGATTACATAAGTCAACTATAAATTCATTGGGTTTTTGGTATTGAGAAAACATTTTCCAAAACTGTTTCATTCTAT
>RDZG01000069.1:74924-77011 GCA_004293915.1 Bacteroidota bacterium | reverse complement strand
TGATAATCGTGGTCTAATGCCAATTGCTAAATTGTTAGCAATAAAATACCCAAACCCTGCACCAACATTAATATTTAATGTATTTGATTTTTGACTTGACAAAGTATCTATAATGCTATTTGTTTTATTGCTTATATTAAAATCACAACTCAATAATTTTCTACCTTTTGCTGTTGGATTAAACGTAGAATCAGATTGAGCAAAAGTTTGAAACAATACTAACGAAAGTAAAATCACTAATTTTTTCATGTTATTTTGAAATGGTTAATTTTGAAGTTAAAACGGTATTGTCTTGACTTTGTACTTTCACAAAGTAAATACCAAAAACCAAACATGACAAATCTATTTCAAATAAGTTTTCATAGAAATTTGTTAATAAAGTTTGGCAGTAATTTACATTCATTAAGTTCTCAAATTAGAATAGCTTGATTTCACACTTAATATTTTTAAACAAAAAATATGCGACATCAACACAATTGGAACAACAACAGAAGGCAAAAACGTAAACGGAAAAGCTAAAATTCCAATATTTGGTTGGTCGAAAGCAAATTGTTGAATAATTGTTGGAGCAGAAAGTATGGCTGTCGAAACAATAATTGTCAAAAAGCAAATTCCTATAATATTCCAAGTTTTAAAAACCATTTTATTGACAGTTTCTTTTTTGATAATCAAATAAATAAGCATAAAAATAGCAGATATTCCCATCAAAATATCAAAATTCCAACCTTCAAAAGTCATTATTATTGGGATTCGTTTTTGTAAAAACAACTCAAAAAGTGTGAGTTCTACAGGCAATCTCACAATATGAATTGCTACCATATAATGTAGTTTGATTTTTTCTGTGGCTATATTTTTTATAAAATAATAGGCGAAAAAGAACGTTGGCAAAATGGCTAAAACAAAGCGAGGAGGAAGCGAAGTTGTGTTCTCAAAAAAGCCAATATATGACAAAGTGCCTATAAACAATGCCCAAATTGGGAAAAATATCAAAACAATTTTGTTGTTGCCTGTTCCAAAATAGAACAAAGTAACAGTCAAAACAGTGATTAAAATAAAAGATATCTCAAACATGATTTTAATTTTAGCGGTTAAATTGTCTTAAATGATGGTCGGTATGTTTGTAAACATAATTCCCAATTTGTTCTTTGGTCATGCTTCCAAAAAAAGGATGCACAAAATTGGTGTTTGAAAAATTTTGGTATTGGTTTAACAATTCTATCCATTTTGATTTTTCCGATTCTATATTTCCAGAACCTGTAATTTTAAAATCAGGATGAGTTGGGCTGTTTTTCGACATTGGACTTTCGTCTTTTAAAGTGGCATTTAGAGCCATTTTGCCAAATAATCTGCCAATAAATAGACGTTTGTATATGGTTTTTCCCAAATACATTTCTTCACTTATTACGCAATGTCGAACCATTTGAAAAGCATCCATTTTTCCCCATTGTGCTTTGTCTGTGGCTTCAACCAATTTTAGTCTATCGATTAATTCATTTAAAGTTTTTCCGTTAAATATCGTTTTCATAGGCATTTAATGTTTATTTTTGAACAAATGTATAATCACAATTATACATTTTTCTTGCCAAATGACAAGAAATGATACATATTATATATTTACAAAAAATCAAAAGATTAAATCACACAACTTCTACTTTTGAAGTAAAGATACATTATGAAATTAATTCAAAAGTTTTTAAATACGCTAATTCCATTTTTAGTTTTAAATGTATATCATTCTGATGCACAGTCTGATACAATATTGTTTAGAAATATTGGTTATGTCATCGAAAATCAAGTTTCTTACGGAAATTTAAAAATATTTGATACTGGATTTAGTTTTACATCTCAAAGCTTGAACCCAATTCAATTCAAACAAGATTATATTTCTTTGAAAAAACATAAGGTAATACCAATTTGAAAAATAATACAGACCCATTTGGTGGTTTGTATTTTTTTGTTTATATTTGGTCTTTATTATAAATAATATATATGTCAAATCCATTATCAATACCAGTAAAAGAAAGTATGAAAGAACTAAGGGTGTTTTTGAAATCGTCTATTCCTTTTTTACAACCTAGGGTAAAGTT
>RDZG01000069.1:0-74880 GCA_004293915.1 Bacteroidota bacterium | reverse complement strand
TTGCTCAAGCACAACAAAAAAGGGTTTAAACCTAGTAAGATTACCAAAGAACAGCATTTAAAATTAGAAGAAAAACTCAACAATCCTGAGAATGGAATACGTGGTTACAAAGAGCTACAAGAATGGGTTGAAAAAGAATTAGGGAATCCAGTTTTGTACAATACATTATTGAAATATTGTGTAAAAAACTTTGGTTCAAAGGTAAAAGTTGCACGAAAATATCATGCAAAAAAATCACAAGAAGGTGTAGAGATATTTAAAAAAACTTCGCTCAAATCTGCGCAGAGGCTGTAAATAGTACAAAAAGCAAGTTTTGTTCTGTCAATTTATATTTTCAAGACAAACGAAATTAAAGCAACGCTTTAGTTGAAGTTTGCGAACGTAGTTCTGTAGATTTGGCTAAAGGAGTAAAACCAATTTGTAAATTTCAACAAGTGTTTCAATCAACGTATCTTTTTGGAGCATTCTCGCCTCTTGATGGCGATAGTTTTTTGATGGAATTACCAACTTGTAATGGGAATACATTCCAACTTTTTTTAGACCAATTCTCCTTACAAAACAATCAAGAATTAAAAGTAATTGTATTAGATAATGGAGCTTTTCATAAAGCCAAAGCATTAAAAATACCAGACAATATCATACTTATTTTTCTTCCACCGTATAGCCCAGAACTTAATCCAGCTGAAAAAATATGGGCAAAATTTAAACGACAATTTACTAATAAGTTTTTTAATACAATGTCTGAAATAGAAACATTCGTTTGCAATATTGCTCAAAATTTAAAAAATACCGAAGTAAAAAGTATTTGCTCATTTGGATATATATTTTTAGACCAATATTGGTCTGTAAAATAATTCAAGTTGGTATTACAGTATCTAAAGATTGCGTAAAAAGCATCGTTCCGCCTTCTTTACCTAAACCTATATTGAGTGCTATAACTTTATCACTCATTTGATTGATAGCAATGTTGGCAAAAAGATTTTGAAATGTAGATAAAATTGGTTCTACAGAAATAGATTTACAGCCTACATGTGCAGAAGCCAGCACCGTATAACTCCCAACATTTGCTCCAGCATCTACAAATAAATCTTCTTTTCGAAGAAAATGGAGCAAAAAAGCCATATCTTCAAACTCATGCAGACCAAAATAGAGGTTTCCAGTTGCACCAGTCATTCCTTTTTTTATGATTAATTTTGCTCTATCTGTAAATTTATAGATAATTGCTGCATCAAATATCTTTGAGAATATTTGCCAAAAAATAAACTTTAAGAAATACTTTACTGGATTTTGCTTTGTTAGTGGGTGTTTTACAAAAAGTTTTAAAGTATGATAAATTGCCATTTTAGATTGTTTTAAGAATCAATTCCATTAATTTTTCACTCACAACTTCCCAATTGTATTTTTTTTGTCAATTTCAACGATTTATTTTTGCATACATTCAAATATCTTCTATCGTTGTAAAAATTATTGATAATTTCCGTCAATTTTTCAACATCTCCCAATGCAAAAGATTTTCCAATGCTTGGATTTTCTTCCAAAAACTGCTTTTGAGCAGTGGTTTCTGAGGCAATAATTGCCAAGCCAGAAGTTAAATAAGTAAATATTTTATTTATAAAGCTTTTTAAAAAAATTTAGAGCTTCAATAGTTTTACTGTTAATTGTTCAGAAATTTCTTGACTACTAAAAAAACAATCACTTTTGTATGCTTCAACTAGTTTGTCTTCTGACATAGCTATTTCAATCTTTTCTACAAAGTCGAATGGATTGTTGTTTACATCTTCTAAAATATTTTTCTTAAATATATATCCTCTTCTTCCGGCTTTGGTAGTTATTAATGGCAATCCCCATTCTAATGCTTTTGCTAGTTTCATTGAAGCACCTCTTGAATACCAAAAAATTGGATTTAAAAAATAACTCCAAAAACCAATTTCTATTCTTAGACTTTCATCATCTAGTTTACCTAAATATGTTACAAATGAAAATTTTTTGCTAAATTCCATTCCTTTTTCTAAACCACTTCCGACTAATCGAATTTCAATTTTCAATTTTTTATTTTGAATTAATTCAAATATCTGTGATAATGCTATTTCGTTTGGAGGGTGATTTAATGTGCCAACAAATCCAAACCTATTTGTAATTGGACATCTTTCCACAAAATTTGTATTAATTAGGGTCTGCTGAAAAACTCGCAGTTTTTTAAAATTTATAATTTTGGAAATTTATCCTTATAAAATGATGTTTTAAAGTTGAATTTTTGAAATTCATATATAATTCTATCTAAAATTAATAGGTTTTAGCATCAAAAATATCTAAATAATGGGATATGCTTTTTTCGATAAGTTATCTACTGCAAGGATTTTTATGAATATGCTCAAAAAACCTTGCACTTAGATTCATTCGTTTATGTTAAAAACGCTTATTTTACTTGAAAATTCAAAGAAATAATGGTTATTTGAGTTTTTCAGCAGACCCTAATTAACCTTGGGAAAAAAAATATTTCTTTACTCCCTAACCATTTTTCAATTGCTACTTCTTCTTCCGACATAGCACACACTAAGTCAATGTATCTATGTCTATAATAAGATTCCAAAAATAAATTGAGACCAAGCCTTAGTTTTTGCCAACTTTTTTTAAATAAAGAAAATTTAGAATGGATATGAGTGAGTTCGTGCAAAAAATCGCCAGTTTCATTTCCATGGGACATTAAAACAACTTTGACTGAATAGGGGGAAGTCAATTTTATAATCTTAGAAAATTTAATAAGTTCAGCTTTGTTTATGAAAATATAATTAATCTCGTGCTTGTTAATAATAGATAGAATTTCATTCTTATCAGGTTCAATATCATATAGATCATAGCTATCAATTTTTAACTTTCTTTTTGCTTTTAAAAATAAGTTTTGAGAGATATTTACATTATGAATTACGAACTTATTGCTAACCAACTTTACAACTTCTAAAAACTCTTGACTACATATTTGTACTCCACCCAAAATATCAGAGTTTAAGTCTTTGGGGTTAGTAATAAATAAAGAATTTATCATTAAATTTAATTGTAAATAATAATATTTAAAACATAGTTAATTAACACCCTACTCAAACCTTTTGCTTAATAGTCTTATATTCTTTTGCTAACCTTGGGTTTTGAGCAGGAGGATAGGGTGAAATGAGAGTGATTTTTACGTATTTTGTATCTTTTTAATTGCCATTTCTAATAATATTGGTGTTATATCAACTAAAAAATCTGGAATGTTTAACAAACCATCATTATATGATAGATGCTTTAATGAATATCTAATACTAATGGGTGGATTATATTTTTTTCTGAAAATTGTAAGGCTAGAACTTCTTATTTTTTTACCAGATTTTACTTCTATTGGTATTATATAATCTTGATATTGAATTAAAAAATCTTTGATTCTTCGTCAAAATTAATAAAAATAAATCTTTCAAAATGATTTTTTCCAAACCATTTCATAATAAATGTGCCTAGCACCATTTAATATGAATAGTTTACGACTTTGTGAAATTTTCCATTTAAGAAGTTGTTGTTTTACTATTCTGTCAAAAAACAAATTGTTAAAGTATTTATTATGTGAAATTCATCACAAAAATAGTACTTAAAATGTGATTATATGAATTATCGATGCCTTCACTTTGAGTGAAGGCATTGGTGTCACACATTTGCTTCAACAACTTTTACTAAACTATGCAATAAATAAAATGGCACATTCAGTAATTTATAATTTTTTCCTCCAATAGTTTTAACATTTTCTACTGAAAAATAATTTGAGGAAACTCTGATTCCAATATTATGTTCTGCTTTGTCGATAAAGCTATGCAAAGACCTTAGTCTGCCAGATGCACCCAATTTTACTTCTAAAGGAATTAATAGTCCTTCAAATTCATATAAATAATCAACTTCTGCATTGGCGTCTTTATTTTCTCTTGTCCAAAATTGAACATCGTGCAAAGGTGAATAAGATTGCGTTAGTAGTTCCTGACCCACAATATGCTCAGCAACTTTGCCATGATGCACACTTTCTACTTGATTGTTTCGCATAAATTCTGGCTGAATTCCTGCTAATTTATTAAACAAGCCTGTATCTAAAAATTGTAACTTAGGACTTTTTTTATAATCTTTTTGAATAGGAAATTTAGTTGAAATAGTAGGATAAACCAGTTTTAATAACATTGCTTTTTCTAACACACGAAGTGCTTCTCCTACTTCTTTGCTGCCATAGTTTGAATTAGCAAAGTGCTGAAATTTGATTCTATTGCCAATCTCTGAACCCATACTTGCCAAAACATATCTTAAAATATTAATTTGAGCATTGTTTTTGGCATATTTTTCAAAATCATTTTGGTAAGCAGTAAGCAGAGAATCATAAACTTTATTTAATCTAATCAAGTTTTTATTTTTAACATAATTTTCTACAACTTCGGGCATACCACCAATTTGCGAATAGTTGTAAAAATATTCCATCAAACGATTGTGTGCATATTCTGGAACATCTACATCATCTATCATGCTTTGAAGTTGCTTTTGGTTTGAAGCCCCCAAAAACTCATAAAAAGATACTGGACGCAAAACACTAAATTCTACTCTGCCAACTGGAATAGAAATATTTTCACTTAAAATAGTTTCTAATAATGAACCAGCCGCTATCACATGAATTTCAGGATAATCTTCATAAAAATAACGCAAAATGTTTATTGCATGTGGCACATCTTGAATCTCATCAATAAAAATCAAGGTTTGGTGTTTGTGGCTTATATCACAATTATATAGAAAAAATATAGCCTCAACTAGATTTTTAATGGCACTATGTTTGTAAAACAAATCAGCATCTTGTTTCTTTTCAAGGTTTAATGAAATAAATTGATGGTAGTTTTTGGCAAATAGTGATACCGCACTTGTTTTACCAACTTGTCTTGCTCCTCTCAAAATCAAAGGTTTGCGAGAATCACTTGCTTTCCAATATAAAAGTTCTAAATCTATGTTTCTGAAATACATGTTTAGGGTATTAATATTTTATAGAATGCAAACTTATGAATTTTTTTTCATAAAGAGAACCATAATATTGATAATATTTACACAAAGATATATTTATTTTATTTAAAAAATTTACTAAAGCGAATGATATATTTTAATTATTTTACCCAAAACGATATTTATTTATAAAATTATTTCGCTAAAGAGAATTATATTTTCAATTATTTAACACAAAGTTATACTTTTTTTATTTAATATTTTTACCAAAGCGAACTATACTTTTTTGATATTAAAATACAAAGAAACACTTATTTTTAGTAAAATAAATATAAAGTGATATATATATTATAAATTATTTTGACTAAAGATAGTGATAATTTTAAAATAAATTTACACAAAGTGATATATATTTAATTAAAATTTTAAGTAAAGCGAATGATAAAATTATTTTAATTAGGGTCTGCTGAAAAACTCAGTCAATATAGTTCAATTTAATAAATTTTCTCAAGCAAAAGGCTTGCATAATTTTTTGTTCTACAGTAAATAATAGGCAATATAAGTTTTCCCCCGCCAATTTGACGAGGTTCAAAACAAAAAGTATATGCACCAATTTGTGCAGAAGCTAAGACTGTATAGCTACCTACATTGGCTCCTATATCAAAAAAGACATCTTCACTTCTTAAAAAATGTAGGAGAAAAGCCATGTCCTCAAATTCATGTAGTCCGAAATAAAGATTTCCAGTTGCTCCGGTCATACCTTTCTTCACTAGCAATTCAGCTCGATCTGTGAATTTATAGATTATAGTAGCATCAAATACCTTACAAAAAAGTTGCCACAAGACAAATTTTAGGAAATGTTTTACAGGATTTGATTTAGTAAGAGGGTGCTTAGCAAAAAGTTTTAAAGTGTGATAAATTGCCATTAAATTACTTTTTTTAATATTTCGATTAACTTTTTACTTTCTATTTCCCAATTATATTTTTCTTCTGATAATTTTAAAGCTTCGCTTTTACAAATATTTAAAGAATCTCTATTGTAATAAAAATCATTTATGATTTCAGCCAGTTTTTCAACATCTCCATCTTCCATAAACTGTTTTTGAGCGGATGTTTCTGAGGCAATTACAGCCAATCCAGAATTTAAATAGGTAAATATTTTATTTGTAAGACAAATATCTCTATTAAAAGGTGTATGCTGTTCTAATGCCAACCCTATATCGTGACCAGAAGCTATTTCAAATATTTCTTCAGGTTGAACAGGATCTATAAATAAAAGTTGCGATTTTTCTAGACTATTTAAGTAAGCAAGTTCAATCAATAAAATCTTTGTTTTTTCATTGCATTCACCCAACAAGGATAGGATAATCGTAGTATCTTGTAACAAGCCAATAGCTTTAATTACATCTTCAATACCTCTTCCTATGCCAATAGTCTGTGAAAACCAAAACATCTTTAATGGAGAATTGGGGATGACGAATTTGGTGTTTTTAGGATATTTTATTGAAAATACATTATTAATTAGAACAGGATTTAGCTGTGGATATAGTTCTTTATATTCTTTGGCAATTAAAGGACTGGCAGCTGTCATATAATCTAATTGTTTTAAATATTTATCTTCTAAATACTTATTAATTTTATAATCAAATGAGTATTTATCATCAGTAACTTCTTGACGATGAAAATCTTCTGCATCGAATCCACATTTTGCATGATATAACTTAGCAGCTTTTACTGCGATGGGCAAGGCTGCTAAGTTGTGGGCAATGTATAAATCTGCTTTAATTGATTTTGTCTTTCTCAATAATTCAATATAAGCTCTGCCTTTTGCGATTTCTGCTATTCCTAGATTAAAAGTTAAAAATTTAGCCATAAGGTTAAATATTTTAAACCGAATTCTGGTAATTAAAAATTCTATTTTTTCAAAAGGAGAACCACCGCCCAAAATTGGTATCCATCTTGCATTCTCAAATAGATTGATGTCCGAATACCATGCCCAATTTGTCCAAAAAGAATAAATTACAAATACTTTATATCCAAAACTACTTAGTGCGTCTGCTTCTTTTACTAATCTTGGATTTACAGAAGGCTGTCCAGAAGAAATAAGGACTATAGTTTTCAACTGTTATATATTAGACTTTTGTTATACAACCAGTTACGTGAAGTTTCATATGTTTCTTGAATAGAAAGTAGAATAAATATGCAATGGATAAATGATTACTTTTAACGTAATAATTTTTTATTATTATTTATAAAAAATAATAATAAGTTTATTTACATTTGAAATTACCAAAACTCATATTTTAAAAAAAATTAAATGCCTCTATATCCATTTTTTATTTCTAATTAAGAAAGAATCTTTTTTAACAAATAATAGATCTGCCTGAAAAAGAGCCTTATCTAATGGACGTCTCATTAGAGAGCAAATATCATATGCCTGAAAATCATTCTTATCCATAAAATTTAACACATCTAATACTAATGGACCATTTTTATAAATATCAATAAACGAAACTTCTATCAAAACAGAACTGGCAGTTTCATATTGATTTAAAATAAGTTCTTTGTTGTCTTCTGAACCTAATAATGCAATTTAAAAATCAATATTTTTTAGATTTATCAGTTTCGTTTTTTCAAGATGTACAACTTTCTCACTTTGAGCCTCTATCATTAGGAACTGTGCATTTGGAAAAATTTCATAAACATCTTGAGTCCATTTACCTTCGTATGCTCCTATATCAACTATTTTATTTGGTTCAAATCTATTTCGTTTTAAATTTTCTAAACTCCATTTTTGTGATGGAACACCCAACTTTGTTTTTAATATCTCTTTAAGATATTTTGGAATTAAGTTTTGTATCATGTTATTTCAAGTTTAGATATGTATTTGCAATTACAGAAGAGTGAAATTTTGATTCAGCCTTCTCTCTACATTTTTTTCTATCAAATTCATATAATAGTTTTAATTTTGAGTGGGCTTGATTTAAATCGTCAATAACAAAACCTGTAATACCCTCTTCTACTACTTCGGCTACTGAGCCACGTTTAAATCCTAACACAGGAGTGCCACAAGCCATAGCTTCCACCATTACCATCCCAAATGGTTCATCCCATTCTATGAACATGAGTAATGCTAAACTTTTGCCAAGGTATTCATTTTTTTGAGTATCGTTTAATGAACCTAAATACATAATCTGATTATTATCAATATGAGGAACAATCTCAGTTTCAAAATAAATTTTTTCGTGTTTAAGTGTCGAAATATTGCCAGCTATCCAAAGCTTTTTACCAGTATACTTTGCAAATGCAATGGCATTATGACAACCCTTAATTCTATCTAACCTCCCTAAAAATATCAATGGGGAATCTTCTTCTACTCTTTCTTTGAGTTGGTATTTGCTAAAATCAATAGCATTATACACAGTTCTCCAATCTCCAGCAACACTTCCCGTAGAAACTAGATAGTCACTACAGCCTGTAAAAATTAGATTCCTACTGGGCAATTTATTTATAAAGCTAATATTTTTTGAAGCTACAGGTCTTCCATAAGTCATTAACTTTTTTACACTTTTATTTAAGATGGGAAGCAAGTATATTAAACGACCGAAATTGTGAATCAAATCGTATTTTTTATGATTGAATGCTAAAAAAAATATGGCCCACAATACTTCTCTAAGGGTCTGAAATCTAGTTTTAGGCAATCCATTTCGTCCAAAATGAATCGTTTTTCCAGAGCAATAAGAGTCAGGACCTGCAAGTATTGTTACTTCGTGTCCCATTTTAATATATTCCTCAGCAAACATGTATACCAAACGTTCGTGACCACCATACAACTTGGGCGGCACAGGAACGCCTGGATCCATAATTAGTAGAATTCTCATTGATCCTCGACACTTTTTACAATCTCCAAAAATCTTAAAGCACTTTTTTCTAGTGTCAAATTTTCCAAAATATATTCTCTAGGTTTAAACTCATGATTTTGCACTTTCGAGAAAAACAACTCAAATTTTGATTCAAATTCAGATAAATCTCTGAACCTAAGACCACATTTTTCATCAAAATAGGGAACAGAACTAGTTGGCTTATTTTCATCTCCCCAGATTTTATAGTTTGGATCCAATAGTTTACCCTGATCCCAAGCGAAAATCGGCACATTGGTTGAGAGAGCTTCTTGATATGCTATACCTTGGCTTTCATGCTCGCTAAGGAATATCATTGCTTTTGAGCAATCCAATAATCTTTTGAAATCATTTGAATGATAATATCCATATTTTATCTCTACGAAGTTTAGATTTTTAGAAAGTAAATGATTTCTTATTGGTTGCAACAACTCTTTTTCTTTTGCTTCATACTCCCAATGAACTTTATTGTAAATTATAAAGTCCAACTTTTTTTCAATTTTATAATTTGGCAACCATTTCTCTGTATCAATACCAACTGGCCAGATCTCACATTTATCTCCATAAAATGGTTTGTAGATACTATTTGCCCATTCTGAATGCTGCAAGTATTTCATCACAGGATATTCGTTGCACAAATTAGGCCATTCGCTTGGGTGAGTCATTAGTCCAATGCCAGCTACTATTTTGTTTGGATTATTATAGCCATCTAAACAATGAATACCGGAACCCAAAATGCAAACAATATCTTTAGGCTGTAGTTGAACAAATGGTAAATTGACTATATATGGCTGCTTTATTTGATTTAGACCTTTACAAAGATTAATAAATACCTTTTCTACCCCTCCTTGCCTTCGTTTCCCTTTTATAATTCGTCTAATAAATGATCGAACAAATCTATCACCAAAAATCCAACGGTCTCTTTCGGGGGGGGTGATGAAATATAAGTACAAGCTACCTTTCACTTTAATATTTAATTCTCTTTGAAACTGAAATAAATGGTTGTTCGATAAATTTATTCAAAAGCCAGGCAGTTAAGATTGAAAATAGAAAACCAAATAACAATCTTAGTATTTCGATTTCACCCAAAATCGGAGTATGTCTGAAAACAGCTATTACAGTCCTTCCTAGTTCCCAATGTGTTAAATATAAAGAATAACTGATTGACCCAAACCATAAAAGCAAGCTTCTAGCTTTGCCATTTTTAATCTCTTTATTTAACAAAATAAAAATCCCTGCAAATATGCAGGCTAATGCTTCGGCTACACCATTGAACCAAAATATTAATATAAACAATAACACAAAAACGGGATAAAAATATAGGTCGGAGAGATTATGTACTTTTTTTCTAAATAAAATTAGACCGATAGAGAACATACAAAAATACGGGAATATGGTATTTTTAGAAGTGAAAAAAGAGAGTGATATCAATGAAAAAATGACAACTAAGAACCATAAATGTGACTCATTGTTAAGCAATTGAAATAACAAGCCAATTATCAAATAGAATTGAAATTCTAATGCCAGAGTCCAAAATACTGGTGATATCCACTCAAATCCCAAAAGACCGTTTAAATATCCCAAATGAAATACTATATCTGCTACTTTGGGCAGAGATCTTCCAGTGATAATCATCAATACCAAGGTTATAACAATTATTGCAATATATGGAGGGTCGATCCTAACTATCCTTTTAGCAATAAAAGAAAAAAAATTTCCTATCGAATAATTGTTTCTGTAAAGACTATATGGAATGATGAACCCGCTAATTACAAAAAAAATTTCCACACCTAAAAAGCCGTACTTACCACTAACTTTAATTGATTCAGACAAATTAGAACTTCCAGTGAGATGAAAATATGTAACCATGATGGCAGCTATCCCTCTCAAATATTCAATAGAATAAATTTTTTCAGAAGTCTTTATTTCCATAATTTTTCAAAAATAGCTTTAAGTGAATTTAAAATAGCATGGTTTTTTAAAGCCCTAGCCTGTCCATTTCTTCTAAAGTCTTTCCTTTTTGAAGAATTTGAAGCAAGGTATTTGATCTTTTCTATCAACTCATTGCCATTTTTATAAACTTCTATTTCATTTCCTATATCATACAAACTTTCTAAACCTTCGGTATATTCCGTTAAGTAACATGCCCCTAACATTGGAGCCTCAATGTCACGTAACCTGGAGTAGGTACTGGCTTGTTCCAACGGATACAAATAACTTGGATATCTGTTTACTCCGAGTGTAACCATACTTTCTTTAGTTACTTGAATATATTTCTCAAAATCAGGTTTCTGTTGAATGAGTTTCTGCAGTTGATTTGAATTTTGTAACGAAATATTTCTTTGTTGTAATTTTCGTGAATAAGCCGATAATCCAAATTTTGTAATAAAATCAAATTGATTTTTGATAGTTTGTAAACGAGTGTTTTGAATTTTTATTGATTCTTTACTTTCAGATTTATCTTGCCAACCAGAACCCATTATTTGGATTTCAAATTTGTGATTATTAGCTAAATTTTCAAAAAGCATCCACCTTTGTATATCTTTCGACCCAATAAATGAAACATTATTTGTTTCTAAAGTCGAAATTTTACGGTATTGAGGAGCGACCCACATTGGCATAGGTAAATGAATAAAGTTATAATTTACTTTTTTGTACATTTCTAGTGCCTTGAATTCTGGCACCCAATTCAGATCAAAAGGTTTAAATTCTTTAGGTGCTTTAGTAAACTCTCTCACATTATCGCAGAAGAAATTTACGCAAGGAATACCTAATTTTTGTATTTCTTTTATTGCTAGTTCATCTACCTGATGTGGATATAGATAACTTAGAAATAAAGAAACTGGAGATTTCGTATGTTTTTCCTTTATATCTTCCAAAGTTTTTGTCCAGGTTTCTGCTTTCCAAGTATTTAGCTTTGCCTTATCAAAACTGTACATTAATCCTTCTGCCCAATCTACTGCGCCTTCTACCCATTCATATCCAGCCTCTTTGATGCCATTTTTTATATAGTATTCCCAAAAGGAATATGCTGGGATAGGGTGCGGAATTTTAGATTGAAAAAAAGAGAGATATACTATCATATATTTTTGTTTCTAAATAATATATCTGTTTGAGAAATTTTAATGCCGGTAGCTGTATTAAATCCAAAAGAAACTACTTTAAAATTGTTTTCAAACATGAAATTAATTACTTCTTCAAACAATGGCTGTCCTACATAAAACTCAACAAAACTTACTTCTAATATTATAAATTTGCAATACGCCATACATTTTTTTGCTCCTTTGAGTGTTTCAAGTTCGAAGCCTTGAACATCAAGTTTCATTAAATCGGGATATGCAATATTATGTTTAAGTATATAATCATCTAAAATCACTACTTCGACTCGCGATTCCTTTATTTTATTAATACCGAATACATCAGTTTGTAATTTTGTTAGTTGTAAAATGCTTGATGAATCGGATTGTGAAGTTATGTTTAAATTAAGAAATGCGTTCGTGTTTCCTAATGCAACTTTATGTAAATGAATATATTGAAGAAGTTTTGTGTTTTTTTCAAAATCAGAAAAGTGTAAATTTAATGGCTCAAAACATTCAAAACTTGCACTCGGAAATACTGCTTTTGCAAGCATTGCCCATGTACCAATATTCGCACCAATATCATATATACATTTGACATCAATGCTTTCGGCTTTGCAAATTTGAAGAAGTTCTAATGAGTCAATTTCTGCGATCGAAAGCTTAGCTGCTATCGTATTTTTTAATTCATTTCTTCTTCCTTTATGCTTAAAATAGTATTTAAGCCTAAACTCTATTGAATTTATAATTTTTGCTAATATGTTCATTTGGGACTTATTTTAAGTAGAGATTAACCTGCTTTATAATAATTCTTTAAAAATGACACCCATTCATGCCTGGACTCCTTAATTCTTTTTTATATAGTATTCCCAAAAAGAATATGCTGGGAAAGGGTGCGGAATTTCGGATTGTAAAAATGATAGGTATAAAACCATATAATAAAGCTATCTGTTTGTGTTCTGTAAAGTTCTAATACCTAACAACTTATGATAAAAAGGTCTAAACTTTGATTTTAATATTTGCTTTGATTTCCCTGGAAAATACAAAAACACACCTGCTAACACGTTAGTAATTAATTTTAAATTAATTTTCCTGTATAATTTAAGTCTGAATATTTCTGTCTTGTATTGAAACCCTTCTGTAAAAGATGAATTAAAATGAACAATTAAAGGAAATGATTCATCACATTTTTGCCAAGTCGGGTATTTACCATTATTATTTGATAAATGAGCTTTTCCATTTATTATATTTGACTGAATCTCTGTAAAAGACATCATATCAGCTTTAATCTGAAAATTATCTTTTATCACAGTTTGATTAAACTTAGCCATTGCAACAGATAAAAGCGGTTCTTCATTTTCTTTTCCTCTTAATCTAACAAATCCGAGTTCATCATATTTTTTTTGAGTTTTGCGTGCAAATTCAAATATTTGACTAGTGATATTAGACTTTTGAACATAATATAAAGCACCTACAAAGACTGGCATATGGGGAATATTCATTACTTTAATCATTTTTTCCACTGAACAAAAGAATTCACCTTTATTCCACTCTTCACCAATTGCTGACATTGTTTTGCCTTCAAATAAATCAAATACGTAAGATAAATTACCGTAAATAAGACAATCACAATCAATAAAGAGATTTTTATCGGTTTGAATAAATTTATCTAAATATAGTTTAATGGAAAATCCTGTAGGGTAGTCCACAGAATTTATTAGAATGATATTTATTTTATTTTTCAAACATTCAGGAACTGATTCGCTATTATCTGTTACTAAGTAGAAAGAAATATTGTTGTTTACATTCCATAATAAAAAAGACATAGCCAAATTACATGCCATTTGAATGTAAATATCTTTACCAGTTGCAATTGTAATTATGCTTTTAGATTCATTTTCCATACTTGCCGAAAAAATTCGTGCCTATACTTATATTAAACTCAATTAAGTATTTTGCTACTTTCCATCCAAATACTTTCTTTAAAGTTTCGGCTACTTTCCCACCTAATACTGGAATATAATTAGTCCCTCCTAAAGCTTCTATTTCATTTAAGATAATATTTGTTAATTCTTTGTACTTTGGATAAGATAAATAGGCTATTTCAATGGCTGCCCTAGCTATTACTTTATTAATTCTTGAATCATTTGATTTCAGAGTCAAATGCTTTTTTTTTAGCATCAATGATTTAAAAATTCCTTCAAGTGCTCTTTTTTCTTTTGTAGATGCTAATGAAGACCCATTTTTGAATTTTCTATAATAATTGCTGCAATTAGGTGTATAAACTACGCCTTTTGCACTCAATAGAACCCTACAAAAAAACTCTCCATCATCATCAGGTGAATAAAATTCTTCCCAATTTCCAGCCTTCTTTATTAGATTTGCTGGTACTAACCAAGCATTAGTTTGAATCATTGAACCTTTATTGTT
This sequence comes from Bacteroidota bacterium, assembly GCA_004293915.1. Lineage (GTDB taxonomy): Bacteria > Bacteroidota > Bacteroidia > Cytophagales > UBA9547 > REAG01. The sequence goes on along the minus strand of RDZG01000069.1, from coordinate 60,482 downwards.
AGAGCCACCATATAGGTTAATCAAAAATTCAAAAGTATTGCCAGTAGAAAAAAGAAATGAGTTTTCATAAGCAGATGGATGAATTGAACTAAGATCTTGTCCATCAAAAAAATGAACAGTAGGACAAACTGCAACTTTTTCAGATGTATTTTCTAACAGTCTTACTTGAACCTCAATTTTATTTGAACTCAGTAAATCATCGGCATCTAAAAATTGTATGTACTCACCTTTTGCTTCCTTTAACCCAAAATTTCGGGCTGCGCCTGCTCCTTTGTTCTCTTGATCAAATACTTTTATCTTAGCAGATACAAATTTCCTAGCTACTTCAAGGCTCTGATCAGTACTTCCATCATTTATGATTAAAAGTTCCCAATGAGTATAGGTTTGGTTGATGACGCTTTTAATTGTTTCGGACAAATATTTATCGGCATTATACAATGGTATAATTATTGAAACTAAAGGTTTTTGATTCATGATCCTTCAAAGATTTTCTTCCAATGATTATCAGAATAGCTATTTTCAGGAACATTGTTGTTTTTCAACCATGGCTCAGTGAACATTTTCAAATACTTCTCATCATTTTTATCTATGTCTATAATTGTATCGATAATACTATCCATATACTTATCCATTAACAATTTCATTTTATAATCTCTTAAAACAGATTTAAGTTTTCTACTTATACGATGTTGGGGTAGCTTATGGAATGTAGGAAGTATATCAGTAAAACTAAACTGAGCAAAATCTTCTATTTTTTTGATTATGAAAGATGATTCCTCATGATTATATAAAGATACAAAACTTTGAGTATTAAATAATTCACCAACTAAAGGATCACCAACATAAATAGGTATTGTATCAGATAGCATACTATCATATAATTTTTCTGTTTGATAACCAGGGTATGAATAGTTTTCCAAAGCCAGAGTAAATTTATAATCTAATTGAAAAAGTCGTTTAGCTCTCCATCTATTTTCAGGGTATAAAGCATCAATAGACGAAATATTATTCATTGACTTACCAGGAGCATCTACCTTTTTGTATCTAGATAGTTGGACAAAAAAACGTTCTCTATATGAGACTTTGTGAGAATAAATAAAGTTACAAAATTTGGTTTTTGAATCGATTATCTTGTCATAATCAACATCAGTGCTTTTAATAAGCTTTTCTGGATTGAAACCATGCCATTGAATGTGGAAATAGTTTGGATTTTTAATGCTTTCTTCCCTCATCATGCCAAATCCAAATTCACAAGTATTCATATCAGGAACTATGTTTTCACAAAAATAACCTATACGTTTATATTTATATGATTTGGATGGAATATGGTTTCCATAAGGTCCAAAAATAATAAAATCAGGTTGATTGGATTCTTCGAATTGATATGATTCAGATATTTTATTAACATCAAAAACTTCTTTTTTGAAAGTTTCTAGATTTAATCCATTTCGGAATTGAAGTTTAATGTTCTTTTTCAAGAGATATTCAATTGTGATTTTTCAAATGAAAAAATATTAACATTGTCCTTATTATATTCAATTAGAAAGTTCTGATAATTGCCATAAAAATTATTAATATCTTGAATAGATAAAATTTCCTCACTAACTATTGTTTTATTTTTTTTAAATCTAAATAAAATATACTTTCCGATAAAAATTTTAATTTTAGACCAAAAACTAATTTGGGATGCATCTCCAGCATACTCATACATGGGACATGCTCTTTTGGATTCAAGTTTTAATTTTTTTTGAGAGGTATTAGAACTAATAGAAGCTCCGTGACTTATACTCAGTGCATTAAAACCAGTGTAGTAGGCTATATTTGCTCTCAAATATGAAATTCTTAACGAATATTCCCAGTCCATCATTGTAAAACTTGTATCATAAAGTCCAATATAAGGTAAACTTGTTTTTCTTATTAGCATGTGAACATCACCAAACGAAAACGACTTGCTTTTACCTGCTTTCCAGTCTTTAAATTGGTTCAATCTAGAATGAAAACCAATATCTTCCACCTTATTGCCAAGAGTTACACTCATATCATTTGATATGCAAATATCTATTTCTGGATTGTTGAACATAAAATCTTTACACAATCTCACTGCAGATAAGCAAATCAAATCATCATCTATGACTTTCTTAATAATTTCACCTTTTGCCATCAACATGGCTTTATTCCAGCCATGGGCTTGGTTTCTATCAGATTCTGAAATAAACTGGTGAATTTTATTGTCATTGTAAAGATTTTCTAAATATTCTTTTGCCCCATCTGTGCTGTTACTATCTACTACTACAACTTCTTCATCCTCTTGCAATTCAGAAATTAATTGTCCAAGAGTGATTTTAAGAAAAGATAAACGATTCCTGGTAGAAATTATATACGAGATTGAGTATTTCAATAATTAATTGGCAATTAATAAAAAATTAATATCTAATAATTTTGCCAGTTTAAATTCATTAATATTTCCTACCTTATTAAAGGAATTCAAAGTGTATAAATTATAATTTATTTCTTTACAAAAATCTATTAACATTTCATCTGTCACTTGATTTGCACTTATTAATTCAGTTGTCCATTCGATGATTATGGCTGGTTTACAGCTAATTATACAATTAAAAGCACTCTTTAATGCAAAAAAATCATAACCCTCTATATCTATCTTTATTGCATCAACCTTTGGTCTACCTAATTCATTCCAAAATGAGTCAATAGTTATTTGACTTACTTTATTGCCCTCATTTTCCGAATTAACTTGAGTTGTCATTTTATTAAATGCCGAATCTGTATCAATCCCATTTATGACATACAAATCATCTAGTTTATTTCCAACTGCTTTACCAACTATTTCCCATCTTGTCTTATAGATGCTATCCCCCCTTGTTTTTAACAAAAATTGAAGAGTATGCTTAGAAGGTTCGAAAGAGTAAACTTTTATTTCAGGTAACATTCTTAAAATAGCAACAGAAATCAATCCAATATTTGCTCCAACATCTAAAACAATTCCTTTATTACTATAAATTGCAATAATATCTAAGATTCTTTTTTCATAAATTCCTTGTTCAATACAAATTTTAAAAATCAATGAATTTCTTGGAAAAAAAACTTTACAATTAAAATATTTAAAGTAACCTAATAAATTGAAAATATAGTATTTGATTATTTTTTTCATCTTGCAAATTTAAAATGATGTTTTAAGTTAATTTTTCCTCTTACACTTTTATCATATAGAACAATATCATTTAGTTTTTCTTGTAATTCAAACTGTACTATTCCAAAAATATTTCCAGAAAATAAGAGTGATTCAATATAGATACCTATTGAATATGTACCAGCAATTAATGGGATTTGATTAATCGTGCCTGATATACTTAATGATTCTCCATGCTTGAAATCTTTGAATAATTCTTGATGTCGTAAGTCTGCTATTGCGATTCTGTGATTAAATTCATCGGAAATTAATATTACAATTGATTGAAATTTATTGGCTTCTTTGTTTGCTAGTTTAAAATCATACCTCAATTCTTCAAAACTTTCTATAGAATGACTTGAAAGATAAAAATATTCTATTTCTACTAATTCATTAAGCTTTATTGATGAATTGCTATTTGAAATTAGAGTAGAATTTTTACTAAATAGATATTCATTTATTGTATCTGCAGTATTACTATATTTGGTCAATTTACCTTTATTTAATAAAATACAATTAGTACAAGTTCCTTTTATTGCATCCATATTATGACTCACAAAAAGCACCGTCCTCCCCTCGTTCTTGCTTACATCGCCCATTTTGCCCAGGCATTTTTTTTGAAACTCGGCATCGCCTACGGCAAGTACTTCATCTACAATTAATATTTCACTTTCCAAATGAGCAGCTACTGCAAAAGCCAAACGTACATACATCCCTGAACTATAGCGTTTTACAGGAGTATCAATATAGCGTTCTACGCCTGCAAAAGCCACAATTTCATCAAATTTTCGTATAATTTCAGCTTTTCGCATTCCTAAAATTGCACCATTGAGAAAAATATTTTCTCTGCCAGTGAGTTCAGGATGAAAACCAGTACCCACTTCTAGCAACGATGCTACTCTTCCTTTCAGTTTTATGCTCCCTGTTGTAGGAGAAGTCACTCTACTCAATATTTTTAGTAATGTACTTTTCCCTGCCCCATTTCTACCAATGATGCCAACGGCTTGTCCTTGCTCTATTTCGAAATTGATGTCTTTCAAACTCCAAACCACATCGCTTTCTCCTGCTTTAAGGGTGCGATCATTAGTTTGTCCAATTTTTAGAAAAGGATCTTCTTTGCCACGCATTTTTGCCCACCACCGCTCGATATCACGAGAAATAGTTCCAGTTCCAATTTCTCCTAACTGATAGGCTTTACTTAAATTTTCTACTTGTATGGCTATGTTTGACAAAATAATTATGAATTATAAGTTATGTGTTATTTTTAAATTCATAAAATCTTTAAGCTTAATGCAAGATACTTTTGGGAATTCAATTTTTGAAAGTTCTTGAAAATGTTTATCATTTGTGATTATGTATTCCGCTTGTCCTGCAATGTAAGCATCCACAAATTTATTATCATCATTATCATTTTGTATTAAAAGCCAATTGAAATAGATGGGATTCACTTCTTTTGTATTTGGCAAATTGCAAATAGCGTTAACAACTAGTTTTGCATATTCTGGCGAATAAAACAATGAAAGTTGCTCTTCATACTCAAATAGTATTTCTGTAGTAATAACCATTTCAAGTTTTCCTGATAAAATATAATCAAATAATGCTCTAAATTGTGATTGCTTAGGAACAATTACTAGCAAACAGTTAGTATCTAATACAATTCTCACAATAGTTTACAAAACAGCATTTAATATTTCAATAATTTTTTGTTCGGAAAGTCCTTTTTCTTGCCAAATATTATCCATCAACAAATCTGCTTTTATGATATAATAATGAGAAATTAATCGCTTTATATCTCCAATTTCTTGATCTGAGATGTTTCTATTTCCTAAAAATTTCACAAATTCTATTTGTGGCTGCGTCAAATTATGCCTTTGAATATTCATTTTTTAGTTTTTTACAAAAATAGTGAATTTCGTATTAATATGTTAAACAAAGGGAGTTTTGACTACCCATAAGTATATCTTGGATGATAATATTAAGTTGATTTTCCATTTTAAATATATCAATATCATATAACCAATGTATAGATTTCAAGCGATTTATATCAAAATTTGTCAACGTTTTTACAATTTCAAGCTCATCCACACTCATGTCTTTATTTTTGGCATCATCTATAATTTCTATCCAATTAAAATTAGTATTGCTAGAAATAACCAGAATATCTGAAATGTCTTTAGGTTCATCTCTAGTAAGTGCGGATATTTTATTGCTTAAGATATTTAAAACAGTGTCTGTCCTATAAAATAGTGGTGTTGGAATTACTTCTCCTTTTCTAAACTTAACATCGTTTACAAAATCCATTTTCAATACACAATCACCTTCTGTAATAAATACCCTAGCAAATGATTCAGATAAAGTTGATGTTTTTATGTCAAAATCTTTAAACAAGCTATAGATACTCTTAAATTCATTCAAAAAATCTGGATTATGATTTACAAAAAAATCTAAATCATCTGAAAATCTGTGATTGAAATAAGCTCTACTAATTGCAGTGCCACCAGTAAGATAAAAATCAGTACCATTATGTTCAATTATTTTTAAAACTTTATCCTGAAGAGGATATAATTTACTTTGATAATAATCTTCTTGCATATTCAAATCTAGTCCTTATTGGTTTGTTCCATATTTTATTTGTGAATTTTTCAGAAACAATTTCTATTCTTTGGTCATATGAAATTAAATTTAAAATTGTGTACCAATTATATGTTTCCAACAAACGCACGTACAATTTGGGTAAAGTTACATCATGGCTTGCTTCCATTCTTTTTTCTAAAATAGCCAATAATTCATCGCCAGAGATTTGTCTATCCCAAAATGCTTTTTTAAGATATTTCTTTTTTTCTTCGATTTCCATTAATTATAATACATTATCTTTTTTTAAATGTTCAAAAAAAAGATGTGCTGATTTTTTTAAAACTGGAGTCAAAACAAGTGCTTCTTCATACAACGATTGAAAATCGACATAAGAATATTCATGTACAGCTTGATTTCTAAAACTTTTAAGACTTAAAAGTTCATCGGTATTTGTGATGACCTCCATTTTTTCAAGCAAATTTAATCTATCAATAAACAAAAGTCGATCTTCGCCTTTAAGTTTAAAATATCCTTTAATAATTTGTTGAAAAAAAATATCCGAATTTCTTGTCAATTTTATGATTAGTGCATCAAAAGCTTCTGTTTCTTCAAAAGTATAGTTTGGTTTTATTCCTATTTTTTGACAATGCTCAAATGATGTTTGAAGCCCTAACATTGCAATTTCAAATTTTTTGTACGATTCTTTATAAGCTATTAAAAATAAATTATTCATATCTATTCTATAAGATTTTTGCGTAGCTTAAAATATAATTTTTAAAGGCATTTTCTTCATTTTTTTCAAAATTAATAATATCTATTTTTTGCTCACCAAAAAGTAAATAAAAAGATTGTTTCATTTTAAATATTTGGCTGTGATGTAGTTTTTTGTCAGTTAATAACAGTATATCTATGTCGCCACCTTTTTTAGTATCATCAGCTCGAGAACCAAATAAATATACTAAACAAGAATTGTCTATTTTATTCCAATATGTAGATAAAAAATCTTGTTGATTTCTCGAAATTCTCATTTTAATTATTGACTGTGATATTTAATTAATAATAAAACGAATAAAAGTAGTCGCATTTTTATTAATGTCCATTACAATTAGCCCATCCTAAAATACTATTGACATTCTAATAAATAATTCCCGTTCTCCAATTCACTTATTTTGAAATCTGGGTTTGACAAGATTTGTTTTATAATTTCTTCGTTCATCACATTCTTCTCTGAATAATATTCAAACACAATTCGTTTAATTTTTTTGGTTAAAATTGAATTCATTGCTCCTTCAATGGCTTCTAAATCATGTCCTTCAATATCTATTTTGAGTAAATCAATAATGATATTTTTATTTTCCAGAAAAGAGTCTAGCGTCATAACTTTTACTTCTTGAGTAGTACTTGATTTAGTTTCGGCTATACCACCCCAACCTGTTTGCTCTGCTGGTCCTATTTCAAAATAAGTAGTTCCGTTTTTATTTGCAACCGCATGAGGAACAATTTCAATGTTTTTGAGACTATTTTTTTGAATATTTTTATTTAAAAATGCAATATTCCTAGGCGATGGTTCAAAGGCATATACTTTATTTGTAGCTTTTTGTGAAGCAAACAAAGTACTAAAATATCCAATATTAGCACCTACATCGAGCATATTACCCCCTTCTTAAGCAATTCTTAGGACTAATTTGGAAAGATTTAATTCATAGTAACCAGTACATAAAATATGCTGAGAAATTAAATCGCTTTTCAAACCTGTAATTTTTACATCTTTTGTAAAAACCAATGAAATAGATTCAAAATCTTGATTTTCTAGGGCTTTAATTTTTCTAAATACTCTATAATAGTACGTACTCCTGAGTTTGAGAGGCAAAAGTTTGGCTATAAATAGAAGGAAATTTATCATTTATATGAAATATTTAAAAACTAATTTTAAAAACTTTTCAAAATTAAATTAATCAAGAAAATGAATAATTTAGGCTTGATTATTATAATAGTAAATGGTAAGTAGGGCTTATTTGCAACGATTCTTTCATCTTTTCTTCCAAATTTTAGGATTACGTTTGGTATGAAATACAGAATATATTACAATTTTAGTTTCATATACAGCATATATAATTTGATATGGAAAGTCTTGAATGAATACAGCTCTTTTCTTTTTATAAATTAAAGGGTTTTGAAATGGTGCTATTTTAAGATTATTGATATACTCCTTGACTAGCGAAATAAATTTTTTCCCAATTCCATCTTGTTGAAATTCATACCAAATATAGCCATCATTCAACTCTTGCTGTGCTTCTTCCCTAATTTCTAATTCATAACTAATCATTTTATTTTTTTGCCATTCAAAATCATATCTTCAACTTCTTCCCATGAATAACTTTTTCCTTTGCCGCTCAAATAGTCAGCTTCACGTCTATCAAGTTCGTCCATTTGGGCTTGCGAAAGGTTGATAGGCTTGGCTTCTTGTTCTAAAATGGCGTGTATGGCTTTCAATATTTTTTTATTCTCAACTCTGGGTAAAATATTGATAATTTGATGTTGAATAGCAGCTGTTGTCATGTATGTAAATGTTTTTGTAATTTAAACTTGGTTAAACTAAAGAAGGAAATGTATCATTTACTAAAAATATCTTTTAATTGAATTTCAAAGCCTTTTAAAATCGATTGTCCACTCAATATTTCTTCAAAAGAAATAGCATATTCTTGATTATCATAATAACAATATGTTAAACTTTCTTCAGGATTGATAAGCCAAGCTAATTTACAACCATTAGCCATCCATTCCTTCATTTTATCTTTCAAATTGAGCAAAGAATCTGATGAAGATTTTATTTCTATTACAAAATCAGGGCATAATGGAGGGAATTGTTCCTTTTCTTTATTTGATAAAGTATTCCATCTTTCGCTTTGAATCCAAGCAGCATCAGGTGAACGAACTGCTGAATTTGGAAGTTTGAAAGCAGTAGATGAATCAAAACAAATTCCTGTTTTTGATATTCTACTCCAGATTCCTATTTCTGCTAATATTTCAGCATTGTAATTCCCAATAATTCCTCCTGAATTAGGAATTAGAATAATGTTAGATTGTGCATCTCTCTCAAATTTTAAATTTCTGTTATCTAAACAAAAATGATAAAATTCATCATCAGAAAAACTACCCAAACGATGTGTATCTAAAACTATCGAACCTAATTCATCGAGCATATTCATGTTAATTCCACATTTTTATGAAGCAATATACTATTTATTATTAATTTAAACCGTATCAATAAACGTTTTTTCAACTTTATTAAATATCAAAACACCCAAAATGGTAATCACAAAAGTAAAACTTGTGCATAAACCAAGATAAAACCACGAAAACGAACCCTGACCTAAAAACCCGTAGCGAAATGTTTCTATAATTGCAGTCATTGGGTTGAGTGCTATTATAAATTTATATTTTTCGGGTGCTGTCGAAAGTGGATAAATTACCGTAGTGGCATACATTAATAATTGTACACCAAAAGTTACTAAAAAACTCAAATCTCTATATTTTGTAGTTAATGCCGATATTATCATACCTAATCCCAAACCTTGCAATGCCATTAAAAGTACTAAAAATGGAAAAAGTAAGATATACATATTTGGATTAAAACTCGAACCAGTACATTTGAAATAGACAATAGCAACTAAAAACAAGGCAAATTGTACACCAAATTTGATAAGATTTGAAGCCACAATACTCAAAGGCATGATTAAACGTGGAAAGTAAACTTTACCAAAAATATTGGCATTGTCTTTAAAAACAGTAGAAGTTTTACTTAAACATTCCGAAAAATAGTTCCAACAAGTGATTCCAGCCAAATAAAATAGCGGTTTTGGAAGTCCATCTGTAGAAATTGCAGCCAAATTACCAAACACAAAAGTATAAATTAAGGTAGTAAAAATAGGTTGTACAAAAAACCAAATCGGACCTAAAACAGTTTGTTTATAAAAACTCACAAAATCTCTTCGAACAAACAAAACCAATAAATCCCTATAATGCCAAAGGTCTTTTAGTGGCAATTCAAAGAGCGAACTTTGGGGCTTTATGATGGTATCCCAGTTTTGCTGGTTATTTTGTTGGTTCATTTATAAAATATCTATTGCTTTTTCTATTAAAAAATCTTTTACTTCTTGCTCCTTTGGAGGGTTTGGAATAAGATATTCTACTTGCTCTTTAAAGTCTATATCTTTATGATAAGCTAATTGTTGTCTTATCAACTTTTGAGAAGACTGGTTTGGAAATATTCTTTCAACTTCGTTTGCGATTTCTTCTATAGTAAAATGATTTTTAATTAAAAAGTATAAATCAACATAATCCTTCCATTTAGACCTTCTTCCTAAAGCAAAACCTTTCATTGCAGCCAATGTCAATAGGTTTGGCATAGTTAATACATCATTAATTTTTACTTCGTGAATAATAGAATAAGTATATTCAAAAAATGTTAGTTTAACATCTAAAACATCTAAATGTATTTGATCAGTATCTTGAAATCTTATCTTTTTTTCAAATGGTATTTTAGATAGCCCTTCATGAATTTTTTTAAAAACGAGTTTTTTTGCAGAAAACAAATCAAAATCTATGGATTTTCTGTGCCCTATTTGAAGTGCAATTGCTGTACCTTCAACCAAATAATAACTTTTTTTATAATGTTTTAGGTAAGGTAAAATTTTTGTTTGATTTTCAGAAAGTATATTAAAATGCATGTTTTTTGAATATCAAATCGAAATAATTGTAAGTGAGTTCAAAGTAATTATTTTTTCTTCTTTCACTAAAACCTGTTGTATATCTAAAAATTTTTCCAACTGTTTCTACCCCCAATATTTTTATAAGCTTTACCACCGCATCCAAATCTCCATAGTTTAAAATATGTTCCACCAAAAACTCATGGTCGATATTTTCTTTTTCTGCTTCTGGGGTATACCAAAAAAGAGAACTATTTTCTCTGATAAAAGCCTTTATTTCTGGTGAATTTTCCATTATAAGTATTTTTTCAAAATATAATTTTCTATTCTTTCTACAATATCAAAAATGGTTTCACAATAGACTGAGGCTAATTTAAAAAGTTCTTCAAACCTTTTGCCTGCATAATCATGAGCTATTTCATTCCTTAACTTTCTTATTTCTATTAAATCAGAAGCAGATTTATTCAAATCCATTTTCTCCGCTTTCATTATCCTATCACGCACAGAATCTACTTTGTCGAGCTCTATTTCATAAATCATTCTTAATGTTTTTTGAACTAACATATCACTTATTCTAGCAAATCTGCTAGTAAATGATTCAATGTCATTTGCCTCATCAGGAGAATAATCTTCTTTTTTGAGTAGTGGCTTTGTTTTTTCAAACGAATACTTTAAAACTTCACAAGCACTTAATAAATCTTTTAATTCCTTAAATAAATACTCTTTGTCAGTCATATTAGAGGAATTAATGTTGGCTTAATATATTGTACAAATGGTTCAGAGAAATCTTTTGTAACTACTAAGTCTATTTTTTGCTCTTCTAATCTTAAAAAAAAATCTTTTTGAATTTGCATTTCTTTTCGTAGATCTATTTTCTGAGAATGTACTAATAAATCAATATCTCCACCTCGTTTATTATCATCAGTTCTAGAACCAAAAAGAAAAATATTTGCCTCAGAATCTATTTCTTTTACTGTTTCGATAAAAACACGTTTTTCAAATTCAGATATGCGCATGCGTAATTTTTTGGACATCCAATTTACTAAGGCGTAATCTCATTCCTAATGAAACCAAATTTACAAAATATTCTTTATTATCTGCATCAACAATTTCTACTTTTTGTCCTTTGAAATGACCAGAAGAAACCATAGCCATATCTCCAACTGCCATGTTTTCAATAATAATTTCATGATTTATAGCTTCTTTTAAAAAATATTTAATTCGCTCTATTTCAATATCTTGAATAATTGCTGGCTTGCCAAGCCAAAATACAAAATTAAGGACTCCAATTGTTTTTAAAACTGCCAAACGATTGGCTTCATCTGTTTTCACAAAGACATACGAAGAAATGAGTGGTACTAATATTTTTTTTTTCCTATCACTCCATTGTCTCACAACTTTATGAAGCGGAAGATATACTTCGAAACCAAACTTTTGGAGTTTATCAAATACTTTTCGCTCGTTTTTTGGCTTAGTATATATTGCCATCCAATGTTTTATAGGCTCAGTTTTCATTATTCCAAAGGAGTAAAAAATTTTCTTCTGAAAAATTCAATACTTCAATTTTTCCTTCATCTACATTGTATATAATGTATTTTATTTTTTTGAGTAATAATTTTTCGGCTTTATGAGTTAGTTCTGCCAAAAATATGTGATCGATATTTCCTATAAAAACTAAGTCAATTACTTCATTATCAATGCCTTTTGCAAACGAACCTGTTAGATAAACAGCATCGAGTTTTCCTAATCTGTTTATTATATTTTCGATTACAACATCTATACCAACATATTTTTTAATTAATGATTTTATTTCGCTAAAAAGCGGATGAGCATGATTTGCCTGGTATTTTTTTTTGTTCCCAACCTCAAAAGATTTTAACATTCCAGCCGCTTCTAATCTATTGAGTTCTAGCCTAATGGCATTTGTAGAATCACCAGTTTCGGTTTCTAAACCTCGCAAATAAGCAGTTGTATGCGTATTTAAAAAAAATTTTAATAAAAGTTTTATCCTAGTTTTGGATGTAATAAGTGTTTCTAACACAGTGTTTTGGGTATGGCTCCGCCACGAAAATCACATTTGATTTTTTTATCGAGTAAAAAAACTACTCAACAAATCTATAAAATTAAATTAAAAATCAAAAATTATTCGTTAATATTTATAGTTGTGTATTTAAAATATAGCTACATAATCTATATTTGAAATCTTGTTTTGATTGAATGCCGATAAATTCGTTTCCACAACCCAAATTTTTAGATTCTATTTTAGAAGTTAGAAACCTCGAAACTCATTTTTCGAGCGAACATGGTGCGGTTAAGGCTGTAAATAATGTTAGTTTTAGGCTCAGAAAAGGTGAAACCATTGGTATAGTAGGAGAGAGTGGTTCGGGTAAATCGGTAACATCTTTGTCTATTTTAAAATTAATTGCCTCAAATGGAAAAATAGCAAATGGCGAAATCATTTTTAATTCAAAAACACAAGGAATTGTAGATTTAGTTAATTGTACAGAAGCTGAAATGCGAAAATTTAGAGGAAACGAAATTTCCATGATTTTTCAAGAACCAATGACATCTCTCAATCCTGTTTTTACTTGTGGAAACCAAGTGGCAGAATCTATCATTTTGCATCAAAAATTGAGTAGTAAAGAGGCAAAAATTAAAACCATTGAGCTTTTTGAAAAAGTAAAATTGCCTCGACCAGCACAAATTTATGATTCGTATCCACATCAGCTTTCGGGTGGACAAAAACAGAGGGTTATGATTGCTATGGCAATGTGTTGCAATCCTGCCATAATGATTGCTGACGAACCAACAACTGCTTTGGACGTTACGGTACAGGCAACTATTTTGGATTTAATGCGAAAATTAAAAGAAGAACAAGATACTTCTATAATTTTTATAACCCACGATTTGGGTGTAATAGCCGAAATTGCTGACCGTATTTTGGTCATGTATCAAGGAAAAATAGTTGAACAAGGCACGGTTTGGAATATTTTTTCAAATCCAAAGCATCCTTACACAAAAGGTCTTTTGGCTTGTCGTCCAAAAGTAAATGTAAATCTAAAACGTTTGCCAACCGTTTCTGATTTTATGGATTTTGACGAATTTGGTAATATTACTGAAAAAGTTAATGGAAAGTTTACTTCTGTCGAAGATGCTATTTTAAAAAATATTGAAAACAAAAAACCTACTTCAAACCAAAAATACGAAGGCACATTACCTATTTTACAAGTCAAAAATTTAAAAACATATTTTCCAATCCAAAAAGGTTGGTTTAAAAAACCTACGGAATTTGTAAAAGCTGTGGATGATGTAAGTTTTGATGTTTATGCGGGTGAAACTTTGGGTTTGGTAGGGGAGTCTGGGTGCGGTAAAACTACTTTAGGAAGAACTATTTTGCAACTCGTAAAACCAACTGCAGGAGAAATTATTTTTGAAGGAAAAAATATTGTAAATATCTCAGAATCAGAACTTAGGAAACAAAGAAAAGATATGCAAATTATCTTTCAGGACCCTTATTCTTCGCTCAATCCACGAATACCAATAGGTGCAGCCATTATGGAACCTATGCGTGTGCATAATTTATATGATTCTGATTTTTTACGTAAAAAACATTTATTTGAACTATTAGAAATTGTGGGTTTAAAACATCAACATTTTAATCGCTATCCTCACGAATTTTCGGGTGGGCAACGCCAACGCATTTGTATTGCTCGTGCATTGGCACTCAATCCCAAATTTATAATTTGTGACGAATCGGTCTCTGCTTTGGATGTGTCAGTTCAGGCTCAGGTACTTAACTTATTAAATTCACTAAAAGAGCAATTCAAATTTACCTGTATTTTTATTTCACACGATTTGTCGGTTGTTAGATTTATGTCGGATAGAATTATTGTGATGAATAAAGGCAAAATCGAAGAACAAGGTTTTGCAAATGATATTTATAATCATCCACAAAAAGCTTATACACAAGCACTTATAGCTGCAATTCCTAAGGGAGAAATCGAAAATGTAAAAATTGATATCCTTAAGAAAAAACATTTAAGAGATAATTTTTAGTAATATGTTGTATGAATATTATGTAGTTTATAAGCCCTATATGGTAATGTGTCAGTTTTCGCCAATCGAAAGCAAAAAAACATTATCAGATTTGAATTTAGGATTAAAAAATGACATTTATCCCGTTGGCAGACTAGACGAAGATAGCGAAGGTTTATTGATTTTAACTAACGATAAATCGCTTACAGACAGGATTTTAAATCCAAAAAATAGCCATAAACGCACCTATTTTGTTCAAGTCGAAGGAACTATAAATCAAGAAGCAATTTCAAAATTAGAGAAGGGGAATATTGCAATAAAAATTAAAGATAAAATACATTTTACTTTGCCCGCAAAAGCAGAAATCATTTCTGAACCCGTTTTTTTGCCCGAACGCAATCCACCAATTCGATTTAGAGCAAATATTCAAACTTCTTGGCTTAGTTTAACTTTAATAGAAGGAAAAAACCGACAAGTAAGAAAAATGACAGCTGCTTTAGGTTTTCCTACATTGCGATTGGTTCGCTATTCTATTGAAAATCTGACAATTAAAGATTTTAAAAGCGGAGAAATCAGGAAAGTACATTTGAAATTATTAGTTTAATTTTTTGCCACGAATTTACAATTTTTAGTATTTTTTCTTCCATTCGTGGCAAATATTAATTGGTAGAGATTAAACTCTAATTGTCCAATTATATGGATCTGGAATTATTCCATATTTTATATCATTCAATGTTTTATAAACTTTTCTAGAAAATCCATTTTCTTTTGGAGCATCTATTTTATAATCTACATTCAAATAATTTATCACGCTAATTGGTGAAATAACGGCTGCCGTACCAGTTCCAAATGCTTCTTGAAGCGTTTTGTTTTTTATGGCATTTATTACTTCATCAACAGTAACTTTTCGTTCTTCAACTTTATAGCCCATATCTTTTGCAATGGTTATGATGCTATCTCTGGTTACACCATCTAAAATAGAACTACTTAAACTTGGCGTAATCAACACATTATCAATCAAAAACATCACATTTGAAGCACCTGTTTCTTCAATATATTTATGTTCTTTTGCATCAGTCCACATGATTTGTTGGTAGCCATTTTTAGCAGCTTTTTTTGCAGGCAAAAGCGAAGCTGCATAGTTTCCACCCGATTTGGCAAAACCAATTCCACCTTCAGACGAACGCACGTAGTCAGTTTCTATTTTTACTTTTAATTCACCAGAAAAATAAGCACCAACAGGCGAACAAAACACGATAAAATAGTAATTATCCGATGGTTTTACACGTATAAATGCGTCTGTTGCAAAAACAAATGGTCTGAAATAGAGCGAACAACCATCTTGCGTTGGCACCCAATCTCGTTCCATTTTTGCCATTTCTATTACGCCATCCATAAAAATATCTTTAGGCAACGTTGGCATACAAATACGTTCCATCGATTTATTCATTCTTTCCCAATGTTTTTCAGGTCTAAAAAGTATAATTTCGTTACTCGTTTTTGAGCGATGTGCTTTAAAACCTTCAAAAACTGTTTGTCCATAATGAAAACTAGCTGTTGCTGGGCTCAAAGAAATATTTTGAAACGGAATTACGCGAGCATCAAACCATTTTTCATCTCCATAATCTACAATATACATGTGATCGGTATGATATTTTCCAAAATCTAATTGGTTAAAATCAACGCTTTTAATGCTCGAAAAATTATTTTTTTCTATTCGTATGTTTGTTAAATCTGCAGTTATCATGCTGTTTTACTAAAAAAGGAGTGTAATATCATTATTTTTTTATTAATAATATACAAAAATCTTTATTTGTTTTTTAATGAGTATAAATACTTATGTAATATTTCATATTATAATTTAATACAAATGTACAAAACAATATTAAACTATTACTTTTATAATTATTATTAAGATGCTATAAATCAAATATTTATATAATAATTTTAGAACAGATATATGATTTAGGAATATTAAATTGATCTTTAAAACAAATCAAAAACTTTTTTCCGCCATCTTTTAACTTCAATTTTTGTTTTATTTCATCAGCAGTTAAAATATAGTTTCTTGAAATTATATTTATTTGATTATCAGGAATATATACAGCAATTTCTTTTGAAGTTAATTTTATTTCAGATTCTATTTCAAAAATCTTTCCAGGAAAGTTTTTTATTATTTCATCTGAAGTATATAAATGTGTGTTTGGTGCTATTTTTTGGATTGAAAATGATTGAAGTATTACTTTAAATGCTCCAGATTTCATAACTGAACTATTTGTCTCAAGAATATATTTTTTAACATCATAATATTCTGTATTATAATAATTTATATCAATATAATTGAAGTTATACTTTTGTATTATGTAGTCAATATTAATTGTACAAATTTCAGGATTTTTATTTATGCTATTTTTTAATATAAATAACAATTCTTTGCACTCGTTTTTTACAGACAAAACATGTACTTTATCCACAAATTTTAACTCATTCAAAGCTAAATTTATATCATGCATTGGCGAAGCTTTTACAATAATTGTTTCTGAAAATTCAAAAAGCTTAGGAATTAATGCAATAATATTTGGTTCACAATCAGCAAATTGTACTAGTTTTTTATTTGATTCGCTTCTTCGTGCTGGGTCGATAAAAAATACAATTTCTTCTTTTTTATATTTTCGTTTAAAATTTTCTAAATACTGCTCACAATCTGTGTTTAGTGTTTCAATGTTTTTTATTTTTAATTGTAAGAAATTCCAATTAGCAATTTCAAACAGATTGTTGTTTTTTTCAATGTAAGTAACTGATTCATAATACTTTGAAAAATAAAAACTATCTACACCAAATCCACCAGTTAAATCAATTAAATGTTTTCCTTCACAAATTACAGATTTGTATTTAGCTGCAATTTCTGATGAACATTGTTCTAAATTTATTTTTGGTGGATAAACTATTTTTGGCATATCAAACCAAGTTGGAAGTTTAGTTTTTGTGCGTTTTATTCCATCTAATTGATTGATTATCTGTAATTTATCAGGATTGTTTTGTAGTTTTAATATGGCTTTTTCTAGTGGAATAGTTTGTAAGTCAGCAATTAATTGACTTGTTTTGCTTTCAAACAAATATTGAAATGACATTTTATTATTTATAAGTTTAAATTATTAAAACGTTTTTACAAAAATAGAGTTATAGATTTGTAAACGTAAATCATACCATATAAAATGAAAAATAACCTTTTAATTCGATTTATCTCAATATTGATATTTTCAATCTTATATTTTGTTTCATGTACCAGCGACAAACAAACAATTAATCCAAGTACAAATAACACAATTTGTGATACAAGTTTTGCTTTTAGCACAAGAATAAATGTGATTTTAGAAAGTCAATGTTATGGTTGCCATGGTGCATCTGATGTAAATTTTCCTTTGAAACCTTTTTCAAAACTTCAAACTGCTGCATTAGCAACTAACAGTTTATTTTTAAAATCAATAAAACACCAAGCTGGTGCAAGTGCAATGCCAAAAAATAGTCCTAAACTTTCAGACTGTGATATCACAGCCATAGAAAAATGGATAAAAAACGGTGCTTTAAATAATTAATTTTATGTTGATTAGACCAAGAAGAAACCGAAAATCGGCTGGAATTAGAGACTTAGTTCAAGAAACTTCGCTTTCTATGAATGATTTTATTTTTCCAATGTTTTTAACAGCTGGAAAAAATATCAAAACTCCAATAGCATCTATGCCAGAAATTTTCAGATTCTCGTTAGATAATTTATTAACAGAAATGGCTGAATGTCAAGAACTTGGTATTAAAAGTATTGCACTTTTCCCACATTATGAAGAATCTAAAAAAGATAAAATAGCTTCTGAAAGTTGGAACGAAGATGGTTTGTATTGTTCGGCATTGCGAGCAATAAAATCGCAATTTCCTGATTTAGTTTTGATGACTGATGTGGCAATGGATCCTTACAGTTCTGATGGACACGATGGTTTTGTCGAAAACGGAAAAATTTTGAACGATGAAACACTCGAAATTCTAGGCAAAATGGCTATTGCACAAGCCAAATCTGGTGCAGATATTTTAGGTCCCTCTGATATGATGGATGGTAGGGTAGGGTATATTCGCAAAGAGCTTGATATACAAGGTTTTACAGATGTTTCTATTATGAGTTACACTGCAAAATATGCTTCTGCATTTTATGGACCTTTTAGAGATGCGTTGGATTCGGCTCCAAAATCTGGCGATAAAAAAACGTATCAAATGAATCCTGCAAACAGTAGGGAAGCGTTGATTGAAGCCCAATTAGATGCACAAGAAGGTGCAGATTTTTTGATGGTTAAACCAGCAGGTGCATATTTGGATATAATAAAATTATTAAAAGATAATTCGCATTTGCCCATTTCTGCTTATCAAGTCAGTGGCGAATATGCCATGATAAAAGCAGCCAGTAAAAACGGTTGGTTAGACCATGATAAATGTATGATAGAGAGCCTTTTAGCCATCAAACGTGCTGGTGCTAATATCATTTTAACTTATTTTGCAAAGCAATTTGGACAAATGCTTAAAAAGTAAGTTTTAAGCTATTTTATTTCTTCTTCTAATTGCCATTCCAAAACCTACAACAACAATTATAGCACCTCCCCAAAGGAAATCTATTCCAGGTTTTTCCATTGCTTTTAAAATTACCCAATCTTTTTGTGTTGTATTCATTCCAATTGTGAATTTTCCAATTTTAGGATCAATATCCATAATGGTCAGTCTGATTCCTAAGCCTAAATTATCTTCTGAAATCCTTCCAACCATCTGACGATGAATTACATACGTTGGATTAACATAATATTCATTGTCTTTAGCCAAAACTTTTATAAAAGCTCTTACTGCAGCATCATTTTCGCCTAGTTCAAACTCATCAACTTTATAAACTCGTTGCACTTTTTCCAAAATTGCATAATAATCGTTTACCAAAAATGTATCGCCAATAGCTAATTGTTTGGTTTCCAACTCACTCCATTCTCGGTCTTCGGCAGGGTCGGGTATGGACGAGACATGTGCATACAAATCTTTTGTACCAAATTTTTTCACATCTGGCGAAGCCAATAAACCCATTTCTTTGTTCACTTGTGCTCTAGGAAAAATCGTAAACGTATTTGAGCTATCTTTTGTCAATTCAATTTCATAAAAGGTATTTTCGGGCATATAATTTATTGTATCGCCAGATTTTGCTATTGTTACATTATTTTGAATCAAATCTTGAATCAAAACAGCTTTGTTTATATTTGAAGTTTGGCGTGTGATTTCTTTATCTATATAATTTTTAAAACCATTTGCTTCAATCCGTACTCCTTTATAAAGTGCTTGATAATCACCCATTTTAGTTTTTTCATTACGAAATAAAAGTGTATTTTCTTGATTCATTTGAGTTGTAAATTCTTTTGAATAAAGCAATCCAGTAGTATTTTGCGAAACCACTTTGGAATACCCAGCCGAAAACAAAACTCCAATCAACATAAAAGCTATTCCTAAATGAGCAACAGCTCCACCCGAAAGTTCAGGTTTATTTTTGAAAATATGGATTAAAATAATGCCATTACTTGCTATTGAAAATACAGAAGCAAATAACAAAGCAATATATTGTGGTTTATTAACTTCAAAAAACAAGACGCAACCTGCTGTAAATAAAATAGTTAGCAATAGGGGAGTATAAAATTGATTTTGAATCGATTGCTTATCTATTTTTTTCCAATAAAAATAATTCCCAATGCCTGATAAAATAGCAATTGAAGCCGAAATCCAAAGTTGAAACTTGCTGTAATGCTCAATTTGGTCTGCAGGAAGAGCCAAATTTGATTTTATGCCAAATGCTCCTAAAATGGCATTATAAACAGGAATTGAAGTTGTAGAAACAACTTGAAACGCAGCCAAACACAAAGATAAAATTCCCATAAAAATCCAAAAATCGCTATTCCAAACCGAAGTTTCTTTTTCGTTTTTTGGTAATAATTTCCAAATTTTAACACATAATATAATGGCTAAAATAATAAACGACAAAAGATAAATCAAAAGCTGTCCAGAAAGCCCTAAATCGGTAAAAGAATGTACCGAAGCATTTCCTAAAATGCCACTTCGTGTCAAAAATGTTGAATATAAAATCAATATAAATGTACTGATTACCAATATAATAGCAGTTTTTAATCCGTTCCCATTTTTTACAGCAATCAACATCGAATGTATAGCAGCAACCAAAACCAACCAAGGCACATAAACGGCATTTTCTACTGGATCCCAGTTCCAATATCCTCCAAAATTTAAGGTTTCGTAAGCCCAATATGCACCCATCAAAATACCAACTCCCAAAACTAAAGCAGAAAAATGAGCCCAAGGCAAGGCAGGTTTTATCCAATTTGTAAAATCTTTTTTTGCTAAGCCAGCAATACAAAAACTAAAAGGAACTAAGGTAGTGGCAAAGCCCAAAAACAAGGTAGGTGGATGAATAACCATCCAATAATTTTGTAAAAGTGGATTTAAACCTGTTCCATCTTTTGGTACAAATTCGGGTTGCATCTGAAAAATAGGTGCATCAACCATAAAATCTCTTAAAAGTATAAAAGGTGAACTGCCAATTTTTAGTTCTCCCAAAGCAATTCCCAAAATCATTGAAGCCAAAAATGCTTGCACAAATGCAAAAACAGCCATCATAGGTGCTTCCCATTTTTTTTGCGTATTCAACAAAACAATGCCTAACACACAATGCCAAAACATCCAAAGCAAAAAACTACCTTCTTGACCTTCCCAAAAGCACGAAATCATAAAATGCACAGGCAAACTATTGCTCGAATGGCTCCAAGCATAATAATATTCGTAATAATGATTGTAAATGATTGTAAATAAGCAAGTTATAATTCCTAAAACAGCAAATGAATGGATGTAAAAAGTAAATTTTGAAAACTTTTTCCAAGAATTATGTTCTAAAGAATCATCTGGCGATAAAGCTGAAACAAAATATCCAAAGGCAGATAATAATGCTGTTACAAAAGAAATTATGATTGAAAGATGACCTAAATTGCCAATGGCTGCATGAAACATTTTTTGTCTATTAATGCAGCAAAATTAGTTTATTTATTGTGTTTATCTTAAACGAATTTTTAATTATTTACATTATTATATTTGTTGCATAATATACATTATGTTAAATAATTTGACCAGTTTTTTATACTTATAAATTTATTTCTTTTCAAACTATTATTGAGGTCATATAGATTTAATACTTTTTCAATAACTAATAAAAAATAATATACAAATAAATACATATTTCATTTGTATATAAATTATTGAATAGTATATTTGAAAAAAAATAAAAATGGAATCAGAAAACATTAAACATTTGCATGACACTGAGCGGGCTCAATGCATGAGATTAAGAGAATTCAGAAAATATATTGGACTAAATCAAGCAGAAATGGCTTCCAAATTAAAAATTACTCAACAGTATATTTCACTTGTTGAATCTTGTAGAAATCCAATAACTGCACAAATGATTTACGAAATAAGAAATTGTTTCAATAATCTAAACATGGATTGGTTACTCTATGGCGAAGGTAGATTATTATTGTTGCAAACACAACAGCAGCAGTTACTAGAAGAACACGCAAAAGCAAATAGCGATTCAACTATTTCAGAAAAAATACTTGAGGAATTAAAGTTACAAACTGAAAATTTAAGAACAGAGTTGAATCGTGCTTGGGATTTAATTAATTGGCAAAAAGAATTAATTAATAAACTAATGCAAAATTCAAAGTGAAATACATTTTTTAGAAGTAGTTTTATAATCATGATAAAATTATCATGATTATAAAATTAGCTGAAAAGATTTTTAATTTGACAAGTTCAATTTAAATAATCTGTCTCCACCTAAAAATAAAAACCCTTTTAAAAATTAAAAGGGCTTTCATAAATTAACCAAACCTAAACCTAATCTTAAATATCTTTTGGTTAAATAATGTAACCATTTCGCAAATATACGAATACTACAAGAATAAGTTTAAATTAAGTAATATTTTTTAGTGAAAAATTTGTATTTTATATAGATTTCTCGAACTGTAATATGTCAGATTTCAGATTTAATAAGTAGTCAATATCATCAAAACCATTAATTAAGCAGGTTTTTTTGTATGGATTAATATCAAAATTTTCTGAAAATGTATCAAAAATAATTTTTTGATTTTCTAAATCAATAGTAAGATTTATTGCATGATTAGAATTAATTGCTTCAAAAATTTTATTCAAAAACGAATCTGAAACTTGAATCGGCAAAATAAAATTATTGAGTGCATTATTTTTAAATATATCAGCAAAAAAACTTGAAACTACAACCTTAAACCCATAATCTGCCAAAGCCCAAGCTGCATGTTCTCTGCTACTTCCACACCCAAAGTTTTTGCCTGCAACCAGTATTTGACCCGAATAAGTATTGTTATTTAAAACAAAATCCTCTTTTGGCGTTCCGTCTGCATTCTTACGCCAATCCGCAAATAAATTATTACCAAAACCTTCCCTTGTAGTTGCTTTTAAGAAACGTGCAGGTATGATTTGGTCTGTATCTATGTTTTCGATTGGTAATGGAACGGCAGTAGAAACTAATTTAACAAATTTTTTGTCTGACATTTAGAATACAAATTTTACTACTAACACAATTGCAACAATTACACCAACTACAATTGCACCTGCTTTTGAAAATAATGAATTAAATACTAAGCTAATTAATGATCCCATTTTGTTTTAAATTTAAGTTTTATGATTTATAAATGATTGATTAATACGATTTAAATAAATTTTCTTATGTCTTGTACTTTACCTGTAACGGCTGCCAATGCTGCAGTAAGTGGCGAAACCAAAAATGTTCTTGCACCCGGTCCTTGTCTGCCCTCAAAATTACGATTTGAGGTCGAAACAGAATATTTGCCAGCTGGAACTTTATCTTCGTTCATTCCCAAACAAGCCGAACAGCCTGGTTCTCTCAGTTCCATTCCTGCTTCTTTCAAAATTTTGTCAATTCCCTCTTTTTGGGCTTGTTTTTCTACTTGTTTGGAACCTGGTACAATCCAAACCTCTACTCCATCTGCTTTTTTCTTTCCTTTCACAAATTCGGCAACCAATCTCAAATCTTCAATTCTCGAATTGGTACACGAACCAATAAAAACATAATCTATGGCTTTTCCAATCATTTGTTGACCAGATTGTAAGCCCATATATTCTAACGATTTTTTAAAAGATAAAAGTTCGGTTGGATTTATTTCGTTTTCTAGTGGCAATCTATCCGAAACTCCAACTCCCATACCCGGATTTGTACCATAAGTTATCATAGGTTGAATAGCCGCAGCATCAAAAGTATATTCTTTATCAAATTTTGCATCAGCATCAGAATACAAATTTTTCCAAGCAGCAAGTTTTTTATCCCACTCCCCTGCTTTTGGCGAAAATTCTCTATTTTTTACATATTCAAATGTTTTTTCATCAGGTGCAATCAATCCACCTCTGGCTCCCATTTCGATTGCCATATTGCAAACAGTCATGCGAGCTTCCATAGATAAATCACGAATGGCAGAACCAGCAAATTCTACAAAATAGCCTGTTCCACCAGCTGCAGAAATTTGAGCAATTACATATAATATAATGTCTTTAGACAGCACTCCCCTACTCAATTTGCCATCAATAGTAATACGCATAGTTTTAGGTCTATATTGAAGCACACATTGTGTAGCCAAAACCATCTCTACTTCCGAAGTTCCAATGCCAAAAGCTATAGTTCCAAAAGCGCCATGTGTAGATGTATGACTATCTCCACAAACAATTGTCATGCCTGGCTGAGTAATTCCTAATTCGGGTCCAATTACATGTACAATACCTTGAAATGGATGCCCTAAACCAAAAAGTTCTACTCCAAATGCAGTTGTATTTTCTGTTAATTTATCTACTTGAAATTTTGAAATAGCATCTTTTATTGGCAAATGTTGGTCTTTTGTAGGCACATTGTGATCAGCAGTTGCTCTTGTACGATGTGGCATAAAAACTGGAATATTTCTTTTACGAAGTCCATCAAACGCTTGTGGGCTGGTTACTTCATGAATAAAATGCATATCTATAAAAAGTGCATCTGGATGTCCAGCTTGGCTTTTTACTATATGCGAATCCCAAATTTTATCAAATAATGTTTTTGCCATTTTTATTGCCGTTCCTTAATTTCGGATTGCAAAAATACAAATTATACTATAAAAAGAAAGTTTGAAAGAAATTATTTACTTAAACTTCACTAAATATAAAAATACATACATATAAGTAAAATTTACTATTTAGACTAAGCGTTATTTTATGGAGATGAATTAAGAAAATTTATACACTAATTTTTAGTGTTATGCCCAATATAACCAATATTGATAAATATATTACATTTATATTAAATACATTTTTAGTAAACAGAAAACTATAAGAGTATATTTGTAGTAAAACTACTCAAAAATTTAAGATACTTAAAAAAGGCTAAATATTTGAAGTTTTATAAATACGAGTATAAAATAAAACAATAAAAAGATTCATGATAAATAAGTTCTCTCCAAAACAATTAGACAATTTCCACATTGTGCTTTGGTTAATGAAAGATATATTTTGGGTAAGAGAAGAGCAATTTTGGGGAGTATTAATGATTATGCCTACAGTTGGTGTAGCAATGATACTAACGATACAAAGCATACGCCAAAAACAAGGTTTCTATTCTAATTTTGCCATATTATGTTGGATGGTGGCTGATTCTACTTGGATGGCTGATGAGTTTTTTGTTTTGAATATAGAATGGCTAACTTTAGGTTTATTTGCACTAGGAATTGCATCTATGATTTATTATTATGTTGTAATTTGTAACATCTTTAAAATAAATTTTGTAAGTCGTATAAGATTTCTAAAATTTGAGTCCTAAATTGTACAAAAAAATAAATGGATAAAAAGTTTTTTGCTTGGGTTTACAAAAATATAAGTTCGCGACCTGCATTGATGATCATGCTCACGGTTGTAATGTTTGTATCAGTTCCCATAATGCTTTCTATAATTGATTTTCTTACTTTGTATTGGGGAGCAGATCCACCACAAAATAAAATAATTGAATTGCAAGAAACAACTGATGGAATTGCAACCATTTTTGTGATGTTGGGTGTGTTTTTAGAATCGAGAGAGACATTGTTTAATATTGTAAACAAGCATTTAGGAAGTACACAAGAAGCTTTAGAACATAAATTAAATAAATTAAGTATAAACTATGGCGTTGGTTTTCTTATAAATGGCTTACTCATGGAAATTGGCACTGCTTATCTTAATATTCCAGACCATATTATCAATTCAAATGGACACGAAAAAGGTGTATTTATTTTCTGTTTTATAATGAGTATGTTTTGTATGTATAGTCTTTTTAGTTTATTCAATAAGTATATTCAGTCGTATTTCTTCTATAAAGAAATGCTTTAACTTTTAAAAAATTATTAAATTATGTTTAAAAATATAAAAAACCGTCTTCAGATTTATTTCCAATTGATAGGTTTAATTCCAATGGCGATTTTCGGTTTTTATAATTATTATACTACAAAAGAAACCATTACCAAACAATCTTTTGATCGATTAACTTCTGTACGTGAGCTTCGAAAAAGACAAGTTGAAGGCTATATTCAAAAAGTTAGGCAGGAAGCAGTTTATTTTTCTTCAAATAGTTTCTTTTTGGATGCCTTAGAAGATATGAGTAATGCATATAATAATTTTGAAGTTGATAGCTCTGAAATGAGTACAGTAAAACCCGAAATTATAAACTATTATGAAAATATTTTTTACAATAAGTTAGCAGAATCTGATAAAAAAAATACACCTATTTATGATTACATTCCACTCAAAAATGCCAAAACTTTGCTCTACCAATATCACTATATTGCAAATAGAGGCGAAAGAGTAACCAAAGATAAACCCTATTTTAATGTGCATGAAAAATACGATTTACTTTTAAAAGATGCGCTCGAAAAATTTAAGTATTATGATATTTTCTTGATTGATAACGATGGAAATATAGTTTATACAGTGGCAAAAGAGCTCGATTTTGCTGCCAATGTAAACGATCCAATGATAAAAGAAACTAATATTTATAAAATTTACAATGAGTTTAAAAAAGTACAAAGTACAAATACTGTAAAAATTTATGATTATCAGTTTTATTTGCCTTCAGCTTATGAACCATCAATTTTTTGTGCAACTAACATGTTTAGAAACGACAAAAAAATTGGGACACTGGTTTTGCAACTTTCCATTGATGAGATTGATAATATCATGACAGGAAATCAAAACTGGAAATCAGATGGATTGGGAGCTTCAGGAGAAACATATATTGTAGGACCTGATTATAAAATGCGGACCAACTCTCGTTTTATTCTCGAAGATCCGAAAGGATTTTTTGAAGCCATGAAAACATACAACGTTCCTGATACTACATTAGAGTTTATGAAAGCTTATAAAACTTCTATACTTTATGCCGATGTAAAAACTGATGCTTCAAAAAATGCACACAACAAATTGGTGGAAACCAAAATTATTAATGATTATAGAAATATTCCTGTATTAAGTTCGTATTCATTAATTAGTGATCCAGATTTAAAATGGGCATTGCTTTCAGAAATAGATGAGGCTGAGGTTTTTGAGCCTATCAATCAAGTGCGTTCACGAGTAATTATAGCTTCTATTTTGGTATTCTTGCTCATTGCCATCGTGTCTAATTTTGTGTCTGGCGGTATTTCTAGGCCACTTTTTACGCTTTCAGCTGCAGCCGATGAGGTTTCTAAAGGAAATCTCGATGTGCATGCCGATGTGAATACAGGTGACGAAATAGAAAACCTCTCAAATGTATTCAACAAAATGGTAAAGGATGTGAAAGGCGAAAAAATGGCACTTCAATCTGTTTTGGGAGAATTAGAAAAAGGTAAATCTGAGCTAGAAGAACAAACTTTGGCACTTTCTAAATCAAATCAAGAAGCCGAAATCCAAAAAATACAAGTAGAAGCTAAAAACAGAGAATTGGAAGGTGTAATTTCTACTGTAAATGCTCAAAAAACAGAAATGGAGCGTCAAGCAATTAAAATCAATCAATCGTATGAAGAAACGCAATCGCTTGTAAAACAATTAGATGAAGAAAAAAGATTTATAGAAAATCAAAATCGTGAGTTTGAAGCCAATAGCAAAGTATTGATGAATTTGGCAAAAAGCAAAAATATCCAACAAGGAAACTTTGAAACATCTATCAAAGAAATTGCGCAAAAAACTTCACTTTCTTTAGATATTACACAAGTTGGCGTTTGGGAATTGAGCCAAGACAATGAAACCCTCACTAGCCTTGCAATGTATAATAAAGATGAAATGAAATATTTGCCATCTATATCTATTTCTCAAAAAGATTATCCAATTTATTTTCAAGCTATTACAAGTGGAGAACCTATCAATGCACCAAATGCAGAAAGTGATTTGAATACTATAGAATTCAATGAAAATTATTTAAAGCCAAATAATATAAAATCGATGCTAGATATTCCATATTATGTGGATGGATTAGTTCGTGGTGTAATTTGTTGTGAACATAAAAATGTAGTGAAAAAATTTGATGTAATAGATTTTAACTTTACAAAATCGATAGCAGATATTTTAACAATTGCTTACAAATCGCTACAAAGAAAAGAAGCCGAAGTTCAAATACAAGAACAATCACATATAATAGAAGAAAAAAACAAAGATATTATAGCTTCGATAAACTATGCAAAACGCATACAATCAGCATTATTACCAGCAGATGAGTATGTAAAATCATTGATTCCGAACCACTTTTTATATTACAAACCCAAAGATATTATTAGTGGCGATTTTTATTGGATTGATTATGTGAGTGATAAAATTATAATTGTTATTGCCGATTGCACTGGACACGGTGTTCCAGGTGCATTTATGACAATGATTGGAGATAATCAACTTGATCAAATTGTTCGTGAAAAGAAAATTACATCTCCTGAATTGATACTTTCAGTTTTGCACTTTGGAGTTGCACAAACATTAAAACAAAACGAAAACGACATTAGAGATGGTATGGATGTCGGCATTGTTGTAATTGATGCGAAAGCTAAAAAAATGGCTTATGCAGGTGCTATGAATCCATTGTATTATGTTCAAAATGGGGAGTTTTTTGAGATTAAAGCAGACAAAAGACCAATTGGAGGACGAACTGACGAAAACGACAAAGTAAGCTTTACTAAACACGAAATTGATATTTCAACGCCAACAACATTTTATTTATGTACTGATGGATTTCAAGACCAATTTGGAGGACCCGACAAACGTAAATTTATGGTTAAACGTTTAAAAGAAAAATTGCATGCCATTTCTGCTCAACCCATTAATACTCAAAAACAAGAAATTTTTGATACGATGAATAATTGGATGGGAAATGATAATCCTCAGGTTGATGATATGATTGTTTTTGGTGCAACTGTATAAAACACAAATTTAACTTAGAATGAAAAACTATTATAGTTTATACGAAGAAATGACAGACAACAACTTAATGTTGTCTTTTAAAGGAGAAGTCAATTTTGAACAAGTCAATAATTTGCTCAAAATGCTCGAAGATAGATTAGAAATCGAACCTGATACTAAAGTCAGGAAAAAAGTCTATAATGTAGCTGTTGAATGTTTGCAAAACTTAGGACATCATTTAGACAACGAATCTAATCCATTTAACCACACCGCTTTGGCATGTATAGAATCATATCCTGATCATTATGTAATCGTAACAGGGAATTATATCTATAATGATAAAATAGACAAGATAAAAGATAAAATTGAGATGGTAAATGCCGCCTCAAAAGAAGAACTTAAAGCAATATATAAAACAACTTTAGATAATAATGAGTTTTCAGATAAAGGTACTGCGGGTCTGGGATTTATAGATATAGCAAGAAAATCAGGAGAAAAAATCTTCTACAAATTTTATGCTTATAAAGAAGAAATATCGTTCTTTACACTCAAAGTAGTCGTTTGGAAAAGCGAAGAATCAAAAAATACATCAAATATTACAGAAGTACATTCAAATTTAAACCATAGTATGGAATCATTAAGGCTTGAAGCAACAAAACAAACACCTCTAGTAAAATTCGATTCAGAAACAGGAATACTAGAATTTAAAGGTCGCTCTACTCCCGAAAATCCTGTAGAATACTATAAGCCAATTGTAGATTGGTTAGAAAAATATAGTGTTAGTCCAAAACCAAAAACTGTGTTTCATGTTCAATTAGAATATTTTAATACAAGCTCTTCTAAATGCTTATTAGATGTAATGAAAAAACTTTCTGCCATACACAAAGCTGGAAATGCTGTAGAATTTAATTGGTGGTACGAAGAAGATGATGAAGATATGAAAGAAACAGGCGAAGATTATCAAGATGTACTAGGCATTCCATTTAATATTCGTGTAATCAATGGCTAGCAATAACTTATACGAAAGGCAAGCAGAAGAACTAGGTAGAGCAAAGGCGTTTTTAGAAACTGAATCTGTTGATCAACAAAAAATCAAAGCAGAATACAACCGATTAGTTGATAATTTTGAAGAAACTATTGGCGAATTAAAGCTTATCACAAAAGTTAGTGATAAATTGCAGAATAAGCTTGATAAAACCAATTCAGCACTTGATAACAAAAATAAAGAACTTCAAGAAACATTAGATGCACTAACGAAAGCAAAAGCAGGAAGAAAAGCAGCAACTATCATTTTGGCGTTGGCAGTTATACTTTTTTTATTAGAAGAAATATTTATAGAAAAATTAATTGATAATTATTCTGGAGGTAATGTTTGGTTTAGTTTAGGTGCAAAAGGTGCAATTGCACTTGGGTTGAAACCATTAGAAGGGTTTTTAGAACGGATTTTATTAGATGCAGCTTATAAAAACGCAAAAAAGCAAGTTGATGGTTTTGAAAAAACAGAATAATAATCAAAATGTTAATTAGATAAGATTGTATTTTAATTACAAATTTTGTTGGTTGAAAAAATTATTGATTCAAATACTGTTTTATATCAATATTCATCTAATTTTGCCACAAGAAATCAATCTTTTATCCATTATAAATCAAATTTCATAACAAATGCCTTATTTATTTACATCAGAATCTGTTTCTGAAGGCCATCCGGACAAAGTATCTGACCAAATTTCCGATGCCATTCTTGATGCCATGTTGGCTCAAGATCCTCAATCGCGTGTTGCATGCGAAACTTTAGTAACTACAGGATTGGCTGTTGTTGCAGGTGAAATCACTACAAATGCCTATGTTGATGTGCAAGAAGTAGTTCGTGCTGCCATCAAAAAAATTGGATATACAAAATCTGAATATCAATTTGATTATCTTTCTTGTGGAGTTATAAATGCTTTACATGCTCAATCACCAGACATTTCGCAAGGTGTAACCGAAGGCGAAGGTTTGTTTAAAGAACAAGGTGCTGGCGACCAAGGTATGATGTTTGGTTATGCAACCAACGAATCAGATAACTTTATGCCATTGACACTTGAAATTTCACATTTATTAGTGAAAATTTTACAAGATATTCGCAGAGAAGGTAAAACAATGAAATACCTTCGTCCTGATGCAAAATCGCAAGTAACGATGGAGTACGATGACAAAGGTCGTCCTAAAAGAATAGATGCCATTGTAGTTTCTACTCAACACGATGAGTTTGTGAAAGGTGGCGATGCAAAAGCTGAAAAAGCTATGCAAGAACAAATCGAAAAAG
Organism: Bacteroidota bacterium; assembly: GCA_004293915.1. Taxonomy (GTDB): domain Bacteria; phylum Bacteroidota; class Bacteroidia; order Cytophagales; family UBA9547; genus REAG01. Next base: position 29,137 of record RDZG01000069.1, on the reverse strand, counting down.
ATGTTAAAAATATATTGATACCATTGGTAAAAAAACAATTACCAATTCGTGTTCAACGTATGTTTAATGCTCAAATCAAATACTTTATTAACCCTACAGGCAAATTTATCATTGGCGGACCGCATGGCGACACAGGTTTGACTGGTCGTAAAATCATTGTAGATACTTATGGCGGAGCTGGTGCTCATGGTGGAGGCGCATTTTCAGGAAAAGATCCTTCAAAAGTAGATAGAAGTGCGGCTTATGCTGCTCGTCATATTGCTAAAAACTTAGTTGCTGCTGGCGTTTCAGAAAAAGCATTGGTGCAAGTTTCTTATGCAATTGGAGTTGCAGAACCAGTTTCTATTAACGTGAATACGTATGGTACTGGAAAAGTAAAATTAAAAGATGGCGAAATAACAACCATCGTAGAAAAACTTTTCAAAGAAAAATTAAAACCAAAATCTATCATTGATAGGTTCGGACTTAAAAACCCAATTTTCTCAGAAACTGCTGCTTATGGACACGTTGGTCGTGTGCCATACTCGAAAGAAGTAGATACTTTTTATGTTTCTAAATCAGAAGATAAAGGAAAAGTAACCGAAATAAGAACTGCTGCTAAGAAAAAAGTAGATTTCTTTGCTTGGGAAAAACTTGATCACCAAGTTGAAATTAAAAAAGCGTTTTCAATAGCTTAAATATTAAATTTATAATTATAAAAAGCCTTAACTAGCAATAGTTGAGGCTTTTTTAATATAATGATAAAATAGTCAGAAATGTCTGTAATTTGCATCATGGAATATCAAAAATTAGAACTAAAATCAGGAAGAGAAAAACCAGTATTAAATTTTCATCCTTGGATTTTTTCGGGTGGAGTAAAAACTTTTCCAAAAGCCAAAAACGGAGAGATTATAGAAGTAATTGATAACAAAGGTACTGTTTTGGGAGCTGGATTTTATTCGGCAAATAGCCAAATCGTATGTCGTTTATTTGATTTTTCAAAAATCGTAATCGACTTTAAATCAATTGATTATTGGTACAAAAAGTTTGAAAATGCGTATAAACTTCGCACCAATTTTATTGACAAAAGCACCACAAATTGTTACAGGCTTATACATGCCGAAGGAGATTTTTTGCCTGGCATTATTGTTGATGTATATGCAGATGTAGCTGTGATGCAAGTGCTTACAAAAGGCACCGAAAATTTAGTTGAGATTTTTGCAGCTTGTTTGCAAAAACTTGGCATTGAATATTTGTACATCAAAACCAAAATTAGTTCGCAAGAAATAGAAAATATTTCGTTGCCATCAGGCTGGTTTGGAAAAACAGGCAAAACCGAAATAGAAGTAATAGAAAATGGTGTTAAATTTAAAATTGATATAGAAAAAGGTCAAAAAACAGGCTTTTTTATCGACCAAAGAGATAATCGTGCTTTGTTAAAATCGATAAGTAAAGGCAAGTCGGTCTTAAATACGTTTTGTTACACAGGCGGTTTTAGCATTTACAGATTCTGTTGATGTATCAAAAGATGCCATCAGAATGTGCGATGAAACCGTTTTATTCAATGGATTTAAGAGCAAACACACTTCGATAGCCGAAGATTGCTTTGATTTTCTGAAAAAAAACGAACAAAAATATGACATTGTAATTTTAGACCCACCCGCTTTTGCAAAAAATGCTAAGTCGGTTCCAAATGCGTGTAGAGGTTATAAAGAATTGAATATTTCTGGATTTAAAGCTGTGAAAGCCAATGGTTTAGTGATGACTTATTCGTGTTCTCAAAATATTTCGAGAGATTTGTTTCAAAAAGTAGTTTTCAGTGCTGCCGCTGATGCCAAACGAAATGTTCGCATTTTGCAACATTTAGGACAACCGTATGACCATCCTATCAATATTTTCCACCCCGAAAGCGAATATTTAAAAGGCTTTTTGTTACATGTAGAATAAGTTTTAAATAATCTTAACAATGTAATAAATTACAACAAAATTTGATAACCAAAGTGTAAAAAGAATAGTATTTTGAAGATAGAAATTATTCAAAATAATATTTTAGCCACGAATGCATGAAAAAAACTAAAACTTAGTGAATTCGTGGCAAAATAATTAATTGAATTAAAATTTGTATAAATGGTTATTTTAAAACACTAAATTCTGTTCTTTTTATCAGTATATTTTTTGCCAAAAATTTTGTTTTTTTCTTTCCAACCCCAGTTGTAATCTTTGCTGTTTTCTTCTTTTTTTGCATGGAAAGCACCAACATTTGGGTCTTTGCTTTTAGAATGGATGCTGCTGCCATCGCCATCTTCTGTATTTTCCACTTTATATATTCCTTTGGTTTTGGTTTCGTCTATTACCAAATCAAAAGGCAAAGGCAACTTAGCCATAAATTTACCAATTATTTTTTCTATTGACCTCACTTGTGTTAGCTCAATATCCGTAGCAAATACTTTTGATAAGGCAACTGTTTTGTTTTCAGCAATGGGTTTGATTCTTTCAATAAAAACATCGTTATCAGATGGCAAATCGATATGAAAAATATGCTCAACTTCTTTTAAATCAACAGTTTGTTTAAATTCATTTGCAATAATTAGGACACGAATATTTTCATCAGCAAAAAACTCGTTTTCACAATTAATTGTAGATTGAATACTTGGCACAATATAAGTTTGATTTGGAAAAATGTGTTCTAAATTATGCTGTATATTTTCGGCTGAAAACGCAGTATTTACAAACACAACTGCTTGATGGTAAATTACTTCGTCTCTTAATAATCTATTTAATAAATTTAATTTTGTTTTAAAATTTGGAACATTATAAACTCCCAAATCGATGGTGTCTAATTGAGGCTCAATAACCGCTTCTATTTCGATATGCAACGGATTTTTCAATACCAATTCGATTTTTTCGTGCTTGATTTCCGAAAAAACCAATCTTTGGCATTTTGGCACACTTTCCGACATCAATCGAACAGGACTTTGCAAACCCAATTTGATGATTAAATCTAAATCATCTACAATAAAATATTTAAGTTTATTTACATTAATACCTGTTTTCCAATACAAAGTGTGGATACGATCTGGAGTTCCGACAATAATATCAGCACCTTGCGAAAGCATATCTTTTTGGTTTTCGAGCGATGCACCCGAAATCAAACCTGCAATTTTTAAGCCAGAATAGCGTCCAATTTTCTCAAATTTTTCGACCAATTCCAAAACTTTTTCTTTGGTATCGACCAAAATCAAGGCTCTAGGCGGTTCTTCTTTGCCATAGCCCAAACTTGCCAACATGGTCAAAACAATGGTAGTTGTTTTGCCCGAACCTTCTGGACTAATCACAAACATATCTTGACCACTAAAAACACGTGAAACCGTTTTTAATTGGAGTTCGTTTGGCTCTTCAAATCCATTTTCGGAAAGCGATTTGAGTAGATTTTTATTAAACTTTAATGATTCGAAAGTCACAGCTATTGATTTTTGGAATGCAAAAATACAAAAAACAAATGCCAAAAATGTTTTTTTGCGTAATTATTAAAAATCAACAGCAATTTATACCAAACAATATCTAAAAAATACATTTATTTATTAGCTTTGTGCTTTTGAAACAATAGTATAAAAATGTTCTTATCTAAAATAAAACAAAGAGAGTCTGGTATATTGATTTATGGTATTACTCCTCCAAAATCGCAAACATTGCCCGAAAAAGTAGTTGAAATTGCCGAAAAAACCCTAACAAGATTATATAATTTAGATTTAGATGCCTTGGTTGTGTACGATGTGCAAGACGAATCGGCACGAACAAGCGAAGAAAGACCTTTCCCGTTTATGAGTGCGCTCGATCCTTTGGATTTTGCCAGCTCTCATTTAAACCCACTAAAATTAGAAAAAATAATATACAGACCTGCCGGAAAATTCTCGAAAGAAGAACTTACCGAATGGCTCGAAAAAATAGAAAAAAATAATTTTCATCCTGTTTTTGTTGGTCTGCCTTCGCCTGATTTTAAGGTAAAAACCACATTGCCAGAGGCTTATGCACTTTGGAGCAAACACAAAAACACAACTGCCATTGGTGCAGTTATGATTCCCGAACGCCATGCAGTTTTGAAAGACGAAGATGTGCGAATTTTAGATAAAATGAATTCTGGTGTGAGTTATTTCATATCTCAATGTATTTTCAATGTCGATTATGCAAAAAAAGTATTAGAAGATTTACAAAAAACGTGTACAACTAAAAACAGAGAAATTCCTACGCTAATTTTTACACTTACTGCATGTGGTTCGGCAAAAACATTGGAATTTATGGAATGGTTGGGCATACATATCCCTGAAACACAAAAGCAAAAACTACTACAATCAGAAAATATTTTGGCTCAATCGCTGGATATTTGTATCGAAATAGCCGATGAATTAATTAATTATTGCCATTCAAAATCAATCCCTTTTGGGTTTAATATCGAATCGGTAGCTATAAGAAAAGAAGAAATTGAAGCTTCAATTTTTTTAGTGAACAAAATACGTGAAATGCTGATTGCCAAAGGTTTGAGAAAATAAAAAAGTATTTTTCAATTCTATATATCAGCACTTTGGCTGGCTTTAAAAAGTTTTTGTTTTTCTTATAAGATATTGTATATTTGTGTAATCAAAATACGTTTTGGACGTAAGGAGTAGGTGAAATTGAGCATAACTCGTTGATTTTAAACCAACTATTTTAATTAAATGGTTGGTTTTCTTTTGTACATTGTAGTCATACATAATTCTTTTTTTCCTTTTCTTACTTCCTCCACATAATAAAATGTATTTTCAATTATAGCTTCATAAAGTATCAAATCATTTCCCATATTATTTTTACTTGTATGAATAACATTTTTAGAAAGCACTATTAATGGAATAAGTTCAAAATCGATATCAGTTATTGCTATTTGACCGCGTAAAGCCTCGGTTTTAGCATTTCCATGATTTTTTAATGTATGATTAATACCAAATTTATCAATAACTCTTTTATAACCCAACAATTTAATTCCAGTTTTTAATTCTAAAAATTCTGCTTCTTTTTGTTCAATTATGCTAATTTGTAATTTTGAATTTATAGCGTTTTTGCTGTTTTTAGCAAATTCGACTAATGCTTTTATTTTTTCAATCATTTTAATTACAAATATATTTCAAAGATGGATACATTTTTTTGTAAATAAAATACGTAAAATGCTGATTGCCAAAGGTTTGAGAAAATAAAAAAGTATTTTTATTATTCTATATATCAGCACTTTGGCTGGCTTTAAAAAGTTTTTGTTTTTCTTCTTTGGTTAGTTTTTCGTAGCCGTATTTAGAAATTTTATCTAAAATAGCATCAAGTTCGTCTTGCGAAATTTCTTTGTCAGACGAATTTGAGTATGAATTATTTGTTACCGAACTTGATTTTGGATTTGGATTGCGATACGTAATTTTAATTTTTGAACTGGGTTTAAACAAGTTTGCAACTCCAGTTGCCATCCACGAAAAAGGTTTCCCTAAATCGTTGCCTTTTCGCAATTGCCAAATAAATACAAAACCCATTAAAGCACCTCCCAAATGAGCTAAATTGCCACCAGCATTTTGTCCAATACTTTCGGCAAAAGATAGAAAAACATAAAAAGCAGCTATGTATTTTATACGAACAGGTCCAAGAAAAAGCAAATAAAATGTATAATCAGGCAATAAAACGGCAGCACCTACAACTACTGCATATACCCCACCAGAAGCACCTAAAAGTGGAACATTTGGCATATTCATAAAAAAAGGAATTGTGTTAAACATTAGTAAAAATGTAACTCCTCCAGCTAAAGCACCTAAAATATATAAACTAATAAATCGTTTTGAACCTATAAATTCAGTAATAATCATCCCAAACCAATACATAAAAATCATATTAAAAAGAATATGAAAAAAACCTTCGTGCGAAATAGCATAAGTTAAAATAGTCCAAGGTTTGTAAATAAATTCTTGAAACGAAGCGGGCAAAAAAAGAAATGATGTGATTTGAGCATATATAACTTCGTTGCCAGAACCGTTGCCTGTACGGTTAAATGAATTTTTCAAATCTTCGATTATATTGCTCATTACAAGTCTAAATTCTACTAATTAACTCACAAGATAGTGAAATAGTTTTACAAAATCAATAGTCTTCTTGAGATTTTTCTTTCCAAAGTTTTATCATGATGAAAGCAAAAAGCATTCCGCTTACATTTGCAAAATGAACGGCTACATTTTCACTTCGACTAATGAAACCTAAAAACAATTGAAAAGCACCAATTCCAAGTATAAATTTCCAGGCTTTTATGGGTACAGGAAATGGGAAAATCATCATCTCTCGTTGTGGAAAAATAAGCCCAAATGCCATTAAAAGTCCATATGTAGCTCCAGATGCACCCATAAGTGAACTTTTTGATTTTACATCAAACAACATATACGCAAATCTGATAGATTGTTCAATTGCTTCTCGATTTGTTGGATTTTGTTGAAATTCGTGCAAGAAATTTTTGTTCAAATCAGTAAGTTCGCTCAGATGTTTATTTTGAAAATTTAAAAAATTCTCAAAGGTTGGATTGTTAATATATGCTTCAATTTCTAAATTCAAGCCATACATTTGAGCATACATAATGATGCTATAAATTACTCCAGCTCCAATTCCGATAATAAAATAAAAATACATGAATTTTTTGCTTCCCCAGTACATTTCCAAAATGGGTCCAATAAAAAATAGACTTAGCATATTGAAAAAAACATTCCCAAAATATTCATGTAAAAACATATAAGTAAAAAATTGGTAGGGATAAAAATTGCTAGCAAAAATATATTTTAAGCTAAAATAGGTGTTTAAATCGCTAAATACCATGCTCGAAATGATAAAAGCAGCAAAATTTATTATTAATAAGGCTTTAACTACGGGAGTGAGTATAAGATTTAGCATGTTTGTTAAAAACGATTTTGGATGCGAATATAGCTAAAATATTCAAGCTAAAATCGCATCCAATTAATATGAAATTTAATAAATTATTTATTATCTGGTGTGGCTTCGGCTAATTCTAAGCATTTTTCTAAGGTTAAATCTTTGGCTTCTATATCTTTTGGGATTTTTACATTTTTTTTACCAACAGCAATATAAGCACCATATCTGCCATTTAAAACTTTTACATCCGCATTTTCTGGAAATACTTTGATGATTTTTTCAATATCAGCTTTGCGTTTTGCTTCTATAATTTCGATACAACGTTGATCATCAACCAATAATGGATCATCGGTTTTGGCTAGTGAATAATATTTTGCATCGTGTTGCACATAAGGTCCAAATTGCCCAACGGCTACTTTCATCGGTTTGCCTTCAAATTCGCCAGAAATACGTGGCAATTTGAAAAGCTCTAACGCATCTTCAACCGAAACACTTTCCATTAACATTCCTTTTTTGAGATTTGCATATTGTGGTTTTACACCTGCATCTTCCTCATTTTCACCCATTTGGATATATGCACCAAATTTACCTAATTTGATATACATATTTTTTCCCGATTCGGGATGAGCACCCAAAAGTCGGGTTGCAGAAACATCTTTTCGAGAAATAGTTTCTGAATTTTCTACTGTTTTATGAAAATCATCATAAAAATTACCAAGCATATTTACCCAATCTACTTTGCCATCAGCAATTTCGTCAAATTCTTTTTCGACTTTGGCTGTAAATTTATAATCGACAACATTATCAAAATTTTGAACCAAAAAATCGTTTACAACCATTGCTAAACTCGTAGGAAAAAGTTTAGCTTTTTCTGCACCAAAAATTTCAGTTTTTGTAACAGCCGATATGGCATCAGATTTTAGCGTTAAAACATTAAATTTACGTTCTTTTCCTTCTCTATTTTCTTTTACAACATATCCACGTTTTTGCACTGTAGTAATGGTCGGAGCATAAGTAGAAGGTCTGCCAATACCCAATTCTTCGAGTTTTTTTACCAAACTTGCCTCTGTATAGCGAGCAGAAGGACGAGAATAACGCTGGGTAGCAAGCATTTCTGCAAATTTTAGTTCTTCGCCTACTTTCAATGGCGGAAGCACTGCACTCCCCTCCTCTTCTTCGTTTTCATCATCCGTTGATTCTAAATAAACTTTTAAAAAACCATCAAATTTTATGACCTCACCCGTTGCACCTAAATTTTGATTATTGGTACTGATATTAATCGTTAAAGTTGTTCTTTCTACCTCAGCATCAGCCATTTGCGAAGCAATGGCACGTTTCCAAATCAAATCGTACAATTTTTTTTCGTTAGCATCAGCACCAGCAGCCATAGTGGCAAAATTAGTAGGTCTAATTGCCTCATGGGCTTCTTGAGCGCCTTCGTTTTTGGTTTTAAACCTACGAGTTTTCGAGTATTTAGCACCAAATTCGGCTTCTATGGCTTGTTTTGCATTTGCAATAGCATCTTCCGAAAGATTGGTACTATCGGTACGCATATAGGTTATTTTTCCACTTTCGTAAAGCTTTTGAGCCACTGTCATGGTTTGCGAAACCGAAAAATATAATTTTCTACTTGCTTCTTGTTGCAAAGTAGAGGTTGTAAACGGAGCAGCTGGATATTTATTTGCTAATTTTTTTTCGACATTTGCAACCGTGTATTTTGCTTTTTTACACGATTCTAAAAATGCCATTGCTTTTTCTTCAGAATCGAATCGAGTTGGCAATTCGGCAACTAATTTTTTGCCTTTATCTAATTCAAAATAGGCTTTTACAATAAATTGATATACCGATTTGAAACTATCTACTTCTCGCTCTCTTTCCACGACTAAACGCACAGCAACAGATTGTACACGACCAGCAGAAAGTCCTGTTTTGATTTTTTTCCACAATACTGGCGAAAGTTCATAACCCACCAAACGATCTAAAATTCTGCGTGCTTGTTGAGCATTTACTAAATCAATATCAATTTGGCGTGGATTTTGAATCGAATTTAGAATTGCTTTTTTAGTGATTTCCCTAAAAACAATTCTGCGTGTTTTTGCATCATTCAATTCTAACGATTCTTTCAAATGCCAAGAAATGGCTTCTCCCTCACGGTCATCATCGGATGCTAACCAAACTATTTCGGCTTCGTCTGCTAATTTTCTTAACGATTTTACAGTATCTACTTTATCGCTTGAAACTTCGTATTTTGGTTTGAACTTATTTAAAATATCAATACCCAAACCTTTATCAGGTAAATCTCTTATGTGACCATAACTTGATTTTACTACAAAATCATCTCCCAAATATCCTTCGATAGTTTTTGCTTTTGCAGGGGACTCTACGATTACTAAATTCTTCATTATTATCGACTTACAAATTTTATTGTATATTTGCGAACTGCAAAATGTAAAAATTTTGCACAAATCTTGTTAATAAATTCTAATATTTACAAACATTTGTGCTAGGATTTGTTTTCGCTGTTTATTCTTTTATTAAATATATAAGTAACCATAGTATAATTTATGTCAAAACAATTAGTGCTTGTTCGTCATGCAAAATCAGATAGAAGCATAGCTGGGCAAAAAGATTTTGACCGTTCGTTGAGTGCAAAAGGACATTTAGATGCTCCTCGAATGGGAAATCTATTAGCAGAGAAAAATATAACATTCGATGCTATTGTTTCTAGTCCTGCCGAAAGAGCCAAACTAACAGCTCAATATTTTTGCGAACAACTAAAAGTTGATTTTGATAAAATTATCTATAACGAAAATATTTATGAAGCCTCAACGCGTGTGTTAATGAACGAAATTTGTGCTTTTGATGATAAATTTAACAATATAATCGTATTTGGACATAATCCAGGAATGAGTTATTTAGCCGAATATCTTACCAAAGAATTGATTGGAGATATTCCAACATGTGCTATACTTACTATTGATTTACAAGTAGAAACTTGGGCAGAAACCTCGCAAGGACTTGGTAAATTAGTATCTTTTGATTTCCCAAAAGAATAAGTTGATATAAGATATCATAGTAAAAAAACTATAATATCTTAAAATCGCCACCAATTCCACTTTCTTCAAGGATTTCAGCATCAATAATTTCGGTTTTATAATGACTACGAATAGCTGAAATCCAACGTTTTGCTCGTTCGGTAAGTTCAAAATCATCGGTCATTAATCTGCCCCGCATTACTAAAATCCCTAAGTCTGCACCTTCGTACATATATCCTTCTTTTTGTGTGATTTGTAAGAAAAAAGCTTCGTTATCGTTTTTTACCGATTGGCGATGGGCATCTGCATTTTTAAATTCAATTCTTCCATTTCTTTGTATTTCCCAAATTCCAGAAGAAGGAGCATGAGTAACATATTCAAGCGATTTTTTAGTATGTTTTACAACCAATTGGCTCCAGCTGTCAATATTTGATTGATTATTCCATCTTTGATTGAGTTCGATTATAGAAATATCGAAGTTTACATCCATCCATTGCAAAAGATGAAAAAGAAACAATGGCACATCGTTCATTGCAAATAATCCATGATTAGTTAAAGAACTTACGCCAGTAAAACGTGGATTTAGTTCACCCAAATAAATTTCGCCATTGTCTTTATCAATTAAAAAATCTAACTCAAAATATCCTTTATAACCTTCTTTAAGTAATTGATCGCCAAAAAGCTGGGTATACTTTTGTGCTTTTGCTCGAATATCAGCATTAAAAGCATTTGCAAATAATTCGTTTCCACACCATCCACCTTTGTAGGGTGTGAGCGCTTTAAACCCAACTAATTCGGTCATGAGTGGAGCCACTAAAGTACCTTTTGAAGTAACACAACCTTCGATTGCCGAACCAAAACAATTGATTCTTTTCATTATTTTGCACTCTTTTTCTGCCAAAATCTCTTCTGAATAGGTATTAAATTCAGCTTCTGTTGAAATAAAAAAAGTTGTATGTCCTGAGTCGCCATAAGGCGTTTGCACTACTAAATGCTCTCCCAAATCTTTTGAAACTTCTCTCAAATGCACATAATTTTTTACTGGCGAAAGCACATAAGGCACACAGGCTACACCGGCTTTTTGGGCAACTCTATTAGTATTTACTTTATTATCCAGAAAATTTCTCAACTGTGCCGAAGGCATACACACTTCTAGTCCAATATTTTGAGCAAGTTTTTCAGTGGTTTCGTCAAACATCAAAAAAATTGCTTTGCCTATTTTTTCATTTACACTCCTCGATTTTATAAATTGGATAACTTCAGGATGTTGTAGCAAATAATTATTAATTTCTTCAATACTTTGAAATTCTTCGTGTTCAATTTCGGTTTTTGGAGAAAAAACATTGGGATGTTTTCCTTCAAAACAATCGATATGACTAATAAACGTGAAGTTTTTTATCCATTCGTCCATGCCTAAAAGATTAAAATTGGTAGCACTGATGAAATAAATTGGTGTAGTGTTATTTTCAAAAATTTGTCTAATGTTTGTTATTTCTTTTTCAATTGGAGTGTTGTTCATTTTTGAGATTGGTTTATTATTTTTTACTTTTATTGTTCATCATTGCCATGGCACCCATAGCCGAAATGGTATTTTTACGATTTAATGCTTCTTCGTTAAATATTTTCAAGCCCAAATCTGCTCTGTATCCATGAATTTCTTTTACATCTAAGGCAATCATAAAACGAATGATGCCTTCGCTTACAACTTGCCCGGGAACTAAAATTGGAAATCCGGGTGGATATGGAATTACAAATGAAGTTGATACCAAATTTTTGTTTTTTTGCAATGCTTCCAAACATTCATTAATCGGAATATACTGACACATATCTTCGTTGTAAGCCAAAAAATAGGCTTCTCTGATATTGCCACCTGGCACACTAGGAGAAGCCAAAAATGAAGTATGAAAATGACTAAAATCGGGTAAAGGTGGTACATCTTTTATTAACGAAGTGATGTGTTTTTGAGAAATTTCTGCTTCACGCTTATTTAGTGAACGATTGCTTTCATCTAGTTGACTAGCCATTTGCAACAAAGCATTGATAAGAAAAGTAACACTGCTTCGGGTTGTACCAATGTTTGTCATTAGCAAAACTGTATTTCTAGACGTTTTATTTACTTGAATATTAAAACTATCCATCAAATATTTGTTTTTGAAATCATCGCCAGTGATTCCAGCTTTGCCAACAGAAAGTGTAATTTTGGTTGGATCTAAAACAAATTCATCTTTTTCCCAAGCATCTTCCATGCGTTCCCAACCAGTGTTGGCATCGTAATAATCGTCAAGACCATAAGTTCTGTATTCTTTTCCAATAATATCTTTTACAGAAAGTATGTCAAAATACTTGTTGAGTTTGGGATGATTTTGCACTTTTGAACGCAAAACCATTGCCATTTCTATGCTATTTTCAACCAATTCATAGCCTTCGAGTTCTACTTGCCTCCGACCAACATCCATTGATGCCAAAATTTGATAATTTGGTGAAGTTGTGGTGTGTGTCATGTATGCTTCTCGGAAGCTGTCAGCAACTTTTAGATTATGTTCCTCATCCCATACATGAATCATTGAACCTTGCCTAAAACTCGAAAGTGTTTTGTGTGTGCTTTGAGTAGCATACACACGGATTTTAACTTTTTCTGGATTAGGTAAAAGTGGCGTTTCATTCGGTTTTAGCGTAGCAATATGGTTTTTATAGGTGTTTAAATATTCTTCTGTTCTATATTTTTGAAACAATTTTTGAGCCACATACATGCCTGTACGTTGCTTAAACGTATAAGTAAAACTTGCAAAAGCAAACCAAGCTTCGTCCCAAAGAAAAACCATATCAGGTTTTATTGCCAAAACCTCTTCCATCACTTTTTCAACATTATAGACCAATCCATCAAACGTACAATTGGTTAGTAGCAACATTTTAACTTTATCTAACCTGCCCGCAGCTTTTAAAGTCAATAATTTTTCTTTGATAACACGCAGCGGTACAGCCCCATACATCGAATATTCTTCTATCGGATAAGAATCTAAATAAACTGGAAATGCACCAGCAAGTACTAATCCATAATGATGCGATTTGTGGCAATCCCTATCAACTAAAACCACATCTCCAGGTTGAATCAATGCTTGTTGTACAATTTTATTTGCTGTTGATGTGCCATTGGTTACAAAAAAAGTTTGTTCTGCACCATAAGCATTTGCAGCTTTTTGTTGAGCTTTTTTAAGCGGACCTTTCGGCTGAAGTAATGAATCCAATCCACCATTTGTAGCTGAGGTTTCGGCTAAAAATACATTTCTACCATAAAAATCGCCAAAATCGGAAAGCCAACGTGATTTAAAAACTGAATTTCCACGAGAAATTGGTAAGGCATGAAAAACAGTTGTTGGTCGCTTGCTATATTCGCACAAGGCGGTAAAAAATGGTGTTTCAAATCGTTCGTTTATGCCACTAATAATGCTCAAATGCAATTCTTGAATATCTTCCATGCGATAAAATATTCGTCTAAATGCTTTTAATGTTGTATCTTCTAAATGCGTAAGCGAAGTATCTGTGATATAATAAATATCTAATTCTGGTCTGAATTGATGAATATATTTTCCTAAAAGCGGACCCAGTTCTGCATCTTTTATTTCTGAAATATCAACTTTTAATACATTTTGTATAAAAGGTTTTATCAATTCGGTAATGTTTGTAGAAAGATGCAACGGTGCATATCTGATTACCGCAGCTTGAATGTTATAATTAAAAAAAAGACAAATTAATGCATCTTGAAAAGAGCGTTGCACCACCAAATCGTAGGTAAGATTATCTCTTGAATCTAATAAATCTTTGATTTTATTTTTAATGCTAACCTCTTCGTTTTGAGATATATCTTCGACATATAAAACCTCAAAATAGTTTTTCTTTGTTGTGTTTGAGGTTGCATTTCTTTTCGATTTTCCTTGAAATCCATCTCCAAAAGTATCATCCAAAACATCTGGATTGGTTTTGTAACTTTCGCTCACCAGCAAATGTACAATCTCATTTACTTGTGTAGAAATAGATTTTATTTCGCCTCTTTTTACCGATTCGATTAACGTATTTACAAGATAAACACCTGGAAATGAGAAATATTGTTCTATTGAAACAAGATTTTGTAATACATCATTGATTTCAATAAGTTTTTTATCCGATGCTAAATTTCGATTTGCAATGTTGCTTTTTTCTTTAAGCTCATTCCATAAATCAATTCGCAATTGGTTGATATTGTAGTGTTTTGAGTTCATTTCAAAGTGTATTTTTAAAACTTATAAGGGCTTCTAGCTAATAATATATTTTTAAGATTTTATTGTTCTTCATAAACTGATTGTATTTTTCTTCTAAGTTCATCTTCATTTGGTAAAAAAAGTTGGTATTTTTGAACAAATAACCTACTATCTGTGTGGCTCATAGCATATTTTATTTGTAACTCATCTTTTTCTCTTGCAAGTATTAAACCAATAGGTGGATTATCTCCTTCTACATTTTGCTCTGCTTCAATATATCGTCTTCCAATAAATGCAAATCCTTTTCCTAATTCAAGTAAAAAATCTTGCAACTGTGAAATAAGTCTGGTTTCTAAATCATTTTCTGTTAGATGAAATGGTTCAGGAATTTTTAAAAATTCAAAAACATAAGTATCTTTTAAAATATCTTCAGGTTTTTCAATTATAATACCCTGATTTGCCAACTTCAATATTTCGTCTTTATTTTTTCCTGATGCTAATCTTAAAAATAGTGAGGTGTTTTTTTGTCTTATTAACTCATTTATACTCCATTTTTCTATTCGTATTTGTTGTTCATAAAAGCTTCTTTCTAAATCATTTTCAATTTTTATAAGTTCAACATAATGACTCCAACTTAAATCATGCGATGCTGTCGCATGATTTTTAACAAACTGATTGTCAGACTTTTGTAAATTATGCGATGATATCGCATAATTTGGATATAAAATATAAAACTGACGAAATCTTTGAAGGTTGCTTAAACTAAAACCTTTCCCAAATTGTAAAGATAGATCCTTTGATAAACGTTCTAATAACTGTGAACCGTATTGAGATTTTACATTTCCACCTTGCTCAAATTCGACAATATTTTTGCCAATCCTCCAATATGTATCAACAAGTAATTTATTAACTTGTTTAAAAGCATTGACCCTTCCAAAAGAATATGTTTCAGAAATAGAATTAACTAAATCTGAATACGAGCTAGCAATGAATTTCATGTAATAGTATTATTTTATAAATCATCATTTGAAAAATAATATTCTTAATTTTTAGAATGTAAAGCCAATCTATTTCCTTCTGTATCAATAAATAATGCAAAATATCCTGCAGATTCACCCAAATAGGTTTTGCCCATTACAACACGTCCACCTGCTTCGTTTATTTTGCTCAATGGAATTTCTAAATCAGGTCCTGCATTCAAATAAATCAAAGCTCCAGTTTCGCTTGGCACACACCCCTGCCCTGTTACTACAGCCCCTCCTATGCCATTTTCGGCTGGAAAAAACCCCATATAATATCCATTGAGTTCAACAGTTGTCATTTCAATTCCAAAAATAAAATTAAAAAAGGCAATAGCTCTGTAATGATTATAGGCAGGAATTTCAAACCAAGTAACATAATTTTTAACAGCTGCTTTTGCTTCAGCTTTTTGTAAACTAACTTCTTTTATTCTGTTTTTCAGATTTACTGTTGAACCCATTTATGATTTAATAATTTTTGTAAATGTAGAGAATGAAAACAGAAAAAATATAAAATTGTAAAGGAATTTTTGAGCTAATATGCATTTAAACATAGTACAACAATAATCATAAATAATTACCGATTTTAATCGTAAATACTTAAAAGATTAATTGCAAACAAAAACTCAATAATAATTAAAATACCACTAAAGCATCTAAATTGTAAAAAATATATTGATTAAGTATTTTAAAACTAGATTAATGTATAACTTCAACTTCTTTTTTATCAGCTACGCCTGTAAAAGTAGATTTAAAAACCAAATCCCAAAATGTGGTTGAAACACCAAAACCTCTATCAGGTTCCATATAATGGTGACGCATGTGGTTTTGTTTCAACATCAACCAAAATTTAGATTTAAAATTGGCATGATGCAAAGCATAATGTGTCATATCATAAAACAAATAACCAATTACGTATCCAACAAAAAAAGCATCAACATTTGTTGCTCCAAAAGTGTAATAAAACATAGAATAAAATAATACACACAAAGGGATACTTATCGAAGGAACCATAACCAAACGTTTGCTGTCGTTTGGATAATCGTGATGCACACCGTGCATAATAAACGACATACGTTTGCCCCATTCTGTTGTTGGATGGTAATGAAATATAAATCGATGTAAAAGATATTCGGCAAAAGTCCAAACTGCAATGCCAACCACAATCAAACCCAAAATAGCTAAAAAACTATTTTCAAAAATAAAAAAACTGCGATATAAGCAAATCAATGCTACTGGAACATATAAATAAAGGGGAATACTGAAATGCACTCTCGAAACCATATCTATCCAGTCTGCCTTAAACATTCTTACAGATTCGTCTTTGTTTGATACAAAATTCTTTGCCATTTTTTATTTAATAATATTTTTATACAAAATTATAAAATTAACCTGAATGTTTTAATTAAAATTCAATAGATTTCATTTCTCGTTTAGAATCTTTTTCTTTTAGGTCTTCTCGTTTGTCGTAAAGTTTTTTACCTTTTGCTACTGCAATTTCCATTTTTGCAAAACCTCTATCCGAAATATAAATGCGAGTTGGAATAACTGTAACACCTTGGTCTTCAAGACTTGAAGTGATTTTTCTTATTTCTTTTTTCTTTAATAATAATATACGTTCTCGCAATGGATCATGGTTTAGCCAAGAACCCGATTCGTAAGATGAGATATGAAAATTTTTAATCCGTAAACTATTATCTTGTACATAGCAATAGGCATCTTGCATATTTACCTTTTGCTGACGTATAGATTTTATCTCGGTGCCTCTCAACACAATTCCAGCCGTGTATGTTTCCAAGAAATGATATTCAAAACTTGCTTTTTTGTTTCTAATATTTACCGATTTCTCGATTTTATCTTTCATTATTTTTGAATCATTTTTTTAAAAAATATAAACTTATGTAATTCAAACTTATAGTTTTTCTATTATTTCATTTGTTAGACCAGTTGATTTTTCTATAATAGAAATTTCAATTCCCAATTTTTTCAGTTGTTTAGCTGTTTGTATTTTCCCTTCTATTATTCCTTCTGATTTTCCCTCTAATTTCCCTTCATCAAAAGCTGTATCAACCGTATTTTTATAATCTCTATACATTTTTAAATTCATTTCATAACTCTTCAATTCGGCTTGCCCAAATTTAGAAATTTCTGCTTTTTCAAATGCAATGGTAAATACTTCGTCTTTAAAAATGGTTGGTATGGTCTGAAAATCTTCTAAATGTTTAATGAAATACAACCATTTATCCAATCTGGTTTTTAGATTTGCCTCGCTTTGTTTAAAGTTAGGCATTTCGATATAAATATAAGTTAGTTTGTCATAAAATGTTTTTCCATTTTGGTTTTTCAATTTTATGGTATGTACTACCTCGTTTTTTTCAGGTTCATCTTTGTAATCGTCAAAGGTAAAATCCAAAATACCAATACAATAAACCATTTTTAAATTATAATTCCATTCTCCTTTTTCGGCTTGTTCTCTAATTGGAAATGTGGAGTAATAAATGGTTCGTTCTTTAAAATAATTTTGTTTGGCTTTTTGAAGTTCTACAATAAATTTTTCTCCTGTTTCATTTTCGCAAAATATATCATAAACAGCTTTTCTATCTATTTCTGTTTGTCCTAAATGTTCGGTATTTTTAAATGTAAGATCAACTATTTTATTGGTTTGAGGCAATAAAGCATTTAAGAAGTCGATAAGCAACAACTTACTTGCTTCTTCTCCAAATATTTTTTTAAATCCAAAGTCAGTAAACGGATTTATATATTTTGCATTCATTTAGTTGTAAAAATAACAATACAAAAATAGTCATTTTTTATGTCTTTAAAATTTATTTTCATATAAAAAAAGCTCCAATTTTCTGATTGGAGCTTTTTCTAAATATAGGTTTGAAAACAAACTACATTTTTTTCTCTTTGATACGAGCACTTTTTCCTTTTGCATCGCGTAAGTAAAACAAACGAGCTCTGCGAACTTTACCTCTACGAACCAATTCAAGCTTTTCGATTGATGGTGAAAGAATTGGAAAAATACGCTCTACAGCTATACCATTTGAAATTTTACGAACTGTAAAAGTTTCGCCAGGATGTCCACTGTTTCTGCGTTGAAGCACAACACCTTGATATTGTTGAACTCGCTCTTTTGCTCCTTCTTTAATTTTTACGTGTACATTCACGGTATCACCTGCTTTGAAATCAGGTTGCGATTTTTTAATTTCTCCAGCAATTTCTGCATTTACAAAATCTAATATTTTGCTCATCTCTATGTTGTTATTTGTATATCTTCTCTAAAAAGGACTGCAAAAATAGCGATTTTTTGTAGTAAACAAAAAATATTATAGAAAATATTCATTAAGTGTATAACTTTATCTGTTATACATTACTTTTACATTATGAATTTACTCAAAAGTTTGATGAATCAGATTTCAAAAATCGTATTTATATTTTGTTTTTTATTTTTTATATCCACTTTAAAAACCTTTGCTACACACATTCGTGCTGGAGAAATTATTGCCACAAAAATTGGCAATTCGAGCAGCAATACTTATAAATTTACATTATTTATATATAGAAACAGCAATGTTGTAGCTGATGAAACTTCTGCAGTTTTGTATTTAGGAGATGGCAATACAGTTACTTCCAATTTGATTTTACGAACACAATTAACACCTAATACCCAACAACTTAAATTTGAATTTACACATACCTATACTAATTCAGGAAAATATACTGTTTTTACATATATTAAATATAGAAATGTGGGCATACAAAACATTCCTAGTTCTGGGAATACTAGTTTTTATATCGAAACGCAACTTTTGATTGATCCGTTCTTAGGTTCAAATAGCACACCAGCATTAAAAGTTCCGCCAATCGATAAAGGTGCTGTTGGACAGGTTTTTATACACAACCCAGGTTCGTTTGATGCTGATGGCGATTCGTTAGTATATCAATTAATTCCAAGTAAAGATTTTCCAGATGGTTCAACTTCAGGCAGAGATATTTTAGGTTTTAAACCTGTTAATGACCCATCTTTTAGTTCTGGTGCATGTAGTTCGCAAATTTCAATTGATGCCATTTCAGGCACAATTACTTGGAATAAACCTTGTATAGAAGGTGAATATAATATTGCTTTTATTGTTAAAGAATTTAGAAATGGTATTCAGATTGGGTATTTGACTCGTGATATGCAAGTCGAAATTGTAAAATCTAACAATACAAAACCTGAGCTAACTGTACCTAAAGATACCTGTATTTCGGCTACAAAACTACTGGTTGGTACTATAATTGGTACCGATTTGGAAAGTAATCAAATAGAAATGTCATATTTTAGTGGTCCGTTTGAATTAGCAACAAATAAAGCTACAATTTCTCCCATAGGAAACCCTTTATTATTATCAAACCCTGCAAAACTAATTTTTAATTGGCAAACCACTTGCGAACACATTAGAGATCAACCTTATATTCCTGTTTTTAAGGTAGATGATAAAGATGCTCTTGTACCATTAGTTGATATAAAATCGTGGTCGATTCAGGTAAACGGGCCTGCCATCACAGGTTTTGTTGCTTTGCCATCAAATGATTCTATAAAATTATCTTGGAATAGGTATTTATGCAGAAACAGCAGAAGTCCAGAATATCATATTATGCGAAAAACCTGTGATGAAACTCCTTTTACAATTGACTCATGTGCAAAAGGAAATAAAAGTATTAATGGATTTGAAGAAATTGGTATTGTAACACAAAGTGGAGCGAGTACTTTTATAGACACAAATGTTACGTACGGGAAAAAATATTGCTATTATGTATTTGCCCGGCATACCGATTTGGGAGGCGGAGAAAGCAAACCGTCTTTGATGTCATGTTCTCAATTGCGCAACGATATTCCGTTTTTGATAAATGTTTCGGTTACATCAACTTCGCTCAATAATGGACAAATTTTTGTGCGTTGGAAAAAACCAAAAGATATAGACCCGATTTTAAATCCCCCACCCTATTCGTACCAAGTATTCCGAAAAGAAAATGCTGGTACTTATGAAGTTATTACCACAATATCAGCTTTAAACGATACTGTTTTTACTGATTTTGGTTTAAATACAACCCAAAAGCAATATTTTTATAAAATCGGCTATCGGTTTGGAACTGCAAATACGATAAAATATACAACAGAAGAGTCTTCGTCAGTATTTTTAGAAGCCATTTCTAAAAACAAAAAAATAACTTTGACATGGCGAAAAACGCAAACATCTTGGAAAAATAGTTACCCAACTTCAATATATAAACTTACTACATCAGCTGGTTTTGTGTTAATTGGAACAACAACTAGCACTAATTTTGATGATATTGGTCAAAATACCGAACCACTAATCAACGGAAATAAATATACTTATTATGTAAAAACGAATGGAAAATATGAATTTGGATGCCCAAATTTAACCAATACAGGAATTATTTTAGATTCCTTACTAAACAATTCGCAACTTGTGGTAGATGCTATTCCAAAAGATTCGTTGCCACCTTGTCCACCCGAGTTGAAATTAAGTCCTATAGATTGTGATATTGAAAAAAGTAAAGTAGAATTGAAATGGAAAATTCTTCTAAATTTAGATTGCGAAAATACAGTTGTAGGTACAAAATTATTTTATTCCCAATTGTCCAACGAAGCAGATTATGTACAAATTGCAGATGTAAAAGCTCCTGATTCGGTTTTTACAGATGGTAATAGTCGGTTTTTTGGCTGTTATAAAGTCAAAACCTATCGTTTTTTAGAAAATGGAAATTTAATCGAAAGTGTTTTTAGTAATCAAGCTTGTATTGATGTTTCTGCTTGCGAATCGTTTGAATATTTTGAACTTCCAAATGTGTTTACACCCGATCCAAAAGATGGCATAAACGATGTTTTTGAACCCAAAAAGCCAACTCGATTGGTAAAATCTGTTGTTAGTACCATTTACAATCGTTGGGGAACAAAAGTTTTTTCAGGAAACGACATCAACATCAATTGGGATGGAGCTGGACAGCCCGATGGAATTTATTATTTTTCAGTAATTGTAGAATTTGATGTTTTAAATCCGGCAAAACAAAAACAAACCCGAAAAGGTTGGGTACAGATTATTCGATAACAATTTTAAAACATGATTACAAATCCGATTTTTGAAGCGGCAATTGCAAAAGCAAATGCTGAGCAACGTGTGGCTATTGAAACTACAGAAGGTCCAGTTTTAGTATTGGCAGGACCTGGAACAGGAAAAACACAAATTCTTTCGCTCCGAATTGGTAAAATATTACAAATTCCAGACATTTTTCCACACAATATTTTATGCCTAACTTATACCGATGCTGGTGCTGTTGCAATGCGAAAACGTTTGTCAGAATTTATTGGTGCTGAGGCATACAAAGTACATATTTATACCTTTCACTCGTTTTGTAACACCATTATTCAAGATAATAGGCAGTATTTTGGCGATAGTCAGGATTTGCAGCCTATTTCAGAACTCGAAACCATAGATGTTTATTATGATTTAATAAACAATCTACCTGCTGGCAATCGTTTTAAAAAATATACGGGTAATATTTATTCTGCTTATATCGCATTAAAAAAATTATTTGAAACCATTAAAAAAGAAAATTATGTACCCGAAGATTTGATTTATCAAGCCGAAGAATACATAAAATCGTTGCCTGATATTCCTGAATACCAATATAAACGAAATACAAAAGAATATCAAAAAGGAGATGCAAATCCACGCCTTGTTTTAGAGGAAACCAAAAAAATAGAAAAGTTTATAGATGCGGTTTTGCTTTTTCCTGTTTTTCAACAAAAAATGAAAAAAGCCGAAAGATATGATTTTAACGATATGATTCACTGGGTAATCAATGCTTTTGAAATACATGAAAATCTTTTGGCTCGTTATCAAGAACAATTTCAGTATATTTTAGTAGATGAGTTTCAAGATACAAATGGCTCCCAAAATAAAATTTTGAGTTTGTTGGTATCTTTTTGGGAAGATAACCCAAATTTATTTGTCGTAGGCGATGACGACCAGTCCATTTATAGTTTTCAAGGTGCTGAAAACGAGCGTATTAAACAATTTGTAGCTCAATATAATGAAAATTTAAAAGCAATAGTTTTAACACAAAACTATCGCTCCACACAAGCAATTTTGGATGCAAGCAAAGCTTCTATTGAACATAATATTACTCGCTTAGTTCTTGATACTAATTTGATTGATAATTTTGAAAAACAAGGACAAAAATTAGCAAAAAATTTAGTTTCAAAAAAACAAATTCAAACCAACGAAATCGAAATTAGAGCCTATAATAATGCCTTTCACGAAGCTGCTGATATTGCTTTTGAAATCGAAAACAAAAAAAATAATGGGGAGGATTTGAACGAAATTGCCATTTTATACCGCAATAAAAAAGATGTTGAAAAAATTATAAAAGTTTTCGACCAAAAACAAATTCCATATAACATTCGAAAAAGACTAAATATACTCAAAACGCCTTTTATTAAGAAATTAACAGCTATTTTGAGTTATATCGATGCCGAAAATCAAGCTTTTGAAAGTGGTAATTTCATTATTTCTAAAGCCTTATTTTTTGACTTTTTCAATATTAATACAAATGATATTTCAAAAATTGCCCTTCATATTGCAGCCAATAAACTCAAATGGCGTACGTTTTTAGCAAACGAAGCCGAAATGCAAAAGCTTTCTATTTCGTCTGAAAAAGAAATTTTGGCATTGAGTTTTGCAATCGAAAATGGAATTAAAAATGTTCATAATCATACTTTACAAGTTGTTTTCGAAAAGTTATTAACTGATTTAAAGTTGATTAACTATATATTAAAATCTTCCGAAAAAATACTTTTGCTACAAACATTAACAAGTTTTTTTGATTTTTTAAAAGAAGAATCGGTCAAAAATCCTGAAATTACACTTACGCAGTTTTTGAGTATGATTTCAAAAATGAATGAAAATGGAGTTGAACTTGCAATAGAACAAATTGTTTCGCAAGAGGCTGGAGTACATTTTATAACTGCACATTCTTCCAAAGGATTGGAGTTTAAAACAGTTTATTTAATTAATTGCGAAAGCAAATCGTGGGAGAAAAAAAGTACAAAAGGAGAACAAATTAAATTCCCACCAATTGACGAGTTTGATATTTCTAAAAAAGATATTGAAGAAGAACGCAGGTTGTTTTATGTGGCAATGACTCGTGCAAAGGAGCAAATATTTTTATCGTATCCAGTGATGAAAACCAGCGATAAAGATATAAAAGAAGGCACTTTAGAAAAATCACAATTTATTCAAGAATTGATAGATAAAGCAGGTATTTTGCCTGTTAGTAAAACAGTTAAAAATCAAGAAATGGCAGAATTTTTGATTATGCTACTTGCTGAAAGTCCTAAACCAGTGATTGAAGCATACGAAAAATCGCATATCAATCAAGTTTTGAGAAATTATAAATTAAGTGTTACGCATTTGAGCAAATATTTAAGTTGCCCACTTACATTTTATTTTGAAAATATACTCAAAATACCAACTGCTCGAACAGCCGATGCTGCGTTTGGAAATGCTTACCACTATGCTATCGACCAGTTTTTTAAAGCCATGTTAGCAGATTGGAACAAACAATTTCCAACTTTGGAACGTTTTGAGTACTTTTTTAATTTGGGTCTAACACGCTATGCTTCGCATTTTACCGAAGAAGAATATTTGCTCAAAAAAGAATATGCCGAACAAATATTGCCGCTTTATTATGAAAATTATATTAATACATGGGAAAAAAATGTGGAAACAGAATACGATTTTTCTATTGTGTTATTAGATGAAGTTCCAATCACAGGCAAAATTGACAAAATAGAAAAGAGAGGAAACGAAGTAAATGTAATTGACTATAAAACGGGAAAACCAGAAAATGCGAAAAAGAAATTAATACGTCCAAATGCTGATGCAGATGAAACATCAACTTTTGAAAAATTACATGGTGGAGATTATTGGCGTCAAATTGTATTTTATAAATTATTGATAGATAACAATAAAAACCAAGATTGGCACATGGTTTCGGGTGAAATAGATTTATTGCAACCCGATAAAGACAACAACTTTGTTAAACATAAAATTGTGGTTACACCCGAAGATGAAGAAATTGTAAAAAATCAAATTAAAGATACTTATATAAAAATAATGAATCACGATTTTTACACGGGTTGCAACGATGAGAAATGCCATTGGTGTAGTTCATTTTTATAAAAAAGATGATTAAAAAAATATAGAAATAAATCAATATAAAATTTGATTATCAAAAAGCCACTTCTATATTTGCAGTCCGAAAAAATTGAAGGAGAGATGGGTGAGTGGCTGAAACCAGTAGTTTGCTAAACTGCCGTACGGGTTAAACTGTATCGAGGGTTCGAATCCCTCTCTCTCCACTTAATTTTTTCACAAAGTTAATGATAAATCAAAAAACTTCATTACCTTTGCAATCCGAAAAATTCGGGGTGTAGCGTAGCCCGGTATCGCGCTTGGTTTGGGACCAAGAGGTCGTAGGTTCGAATCCTGCCACCCCGACTATTAACTGATTATCAGCGTTTTAAGCCTAAAGGTGTAGTAAAAACAGTGTTTTTACTACACCTTTTTTGTTTTATTACATATATATAGATGCTATACATAACTATCTGATTATCAATTAGTAATATAAATACGATAACTAGAATTTTACACATTTACTACACCTTTTTAAATTTTACTACAATGCAAAACCAACATTTTAATATTTATTTTTGGCTTAGAAAACGTACAATATATTGCTATTTCACAATTGGAAAACAAAAATGTGTGGATTTTAGCACGGGTATTAAGTGCAACCCCACAGAATGGAATCAAGATTTGCAGCTTTCTACTACATTTTATTTGCAAAGAGAAATCGAAAAAATAAAAAATAAAATATTTGAAATCAAAAATGGTATGGATTTGGCTGAGCAAAATTATTCGCCAGAATCGCTCAAAGATATGTATCTCAATTCTGCCAAACCTCCAGTACTTTTATTTCATGTTTACGAACAACTTATTGAACACAAAAGAAAGCAGGAAAAAGAATTTAGAACGGTTCAAACCTATATCACACGAAAAAACAACATGCAGGAATATCTAAAGTTTCTCAAAAATGAGAAAATAGCAATAAACGATGTAGATATGGCTTTTACTGAGCGGTTCAAAGATTATCTAATTACTCAAAAATACGCATCGGTTTATATCAACAAAAACATACAAGCCCTTGGTTCGGTTATCAAACACGCTCATAGATTAGGGCATATAAAAGACAATCCGCTGTTGTATGTAGAGTATTTACCTACAAAAGCCAAACCCAAAATATACCTTACACTAACAGAGCTTGCGGATTTAGAAAATTTTAATGTGGTTCAACCCAGTTTGCAGCGTGTCAAAGATTTGTTTTTGTGGCAATGTTATACCGGCATGGATTACAGCACCATGAAAGAGTTTAAGGCTGAGTTTATAAAATCGCATCAAACCACACTTTACATCGAGGGCTTTCGAGAAAAAACAGGCTCACGCTATGTATTGCCACTTTTTGATAAGGCTCAAACGATATGGCAAAAATATGGCAATTCGCTGCCGTTGATTTCGCTTCAAAAATACAATACCTATCTCAAAAACGTTATCGAAATGGTAGGTATCTCAAAAAACATCACTACACATAGTGGCAGAAAAACATTTGCCAACTTTTGGGAATCGAAAGGTCTCGATAGGCGAACTATTGCCGATATGCTAGGGCATCAAAAAATAGACATCACACTCAAACATTATTCTGATATTCAGATAGATGGTATTTTGAAAAAAATGGGTTAGTCAATTTTCAAATTATTTATTTTGAATAAGTTTTTAATCCAAGTTTCGGTTTCTTCTCTATTTTTTTTCATATCCAAATAAATTTGATTGTAGGCTTCTTTTTGCTCTTCTCTTATTTTTTCAGATTCAAGCATTTCAAAAATTTTCTTTTCAAATTCTACCCATTTTTTTTCTTGTTTAATTTCATATTCATAATGCAGTGCAATATAAAATGATATTCCAAGTGTAAGTATCATTAGTATAATATCAGTATAAACCATGTTTTAAAAGAATTTAGTTACAATAGCTGCAAAAATAATTTCTATTGCAAGTATGATAAATTTTATATATTTGCTATCCATAATGTATGTGTTTAATTTGTGGTGATGCAAATATATACAAAAACAAAAAGCCGTTGAGCAATCAACGGCTTTTTTTGTTACGCTATTTCTGGATTTAGTTTTTTGTTTATTTCATCAATTTGAGACTTTTTTTGTAATATTTCTTCTGATTTTGCCACCCCCATTAATTTCATTGCACTTTCATATTCTTCATAAATAAGTTTTTGAAGCTTCTTTTTTTTGGTTTCTTTTAGTTTGTTGTACTTACGAATAGCTAAAACTTCATTTATAATAATTTCATAATTTGGTAACAACCCAAGAATATCTGATAAAGCAATTAAAAAAATAAAACTATGTTGCTTTATGTTTGGAAAATTCTTATTAATAAAAGGTTTGTTTTTTATATCATCACTAAAAAACCATATTACACCTGTTTGCTGGGATTGTGCTATTGCCTCTGATTCTCCTAAATCCAAACACTTTTTAACTTCTTCTAAAACTAAAATATCAAAAGAATCGCAAAAATGATAAAAATTATTTAATGGAATATCAAAAATCCATTTAGCTACTCTTAGGTTTTGATTGTTATTGAAAGGGCTATTAAATTTCTCTAATTCAGCTACAATTTTTGAAGGAACAAGTACTTTTTTTGTGATTATATTTTTACATATTATTTCAAAATCAAGACTTTCAATTTTTAAAAAATAATTAAAAACAGTATTATCGAATATACACGATTCTAATATCATTTTTTATTTTCACTTAGTGAACCTAAAATTAACAACCCTAATCCAATGCCTAAAATGGCAGCCAAAGCATTGCTATTCGTTCTTTTAACTTCTTTTTCTTTTATCGTTCCAATAATTTTTTGAAGCAATAAATCTTGTTTGTTTTCACTCTGGTCGAAGTAAAAAGGTGTAAAATGTTCAACAATATCTCCAGTTAAATTTTTACCATTTTGTTTGTCATAAATTACCAATATTTTAGATTTGTCGTTTAAGTACTTAAACGCTAATTCAATTTCTTGTTTTACAACGGTTGAAAGTTGATTGGTCGAAAAAATAATAAAGTAATCACATCTAGCAATTCTTGATTTTGATGATTCACTAATTTCATTTTCATTTTCGGTTCTATCTGGCAAAAACATAGTAAAATCATTAACCGCTCCAATCGTATGCAAACGCATAGCAAGTGTTTGTTCTTGTTTTGATTTTGGATTATATGTTATGAAAATCGTTTTCATTTTACTTTTTTGTTTTTGCAAATATATACAAAAACAAAAAGCCGTTGAGCAATCAACGGCTTTTTTTATGGGTATCGTTTTGTTTTGGTATCGTTTTTGTAGGCAATGTCGTTTAGTTAAGGTTAATAATGCTTATATGAGCTACTAGGCATAGGTTTAGGCTTTTTCTTTCGCACATTTGACCTTTTGGGTCTGATGATTTCTCTTGTTTTGAAGATGATTTCATCCATATACTTCATCGCTTTTTCCATTTGATTGTTGATAAATATGCCTATCATTCCTTCTTTCAGTATGGATAATGCAAATGTACTGTTTATTTTTTGATCATATTTTCTGTCTTTATCTTTTTTAAATTCTTCTTTTACTTTTTCTTCAATTGGGTGCTTATATGCTGCTAATAGCGTAAGTGAAAACACTTTAGCATAGAAATCTTGTTTCACAGATAGGGCTGTTTTGCCCGACCAATTTTCTAATTCACACCTGCATTTTAGCATTTTATAACCATCTTCTTCTATTACCCATCTTTTGGCATATAAATCCTTGAATTCCTCTATTTTATACTGTTGTTTATCCAAAAGCGAGGTGCATAATATTTCAGTTTCGCCTGTCGATAACAGCACTTTGATGAGTCGAACTTCTATTGTTTTATCCTTATAATCAGGATATTGATTTAGTTTATCTTGATCTTTTTGGGGCAATTTTAGTGTTACAATTTTCTCCATTTCTGGCTCTTTTATGAATGTATTGACTACATTCCACCAATCACCTTTTTGGCTTGCATCAAAAACAAGAGCCAAAAACAGGGATAACCTCTGTCTAATAGCAGCAAATCACCTTTCTCTGTTCTTTCCAAATGTTCAACCAAGTGGTCTCTTTCGCTATCTGTATATTTGCCAATCGAGGAATCTAATCTAATGTAATTAAATTTAAAACATCATAAAGCATTGAAATCAATGCTAATGACTGGGTTGAATCTGCTTTTGGACCCATTTGATGAACCCCAAATTCCTCCTTAACAGTCTTATGATTAGGCAGTTGAACACGGCTCCCATCTACTGCAAGTAGTCTGAAATTATGCCACTTGTGGTACGTATTACGCTTGTAAAACACATCAGCGGCTATTTTATTGAGCCGCTTAAAGATTAAGAAATCTAAATGAGAACGTGCCTGTGTAAAAGCACTTTTGGTTACTTTTCGTATCGAATATTCATCTCCATCTACCAGTTTGAAAAATGTATCTAGCTCTTTTTGAATCGTAGCCCTAAAGTTCAAGATGATAAAAAATAAATTCTTAAAAGTTAATTTTCTATTTCTGTATACCCTTTCAAGGCTGTCGTTTCTGCAACTGCCTCGTTCCTTTTCGCTAATAAGCTCATTGTCAATATGTTGTAAAATGTCTATTCTATAATCTTCCTCTAGGTTAATATTTAGAACTCCCCCTAAATACCCTCACAATATAGATATAAAAATCCATTATTTTTATATCTTTTTTCCTAACTTTGCTTAACTAAACGACATTG
>RDZG01000068.1 GCA_004293915.1 Bacteroidota bacterium | reverse complement strand
TTTCTTTTTCTAGCTCCGTTTCCGTAAGGGGATGCAAAAGTAATACTCTTTTTCTTATTCACAAACTTTATACCAAAAATATTTTAAGTTTTTTTGAAAGTATTATCCACAACACCACAAAAATTACGATATAAAACAAAACAGGCTTTCAAATAATATTTGAAAGCCTGTTTTGTTTTATTATAAATGTCTTACTCTACTTCTGAGCCATCATTATAAATAACTTTTAATGGTCTCCAAATAACTCTTATATCAGAATAATCCTTTGTAAAGTATACATTGTTGTTGTTTAAACTACTGAAGTCTATGTTTGCTTCATATAATATAGTATCTTTTGCTGCGATTAAATCATTGTAGGTAAAATTAACTGTTTTTAGTTCAGAATCGAACAAATCATAAAACGAGAGTTTACCTTTAAACGCTCTTATGCTTTTTTCGGATGGATTTACAAAAACCATTTTATAGAAAACAGCATTTTTATTTGACCAATCTTTTCTGATGTTGCTTTGGTCGGGTAAAATAACAAGAGCTTCGTATAAATGCTCTAATTGATCCATTTGGAATTGGTTTTTGTTACCTTTGAGTTTATCCGAAGCTTCCTTTTTTTTAATTACTTTCTCATTTTCCCTTTTAGCATGCTCTAATAATTCGGCATAGCTTTCGTCAAGATGTTTAAGGTCGGGTTCAATCAATCCTTGTTTGAGCATGTAATCGGTTAGTAAATCAAAATTGGCTGAATCTAATTCGCCAATTGCTTTAATTCGTTCAAGGTCGCCTTCGGCAGTAGCTTTGCTATAATCGTTATCTAATGCACTACCGCAAGACATAAAAAAAACTATAAATGAGATTGAAATGTATTTAATGAGGCTTTTCATGGTGATTTTCGCTTTGGTGATGATTTTCGGATTCTACTTTTAGGGTCGTGAAAACAGCTTTTCTAATTGATTTGCAAAAGAAATCTATGGGTAAATCGTTTTCGTCTTGTCCAAATGGATCTTCGATTTCTTCTGCTAAAACATCTAATCCTGACATGGCATAAAATAATATTCCAACAATTAATACTGACCAATAATCCAAATAATGTATAAATCCAAATGGCAATAAAAGTGCAAAAAACAAAATAAATTTCTTAAGATGTACGCGATATGAAAATGGCAATGGCGAAGTACGAATGCGTTCACAATTTCCAACCACATCGGTCATCATATCAGTATATTTGTGTAATTCAAGATACTGATAATCAGATATTTGTTTGTTTCTATATATTTCGGTAAGTTTTAAATGTATTTGCGAAACAATTTCGCTAGGCACATGGTAAACTTTTTTCAAATCATTTAATTCACCAGGATGTGTTTCCATAAGTTCATCAAATTTTACTCCATAACGTAAAACTTCTTTCATTGAATAGGCATGATTAGAAATCATATAGGCAAAGAAAGTACGATTTTCTTTATCAGTTTTAGCTAAAATAGCATTGAGTTTGCTAGCGAAGTTTTTAGTAGTATTACTCAAAGTGCTTACTAAAATTCGACCTTGCCACCAGCGGTCGTATGCAGTATTGGTACGAAAAACCAATAATAAGCCTAAAACTGTGCCTAATAATGTAAATAAAGTAGATGGTGGTTTAAAAGCTACATGTAAAACTTTATCTTCTAAAATTTCGACAAAAAGCACATATATAGATATTAAAAAAAGCCCTGTTGATACTTTTCTTAAGGTTTCTGTACTAAAAAAATCAAAAAACACAGTAAATATCAGCGAGTTTTTGGAGCTGAAATTACTAGATTTTTGTTCTAAAATGGAAAATTTATCTGCCATAAGTTTTTAGCGTACTTTTAAAAGTGCATTTAAACTATTTCGTATCGATTTACAGATTTTATCTATAGGCAAATCGTTTTCGTCTTGACCAAATGGATCTTCGATTTCTTCTCCTATGGCATCGAGTCCTGCTAATGCATAAAAAATCAGCATTACAATCAAAACAGACCACATATCTAAATCATGAATAAATCCAAATGGCAATACCATTGTAAAAAAAACAATAAATTTTTTCAAATGCACATTATATGAAAACGGAACTGGGGAAGTTCGAATACGTTCACAACTTCCTACTGTTTCGATAGCAATATCTGTATGTTTGTTGAGTTCTAACAACTGAGGATCAGTAATTAGTTTGGCTCTGTAAAGTTCTATAATTCGTTCATTAACAATTGCAATTATCTCATTTGGAACGTGATAACAGTTTTGAAGTCGCTCTAAAATTCCATCTTCCATTGGCAAAATCTCGTCCCATTTGATTCCATGTCTAAGGTTCTCTTTCATAGCATAGGCATGATTTCCCATCATAACAGAAAAGAATTTTCGATTTACAGTATCTGTTTCGGCTAAAATTGAGTTAAGTTTTATTGCGAAATTTTTACCACTATTAGATAAGGTACTTAATAAAATCCTCCCAGACCACCATCTATCATAAGCAGTATTGGTTCTAAAAACCAATAAAAGCCCCAAGACAGTACCCATCAATGAAAAAATAGTTGTTGGAGGTTTAAAATCTACATGCAGAACGTAATTTTCTAAATAATCAATAATTGCAGTGTAAATTCCAACGGCAATTACACTAAAAAGTAAACGTCTTAATGTGCGTGTTCCCCAAAAGTCAAATACAACAGAGTACCAGAGTGGAGGTTGTTTTCCCTCTAAAGCCATTTCTATTTTCTATTTATTGTAAATATAGTTCTCACTATTTTACAAATATTAGTGTTTTTTTTCATTATAAAGATTTTTGACACGATAAGTTATTCACAATAAGGGAAATGATTAAGTGAAACGAGCAAAAAAACATGAAATCAAATTGAAAGTTTAAAAAAAGGCTATGTTTTGAAATTTACAACAAAATATGACTTTAAAATATTGCAATAAAGATAGGATGAAATTATTTTAACTAAATGTTTGCCACGAATGCACGAAAAAAAACTAAAAATTAGTGCATTCGTGGCAAAAAAAATAATAGAAAAAAATTGGATTTGAACTTGTATCTTCAAATCCAATTAGGAATTTAAAAAATGTTGTTTAATTTAGAA
Source organism: Bacteroidota bacterium (assembly GCA_004293915.1). Lineage (GTDB taxonomy): Bacteria > Bacteroidota > Bacteroidia > Cytophagales > UBA9547 > REAG01. The sequence goes on along the minus strand of RDZG01000068.1, from coordinate 40,379 downwards.
TCTAGCCAAAAAGAGTTGTATTTTTCAATTATTTACTAACAATTTAGCTTTTAGATTTATAAAATCGCTTTCTTTAATAGGAGCAGTGCATTGGAAGATGTTATTTTGAGCAATGATATGTCCTAAATCATTTTCGTCTCCACACACTAAAATAATAGAAGTTGCATCTGCGAATTTCAAAAAATCATTCACACAAGCTTCACAATTTTGGTTTTCTTTTTTTAATGAATCACACGAAATAATTATTGCCTCAGGATTAGGATGTATATTTGATTCTAGGGTGGATAAATACAGCAAAGCTTCTTCTTTTGAACTCATAATCAAAGTACTAGATGCAAAATAAGTACTCAGACACATTAGTTTTGTAACAAAGCTACTAATGGGGTCAGAATCAACTATCATAACTAAACGTAGTGTGTTTTTTGGCATAATTTCAATATTAAATTTAATTATTTTTATAAAGATACGGTTTTTTATACGAGATGTTACATCATTTTTTTTATTTTATATTTCATATTTCTAGAATAAAATATTTTTTTTAAACAAAACGCAATTCTAAATAGGTTAGTATAATTTTAAATAACTAATTTTAAGACCAAAACCAAATTACTGTTTGAATTACACAAAAAAAGGATTAGTAACCTTAATTATTACATTATTTTTCAACACAACGCTATTTTGTCAGACGGCACAAGACCAATTTGGCAAAAACAGAATCCAATATCAAAACTTTAAATGGGAAGTTATAAGTACCGATAATTTTGATATTTATTTCTATAAACAAAGCCAAGCAGCAGCTGTATTAGCGGCTAGATATGCCGAAGGCGAATTTGATAGAATTACAGACTTGCTAGGGTATGCACCATACTCAAGGATAAAATTAGTGGTTTATGGTTCGAATTCTGATTTACAACAAAGCAATATTGGGCTTTCGAGCCAACAAGTATTTATTGGTGGTTATTCTGTGTTTTTAAAAAACAGAGTAGAAGTTGCATTTAATGGCATCCAGACGGATTTTACAAGAGATATTGGCAAAGGAATTTCGGCAATGATTGTAAATGAAATGCTATATTCTGGAAGTTTTAAAGAAGTTTTGCAAAGCACTTATTTTATGAGCCTACCAGAATGGTTTTTAAGCGGCATTATAGAATATTGTTCGGTAGGTTGGACTACAGAAAATGATGATAAAATCAGAGATTTGTTTACTAACAAAAAGATTAAAAATCCAAATCGTTTTGCTGGAGACGATGCCCGAGTAATTGGGCTTTCGATTTGGAATTATATCGTACTGCGCTATGGGAAAAACTACATTTCTTCGATTTTGAGTAATACACGTTATTCGAGAAATTATGAAAAAGCATTAGAATATAGTTTATCAAACGATTATCGATTTATATTAAAAGGTTGGAAAAGTTATTACATGGATCAAAATATTGCTCCACTAGGTGCGTTAATAGCTCCAAATGACAGCATACAAATTATTAAAAAGCCAAAAGATGATACTTATTATGGAAGTATACGACTGAGTCCAGATGGCACAAGATTGGCTTATGTCCATAATAAAAAGGGTAGATATAAAGTTGTGATTAAAAACCTAAAAACAGGTTCAAAAAATGTAGTATATAGAGGTGGGTATAGAACTTTTGACCAAAAAGTAGATTATGATATGCCTGTAATTGCATGGAGAAGTAATAATAAAATTGGTATTGTGAATATAAAAAAAGATAAAATGAAATTGATAACTTATGATATTAAAAGTGAAATAGAATCTCGAAAAGAGCGATTTAGACTTGAAATTTCAAACTTTTTTAATATCAAATATTCACAAAAACAAACATACAGAGGTATTTACAAGCATTTTAAACAGGTAAACGATTTTAATTTTAATGACGATGGCTCGATGGTAGTTGTGAGTGGCGAAAACATAATGGGGCAATCGGATATATTTTTATACAATTTGCGAAACAATAATGTAACAAAAATAACAAACGATATTTATGATGATAAACATCCTCAGTTTTTGTCGAAATCGTCAAAATCATTTGTATTTAATTCTAATCGACCAAACGATTCGCTGGTGATTAAACAAAATTTTGATTTTAGAAAACTACCCACACAACACGATATTTTTATGTATAATCCTGATTCGTCAAAAATTTTGGCAAAAAGATTAACAAAAACACCAAAATTCAATGAAGAAATACCTAAAGTAAATCGTTTTGGCGACATATTCTATTTGAGTGACGAAAGTGGCATTAATCAATTGTATAAAACATCGCTAAAAGACTCTACAAAACATGCTTTGACAGCATATAGACAAGGAATGCAAACATACGATGTTAATGACAGAGAATCGAGTTTGGCTTTTATAACATATAACAAAGGAAAAAATAGAATTTATTTAGATACAAATTTTAGTGCTTCACGATATGCAGATAGTGTTTGGATAAAAACATTTCGCCAACAATTGGTTGAGATTGAGGCAAATACAGAAAGCAAAAAACAAATAAAGAAAAATAAAGCGGAGCCAATACAAATAAAAACACAGACAGAACTTATATCTGAAAGAAAAAAAACGACTACAAAAAAAGATACTACTGAAATCGATATAGATAATTACACATTTGATTTTGAACGCAATCCATTAGTAGTAAAACTAGATTCAAACACAAAAAAAGCGGATAATTTTAAAATTGACATAAAGCCTAAAAATCAAGGATTTGTGGATTTTTCGATGAAAAATAATAGTGTTTATGTATCATCTCCTACTCGCTATAAACATGATTTTGCAATAGATAACGCCACAAGTTCGATAAGAATTGATCCAATAAGAGGATTTGGAGCATTATATCCAATAAGAGGATTTGGAGCAGTTTTGGGGGCAAATATGAGCGATTTAATGGGTAATCATCGGATAAATGCTGGTTTATTTTTTACAACAAATTTCAGAACAAGTACCATGTGGGCAGAATATGAATACTTGAAAAAACGTACTGATTATAGGTTTAGAATAACAAAAGATGTAATTGCTTATGAACCAGAAAGACAAAATGAAATTTCGCATCGTTATGCCTATTATAAATTTGAAGCTTCGGCATCTTATCCAATAAACCCAGCTATGAAAGTAAGTTTTACTCCTTTTTATGCCTGGACAAATTTTACAAACTTGAGTCCACTAGAAGCTATTCAAAAACTAAAAGAAGACAGAAAACAATATATTGGAACAAGTTTGGAATACACTTTTGACAATACTCGAAGCATTGGAACAAATGCAAACCTGGGAACAAAAGTAAAAATTGGATACACACAAAATATTGGATTAGATAACGCTAGAAATAACTTTGGGAAATTCCTTATCGACATACGTAATTATTCAAGAATTCATAGAGAGCTAGTATTGGCAATTCGATTAGTTGGCGGAACATTTATTGGTCCATCCAAAAAAAGTTTTTTGTTAGGAGGAATGGATAATTGGGCTTTTAATACAAGAGAAAACAATCAAATTGGTACACCATTGAATAGATCAACAAGAGATTCTGGAAATGTAGATTTGTTTTTTCATGAATTTGCAACCAATATGCGAGGTTTTGGCTATTCAAGACAATATGGAAGCAGCTTTTTGTTGGCAAATATTGAATTACGATTGCCCATTTTCAAATATTTAATTAGGCGCAGAATCAATTCTAATTTTTTACGAAACTTTCAAACAGTGGCTTTTTTTGACATAGGTTCGGCTTGGACAGGAGATTTTCCGTTTGGAGATGAAAACGAATCAAACTTTAAAACTGTTACATCTGGAAATAATCCACCAACCTATTCAGCGAGAGTAAGAGTGGTTCAAAATCCATTTTTGTCTGGCTATGGCTTTGGCGTTCGGTCGATGATTTTAGGATATTATGCAAAATTTGATTGTGCATGGGGCATACAAGATTTTAATAATCAAGGAGTTAAACTATATTTAACCTTTGGCTATGATTTTTAAATTGAAAAAAATATATTTCATATTATTCTTATTTTTAATTTTTTCAAAAATCTTTTCTCAAACTATTTCATTGAAAGGGAAAATAATGGACGAGCAAGGTAAGCCCATAGAATTTGCTTCTGTTAGTATAAAAAACACTTCGATTGGTGCAACAACAGATGAAAATGGGAATTTTGTTATCGAAACAAAAAAAGCAAACACATATAATATTATAGTAAAATTTTTGGGTTATAAAACTGTAGAACAAACCATAACTGATGCTAAAGACATTTCATCACTTTCTATAAAACTATTACAAGATACAAAACAACTAAACACAGTTGATATAGAAGCACAAAGCGACCGAAGAGATGAAGCAGGGATGACAGTCATAAATCCGAAAACAACCGCTATGCTACCTTCTGCATTTGGCGATTTCAATAAAGTTTTGCAATCGTTGCCAGGAGTACAAAGTAATAGTGAATTGAGTTCGACTTATTCTGTAAGAGGTGGGAATTATGACGAAAATCTGATTTATGTAAATGGAATTGAGGTTTATAGACCATTTTTGGTGTCGTCTGGTCAGCAAGAAGGACTAAGTTTTGTGAATGCAAATTTGGCTTCTTCTGTTGCCTTTTCAACTGGCGGATGGCAATCGAAATATGGCGACAAATTGAGTTCGGTTATGAATGTAACTTATAAAAAACCAAAACGTTTTGAAGGCTCAGCAGTTTTGGGTTTACTGGGTGGTTCGATGCATTTAGGCGGTTCTGACAAAAAAGACAGAATAAATTTTGTGATTGGCTATAGAAATAAATCGGGGAAATATTTATTAAATTCATTACCTGTTCAAGGGCAATATTTTCCTTTTTTTAATGATATTCAGAGTTTTACAACATTGGATTTAACAAAACGCAAACGAGGCTTTTCAATAGAAAAACGTACAGAATTGAGCATTTTGGCAAGCTATTCGCAAAATAGATATTCTTTTGAACCTACAATCCAACAAAGTACATTTGGTACTGCAACAGAGCAACTTTTGCTTGATGTAGGTTTTGATGGACAAGAGCAAATGAAATACGATACATGGCAAGGCGGAGCAAAATTTTCGCATTGGTTCACTCCAAGTTACAAAGCCGAAATTTTTGTTTCAGGAATGGACAGTAGAGAACAAGAATATATTAACGTTGAAGCAGAATATAGACTTTGCGATGCAAATATTGACCCTGACAATAAAAACCCTAAAGACAAATGTGCCTCAAGAAGAGGTAAAGGGAGTTTGTTTAGATATGCTAGAAACAGCTTACATGCCCGCTTATTATCCTCAGAAACAAGACATTATCTTAAATTTTCTAAATCCACAAGTTTAGAATTTGGGATGAAATATTCAAACGAGCGATTTACAGATAATTTAAACCAATATTCGTTTAGCGATTCGCTGGATTATTTTTTGATTAATCCAAAATTTAGCGGTTTTCCACCTTTAGATAATGTGATTGAATTAAATACACATCGCTTTTCGGGATATACACAACTCAATTTTAGGCTCGATAGCAATCATAAAATAACCATTGGTAACCGAATTGGCTATTGGAATCTGAACAAACAATTGATTTTTAGTCCGAGTTTACAATATGCATTTAAACCAAATTGGAAAAAAGATGTGATTTTTAAATTTTCGATAGGAATTTACCGACAACCGCCATTTTATAGAGAATTACGCAACTTTAGTGGCATTATAAATCCTAATTTGAGAGCTCAAAGTGTTATAAATTTCACAGCAGGAATGGATTATGCTTTCAAATTAGGAAATAGTCCATTTCGATTTTCATCAGAAATATATTATAAAAATATGTGGGATGTAGTTCCTTATGATGTTGATAATGTGCGACTTCGTTTTTATGGAACTAATAATGCCATTGCTTATGCCACAGGAATAGATACACGAATTAGTGGAGAATTTGTGAAAGGTTCGGAGAGTTGGTTTAGCTTAAGTTTTATGAAAACCGAAGAAAAATTAGATGGCTACAATTGGGTACGAAGACCAACTGACCAACGAGTAAATTTCGCAATATATTTTCAAGACCATGTACCAAAAATTCCAGCTTTGAAAGTTTTTGTGAGCCTCATTTTTAATTCAGGTTTACCATTTAGTTTGCCAAATTCTCCAGAAAACAGAAGTAGATTTACAGCACCTGCTTATAGAAGAGCTGATATTGGCACACATTATACTTTCTTTTTTAACGATAAAACCATTTCAAGAAAATTTTTTGAAAGTGTAACGCTAGGTATAGAATGTTTAAATGTTTTTGAGTTTAATAACACCATTTCATACCAATGGATTTCGGATTTCAATAATAAATATTATGCTGTTCCAAATACACTTTCAAACAGATTTTGGAATTTGAAACTCACAGCTACTTTTTAAAATAGATTATTGAATACTAATTTTCAGAGTTGCTCCATAAGATTATCATTTGCATTATCTTATTACAATCCATTTCAAAACAAGTTATTCCATACAAACATTCATCATAATTTAATGGTATAGTTAATAAAGTATGATTTTTTTTTACTTCATTTGAGAAAATACAATATTAATATAATGCATCGCAACAAACAATCAAAAGCAAAAAACAAGGGTGGCAATCAAAAAGGAGATATGCTAACTGATTTGCAATATTTTTTAGACAAAAACAATGACGAAAATTTTACTAAAGCCCAGCTTGTAAAAATCGGAAAACTAACCGATAAACGAGAGATATCATTACTTTTTGTAGCCATAGACTCCCTTTTAGCGAGCAAGAAAATTTCATTCAATCCTGAAGACGAATCATACCAATCGGTATTTAAACCTCAAACAATCGAAGGCATAATAGACCATGTAAATCCCCGCTTTGCATATTGTATCAGCGAAGGATTTGAAAAAGACATTATTATTGAAGCCAATAAACTTTATGGTGCATTGGATGGCGACAAAGTTAAAGTGATGCTTACCCCAGCCAAACGCCAACGAGATGATGCCCGACAAGAAGGCGAAGTACTGGAAATTGTGGCTCGCAAACGAACCGAATTTGTAGGAAAAGTGCAACGTTTGGCAAAAGTTTGTTTTGTGGTGCCTGATAGTAAAAAAATACATGTCGATTTTATGGTCGAACTAGAAGACACCATGGAGGCAAAAGATGGCGACAAGGTATTAGTAAAACTATCAGAATACGATGCGTTTAAAAAAAATCCGAAGGGGATCATAACCAAAGTATTGGGCAAAGCTGGTGAAAACAATGTAGAAATGCACTCCATAATGGCAGAATATGGTTTACCTATGGAGTTTGAAAAAATAGTAGAAAACGAAGCAAATGCCATTTCCGACAAAATATCAAGCGAAGAAATAGCCAAACGCAGAGATTTTAGAAATATATTAACTTTCACAATCGACCCCGTTGATGCAAAAGATTTTGACGATGCACTAAGCATTAGAAAGCTAGAAAACGGAAATTGGGAAATAGGTGTACATATTGCTGACGTAACACACTATGTATTGCCCAAAACGGATTTAGAAAGAGAAGCCTATAAAAGGGCAACTTCTGTTTATTTAGTAGATCGTTGCGTACCAATGTTGCCCGAAAGACTATCCAACGGATTGTGTTCGCTGCGTCCAAACGAAGACAAACTAACTTTTTCGGCTGTATTTGAAATAGATAACGATGCAAAAATAAAATCAGAATGGTTTGGTAAAACAATTATTCATTCTGATAAACGATTTGCGTATGAAGATGTGCAAGAAATAATTGAAAACGGCACAGGTTTATATTTTGAGGAAATAGATGTTTTAAATACGCTTCACAAAAAATTACGCAAAGACCGTTTTGCAAAGGGAGCCATCAATTTTGAAACTGTAGAGGTAAAATTCAAATTAGACGAAACTGGCAAACCGCTTGGTGTGTTCCCAAAAGTGCGAAAAGAAGCACACATGCTCATCGAGGAATTTATGCTCTTGGCAAACAAACGTGTGGCTCAGTTTTGTTTCGATTATAAAAAAGGGAAAGAACAAAATGTGATGGTTTACCGCACACACGATGAGCCAGATTTGGACAAATTGCGTAGCTTTTCGCTTTTTGCCAAAAAATTCGGACACAAACTCGAAGCAGAAAGTAAAAATATTTCGAGAGAATTGAACAAATTGATGGACGACATCAACGGAAAACCCGAACAAAATATGCTCGAAAGCATTGCTATCAGAGCCATGGCAAAAGCAAAATACACCACCGTTTCGATGGGGCATTTTGGCTTGGCTTTTGAACATTATTCGCATTTCACATCGCCAATCAGACGCTATCCCGACATGATTTGCCACCGATTGTTGGCACAATATTTGGCAGACAAACCCATGAGCGAACGTATGTACATCGAAGAGCAATGCAAACATTCGTCAGACATGGAAAAACTAGCAGCCGAAGCCGAAAGAGCTTCTATAAAATACAAACAAGCTGAATTTATGGGTACTATGATTGGTCAAGAATTTGAAGGAATTGTGTCTGGTGTAACCGAATGGGGAGTTTTTATTGAAGTTATTTCTACCAAATGTGAAGGTTTGGTTCGCTATGCCGATATGCAAGATGACCATTATGATTTAGATGCTGGAAACTTTAGAGCAATCGGTCGAAAAACAGGGAATTTAATTCAGTTTGGAGACAGAAAAATGGTACGAATCAAAGCTGTCGATATGAACAAACGCACTATTGATTTAGTAATGGCTAGCCATCAAGAGCTTTTGGTACGAAACAAAGTGATGCGGAGATAAAAAAGGCTCAAATTTCTTTGAGCCTTTTTCTTATTTTATCATGTTTATCAAATCTGTCAATTTGGTTTTCAGCTCTTTTCGATCTACGATAAAATCCAAAAAACCATGTTCGAGCAAAAACTCTGCACTTTGAAAACCTTCGGGCAAGTCTTTACCAATGGTTTCTCTAATCACACGCGGACCAGCAAAACCAATCAAAGCCCCTGGTTCCGAAATGTTAAAATCGCCTAACATGGCATAACTTGCTGTTACTCCGCCTGTTGTTGGGTCTGTCATTAAAGATATATATGGAACTTTTGCTTTGTCCATCAAGGCAATTTTGGCAGATGTTTTTGCCATTTGCATCAACGAAAAACCAGCTTCCATCATACGAGCGCCACCCGATTTTGAAATCATCAAAAATGGCACTTTCAATTCCATGGCTTTATCCATGCCACGAGCAATTTTTTCGCCAACTACCGAACCCATCGAACCGCCAATAAAACCAAAATCCATGCAACAAATCACAATCAGTTCTTTGTTCATAAGCCCATAGCCTGTACGGGCAGCATCTTTCAAACCTGTTTTTTTGATTGTAGCTTTTATTCTTTCGGGATATTTTTTGGTGTCTGTAAATTCTAATGGATCACCAGAAACCATATTTTCGTCTAATTCTTTAAACTCATTGTCATCAAACAATAATTCAAAATATTTGGCTGCATCAATTCTATCGTGATAATTACACTCGGGGCAAGTATAAGCATTGCTTTTGTGCTCTCGAATGTGTGTAATTTTTTTACAGCCAGGACATTGATACCACAAACCATCAGGAGCTTCTTTTTTAGACTCCGTTGGAGTAATGATTCCTTTTTCTTGTCTTTTAAACCAAGCCATTCTATTAAAATTTAGAATGGAGAATGGAGAATAGAGAATGATTTATTTCTAAATTCTACATTCTCCATTAATTATGCGTTTTTATTAATACAATTCAAATCTTTGAAAGCTTCTTCAAGACGAGAAACAAAATTTTCTTGTCCTTTGCGAAGCCAAACACGTGGATCGTAATATTTTTTATTTGGCGAATCAGGTCCTTCAGGATTGCCCAATTGTCCTTGCAAATAAGCTTCTTTGCCTTTATAGTATTTCAAAATACCTTCCCAAGTTGCCCATTGCATATCGGTATCGATATTCATTTTTATTACTCCATAACCCAACGATTCTTGAATCTTATGTTTCTCAGAACCTGATCCACCATGAAACACAAAAAAAACAGGTTTAGAACTCGAGCTACCTAATTGTTTTTGAACATAAACTTGCGAATTTTTCAAAATTTCGGGTGTCAAAACCACATTTCCAGATTTATAAACGCCATGCACATTTCCAAAAGCAGCAGCAACAGAAAAACGTGAGCCAACTTTTGATAAACTTTGGTACGATTGCCAAACATGGTCGGGTTGAGTATATAATTTATCGTTATCCACATCACTATTATCAACACCATCTTCTTCGCCACCTGTTACACCAAGTTCTATTTCGATAGCCATCCCAAGCGGATTCATTTTTTTGAAATATTCAGTCGAAACATGTATATTTTCTTCTAACGGCTCTTCGCTCAAATCGAGCATATGAGAGCTAAAAAGTGGACTTCCAGTTTGTTTTTTATGATCTTCGCCTGCTTTTATCAAGGCATCTATCCAAGGCAACCATTTCATCGAAGCATGATCTGTATGCAAAATAACTGGTACACCATAATATTTTGCAACTTCGTGAACATGTTTTGCTCCCGAAATAGCACCAACAATATTAGCTTGCAATTGGTCGTTTTTCATGCCTTTACCCGCATAAAATTGTGCACCACCGTTAGAAAATTGAATAATCACTGGCGAATTTACTTTAGCTGCTGTTTCTAAAACGGCATTAATTGAATCTGTGCCAATTACATTTACCGCAGGCATTGCGAAACTATTGTTTTTTGCATCATTGTAAAGTGCCTCTAATTCATCGCCAAAGAGTACACCAGCTTTATATTTTGCCATATTTTTTAAGGTATATTATTTATTAAAGTAATTAATTCAAGTTGCGAAGTTAGTAATTTGCTTTTATTATCCTACGCTAAGCAATCGATTTATCTTATATAATCATTATAATTATCAAATTTGATGTAATAAATTACAATTGTGAGCAACTATTTTGATATTTTACAATTATTTAATACAAAGTTTAAATTAGATTAGCAATATTTGAAAATAAATTTAGAATCTAAATGTTTGGATTAGACCCAACTCTCTCGTTTTTTTTAATTGTATGTATAATAGTAGCTTGTGCATTTGAGTTTGTAAATGGTTTTCATGATACTGCCAATGCTGTAGCTACTGTTATTTACACCAAAACATTAAAACCTACAGTGGCTGTTATTTGGTCTGGTTTTTGGAATTTTATAGGAGTAATCAAAGGCGGAGTTGATGTTGCAATGGGCATTGTAATTTTATTGCCGCTCGAAGCCTTGGCACTGCAAGACCCCTTTTTTGGTGTTTCTATGGTTTTGGCATTATTAATTTCTGCCATAATTTGGAACCTAACAACATGGTATTTAGGAATCCCATGTTCGAGTTCGCACACATTGATTGGTGCTATAATTGGTGTTGGTTTGGCTTTTCAACTTATGCCCGAAAATATTTCTAATGCTACTGTGAATTGGGGAAAGGCTGGCGAAATTGGTACATCACTTTTGCTATCACCTGCTATTGGTTTTGGAGCTACAATTTTAATGATGTTTTTAGCTCAACGATTTATAAAAAACAAAGCTATTTTTGAAGAACCTAAAGATGACAAAAAACCACCTTTCTGGATAAAAGCAACACTTGTTGGAACGTGTACAGCAGTAAGTTATGCACATGGGAACAACGATGGACAAAAAGGAGTTGGGTTAATTATGGTTATTTTAATTGCTTTTGTGCCTTTGCAATTTGCTTTAAACCACAATCAAGATATTCGTAAAACAGCAATTGATGTAAATGATGTAAAAAATATTATTTATAAAATAGATACTACACAAATTTCTGCAACTACAAATTTATCATTATCTAAAATAAAATCGCAATTATCAAATTTAACATTAAAAATTGAAGGTATAGAAAAAGTAGATGATATTATAGGAAAAGACCAATTGTCTACTAGAAATACTTTTGTTAGTTTAACAAAAAGTATTACAAAACTAACCAAAGCAGACGACTTACCGCTTTCGGCAGAAAATAAGGATGTATTGAAAATGAAAGTAAAAAACATTCAAAAAATTACCGACTATACTCCACTTTGGGTTGTGGTTTTGATTTCACTTTCATTAGGAATTGGCACAATGGTAGGCTGGAAAAGAATTGTAGTTACAATTGGCGAAAAAATCGGAAAATCACATCTTACTTATGCTCAAGGTGCTAGTTCTGAGTTAGTTGCAGCAACCACAATTTATGGTGCTTCTATGGCAGGTTTGCCTGTAAGTACTACTCAAGTGCTAACTTCTGCCATTGCTGGCAGCATGGTTTCTAAGCAAGGTTTAAAGAATTTACAAGGTGGTACACTCAAAAGTATTGCCATTGCTTGGGTGGCAACTTTGCCAGTTTGTATAGTTCTTTCTGGTTCGCTGTTTTGGATTTTCAAATCAATTTTTGTGCGATAGGATTAAACCACTGGCTGTTTATTATAAAAAAAATCAAGCTTTTCGAGCGATATATCAATTAATAAAATGAGTTTAGCAACATCAATAGATAAGTTGTTTTCTTTTACTATATTTTCAAAATCTCTACACATATCCCCTACTTTTTTCATTCCACTAGTCCAACTTGCTCCTTTTAATTTGTGTAACATTTCAATAAGCTCTTTCTGATTTCCATTTTCTAAATATTCGCTTACTTTAGCGGCATAGTTTGGAATTTCTTTTTTTGCTACTGCTAACATAATTTTGTCAAAATCATTACCAATAGATTGGGCAGTTTCTACAATTTGGGTTAAAATCGTATAATCTAAAAAATCATCATCTGAATCATTTGAAATTACATTTTCAGATTCCGACTTTAATTCATGTTTAAAATATGGATTAATTGCGGTTACAAAATCATTAAATCGTGTAGGTTTTGTCAAACAAACTTGAATGCCAGCATCAACATACTTCTGTTTTTCATATTTAATAATGTTGGCGGTGATAGCAATTATTACAGGCTTTTTATTATCCATTTTCATAATATGACTAGATGCATCAATCCCATTCATTTCTGGCATCAAAATATCCATAAATAATAAATCATACTTATTTTTTTGATACATTTCAACTGCAATTTTGCCATTGTCTGCTGTGTCTGCTTTTAATTTTAACTGATTTAACATCCCAATTAATAATTTTTGATTTAAAATTTCATCATCAACAATTAATATTTTGGCATCTAAATCTAGTTTTTTTATAAGTAAATTATTGTTTAAAATATAATGATTACTATAATCAGATTTTTTAGAAGAATCAAGTGCAAATGTCATATCAAAAATGTCATTCACAATTTCACTCATTTTTTCACTAGAGTCATTCAAATCGTTCAAAACAGTTTTTTGATTTTCAGAAACAGCCGTTTGTTTAAGTAAACTTATATTTCCTATAATACCATGCAAAGGTGTTCGCAAATCGTGGCTCATTTTCGATAAAAACACATTTTTAGACTCGTTTGCCTCTTCTGCTTTTTGTTTTTGTTCTAAAATTTCTTTTTCATATTTTATTCTGTCTCGCATATCATAACAAGTACAACGCAAAAGTTTCATTTGGTTGTCGTCATCAAAAAGAGTAAATGCATTTAAAACAAAAGGCATTTCTTCTCCATTTTTACCAATTGCATATAATAATAAACCCGAAAAACCACCTTTTTGTCGTGCTGTTTCAAATGCATTAAGGTATAGTTTTTTAGAACTTTCTGTTAAATAACTTTCGAATTTTGATTTCTTAAAAATATCTTCAGAATTGTATCCAATCCACTTGAGAGCCGTCCTGTTTACAGAAATTAGTTTATCTGAACTATCAACAGTAAAATATCCACAAGGTGCGTTGTGGTATAAGTCAAATAATTCTTGCTTTTGTGTTTCTAATTCTTTGTTTGATTCAGCGTGTTTTTCGTTTAACAAATTCAGCTCGTTCATCGTTTTGTTGAGTTCTTCTAAAACTCCATCGTTTTCGCTTTTGCGAACGGTCAATTCGATATTAATGCGTTGAAGCTGATTATTTGTGTCTCTTTCTGCAAGTAAAGTTTTGTTAAGTTTTTCGTTATCCTTTTTTAATCCGAAATTATCTTTTGAAATTAACGCAAAATTGTTTAGCCAATAATTCGTAAGCAAAATCGATGCTAAAGAAAAAATCGAAAAAAAAGCAATTAATACATATTTTATAATAAAATTTAATTGTATGAAAACGAGGATATTAACTAAAATAAATAATGCTAAAATCAAAAAAAGTAATAAAAATTTAATTTTACTTATACTCGGTTTTTTCATAAATAGTAATGTGTTAATTAAAAAATCAACAAGTAAATTTAAAATTTAACTACCTAATATTTTTTTTTATTCTATAAGGCGGTTGATTTTGCCGATAAAACGAGCTATTTGTTAGTTTAAAAATAAAAAATTAGACTTTAATATTTGTCTGTTTTAAAGCTTATTTCTTCAATTGATTTGTTTCCAAGTTTATCAACTGCTTTTACTGTTATGATATATTCTTTGTCTTTTTCAAAGCCTTTAATTCCACCTTTGTATGGTGTTTCTACTCCACCATTTATCGAATAAGTAATATAATCATTTCCAATATAATCATCGGTTGCGGCCAAATAAATTATTGAATATGAGGGATATAACTCTATTTCTCCTTCTTTTGTTGGTGCAATACTAAAGGTGTAAATAATTTGAGGTCCGTCATTATCTACAATAAAATTTGCTTTTTTAATGTTTCGATTATTTACATTATCATAGCCGAAATAATTTAATGCAATTCTACCTTCCGTTGTAATTTCAAAAGGTTTCGAATAATCAATTTCTTCTTTTGAATCGTTAATTGAATAAGATAGTTTTTTCAAACCAGATTCGCCATCGAAACCAATAATTCGAATCTTTGTTTCTTTATTAATAAAAATATTTTTCCCTTTTTTGAATTTTGGTCCTTCAAAAGCAAAATCAAGTTTTGGACCCAATAAATCAACATAAACCACACTGCTATTATGTTGATATTCTTCATAAGCCAAACCTACATCATCTGAACCTGTACCTTGATTAGCCATATTGTCAAGTGCAAAATAGCGAATAGTGTGGTATCCAACTTTACTAGGCAAGTAAAATGGGTCGGTATATTTTTGAAATTTATCTTTATCAATCGAATATTTAACTTCTTTTACACCAGATTTATTGTCAACAGCCGTGAGTTTCATACGTGTGCGACCCGAAAAATATACTTTATCTTCTACAATAAACTTGTCGCCAATAATATCAGCAGCCATAATAGGTGAAGTTTTGTCTAAATAAAATGCATACTCGTTTACAATACCTTTGTTTTGAACATTATCAACTGAATAATAGCGCAAAACATGATCTCCATCTGCTAATTGGTTTAATGGAATCAAGCCACGTGAGTAAGAAACCCAAGGACTTTTATCTATTTGATAAAACGTTTGTGCTACTCCAGATGCATTGTCTTCTTTAGTTAAATAAAGTTTGGTTTTTGCAGAAATTACATTCCCCTCTGCCACACCAACCACATTGTGATACGTATTTGGAGCTGTACCATCAATCACAAAAGTTCTTTTATGTACTTTTTCAATATTTCCTACATTATCGGTACTCAAATATTGCAAGACATATTCGCCTTCTTTTTCAAAAACCATCATACCATTGTATTCTGTATAATCGGCATAATTTAACGAAACAAAAGTCTCTGCCAAACCCGACATTTCATCAACAGCATCTATAATTACGGCTAAACTATTTGGGTAAAAAACTTTGTCTTTAACTACATAAGGCAATCCTCCATCGAATTTCGATTCTGATTTTGGTGCATATCCATCGGCATAAACCACAAAATCTACTGTTTGAGATTTGTCTTGTTCGTTGGTAAAATAATTTATGGTATGTTTTCCATGTTTATTGAAATAAAATGGAGCTAATGGATTTTTTTTGTTTGAATAATCTTTGGTAGAAATTTGAGTTGGTGGCACATCTGCCGAAAAAGAAAGATATAAATATACAGGTAAATACAAATTGTGAAAATACCTATTATTGGTATCTACATAGCTTGTTTTCTCAATTTCGACAGGAAGTTTCTGTGAAAAAAGTAAGATTGGTAATAAAATTAATGTACTAAGTATTTTTATTTTCATGAATCAGCAGGGCTTAGGTTCGGCTCTACAGTGCGATTATCCGAAACTTTTAGCGTAAATGCAAATGTTGTGCCTTTATTTACTTCACTTGTTACATTTATTTTTCCACCATTAGTCTCAATATAGTCTTTACAAAGCAATAAACCGAGTCCGGTTCCTTTTTCGTTTTTAGTTCCTGTTTTGGTAAAATGTTCGCTTGTAAATAGTTTTTCTACATCTTCTGGTTTCATTCCTATACCAGTATCGGTTACTCTTATAGACACAAATTCGTCATTATAAGAATGTGCTGCAATGGTAATTTTACCATTTGGCAAAGTGAACTTTATAGCATTAGAAACCAAGTTGCGAATCACAATTTTGATTTGGTTAGCATCTGCAAAAGCAACTAACTCTGGTGGAGTATGATTAATTAATTCAATATTTTTTATTTTTGCTGTTTCACTCAAAAAACTTAATACTTCTTTTACAATTATATAAAGTTCGATATTTTTTTGCTCCAACATTTCTCCATTCATTTGTCCCCTAGCCCAAATCAAAGTATTGTCGAGCATTAATAATGTGCTATCAGCTAGCGAACTCATGTCTTTTATATGCGTTACAACATCATCTTGGCTCAGCACTTTCATGTCCATCAATTGAATCAAATTTTTGAATGTTGCAAACGGACCACGCAAGTCGTGTCCGAGAACAGACAATAATTTATCTTTTGTTTTATTTGCATATTCTATATTTGCTTTTTGATGCGATATTTCTGCATTTTGTTGTTTTAATAGTTTATTAGTTTTATTTCTAAATCGATACAAAGAATAGCCAATAATTAATAAAATCAAGAGAATTAAAATAATTATTCCACCACCCCAAGTTACATAATTATTAACTTCGGTTTCGTGTTCAAGTTTTTGTTTTTGAATTTCAATTTCTCTATTTTTTGCCTTGGTTTCTTCTTCTTTTAGCTTCAAAACCAGCTCTTTTTTACTCACATTTTCATACAGCATTTGCATTTCTTTACTCAAAGCAGAAAGCTCTTGGTTCCTTCGAAGCAATTCAAGTTCTTTTTTTTGCGATTCGTTTTCCGATTGCAATAATAAAACATCTTTTTCTTCAATTTTTTGAGTTAGTTCTTTTTCTCTTTTTCTGCTTACCAAATCATTAAAACTTTTATAAAACTTAAAATAATGCATAGTACGCTCCACATTACCCATTTTTTCATAGGTTTCTGCTAACATGCCATAGCAAGCACGCATCTGTTTGGTGTCGTTTATTTCCATCGAAAGTTTAAGTGCCTCCTCCAGATTCACAACTGATTCTTCGTATTTTTTTATGTTATTTTGAGCAATTGACAAATTAATCAACCCAGATGAAACAGCCACTTTATCACCAGTAGTTCGTCTATACGCTAAAGACTTATTAAAATATTCAATCCCTTTTTCGTATTGTGTTTTGTCACAATAAATCATTGCCAAATTGCTACTAATCATAGCTTTGCCACCTTCGCTGTTCAATTTTTCATTTAATCTATAAGACTTTGTAAAATATTCTATGGCTAAATCTAAATTTTTATCTTCCCAATATTTTATGGCAATATCATTATATATACCCGAAGCTTCTTTTAACTCATCTTGTTTAATCAAAAAATCGGCTTTTTCTAAGGCTGTATTTATTTCTTCGGTAGACCTAAACTTATTTTGAGTAAATCCTTGCAAAAAAGAAAGAAATAGCAAAAAAAATATTATATTAAATTGTCTGTTTACCATACATGGTTTATAATTTGGTTTAGCAAATATTTCAAAAAAAAACTCCTAAAGCTAAAAAATTCGATATAAAATATATCTTTGTATAAAATTAAGGATAAAAATATTTTTTAACAGCACTTAAGTTTAGTAATATAATGTATAAAGTTTTAATTGTTGAGGATGATAAAATTTCAGGAGAATTATTAAAGCAATATTGTTTTAAAACAGGCTTTTTAGAGGTTGTTACGGTTATTGAAGATGGAATGGAGGCGGTTCAGTTTTTGTCAGAAAATTCGATTGACATTCTTTTTTTGGATGTTAATTTACCCAACTTAAGTGGTTTAGAAATCATGAAATCGCTTAATACTTTGCCACAAATAATTTTATGCACTTCTGATATTAATTACGGACCACAAGCGTTTGAATATAATGCTGTAGATTATATTGTTAAGCCAACTGAATACCCTCGTTTTTTAAAAGCTGTAAACAAAGCCGTTGAAAACTTAAATGAAAAATCTACAATTACTATCGAACATGGAAATTTATTTATAAAATCAAATGGCAGATTAGTAAACTTAAACTTTGACGATATATTATATATAGAAGCATTGAGCGACTATGTTACATTTTGTACAAAAGAGAAAAAATATATCGTACATTCAACAATGAAAGATTTGGAAACTAAACTTCCGAGTGCAAAATTCATTAGAGTTCATCGTTCTTTTATAGTTAATATCGACAAAATTGAACTTATTGAAGATTCTTGTATTATTATCAATAAAACAACAATCACTATCGGACTAACCTATAAAGACATATTAATCCAAAGACTAAATGTTTTGTAATTGATTAAAAATCACAGATTACAAATCTAAAAATAAATCTAAATAATGAAAAAAATATTAGTAATTGATGATGAACAAATAAATCGCTTATTGGTTTCGAGCATCTTGAAATCCGAAGGTTACGAATTATTTGAAGCCTCAAATGGGAAAGAAGGAATTGAAATGGCAAAAAAAATCAATCCAAATCTTATCATTTGCGATATGCGAATGCCCGAAATTGATGGAATGGAAGTGCTTGATGCGTTGAAAACTGACCCAGATTTAATGTCTGTTCCTTTTCTCTTCTTGACATCAAATACCGATACAATTGATCAAAAAGTTGCACTAAAATCAGGGGCAAATGCTTATTTGCATAAACCAATCGACAAAGAACAAGTTATTAGGGAGGTAAAAAGCAGAATATAATTTTATTTGCCTGCCCAAATCAAAAAAACAGTTGGCTTTTTATTTAGTTCAGGAATGTTTTTTTTCCAATTATTCACGTTTTGTGTTTTAATAAATTGATTTTCGGCTGTAATATCAGATGCGATACAAAAAAGTGTGTTTGGATGCAGATTTTCAACCACATCTTGTATTAATACCATATTTCGGTATGGCGTTTCAATAAAAATTTGTGTTTTATTTTTTTGTACAGATTCTTTTTCAAGCATTTTCAATGCTTTTATTCTTTCAGCTTTTTCAATTGGCAAATACCCATGAAACTCAAAACTTTGTCCAGAAAATCCAGAAGCCATCAAAGCTAATAAAATAGAAGATGGTCCAACCATTGGCACAACTTCAATTTCAGTTTTATGAGCCAAAGCTACAGCCAAAGAGCCTGGATCGGCAATGCCCGGACAGCCCGCTTCAGACAAAACTCCAATTGAAATTCCACTTTCTAATAAATCAAATCCAGTGCGAAGATCTGCAACCAAACTATCTTTGTCTAACACAAAAAACTGAAGTTGCTCAATATCTTTTCCAAGTTTTAACGAAGAAATAAACCTTCTTGCCGAGCGAATATTTTCAACAAAGAAATGAGTTAATTCTTTAATTACTTTCGCATTTTCAACTGGCAAAACTTTTGAATGTGTATCATCTGCCAACAAACAAGGCAACAAAAATAATTTACCTTTATTTAGATTTTTTTTCATAATAATTTAGCCGCACATCTTTAATGTATTTACATGCAAGCCAAGGGATTTTATCAAAAATAATTGGCATTAAATTTTTATCATCAATTATAATCTCTGGTAAATCTTTTTTAAATTGAATTGAAATATAACTAATTGATTTATAATTATTTACATTACTTAAAATTTGTTCCGATATTTCAAAATCAACAAAACCAGTGGCACAATTATTATCTATAAACACATTAAAATCATCACTCAAATTGAGTATTTTTCTGTTTTCAAATTCGACTGACCAACGGCTACCTGTAGTGTATTGGTTATTGAAATTGTAATCAAAATAAGTGTACTCGGTTTTATTAAAAAAAGAATACAAAAGAGTTAAATAATATAACCCAACAGATACAAAAATGAAATTATTGAGTAGTTTCCGCTTTGAAAGCATGAAAAAATTTGTAACAAAATAAGCCACCATTGGCAACATTGTAATAAAACCAGTAGTAGATTTAGAAAGAAAAAAAAGCAAGACAAAAAATGAAATAAAAAACCACAAAAGAGCAACTTGAGCGCAAACTATTTGGTAATTGATAAATCTTCGGAATGAAAATGTGCGAACTATTCCAACAAAAATCAATAAAAATAAAGGTCCAATTAAAGTTAAAATTGATTGCAAATCTGCATCAATAATATTTCTAAAAGGAAAATTTAAAAAGTAATATTTAATAAATTCATGACTAGCATTAAAAATAAAAAAATAAGTAAAAACAAATAATATTGGAAAAGTGAATCCAACTAAAATCAAAATATATTGACTCATTTTTGTGCGTGTAAACAACCCAAAAGTAATAATTACAAGTATGATATAAATAAAACTTGGCATATAACACAGATAAGAAATACCGACAAAAAAACCTACATAAAAGAGTTGGTTATCGCTATTTTCGGATTTTATATGTTTGAAAACTCTATCTAATGCCAACAACAAAAATGTAGTTGAAATGAGTGCTGGGCTTAACGTAGATAAATCGAAAAAAATGCAACTAACTGCAATGTAAATTAATGCAGGAATATCTCCTTTTTCATTCAAAAGTTCGTTTTTATTGCATAATTCTTTAAATAAAACAGCTTGAATAAACAATAAAAAAGTTGCCAAAACTCGAAATAAAACAATACTTTTCCCAAATAAAAAAGCTATTATAGTGTATAAAAATGCAGAAATTGGTGGTGTGTTATCAAAAATATCACGATACAAAAAATTGCCTTCAAATATTTTTTGAAGGAGTACTTGAATATGCAATTCTTCGATTAACATTGGTGGATTAAAAATAAAAAGTGGTAATCGCACCAAAAAAGCAAACAAAAACAATGCTAAAAGTTGTAACGGACCCGAAAATTTGAAAAATTGTATCAAAATATTTCTTAAGATTTTATACCTGTTACAAATCTAATTTTATTATTGAAATCTTTTATACTTTCGATGTTTGAATAATTGAATTCTGTTAATAGATTTTTCATTTCATCAGATTTTAAAGGATTAATTTCGAAATATATTCTTCCATTTTTTTCTAAATTCGTTTGAGAAAACTTCAAAATAGCTCTATAAAACTGTAAAGCGTTGTTATCTGAGACAAAAAGAGCCGAGTAGGGTTCGAAATTTAAAACATTTTGGCTCATTTCTGCTTTTTCTGACTCCAAAACATAAGGTGGATTGCTTACAATACAATTGAATTTTTGTTCTAATTTCAAGTTAATATCTAATATATCATATTGAAAAAAGTCAATTTCTGATTGATTGATTTTAGCATTTATTTTTGCCATTTCTAGTGCTTCTTTTGATATATCTAAGCCTGATATTTGCCAGCTTGGATTTTTGTTTTTTAAATAAATTGGAATACACCCGCTTCCTGTTCCAATATCTAGCAATTTTGTTTTTAGGTTATTTTGTAAATCAGTTGAAATTTTCAAAACTAATTCTTGGGTTTCGGGTCTGGGGATTAATGTATGTTTGTTAACAAAAAATACTAAATCTAAAAACTCACATTTTTCGACTACATACTGTATAGGTTCTTGATTTACAAGTCTTTGTGTGTCTTTTTCGAGTTTATCAATATCAAATTCAAATTCGTTATCAGTTATAATTTGTGAATAGGAAAGATTTAAACTATCACTAAAATATATTTTTGTAATAGACAAGGCTTCGTTTTTTCCGTATACAATTTCTAGTTTGCTAAGCATTGAATTAAAAAGTAATTTAGCATTCGATTTTACATTTTTCATGAAGTATATCATATCGTTTCCACAACCACAAAAGCATTTAATTGCAGTTTCGTTTGTATTTGAAAATAATGAAATTTTTCCCGTAAAAATACAATTACCAGTTTGGCGACCTGGCAGATACGAACTACAACAATATGCCAAAAATATAATTGAATTTAGTGTCAAAGATGCAAAAAACAATGCAATAAAATTCAAAAATATTGAACCAAATACATGGGAAATATATCCGACAGAAAAAGGAGAAATACAGGTTCAATATTTGTATTTTGTAAAGCAACTTGATGCAGGCGGAAGTTGGGTTACAACACAATTGATTTATTTGAATTTTATTAATTTTTTGGTTTATAAACTTGATAATCAAGATAATATAGAAACGGAAATTAAACTAATTGTACCAAAAGAGTATCAAATAAGTTGTGCTTTGCCTATCGAAAAAACAGAAAAATATTGTTTAATCAAAGCCGAAAACTATTTGGAGCTGGTTGATAGTCCATTTTTAGCAGCTGAAAAAATACAAACTATTGATATTGAACTAAATAATAAGCATTTTTATCTTGATTTTTGGGGAAAAATTACACTAGACGAAGCTAAAATTAAAGCTCATTTTACCGCATTTATTTCTGAACAAATAAATTTTTTCGGTAATTTTCCTGAAAAATCATATCGTTTTCAGTTTTTGATTCCGAGTTTTGAAGTTTATCATGGGGTTGAGCATAGGGCAAGTACGGTTATTATGCTTGGTAAAGATGTTGATTTTGAGAAAGAATATTTTTACAAAAATTTATTAGGCATATCTTCTCACGAGCTATTTCATGCTTGGAATATTTGCAAAATCAGACCCAAAAATTTGCTTCCATACAATCTTTCTAAACCACAATATTTTTCAGAAGGATTTGTTGCTGAGGGAGTTACAACATATTATGGCGACTTGATTTTGCTCCGTTCAGGAGTTTGGAATTTTGAAGATTATGCAAAAGAATTTGCTATAAACATCAAAAACCATTTACAAAACCCAGCAAAAAATAAAGCAACATTTTTAGATACAGAAATTGGTTTGTGGATTGATGGCTATAAAAAAACGCAGCCATTTCGTAAGATTTCTATTTATGATAAAGGCGCAATTGCAGCTTTTATTTTAGATATTAAAATCAGGATGCATACACAAAACAAAGCAAGTTTAGATAATGTAATGCTTGATTTATGGCAAAATTTTGGTAAATTAAATTTAGGTTATACAACTAAAAACTATATTGAATTAGCCGAAAAATGGTGTGGACATTCACTTAAAAAATATGTGGACGAAATTATTGAAGGTGCTGTAAACACAGAAAATTATTTGGCTGCTTGTTTCGATTATTTGGGACTTGAATTGCATTTTTATCCATCACAAAACACGCTTCAAAACCATTTTGGAATCAAAACAGATACTAATTTTTTAATTACAGAATTAGCGATTTCATCGCCAGGAGACAAACATCTGGACATAGATGATAAATTAAAATCAATTAATAATCAGGCAATTACAAAAGATTTATTAAATCAATTTCAATCAGACCAAATGATAGAAATCGAAGTTGAGCGTTGCGGTGAGTTGCTCAAAAAAAGACTTGTCAGAGATGATTCAAATTATTTCCACGACATTGGTATCAAACAAAAAGAAAACAGAAACGAAGAGCAAATTTTGAATTATGAATCTTGGGCAAAATCAAATCTTAGTAGCCACAATTATTAGTCTTTCTGAGGTTTGGGCATCATATTTTTCTAACTTATAATTCCCAAAAATTGTTTCGATTTTAAAACCTGATTGTGCTAACAAAAACTCAAAATCAGATTTTTTTAATGCCTGAACTTGTTCTATAAATTCATGATTTTTGTTTTCAGACTCAAAATTTATTTCTTTGAAAATGATATTATTTTTTACACTTTTTGTAATGTTAAATATTGTGCCATCAATTATTTTTTGTTCTTTAGGAATTAAGTTTTGTAAAACAAAATCAGTATTAAAAAAATCAATTACTAATTTCCCGTTTTTTTTAAGTGATTGATTTACAGACTTTAATGTTTTTAAGTTTTCGTCTAAATTTTCGAAATAGCCAAAACTCGTAAATAAATTCAAAACCAAATCATACTTATTTTCGGTAAGATTATCACGCATATCATGTACAAAAAAATGCAATTTTTCGTTTTCATATTTTTTGGCAAAAGCAATACTATCAGGTGCCAAATCGCAAGCCTCTACATCAAAACCTTTGGTGTTTAGGTAAATCGCATGCCTGCCTTTTCCGCAAGCCAAATCAAGTATTTTTTGTTTGCTATTTGGTTTTAAAAATGCAACTAAATTATCTATAAAATACTGAGCTTCAGACTCATCTCTGTTTTTATATAATTTATGATAAAATGGCGAATTAAACCAATCTGCAAACCAAGTCATTTAGATATTCTGATTAAAAACGGTGGATGGATACGTAACTTTTGTTAAAAACAAACCTTCGGGTGGAGCTGCAAATTTTGCAAATTTTCTATCTTTTAGCATAATTATTTTTTCAAACTCTACTTCTGGCAATTTTCCAATGCCAATTTCTAATAATGTACCAACAATTGCTCTAACCATACCTCTCAAAAACCGATTTGCAGTTATATTAAATATTAAAAGTCCGTTTTCTTCTTTCCAATAAGCTTCAGAAATTGTACATTCAAAATGATTGACTTCTGTTTTATATTTACTAAACGATTGAAAATCAGTATGTTTTAATAAAATATTTGCGGCTCTATTCATTTTTTCAACATCAATTTGAGCTTTAAAATAAAAACAACACAAATTCGTTAAAAACGGATTTTTTGATTTTGAAATCCGATATTGATAACTTCTGCTTTGCGCATCAAAACGTGCATTAAATTCTGTACTCACATGATATATATTTCTTACTAATATATCTTTTGGCAAAATAGAATTGATACGATGCAAAAAATCATTAAAAATTACTTTTTCAGTACAATCAAAATGTACAAATTGCTGCTCACAATGCACACCCGTATCGGTTCTGCCACTGCCTATTGTATCTATTTTTGTTTTAAAATAAATTGATAATGCATTATTTAATTCTTCTTGCACTGTATGTGCATTTTTTTGAATTTGCCATCCATGATATGCAGTTCCTTTGTAAGCAATTTCAAGTAAATAACGCATAAACAAGGTTTTTTTAACAAAAATATCGTTTTTTAAACAATATAAAATAGTTAACGGTTTAAAAGTCTGATAAAATAAAATTGAGTACTTTCACTTATGCGTAGTTATGGTTTTTTACCATACCTTAAATATCTCAAATTAGTAATAGAAAAATAAAATAGCTGTAAATTTGCACTTGTATAATGTTTTTGAAAATAATTTTTTAAAAAATGCATTTAAAAGCACTTTTGCACATTTAAGTTTAATCGAAAACTGAAAACAAAATCATTTACAATTTACTTAAGATAATGTTGCTACACATATAGTAACACAAATTACCATAAAATGAGCAATTACAGTATTAAAGATTTGGAAGTTTTATCGGGAATAAAAGCACATACACTTCGTATTTGGGAGCAACGCTATAACCTTATAGCACCTTCTCGAACGGATACTAATATTAGGCAATATTCTGGCGAAGATTTAAAATTGCTATTGAATGTGTCGTTATTAAACGAAAACGGATATAAAATTTCAAAAATTGCTAGCATGAATTCGGATGATATTCGAAATCATGTAACGCAAATTACTGAAAAAAATAGCAAATATTCTGACCAAATTCATGCTTTAACTTTAGCCATGATTGATATCGATGAATCGAGATTTGAAAAAATCATGTCAAAAAATATTCTTCAATTAGGACTAGAAAAAACAATGATACACATTATTTATCCCTTTTTTACAAAAATTGGGTTGATGTGGCAAACTGGTTCTATTAATCCTGCACAAGAGCATTTTATTTCAAACTTGGTTCGACAAAAGCTAATTGTAGCTATTGATGGTCAGTATAATATCATTCCTGATAAAGCTAAAAAATTCTTACTTTTTCTGTCAGAAGGGGAATTACACGAATTGAGTTTATTGTTTGCTCATTATGTAGTTAAATCTAGACGACAAAAATCTATTTATCTTGGTCAGTGGCTTCCACTTCAAGATTTAGAAAATATTTATAAATCGCACAAACCAAACTATTTAATAACTGTAATCACTTCAATTCCAAAAGAATTTACGGTTCAAGAATATGTATTGCTATTAGGTAAAAAATTTCCAGATGCTAAAGTGTTACTTTCTGGCTATCAGGTAATTGGACAAGATTTAGAGCTTATGCCAAATACTGAAATATTTAATAAAATTGATGACTTAATTGATTTTGTAGAAGAACTACAATCTTAGTTGATAGTTGATAGTTGATAGTTGATAGTTTTAAAAAAAACGAAATGAAACAAATCAAACATTTGTTTCATATTTTATTTGGGCTATAAAATCTTCAACGGAAAGTGCATCTTCGTTTTTAAATTCTCCATTACGTGTACGGCACAACGCACTCATATAAGCACCTGAT
Organism: Bacteroidota bacterium; assembly: GCA_004293915.1. Taxonomy (GTDB): domain Bacteria; phylum Bacteroidota; class Bacteroidia; order Cytophagales; family UBA9547; genus REAG01. The sequence continues at coordinate 13,712 of RDZG01000068.1, read as the reverse complement.
TGTAAGTGTTTTGCAAAATCGTGAACCAAACTTCTGATATACGTTCCTTTTGAGCAAACAACTCTAAATTTAACAATTGGTAAATTTATTTCTACAATTTCAAACTCTTTAATTTCAACTTCACGAGCAGGAACATCTACAGTTTTTCCTTTTCGAGCTAATTCATAAAGTCGTTTTCCATTGATTTTTATGGCAGAATACATTGGTGGAATTTGCAAAATAACTCCTAAAAAAGGTTTTGTAGCTTCCAAAATTTGTTGCGATGTAATATGTGCAAATTCAAAATGTGCATCTGGCTCTGTTTCAGCATCATACGAAGGTGTGGTTGCTCCGAAAGTCATTTCTCCAACATATTCTTTTTCGCTTGACTGAAATTCTTCAATACGTTTTGTCCATTTTCCAGTGCAAATCACGAGCAACCCAGTAGCCATTGGGTCGAGCGTACCTGCATGACCTATCTTCTTGATTTTTAGCACATAACGTAATTTATTAACTACATCAAATGAGGTCCAGGTTTTGGGCTTATCAATTAAAATAACAGCTCCATCTGCGTAATTTTGCATCAAAATTTATACTTTTGTACAAATTAAAGTTTTTGAAATGAATTTTTATTAACAAAATTTATTTCAGTATATTTCGTTGAAAATTCCACAAACAAGATTCGACAGTGAAAAAACTAATTTATTGTTTATTTTTTATCATTTCTATGTATTCAAATGCTCAAAAAGGTGGTTTGCCACTTGGTGATGAATATTATCAAAATGGCGAATTTGCTAAAGCATTAACTATTTATGTGAATTTTATAGAAGATGAAAAAAAACTCCCATTTGTGTACGATAAATATTTGAATTGCCTCACAAAATTACGAAAGCACGAAGATTCAGAATTGTTTTTGAAAAAACTAATAAAAAAATACCCAAATAATCTTACTTATAAAACCGATTTGATTCAAGTTTATTATTTACAAGGAAAAAATAATGATGCCCAAAAAGTATTAGATAAATTTGTAAAAACGTGTAAAGATGATGCGGCACAAACACCTGCAATAATTGAAGTTTTAACTAAAAAAGGCTATTTTTCGACATGTAAAACCATATATTTAAACGAAAGAAAATCGCAACGTAACGATTTTATATATTGTTTGGAGATGGCAGAAATTTTTAAACAAGAAAAAAACACACCAGCCATGATTCAAGAATTGATTCGAGTTTTGATGGTAAATCAAAATGATAAAGATTTTCTAAAATCTCGTTTTCAAGAATATATCACTACAGAAGAAGATTTTGAAAGTTTTGAAAAAGAAGTAATTACTCGTGTTCAAGAAGAACCTACACAATATTTATATACCGATTTATTGATTTGGATTCATTTGCAAAAAAAAGATTTTTATCGGGCTTTTATTCAAGCAAAATCGTATGACAAACTTACAAAAATGCAAGGAAATAAAATTTTGGAAGTTGGAAAAATTGCTACCGAAAACAAAGATTATGAAACAGCTATTGAAATTTTTGACTATTTAACTCGGGAATATAAAACTTCGCCAGTTTATCCAACAGCCCGAAAATTAAAAATTGAAACAAAAGAAATATGGGTAAAAAATACTTTTCCTATACAAACTGCGAATATCCGAACGCTAATAAAAGATTATGAAAATTTGGCAACCGAACTAGGCAGAACGCAAGAAACAATTGAAACTGTTAGAAACAGAGCTTTGCTTTATGCATTTTATCTCAATAGTAAAGATACCGCAATTGCACTTTTAAATGAAACATTAAAATATCCTTGGATTCCAAGAGAATTTGCTTCGCAATGCAAACTCGATTTGGGAGATATTTATTTGCTCAAAAACGAATCTTGGGAAAGCACACTTCTCTATTCGCAAGTAGAAAAAGAGCAAAAAGAAACACTTATTGGACACGAAGCAAAACTTAAAAATGCCAAACTTTCGTATTATACAGGTCAGTTTGCCTATGCCCAAGAGCATTTGGATGTGCTAAAACTTGCAACCACACGCGAAATTGCAAACGATGCCTTAGATTTGAGTCTTTTTATTTTAGATAATACAGGATTGGATGATGATTCGACACACGAAGCATTAAATCAATATGCACAAGCCGAATTATTACTTTTTCAAAATAATTTTAAAGCAGCATCACAAAAACTTGATAGCATATTATTAAACTTTAAAGACAATTCAATTGAAGACGAAGTATGTTTTTTGCAAGCAAAAGTTTTTCGCAAAACTGGAGAATTTCAAAAAGCAATTTCAAAATTGGAGTCTATTGGAAATAAATTCAAATCGGATATTTATGGCGATGATGCAGCATTTTTGTATGCAGAAATTTTTGAAAACGACATAAAAGATAAATCAAAAGCCGAAGCACTTTATAATAAATTTATTATAGATTTTCCATCGAGTATTTATTCTGCAGAAGCTCGAAAAAGATTTAGATTATTGCGTGGAGATGTGCTAAATTAGTATAAACTCACAACTTTAATACTTTAACATTCTTACTAATAAAATATCCCAAAAAAGGAAACGCTAAAACAACTCCATTTTTAATTAAAAAATCAGTAAACGTTTGATTATCAAATGTATTACAAATCCAAAACATACTCAATCCAAGTGTGATTATAAATAAAATAGCAAATAAATTATATGGGACTTTAAAATATTTTTGTCCAATGATATAACTAAAAATTACCATTGTAAAATAAGTTATAAAAGTTGCCCAAACACTGCCTGTATAGCCATAATAAGGTATCAAAACAATATTACTTACAATTGTAATGATTGCTCCTCCAAGCGTAATATACGTTCCCCAAAAAGTTTTATCAGTAAGTTTATACCAAATCGAAAGATTAAAATAAATACCCATAAAAACATTTGCCATCAGCAAAACGGGAACGATGTTCAAACCCGATTTGTAAATATCATTTCGTAAAAACAAACTCGAAAGCCAATCTACATTTACAGAAACTACTAAAAAAATACACATACATGCCAATACAAAAAAGTGCATCACACGGGCATACAAGGCTGGCGCATTTTTATCTTTTGAATTGCTAAAGAAAAAAGGCTCAGATGCAAACCGAAAAGCTTGAATAGAAATGGTCATAAAAACTGCCATTTTATAACATGCCCCAAAAACACCTAAAGCATCCATATTTGATTGGTTTTGGTAAAAATTGGCAGGCAATAATCTTTCGAGCATTAATCGACTAAACATTTCATTTACAGTACCAGCTAAACCAGTAAGTAAAATCGGAAACGAATACCAAAACATGGTTTTAAAATAGGCAAAATCAAATCCCAATTTAAAATTCCGAAAAGCAGAAAGTATAAATGGCAAATAAATGAGATTAGCTGCCAAATTTGCGATAAAAATATAGCGTAAAGGATTTTCTAAACTATAAAAACCACTTACAAAAGGCTGTAATTCAGGCAGTAAGCCATCGTTTAAAATGGCAGGGCAGAAATATAGAAAAAACACATTTAACACTATATTAATAAGAATACTAGAAATTTTGGCAGCCGAAAAAAGATATACTTTTTTTAATAATCGTAATTTGGCAAAGGGAATTGCCGAAATTGCATCTAAAGCTAAAATATACGAAACCCAACGCACTATCGAACCCGAATTGGCATATCCCAAAAATGCCGCAATTTGGTTTGAAAACAAATAAATCAAACCAGTAAATAAAAGGCTACTAAAAAATATGGATAAAAAAGTATTTTGAAAAGATTTATCACTTTGAGATTCATCTTTAGTCGAAAATCGAAAATATGCGGTTTCCATACCATAAGTATAAACCACGTTTAAAAAAGCGATATAGGCATAAATACTAGTTACAACGCCATATTCAGATGGCAACAAAATGGAAGTATGAAGCGGAGTAAGCAAATAGTTTAAAAATCGACCAGCAATGGTTGTAAGTCCATAAACTGCTGTATGTCCGACAAGTTTTTTAAGCATTAAATTAGGTTTAAACGTTTGGCTTCGGCTAAAAGCTCATTTTTATTAATTGGAACAGCCCCAACATGTTCGCAAACTAAGCCACCAGAAACATTTGCTAATTCCGACATCAATTTTGGGTGCATACCAGCAGCCAAACAAACTGAAGCAACAGCAATTACAGTATCTCCCGCACCAGAAACATCCGAAATTTCTCTATGATGTGCCTTAATGTGAAAATAATCAGTTTTTGTTTTGAGCAAAACGCCATTTTCAGAAAGCGTAATCAAATAATTTTCTGCATGCAATTGTTCATCTAATTTTGATAAAGCATTTTTGATATCATCAATCAAATTGCCATAGAAATCGAGTTTTAAACCCTCTTTTAATTCTTTTAAATTAGGTTTAAACAAAGTTACATTTTGATAATATAAAAAATTTCGCTTTTTAGGATCAACTGTGGTAGGGATATTTTTTTTATTGCATAATTGAACTACTTTTTGAATCAAATCAGGAGAAATCACTCCTTTATCGTAATCCTCAAAAACCACTAAATTACATTCATTTAAAAGTTGTGCTATTTTAACAAAAAGTTCGTCATTTTCTGATTCAATAATAGGTTTATCAGTCTCACTATCAATGCGTAATAAATGTTGAGAGCCAGAAATCACTCTGCGTTTTTGAGTAGTTGGTCGATTTTTAGATTGTATTATTCCTTCAGTCGAAAGGTGGTTTTCTGAAGCTAAATGTAAAAAATCATGTCCAGCTAAATCATCGCCAATTACAGAACATAAAATCGGATTTGCACCCATTGCTTTGATATTTAAAGCCACATTTGCAGCCCCACCAAAGCGTTTTTCGGTTCGATTAATATTAATAATTGGCACAGGAGCTTCTGGAGAAATGCGTTCGACTTTGCCCCAATCGTATACATCAAGCATCACATCGCCAATAATAAGTATTTTTAATTTTGAAAAGGTTGAAAATAAATTTTCCATCTAATAATTTTAAAACTCATCTAAAATATAAGTTCTTAATTGTTTTTATTTTGTAAAAATAGAACGATTTTTACAAAAAATAAGATTTGCTACTATAATTTAATGTATTTCCATTTTATTTAAAAAAATATTCTTCAATTAAACCCATGATCAGAGATTTTGTATCTTCAATAAAAGGAAAAATCACCATTGTGATTTTCTTTTTAATTGTTTTAATCATATTTTTTTCAGCATTTGTACTTTATCAAAACAATATGATAGAGAAAAAAACGAAAATGCTCAATTTGCATGCAGAACCAACGATTACACTTACCTTTATTACTGTTTTTAGTTTAGTGGATGCTCGTAACCAAATATTTCAACGAGTAATATTTCTTGACACAATTAGACAAGATTTTTCAAAAGCAATATTAGAATCTAAAAATACTCTCAAATCAATAAAAGCACATTGTGATACACTAGAAATTTTTGAAAATATAGAACAATACAAAAACACACTTGATTTAATAAATAAATATGAACAAAATGGACATGAAATAATAGATATTATTGCAGATTATAGATACAAAAACAAATACACAGACTTTGAAGTTGATACTATTTTAAAAAGTAGGTTGCAAAAACTAGAAAGTAATGGTTACTGGGCTGCCTATGGAAGTCTTTTTGAATATTTTGGTACATTTAGTAATAAAAAAGAAACACTAATGTCCGAACTTATTACTTTAACTAATCGCACAGTTTGGGTAATACTATTTTTAGCAATTTTTATAATCATATTATCAGTTTTAATGTGGAATAGTATTTTTAAATATGTTACTAGCTCTATAGAATACATAATAAATCATTTAAAACGAGTATCTTCTGGAGAATTACTAATTGAAAAAACCGAAAAAAAGGACGAAGTGGCTCAAATTTTAACTGCAACTAATCGATTAGTATCGAATTTAAGTTATGCAAGTGATTTTGCCATTAGTGTTGGAAAAGGCGAATTCAAAACTAATTTCAAACCATCAAGCGAAAAAGATATTTTGGGACAATCGCTGATTGCCATGCGAGACGAGCTTTGGAAGTTTAAAACTGAAGACGAAAAAAGATTTTGGGCAAATAAAGGTTTGGCAAAATTTGCAGATATAATGCGAGAAAACAATCAAAATGTTTCTGGTTTATCTGATGTGTTTTTGTGTGAATTAGTAAAATATCTTGGTGCAAACCAAGGTTCAATTTATTTTGCTCAAAAAAATAATTCAGAAAATGTTCAACTCGAAATGATTGCATGCTATGCATACGAAAAGAAAAAACATGTTGAATCAATTTTGCTAGAAGGCGAAGGAATTATTGGTCAAGCATATAAAGAAAAAGATACTATTTATTTAAAAGAAATTCCTGAAAACTATATAAAAATCACTTCTGGTTTAGGCGAATCGTTGCCTACAACACTTTTGGTAGTACCTATAAAAATAGAAAAAGATGTTTTAGGAATTCTTGAACTTGCAAGTTTTGATGATTTTGAAAAATACCAAATCGATTTTACTGAAAATATTTGCACAAATTTGGCTAGTGTACTACAATCTGTTTCAAATTCAGAAAAAATGAGTCATTTGCTAGACGAATTAAAAATTAAATCGGAGCAAATGCATTCTCAAGAAGAAGAATTGAGACAAAACATGGAAGAACTCATTGCCACACAAGAAGAATTGCAAAGAAAAGATGCCGAACGTGAAAAACTAATAAAAGAACTAAAAACAGAAATAGAAAACCTAAAATCTAATCAATAATTAAATGAAAAAAACACTTATCATTTTAATATTTTTATCACATATTATTTTAGCTCAAGACACATTAAAACTGTATTTATGGACAGAAGGTGCGCCTTTGGCACAAGGTAGTGATGAGTTAGATAAACCTTCTGTAACTGTTTGGTTTCCAGCAAAAGAAAAAGCTACAGGTGCAGCTGTAATTATTTGTCCTGGAGGCGGATATGTAACACTAGCACTCGACCACGAAGGCAAACAAGTAGCCAAATGGTATAACGAAATGGGTATTACAGCCATAGTTTTGCGTTATAGATATGGCACTTGGGATCACAAAAAATACCAACATCCAGCACCTTTTTTAGATGTGAGCAGAGCTATGCGTTTGGTACGTTCAAAATCAAAAGAATGGAAAATAAATCCTGAAAAAATCGGAATAATGGGTTTTTCGGCTGGAGGACATTTGGCTTCATGCTTAGCTACAATGTGGGATGGTGGAAATCCGAAGGCAACAAATGCAATTGATAAAATGAGTTCTAAACCCAATTTTTTGGCTTTAGTTTATCCTGTAATTACATTTAGAACCAAACATGCTTTTACGTTTGGACGTGGAGTTTTATTAGGCGATAATGCTTCTAAAGAGTTGATAGACAGCATGTCTACTGAAATGAGAGTAACCACAAATACGCCTCCAACTTTTATTATGTATACCGATGAGGATGATATAAATGCCATGAATGGAATTTTATTTTATAGTGCCTTGAAAGAAAACAAAGTTCCTGCCGAATTGCATATTTACGAAAGAGGGGCACACGGATATGGACTTTATCCTAAAGATGAACGAATTGCCGACTGGACAGAACGTTTAAAAAATTGGCTTAGAAATAGAGGTGGGTACTTAAAATAGCACTTTTTTTCGGCTAATAAATTTTTAGTTTTTTGATATTTATATGCCTAATAATTTAGGTTGTATTCCTCTGGCAATGTGTAATTTTCGTTAATATTTGAGTTGAATAAAGTTTATTACTTTACCTATAACACTGATTTCGGTAAAATACAAGATTATACTTTGCATCCCAATTTTGTTTTTTTGCTTTCTTTTTTTGAACACATAAAACTTCTAATACTTATGGTTGCTTATTTATGTTTTGTTTTCATTCAAACAATATAATTATTTATTAGTATAAAATATTTTAGTATAAAATTTATTATATAATTTATTATTTATATATTTGTGCTATAATATAATGAACCATGGAAGAGCTATTTGTAAACAGGCAAAGAGAACGAGAGCAATTAGAGTTTGAATATCAAAGAGCAAAATCTGCTTTTCTGATTCTCATAGGCAGAAGGCGTATGGGCAAAACTAGCCTTCTACATCATTTTACTAAAAACAAAAAGAACGTACTATATTATTATTCTGATAAAGACACAGAATCGACTCAGATTAATAAATTCAAAAACATGATTGCGGCTTGGAGTGGAGATACTTTGATGAACAATATTGCCTTTACGCACTGGGACGAAGCCTTTGAATATTTGATTCAAAAAATACCTCAAAACGAACGTGTGGTATTGATTATTGATGAATTTCAATTTTTAGCTATGGCGAATGAGGCTCTTCCTAGCATTTTGCAAAGAATTTGGGATATGAAGTTGAAATCCAAAAATCTGATGCTGGTGCTTTGTGGTTCACACATAAGTATGATGTACAAAACTACACTTACCTATGGAAGCCCTTTGTATGGCAGACGTACAGCTTCTATGAAACTAGGAGGAATTGCTTTTGAATATCTACATGAGTTTTTCCCGAAAGGTACTTCGCTAAAAACTTTGGTAGAGTGTTATGCCATGACAGCAGGAATTCCCAAATACATCGAAATTTTGAACGTATCAAAAAATATGTTTGAAAATATAGAAAAGCTCATACTCACGAAAGATTCGTTTTTCTATACTGAGCCACGTTATATTTTGGGAGAAGAGTTGAAAGAACAAGTAATGAATTTTGCTGTGCTTAGAGCCATTTCAAATGGGCATGTGAAGTCGGGTGATATTGCAGCTTCTATCAATATGGCATCGAATAGCATTACTCCTTATTTGGAACAATTGCGAGAAATAGAATTGATAGAAAAGCGTGTGCCTGTAACAGAAGCTATGCCCGAAAAGAGTAGAAAAGGAATCTATGTACTTAAAGATCAGATGATTAGATTTTGGTTTAAGTATGTATACCAATATACAAGCTATTTGGAAATCAACAATCGTGCTTGGGTGATGGAAAAAGTAAAAGTCGAATGGAATCAATATGTAAGTGTGGCATTTGAAGAAATTTGTAGAAATATCACCCCTTATTATTGCCCATTTGTACCTATAAAAGTAGGTGGTTGGTGGGATAAAAACGAAGAAATAGATATTTGTGCCATCAACCCAGAAACCAAAGAAATACTATTGGGAGAATGCAAATGGACAGAAAGCAAAATAGGAGTAGAAGTATATAGCGAATTGACAAGAAAAGCCAAATTGGTAGATTGGAATACAAATAATCGAAAAGAATATTTTATGATTTGTGCCAAAAATGGATTTTCAAACAGCTTGCTCGAGTTAGCCAAAGAACAAAGCAATATTGTATTGATTGATTTCTCAGGAGAATTGAAAGAGATGTATGCTGGTAATCGTTAATTGAAATTTCGTGCATTCACAGTAATATATAAAACTAAGAATGCACTAATTTTAAAAGCTATTTCCATTTATACCTTCCACCTATATATACCATTGCACCTGTGATGGGTCCCCAAATTTGAGCAGCATCAAATCCTTGGCTAAAAGGGTTTTGAGCATTGATAATTGCTAAATCTTGTCTGTATCCTGTAAGGTTCTCGCCACCGATATACACATCAAACCAATGTTTTTGCACATTACCGAAAGATTTGCTTATTTGTGAATTGAAAGTGATAAAATCTGGAGAATATTTTTGGGCATATTCGTTCGTTTGAGGTAATCGCTTGGCTCCATTCCAGTTGAGTGTTGCATCAAACTTCCATTTCGATTTGGTTTCATACGCTACATTTATAAAAAAACGATGTTGGGCAATAAAAGGTCGTTGTTGCCATCCGCTAATATATTTTGATTGGACATCATACAAACGATAAGCCAATCGAACATCCAATCTTTTGATTAACTCGTAATTGACTTCGGTTTGGAAACTATTCGCATAACTTTGTCCACTCAATACATAATATTGTATTTTATTCACATCAGAATATATATCGGCTACGACTTGTTTTTCAAAATCAGTTCGGTAATAATCCAGAGTAATATTACCTTTTCTGTAATTTAATCTAAAATCTTGCGACAAACTTAAACCATAATTCCAAGCTATTTCTGGAGTGTTGATTCCATAAGGATATTTGTAGAAATCATAGCTTCCAATAAAAGAAGCACTTCGATTAGATATAAAATATCCAAAATTATCTGCAACAATATTAGCTGTTCTAAATCCTCTTCCACCAGAAAAACGAAGTTGTGTTTTTTCAGTAATATCATATTTTCCATGCAAACGTGGAGAAATTTGTAAGCCAAAAAGATTGTGATAATCTGTACGAAGTCCTCCAATTAATGTGAGTTTCGGAGTAGGAGTCCAGGTGTATTCTCCAAAAGCTCCAGGCACAATTTCAAATCTAGGCTGAGCACTCAATGTAATTCTATTTTCATAATCTATATATAGCCTTTGTTCTGAATATATATCATAAACAAAACTTGTTCCAACCCTAAATTTATGATTTGTATTGCCAATAATAGATTGATATATAAAATTGGTATAAATACTATTTTGTATTCCATTATAAGTTCTTGAGCTGATTTTTATGTTATCAATATTAAATATATAGCCATAAAGCTGACTTTGATTATGAAACATTCCGCTCATTTGCAAACCCATGCTTTTGTATTTTTTCTCAGGAAAAACATAACCAATCTTACCAAATAATTCACCTCTTTGAGTATAATTTTCGGTTGTATATAACTTCATTGTATTTCCAGAATGGGAAGAATGAATACCAGAAGTTGAATTTTGATATTGCCCTCCATTTCTTTGGTCGAGCAATAATTTTCCACCAAATTGTACAATCCAGTTTTTGTGTTCATACTTCCATCTATTTACAAAATTTGCCTGTTTTCCCATAGGCATATCCATAAAATTATCTTTGTTGAAATCCATAATATTGTTCATATAATCGCCATGCAAAAGTGTGGCAGTACTCCATTTTTGATTGATTTTGGTGGCAATATTCAAGTTGGCTTCCATTCTACCAAATGTATTGACATAAGCATTAGCATATACCTTTTCGCCTTTTTTTACCGTTACATCAGGCTTTTTGAGCTCTATATTAATTTGTCCTGTCATACTCTCATAGCCATTTGCCACAGAACCTATTCCTTTGGTAACTTGTATAGATTCTATCCAAGGTCCAGGAATATAACTCAAGCCATAAGTACTTGCCAGTCCACGAATATCGGGCATGTTTTCGGTAGTCAGTTGTGTATAAATTCCCGAAAGTCCCAACATTTGAATTTGCTTTGCCCCAGTTACGGCATCTGCAAAATTCACATCTATAGACGGATTGGTTTCAAAGCTTTCGCTCAAATTGCAACAGGCAGCTTTGAAAAGCTTCGCTCTATAATTTCTACTTCCGTTAGTTCTTTGGTATTTTGTGATGCTAATATTATTCTTAATCTTTCGTTTCCTTTCACAAAAACGGTATCACTTTTATAACCCAAATAGCTAATTACTAATCTGTTATTGGAGTTTCTTTCCATAAAATCAATCGTAAAAACGCCACTCGTGTCAGTTATTACACCAATTGCAGGATTATTGAGCCAAAATACGGGAGCACCAACCAAAGGCACAAAAGTACCTTTGCTTGATTCTTCTAATACAACTCCGCGAAGTTTTTGGGATTGGGCAAACAAAAATTGAGCAAAAACTATAGATAAAAAAAATGTGATAAAATGAATTCTCATAATTTATAGTTTTATACAGAATGTAAATTCAGAGCCTAAAAATTAAATGGGTCAATAATTTTTAAATTTTCTATTTTCATAAAGTCTTTCAAATTATGAGATGTTAAAATCAGTTTTTGAGAAAGCGCTGATGCGGCTATGATTGCATCAGGGAGTTTAATTTTATGTTTTTTTCTGATTAGAATAGTTTGCTTCACAACATCTTCCGTAATTTGAATTCTTTTTAATGAATCACATAGTTTTGTAACGATTAATTCCTCTTTTTTATTCAAAAATATATATCCCAAACATTCCATATATGTAATAGAAGATATATATAAAACATCGTCTTTACTAGCAAATTTGGACAACTCTAATTCTTTTTTTGCTAAATAAATTACAATATTTGTATCTAAAAGTAATCTTTTACCACTCATTTCTTAATTGATTTTGAAACTCAATTGGATTGGAAATATTAGTAAAAGCTTTTTGTGGTTCAATGGAAGATAAAATTTCATTTATTTTTGAAAAATTGCATTCATTTTTTTCTCCATTTGTTAGAGATATATTTTTAATAAATTTAATAGCATTTAGCCAACTTACAAGTATTTTGGCTTGTTCCACTTTTTCTACTTTTAAAGTTATTGTTGTCATATCACGTTTATTTATTACAAAAATTAATTTTAAACAAATTTATTGTTTTTGAACTAGATCAAAAATGTTTTTTTAGTTTCTATATTAAGGCGATATTTAATTTTTAATTTATTAAATCGCCTTAAATTTTACTTGCGAGTATACTGGCAACAGCCCGGAAGATTAGAATAGGCTTTGTCATCGCCTTTGCTTTTTTCAGTATCATAACCAGAAGCGGCAATGAGTTCGTGCAATTTGCTTTCCGAAATTTTGTCGGCTTGATAGGCAATTTCAATCATTTTGGATTCTGTACTCCAATTGGCAGATTTCACTCCTTTTACATCTAAGGCAGTTTCAATCGTTTTTTTGCACATTTCACAATTGCCAAAAACTTTGAATTTTACCTTTGTAGTTTGTGCATTTGAATTACAAAATGTGGTAAAAGTAATTAAACTTACCAATGCGATTATTTTTGATATATTTTTCATTTTTTTAAAGATTATTTTTTTGAATTGCCCATTTTAAAGGTATTTGGCATTACCTGTTTTTGAAATTATAAGATTAATTATCCACTAATGTGAATCTGAGAAGTGAGAAAATTAAAAAATCAAATTAAAAATGAACACAAACGTATATATATAGGTGTGTTGGAAAAAAGCGGAGTATTTTCAAAACCAATAAATGGTTTTGAAAAATTCAGGATTGTTTGGCGAAATTTAAAATTAAAAATCGGATTGAAAAAAGATTGAAAATCAGGCGTTTTAAATGAAAAATCAGAACTTGAGATAATATGCTCATCATCAACTTGAAAAGATTGCGACACATCTTTACAGCAGCCTTTCATTTTCTTTTTGCCACATTTGTTACAATCTTTTGATAGTTCAAAAAAGCTAATAGACTGCAAATCACCTGCACAATAATGTGCATTTACAGTAAATCCAGTACTAAAAACGAGATAAATAAAAGTAAAAATGTAAATGACAGATTTTTTCATTTCAATTCTATAACGAAACTACGAAAAGATTATTGTAAGTGCAAATTAAATTTTAAAACTAGCCATTATCGCCAGTTTCCTCACTATTCTTAATAATGTTCTGTGTGCCACAGACCATGGAGTAGAGTAGATGCACACCTCTTATGATGTGCCATTGGTTGTAATTATTGCGATAATTCCAATATTTTTCGGTAATTGTTTGCTGTTGTGCTGATGCTATTGTTGTAAATATGCAGAAAATTATAATTGTACGGATAATATATATTGTCATAAATATGAATAGTTTAATTAATTTTGGCGCTTTTTTAAGATTAATGAAATAGTATTATCACTTCTAGTTAAGTTAAATAACTTTTTAGAGTCATCAATCTCGGTTATTTTAAAA
>RDZG01000035.1 GCA_004293915.1 Bacteroidota bacterium | reverse complement strand
CGTGCATTCGTGGCAAATATTAAGTTAGAATGATTTTCATCCTGTTCATTATTGCAATATATTAAAGTTATATTTTGTTGTAAATTTCAAAACATAGCCGGAAATGCTTATGAAGTACATTCAACACATAGTGGAGAAGAGCTATTAAAAAACATTCCCATTCCAGGGTTTTTGATTGATACCTTTGGTGGAAAGCTAAAACTATTGCCAAATCAAATTAACGACCCCGCTCTTTATAAATCCATAATGCCAACAAACACAAAAAGTTTTAAATTTCCTGATGCATTTTGGAATGATGAGATTTGGGAGTTCAAAACAAATACAACAGGTAAAAATTTTACCTTAAGAAAAGAAATAGAAAAGGCTCATAAACAATCAAATAATGTGTTGATTGGGTTTGATTATGGCATTTCAATTAAAGAAATTTATAGAGCGGTGAAGGGTGAAATATTAACAACAAAAACACTTCAAAAGGTTTGGGTTTTGAAAAATCAAAAAGTATTAAAATTCGAAAGAAAATATCTTATAAAAAAACCTCGCAAGGATTAGTTGCGAGGTTGGGCTACAGCGGTTGTTTCTAATGTGTCAACCTCCAGTGATACAAAGATATAAATTTATTTTAATATATAAACATTGATTTTTGGAGTTGCCGTGGTTTGATGTAATAATAGTTACGTTCTTAGAAATTAAGTATTCAATTTTATTTCAATAGCCATTAAATATAAATTATCTTTGGATTAATATTTAGACCCCCTAAAATGAGTGAACCTATAAAACATGAGTGTGGAATAGCACTCATACGTTTGAGAAAACCATTTAAGTATTATATCAATAAATACGGAACTGCTTTTTATGCCTTAAATAAGCTTTATATTTTGCTCGAAAAACAGCACAATAGAGGTCAGGATGGTGCTGGAGTGGCAGTTGTAAAACAAGATGTAAAGGTTGGAACACCTTATATTCACCGTTGCAGGTCTATTGAACAACAACCGATTCCTGATATTTTCAATCGTATAAATAAAAAAGTAAAAAAAGCCCTTAAAGGAAATAAAGATAAAAGACATGATGCGGCATGGATGAAAGAAAACGCACCTTTTGCTGGCGAGTTGCTACTTGGACATCTGCGTTATGGAACTTATTTGGGAAATGCAATTGCAAATTGCCATCCTTTTATCAGAGAAAGCAATTGGAAAAGTAGAACCCTAGCAGTTGCTGGAAATTTTAATATGACCAATGTAGATTCGCTTTTTGATAAGCTAGTCGAACTTGGGCAACATCCCAGAGAAATGGCAGATACCGTAACCGTTCTCGAAAAAATTGGACATTTTTTAGACGAAGAAAATCAATTAATTTTTGATAGATTTAAAGACAGGCACGATAATATTCAAATGAGTCAAATCATTGAAGATAAAATCGATTTGCAAAAAGTACTCAGACGCTCATGCAAAGATTTTGATGGAGGCTATACCATGGCTGGAATTACAGGCTATGGTGGTGCATTTGTGGCTCGTGATCCAAATGGAATCCGACCAGCATACTATTATGCTGATGACGAAGTAGTTGTGGTAGCATCAGAAAAACCAGCCATTAAAATCGCCTTCAATGTTAATTACGATGAGATAAAAGAAATAAAACCCGGACACGCACTTATAATTAATAAAGATGGCGAATATGGTGAATATCAATTTAGAGAGCCATCAGAAAAAAAATCCTGCTCGTTTGAGCGTATCTATTTCTCGAGAGGTACGGATCCAGACATATACACCGAACGCAAAAAACTTGGTAGCAATTTGTGTGAACAAGTTTTGAAAGCAATAGATTATGATATTGAAAATACGGTTTTCTCCTATATTCCAAACACAGCAGAAACAGCATTTTTGGGTTTGATGCAATCAGTTGATGATTATTTAGTAAAACACCGTATCGATTTTATTCAGAAAGGAAATTTTACAAAAGAGTTGCTTCAAAAAACACTTTCATTTAGACCAAGAATTGAAAAACTAGTAATAAAAGATGCAAAACTCCGCACGTTTATCACTAATGACAACGACAGAAGCGAAATGATTTCGCATGTGTATGATACTACATACGAAGTAATCAGAAAACGAAAAGACACTTTAGTAATTCTTGACGATTCGATAGTAAGAGGAAGTACACTAGAAAAAAGTATTTTATCAATGCTCGAAAGGTTAGAACCCAAAAAAGTGATTATAGTTTCTTCTGCTCCTCAAATTAGATATCCCGATTGTTATGGAATAGATATGTCGAAAATTGGCGAATTTGTGGCTTTTAGAGCCATGCTCGAACTCATTCGTGAGCAAGACAAAGAATATTTATTAGACGAAGTTTATGAAAAATGCAAAGCCACAGCTGAGCTAGAACCAGAAGAAATTAAAAACTTTGTAAAAGAATTGTTTGAACCCTTTACGTATGATGAAATCTCAGATAAAATTTCAGAAATAGTTAAACCAAAAGGAATGAAAGCCGAAGTAAAAGTGGTATATCAAACTATCGAAGGGTTGCACAATGCCATACCATTTCATACTGGAGATTGGTATTTTACTGGCGATTATCCTACGCCAGGAGGTAATAAGGTGGTGAACAAAGCTTTTGTAAATTTTATGGAAGGAAAACTAATTAGAGCATATTGACATTTTCATAAAATGAAAAAAGCCTTTGTGATTCACAAAGGCTTTTTTAATAAATTAGAAAGAATAAAAATTAGTTTTGATTGTACTTCTCAATCACTTTGGTAATTAGTTTACCATAAATTACTGCATACGAATTTTGAAGCGATTTGTATTTTTTGTCAAGTCTGATTCCAAAACGAGACATTTCAAATCCAGGTTTAAGAATTTCGTCAAGCAAAACAAGAACATAAATCATTTCGCTATTTTTTAGTGTCAATCCTTTTGAATACATAAACTTCAATGATTTTTTTACCATGATTGCAGCCGATTTAGCATCATCTTGCAAGGCAAAATAGATATTTTCTAAAATGCGAATTTCGTATTCGTATTGTATAAATAAGTTTTTATTTACCAAACGTTTTGCAAGTTGAATATATTTGTTGGCTTGCTCTTGGTTAGTAAATAGGGTAAGTTTCGACATTAAAATGGCTCCCATTGTGCCAGGACCTTGTTTTTTGTTTTCGATATATACACCAAACTTAGATTCTATTAATTCGCTTGCAATACTATATTTTTCAATAATTATGGCAAGTTGAGCATATCTCGAATGATGGTAAAAATCAGATTCTAGTTCGTTTTTGTAAGTACTAAATATTTTTTTGTAAGCATCAAAAGCATCTTGAAATCTGTTGTCCATATAAAGCATTTCTGCTAGTCTACATTCGGCTTGCACCAACGCATCGCTTTCGAACAAAGTTGGATTTTTAGTAATTAAGTGAATATTTTTTTGTTGATATTCAATTACCATTTTAGGATCTCCAACAGTTTGATGAAAATAGGTAGATTGTGCTTTATTAATGTAAAATGAAGCTTTTGGATAATTTTTGTTTACTAATTTTTCTTCAATACTGGTTAATTCTTTATTTATTGCATGTGCACTTTCAACACCTTTTTTAGTAACTTTCAATAAGTTAAGTTTGGTATTTAAAAAACACGCTCTTACAAATATTTCATCGCCTTCGTTTTTGTTTTTAATAGAGCCTAAATATTTTTTTCCGTAAGAATCAATTAATTCTTCATCTAAATCTCCAGCCGAAACACGTTGCAAAAGCAAAAACACATTTCCATAAAATTTTTCTAAATCAGGATTATTTTTTTTAAAATTTTCGTCCTTTTCTTGTAGCAATAATTCATGTGTAAAGTGTCGATATAAATCTTTTTGATTTAGATATTCTAATAGTTTATATCCTTTTTCTGGAACTAAAACGTTGTAAGACTTATCTAAAAGCAAAGAGCAGATTTTATAAAAGTGTGTAGGTGTAATATTTTCGTCTTTGCAAATAGATTCTGCTTTTGGCAAAGCTTTGTTTCTATAATTCATAATTAGTGATAGTATTTTTTTCTCAACACCAATTATTCTAATTTTATTTATTTTTGAAATATCATTAGGTTGCAAAATACTAAGAAATTCATGTAACTGACTCATAATGTGTATGTTATTTATTTTTGTTATAAAATGATTATTTATTAAAATTCCTGATATTTAACTATTCTTACGTAAATTTATGCAATACTTTTTAATATAACCTAATTAATTTTGTATTAAATTTGAAAATATATTATTAGTATAATATATATGTAATATAATAATTGTAACTTATAAACAATGCTTGCAAAAACATTTGGCTGTTCGGTATTTGGAGTAAATGCACATTTGATTACGATTGAAGTAAGTGTAGATCAAGGTGCAAAATTTTTTATGGTTGGCTTGCCAGATAGTGCCATAAAAGAAAGCGAACAACGCGTTGAAAGTGCATTAAAGTTTTTGGGTTATCGTATGCCACGCCAAAAAATAGTGGTTAATCTGGCTCCTGCTGATTTAAGAAAAGAAGGTTCGGCTTATGATTTGCCCATAGCACTGGCATTGCTCAAAGCATCAGAACAGCTAAATAGCGAATTGCTGGAAAAATATATTATTATGGGTGAATTGTCTTTGGATGGAATGTTAAGACCCATTAAAGGTGTTTTACCCATAGCTATTGAAGCTCGCAGATTAGGTTATAAAGGATTTATTTTACCTGAAGAAAATGCCAAAGAAGCAGCAATTGTTAATAATTTAGATGTAATTTCGATACAATCGCTTCAAGAAGCAATAGATTTTTTAGAAGGTGTATCGCATATTGAACCACTAAAAGTAGATACAAGAGAAATTTTTCAGCATACGCAAAATACTTATGATGCCGATTTTTCGCAAGTTCAAGGTCAGGAAAACATGAAACGTGCCATGGAAGTTGCTGCTGCTGGTGGACATAATATTATTATGATAGGTCCACCCGGTGCTGGTAAAACTATGTTAGCTAAAAGATTATCAACCATTTTGCCACCACTTTCGTTGCACGAAGCACTTGAAACTACAAAAATCCATTCAGTTGCAGGCAAATTAGGTAAAAACGATTCGTTGATTTCAAACCGACCGTTTCGTTCGCCACATCACACGATTTCGGATGTAGCTTTGGTTGGCGGAGGTGGTAATCCACAACCTGGAGAAATTTCGCTTTCACACAATGGCGTTTTGTTTTTAGACGAATTGCCCGAATTTAAACGTACAGTTTTAGAAGTGATGCGTCAGCCATTGGAAGAGCGAAAAGTTACCATTTCGAGAGCAAAACTTACGGTTGATTATCCAGCAAATTTTATGTTGGTTGCAAGTATGAATCCATGTCCGTGTGGATATTATAATCATCCAGAAAAAGAATGTGTGTGCGGACCAGGTGTGGTTCAAAAATATTTGAATAAAATTTCGGGTCCGTTATTAGATAGAATAGATATTCATATCGAAGTTACACCTGTGAGTTTTGATAAAATATCATCGTCAAGAAAAGCAGAATGCAGCGAAGAAATTAGAAATAGAGTAATAAAAGCCAGAGAACGCCAAACATTGCGATTTGAAAACTCCGATGAAATTTATTCAAATGCCATGATGCCATCGCAAATGGTAAAAGATATTTGTATCATAAATGAACCAGGAAAAATTTTGTTGAAAACAGCAATGGAAAAACTGGGTCTATCGGCAAGAGCTTACGACAGAATTTTGAAAGTTTCTCGTACAATTGCTGATTTAGCAGATAGTAATGACATAAAAATAGAGCATTTGGCAGAAGCCATTCAATACAGAAGTTTGGATAGAGATGCGTGGGCAGGATAAAAATTTATTGAGTAGCGTTAAAATTTACAGGAATAATTAATCGCTGACGCACATTTACACCATTTTTTCGTGCAGGAATCCAGTTTGGCATCAGTTTCATTACTCGCATAACTTCATCGTTGCAACTTTGCTCAATACCTTTATATAATTTTAAATCTTGTAAACTTCCATCTCTATTTATAATTATATGAACAAAAATTATTCCATTTACTTTATTTTGAATGGCATAATCAGGATATTTAATGTTTTCTCTTAAAAATTTTGCAAAATTTTCTTTTCCACCACGAAATTCGGCTCCTACATCAACTTTCATAAAAATTTCGTTGGTATATAAGCTGCTTCCTGTGGTATCGTTTGATACACTAGTTATTTGTTGCTCTTTGCCTTTGCCATCATCGGCACCATCTTTTGCACCAATTTTTCCTGTTTCTTCTGTTTTAGGCGTTTCAGATTTGATTTCGTCTTTAGGTTTTTCTATGGGTTTTGCATCTGCCACTACAATAGGTGGAGCATCTTCTACGGCTGGTTTTTCGATGCCTTTTGGAGGAGCAACATCTGGTACAACTTTGGGTAAAATCACAACTTCTGTAGAATATTCTATTGAACGATAATCTATGTTTTCGTATAAAAGGTCTTGATTATCATAATATTGCATATAAAAATGTAGTCCTAAAATGCTAATAAACACTAAAAAAGAAGAAATAACTAATGCAATAGATTGATGCTTATCAAAAACTTGCCTAAGCTCAAATGCTCCATAGTTTTTGTTTCTGTTTTCAAAAATTATAGCATTAAATTGTGCGTTTGTTTGTATAGAACCTATCAATGATTATTGTTTTATCTTCCTAAAATAACGATAAAATGGTTTATATATTTTAAAAACAAAAAACTTTGCTTAAAACTCTTTTGGTACATTGGTTTCGTTTGGAAGCGATTTAAAATAATCATACGTAATTTTTAAACCTGTTGCTCTATCCACTTTTGGCTCCCATCCCAAAATTTGTTTTGCTTTTGTAATATCTGGCCTGCGTTGTTTTGGATCGTCTTTTGGCAAATCTTTATAAATGATTTTTTGTGTTGTACCAGTAAGTTTTATTACTTCTTCGGCAAATTCTTTAATGGTAATTTCTACAGGATTACCAACATTTACTGGCATGTGATAATGGCTCAAAAGTAAACGATAAATACCTTCAACTAAATCATCTACATAACAAAACGAACGAGTTTGCGAACCATCTCCAAAAACGGTAATATCCTCACCACGAAGGGCTTGTCCCATAAAAGCAGGCAATGCACGACCATCGTTTAGTCGCATTCGGGGTCCGTAGGTATTAAAAATTCTTACTATTCGGGTTTCTACTGCATGTACATTATTATATGCCATTGTTATGGCTTCCATAAATCGTTTGGCTTCGTCATAGCAACCTCTAGGACCAACCGTGTTTACATGCCCCCAATATTCTTCGAGTTGTGGATGTACATTTGGGTCTCCATAAACTTCGGATGTAGAAGCAACCAAAACTCTTGCTTTTTTGGCTCGTGCCAACCCTAAAATATTGTGTGTACCCAACGAACTCACTTTGAGTGTTTGGATGGGAATTTTTAAATAATCAATCGGACTTGCTGGCGATGCAAAATGCAAAATATAATCTATTTCGCCTGGCACATGCACATATTTTGAAACATCGTGATGATAAAACTCAAATTGTGGAAGTTTAAATAAATGTTCTATATTTCTCAAATCGCCAGTGATAAGATTGTCCATCGCTATCACCCTAAATCCTTCTTTTATAAATCTATCGCAAAGGTGCGAACCCAAAAAACCTGCTCCGCCTGTAATTAAAACTGTTTTCATTTTTGTAAATATTATTCAAACTTGCACATAAAATTTTAAATCTTTTTAGTAATTCCCAATTTTTTAGCTATTTCAATCATATAATTATAAGACTCTTCGTAATTATTTTGAATAATTCCATCCAAAATGGCTTCCCTAATAGCTGTTTTTATTTCACCAACTTCTCGACCAGGTTTTAGGTCGAATATTTTAATAATTTCGTTTCCATCGATTATAGGCTGAAAATTCCGAAGATGGTCTTTTGCTTCAACTTCTTTTAGTTTTTCTTCAACTCGCTCAAAATTAGCAATATATTTTTTTACTTTATCGTTGTTTTTCGAGGTAATATCGCAACGGCACAAAAGCATGAGTTGTGCTCTTTTACTAAGGCAATTGGACGCAAATGCAAACGAACTAATTTTTGTACAAAAACCATTTTTTCGTTTGTAGGCAATTTCATTTTTCTAAAAATACTGGGTGTCATTCGTGCCCCTTTTTCTTCGTGGCCATGAAACGTCCAACCTTGTTTTGGAAAATATCTTTTAGTTGCTGGTTTTGCAATATCATGCAAAATGGCAGCCCAACGCAACCACAAATCATTGGAATATGCTGCAACATTATCTAAAACTTGAAGGGTATGAAAAAAATTGTCTTTATGTCCTCTTCCTTCTTGTGTTTCTACGCCTTGTAAAGCAACGAGTTCTGGAAAAATAAGGTGCAATAATCCACTGAAATACAGCATTTTAAAACCATACGATGGCACAGGAGAAAGTATGATTTTGTTTAATTCTTCTGTAATTCTTTCTTGCGAAATAATAGCAATCCGTTCTTTGTTTTTGCCAATGGCTTCAAAGGTATCGGGGTCGATATCAAAGTTCAATTGCGAAGCAAAACGGCAAGCACGCATCATGCGTAAAGGGTCGTCAGAAAAAGTAATATTGGGATCTAGTGGCGTTTTTAAAACTTTTTGTTTGATGTGTTCTAATCCTCCAAAAGGATCGATTAAATCGCCAAAATTAGATTCATTAAGGCTAATTGCAAGTGCATTTATGGTAAAATCTCTTCGGTTTTGATCATCTTCGAGCGAGCCATCTTCTACAATTGGTTTGCGAGAATCTCTTGCATACGATTCTTTTCTTGCTCCAACAAATTCTACTTCCACCGCTCCATCTTTGACCATAGCCGTGCCAAAGTTTTTAAAAATAGTTACTTCAGCTTTTTCTGATAATTTTTGTGCAAAAGCTTGAGCCAAATCTATGCCGCTGCCCACACAAACCACATCAATATCTTTTGAATTTCGATTCAAAATCAAATCCCTAACCCACCCACCAACAATGTAGGATTCGAGTTTTTGAGTTTTGGCAGCATCTTTTAATAAGCCAAAAACAGGATTTTGATTTAATGTTTCAGAAAAATTCATACACAAAAGTATAATAAAACGAACGTTTTATTGCATTTTGGAATAAGAATTTAACGTTTAATATTTCTTTTTAAAATCTCCTCTCGAAAAAAATTTTTCTAACCAACAGTACATTAAAATAAAAAAATAACGACTACCCATTTCCTTTATTTTAAGTTTAGATTCTCCCGTCTTTCTGTTTCGCCACGAGTTTGGAACTACTGTGTAAGAATACCCACGAACTATAGCTTTTGCAGGTAGTTCGAGTGTTAAATTAAAATGTGGAGATAAAAAAGGTTTTATACCTTGAATTGTTTCTCGTTTGTATAGCTTAAATGCATTTGTGGTGTCATTATATTTTATTCCCAAAACGATTCTAACAATAAAATTTGCAAGTCGATTAATATACTTTTTTACAATAGGGTAATCATAAACTTTTCCACCATTGCTCCATCGGGTACCAAAAACACAATCTACATTATCTTCAAGCATTCTATGATAATACCGAACCAAATCAAGCGGGTCGTCAGATAAATCAGACATCATTACAGCAACACAATCACCTGAAAAACGCTCTAATCCATATCTAACGGCATATCCAAATCCATTTAGACCTAGATTAGTTTCCCAATTCAAAGTTGGAATAGATTTTTGAATCTCAGCTAAAACTTGGGCAGTATTATCTTTAGAATTATCATTTGTTACAAAAATCTCATGTTCAATTTTAAATTTTATTAGAGTATCATAAAGCGTTTGAATAGTTTCTGCAATAGAATCTTCTTCGTTGTAGGCTGGTATTACTATGGATAATTTCATTATAAATTTCTTTTTATAGTAGCTTCAAATATCTGCCCTAAAATATCATCAATACCAAATTTCCAGTTCCAATTTGGATAATGGGTTTTGAATTTTGATAAATCACTTACCCACCAAATATGATCGCCAATGCGGTTTGCTTCTTGATAAGAATAATTCATTTTTTTACCAGTGATTTTTTCTGAAAATGCTATAGCCTCAGCCATAGAGCAATTTGAGTGTCTTCCTCCACCAGCATTATACACTTCGCCTTGTTTTGGGTTTTGATAATAGTGCCAAAACATATTTACCAAATCCCAACTGTGAATATTATCACGAACTTGTTTGCCTTTGTAGCCAAAAACTGTGTAATGCTCACCTGTGATAGCACATTTCATTAAGTAAGAAAGAAATCCATGTAATTTTGTACCTGAATGGTTCGGACCAGTAAGGCATCCGCCACGAAAAATACCTGTTTTCATGCCAAAATATTTACCATATTCTTGAACCAAAACATCGGCAGCCACTTTTGAGGCACCAAAAAGCGAGTGTTTGGTATGGTCTATACTAAAAGTTTCAGGAATGCCATTGTTATAAAATTCGTGTTTTGAATCTATTTCCCAACGATGTTCCATTTCTATCAATGGCAAATAATTTGGATTGTCGCCATAAACTTTATTGGTTGATGTAAAAATAAAAACTGCTTCTGGACAATGCAAACGAGTCATTTCTAGCATATTTAGTGTGCCAGTTGCATTTACAGAAAAATCTGTAAATGGCTCTTTTGCTGCCCAATCGTGGCTAGGTTGGGCCGCAGTATGTACTATTAATTTTATATCAGATCCAAATTCTTGAAATATTTTTTCGAGGTCAGCCACATTTCTGATGTCTGCATGCCGAGAAACATAATTTGGGTATTTCTCTTTCAATCGATCATTATTCCAAACTGTAGAGGCTTCTTTTCCAAAAAAATATTCTCTTATATTAAACCGAAAATAATATATTACATTTTTGTATATTTGCATAAACTAAAATTCTATGCAAAAAATATCATTTCCTGAAAATAGTACGGCTCAA
>RDZG01000122.1 GCA_004293915.1 Bacteroidota bacterium | reverse complement strand
AAACAAGCCTAATGCTGATTTTGCAAATCCCAATTGGGCTGCACTGCGTGCCGATAGTCCTATTCCAAATTTATCGTATAAATACAAATTACAGTTCAAATCCATTTGTGCGGGTGCTCCACTCACAAAGCGAATCAATGTAGATGGCTTTAGTTTCACATGTTCGCTCAAATTAAATACATAGCCTCCAGTTATAAACGCATGTCTAAATTGGCGAGATCTGAATCCATCTCCTGCGGGAGAATTTAAAACAGGTACCGTTTCGTAAATATTTGTGTTTAACAATTTTGGCAATGATGCACCTATATAAAACCTGTCGCTACTCCAATAAATTCCTGCTCCAATATTGGGTACAAAGTGATTTTGAGATTGTGCAAATGCAGGATCACTCGTTATTCCTGTCGATGGTAAATTTGCATTTATCTGCGAAAAACCGCCTAATATCCCAAATGCCAATGTGGTTTTCTCAAACCGAATACGATAAGCAAAATTGGCTGAGGCTGACAAGGTATTAAAAACTCCAATATTATCATTGCTTACTACCAATCCTAATCCAACTTTTTCGTTTGCTACAGGCATATCTGCACTAAATGTTAGCGTTCTTGGTGCACCTTCTATAATCCACTGATGGCGATACAACATGGTTGCACTCAACACATCTCTACTCCCTGCATAGGCTGGATTTACTGCCAGTGTATTGAACATATATTGGGTATAAATTGGGTCTTGTTGTCCATACATCGTTATGGCAAAAAAACTCATTAGCAAAATTACTATTTTCTTCATCTTTAATTTTTTTCAATTATTTTCTATATACTTAATAATTTAGTTATAACTCAAATTAACAATTAACAATTATTTCATTATTGTGATTGATTTATAAATCTTGTCTGATACTTTACCAGAGGCATCTTCTAATGTTACAACCACAAAATATGTTCCCGCTGGCAAACCATCTGTTCTACTTATAATTGCTCCCTTACCTGCTTGTCCTCCCCAATCGTTTTGGTAATCTTCTGTTGCAAAAATCTCATTTCCCCAACGGTTAAATACTGTCAAACTTGTTCGCACAGTACTTGGCAATGGTGTAATTACAAATACATCATTTGTGCCATCTCCATTTGGCGAAAATCCTGCTGGAATTACATAATTTTCGGTTTCTGTTGGTTTTGGCGCTACATTCAATATCACAATCGTGCTTGTACAAGTATATGGATCGCAAACCGAAACCACAAATTGAACCGTTCCGACATAATTAAGTTGAGGATCAGGGGTAAATACATATTCTCCATTTGGATTTATAACCAAAGTGCCAATGTTGGGTTGCATCGATACAGCTGTAATCGTTAAAACATCTTCATCTGGATCATTCACAAAAAACCCTGGAATAGTGCCTGTTGGATTTGTATTATTAATTGTACTTACCACCGTAGATACTATTGGTGCATCATTTACGCCTGTAATAGTGATGGCAATTTGGGCTGTCGTACAACCGTTTACATTACAAACATTATAAATAGCACTTGTTGTTGTCGTTATTCCTTGGGCTAATTCTACACTTGCATTTGGTATAAATGTGTAAGCTCCTGTTAATGAATTCGTTATGATCAATGTGCCAAGTGGACTTGGTGTAACAATTCCAGTAACTGTTAATTGTGTATTATTTCCTGTAATTGGATTAATATCATTGGTTAATACATTGCCTGTGGTTGTGCCTGATTCTAAAACATTGTTGATGTCTGAATTGGCAATCGGATTTAAGGTGTTTTGTAAAACCGTAACTGTTACAATCGCACTTGTGCATGTAAATAAATCGCAGCCACTTACAGTAAAT
>RDZG01000121.1 GCA_004293915.1 Bacteroidota bacterium | reverse complement strand
ATTTCCGATATATATTTGATACAATCATCATCGGTTTTGAAAAATTGATTGAATTTTATTGAGTTTACTCCTTCAAAAATTATTCGTTTTTCCATACTGTAAATGTACGAAAAATCGGGAGACCTAAACGCCTATACCTAAAAAATAAATTGTTTTGGTAGTACAACTTTGCGTCTTAGCGACTTTGCGAGCCAAAATTTAATTTACAACCTTACCATACAAATCAAATTCTTCTGAAGCCTCAATTTTAACCTCAGCAAAATCGCCAATACGAACATAATTCGATTTAGCGTCTACTAAAACTTCATTATCAACTTCTGGCGAATCAAATTCAGTTCTACCAATAAAATAATCACCTTCTTTTCTATCAAACAATACTTTATAAATATTTCCAACTTTTTTAGCATTCAATTCAGCAGAAATTCCTTCCTGAATTGCCATTACTTCTTCAGCTCGTTTTTTCTTTACTTCTTCTGCAATAACATCTTGCATAGTATCCCCAGCATGTGTTTTTTCTTCGTGAGAATATGTAAAAATGCCTAATCTATCAAAACGAGTTTCGTTTACAAACTCTAAAACTTCCTCAAAATCCTTTTCCGTTTCGCCAGGATGCCCAGCAATTAATGTAGTCCGAAGTGCTATATTTGGCACTTTAGATCGGATTTCTGCAACCAAATCTTTTGTTTTTTGTTTCGTAATACCTCTGCGCATTACTTTTAACATATTATCTGTAATGTGCTGAAGCGGCATATCCAAATACTTACAAATATTTGAACGTTCATTCATTACATCTAAAACATCCATCGGAAATCCAGCTGGATAAGCATATTGCAAACGAATCCACTCAATACCATCCACATCAGAAATCGATTTTAACAAATCACTTAAGTTTCGCTTCTTATAAATATCCAAACCATAATAAGTTAAATCTTGGGCTATCAAAATCAATTCTTTTGTTCCTTTAGCAGCCAAACCTTTAGCCTCTTTCACTAATTCATCAATGGATTTAGACACATGTTTGCCTCTCATTATTGGAATTGCACAAAACGAACAAGGTCTATCACAGCCTTCGGCAATTTTGAAATAAGCAAAATGCGATGGAGTTGTAATCATTCGTTCGCCAACTAACTCGTGTTTATAATCAGCTTTAAAACGTTTCAAAATAGCTGGCAAATCCCTTGTTCCAAACCAAGCATCCACATTTGGGATTTCTGTTGCCAACTCATCTTTATATCTTTCCGACAAACATCCAGTTACATATACTTTTTCTATCAACCCTTTTTTCTTTGCATCAGCATATTGCAAAATAGTATCAATTGATTCTTGTTTAGCATTATCAATAAAACCACAGGTGTTTATAATTACAATATTCGATTGATTAGCATCATTTTCATGACTAACCGAAATACCATTACCTCGCAATTGAGTCATTAGTACTTCACTATCAACCAAATTTTTTGAACAACCCAATGTAACTATATTTACATTGTTTTTCTTAAGGGTCTTTGTTTTCAATATTATTATTTTTTGCAAAAATACTTTTTTTTATTGCAGTGCCTACACTATATATAACATACATCTATAAATTTCCATATCTAACAGTATTTAAAAAAGGAAAATAAAAAACATATTGTTTATAAATTAACTGATAATCAATATATTATATAGTATTTGTGAATGATAATTTAATATGAAATATTTTTTTTGAAAAAATAATTGATATTTTTTGAATCAACATTTGCAAGTAAAAAAAATAGTATTACCTTTGCACTCCCTTTAGCAAACGAGCTAAAAAGTCGGATAAAAAAAGAGGATATATTTTAGGTATTAAAGCT
>RDZG01000120.1 GCA_004293915.1 Bacteroidota bacterium | reverse complement strand
AATTTGGTCTTGTGTAAAGTGCATCTTTTTATATTTAAAGGGTGGTACCTCAAATATAATATCTTGATCGCTTTACACACTTTTTTAGGACAGTATCTGAACTTTTTAATTACTTAGACGAAAGACTAGGTAAAGGTTGCGACAACACAATGAAAATCACATTAGGCTTTTTGAAACTAAAAGAAATAAAAAACATTAACGAAGTGGTTAATTGGCTAAACAACAAAGGTGGCTATTGTGATTGTGAAGTATTAGCAAATGTTGTAGAAATGTTTGATAAAAAAAAGGATAAACTAAATTTGTTGGTCAATAATTTACAGCAATACACATAATAACATATTTGGTATAAGCGTAATTTCTATTAGCTCCTACATTTACCTTATCATACGCCAATCAATACCAAAACAGGTTAGCCTATGCAAACATTCATCATAATTTTATGGCATAAACTTTAATTTTCTATGCCATAAATCTCTTCCTGTATTTGTATTTACCATATGTATTAGATACTACTTCTAAATTAAAGAATGAGTGATTTCTGTGTTTAAAATTAGGATGTTTTTCAAATAATAGTTGAGCTCTTTTTTGTTGATTTGCTATCCATAGATAGTCAAATTTTTAACTCAAATTTTTAATGTTTTTAAACCTTAAAGCTAATTACAATTAAAATCATAAATTCTGTACATAATTTATTTACTAGCTGATGTTATGCAAAACAATATTTAAATTGAAATTTTAATATTGTTGATAAACGATAAATGCTCAAAATAATTGAATAGATAAAGATTTCCAAAATTTCTTGCGTAACATCAGTTACTAGTATCAATTCAAAACCAATTCCGAAACTATATACAACTTTTTATTGTGCCGATATTGATTGAAAAATAAAACTACTCGACAACCAATTTTCGCACTTCTTTTTCATTTGTTTGAATAAAATACACTCCAGAAGGTAAATTAGTTATTTGAAATTCAGTTACATTGGTTGCTTTTCCGTGTAAATTTCCTAAAATATCTAGCAATCTGAAGCTGATTTGTTTGTTGAATTTAATAAAACTATTTGATTTTGCAGGATTTGGCGATAATATCAAATCCATTTTATTGGATAGATTATCGTTTTCAACCGCTGTTGTAGAGCCAATGGTTACATAGATATATGAAACACTTGAACCAAAATTTACTGAAACAGTTGCTAAAATAGGCGTGTTTTGTCGGTTTGGTAATCCTGTTATGCTAAATGTTCCATTATTATTGCCTGTTGTTGGAGAAACTGTTACTGATGTATTATTGCTCGTAACTGTCCAACCCGAACCTGCTGAAATAGCTATGCTTTTTGATCCTCCTGTTGACACAAAGTTCACTATGCTTTCTGAAACAGAACCTACAACTGGTGCAGCATCTTGGCTAATTGTTACTACTTTGTTTACATTTAATCCACTAAGTGTTAGTTGATACGTGCGTGCTGTGTTCGATGTATTTTGTGATACGGATACAATCATCATTGCATTGCCAAATCCATTCGTGGTTGAAACAGTTATCCACGTTGGAATTTCTACTACAATCCATTGTCCATTTGACAAAATAGAAAATACATTATTTCCACCAGATGCAGCAAATATTAGCGATGAAATATCTGTGTTTAGATATTGTGCAGCTCCTGTTTGACTTACATTAATGGTTGAATTCGAACTTCCAGATGAAATAGTTATTACCGCATTCTGCTGAGTCATACTCATATTTGCAGGTGCTGGGCGTTCCAAGTGCTGTTTGAAGTAATATTTATAAATTGTGTGCCGCCTGCCGAAGTGAAACTTGCTGTACCAGAACCTACACTTACCGTTGCCGCTGCACCCGTTTGCGTAATATTTACAATTTGTGAAATAGCTCCGCCAGTTACTGTTACTTGGGCTGTTCTAATGCCTGTGGATGTATTGGCTGATGCAGTTGCTGAAATTGTACCATTATTTGAACCCGATCCATTTGCTAAAGTAAGCCAAGTTTGAGAGCTTGCACTCGTCCAAGTTACATTGGATGTGATGCCAATGTTTTGAGCTGAACCAGCTGCTGGATATGTTAAAGTAGTTGGGTTGGCTACTAAATTGGCGGCAGCACCACTTTGATTGGCACTTACAAATGCGGTTACTAAACCAGAAGTTATTGTAATATTTCCTGTATTTGCTGCTGTATTATTATTTACTGGAGATGTCAATGTTATTACGCCATTTCCATTTCCGCTAATTGGCAAAGCTGTCATCCAAGTTGGAATACCTGTGGCGTTCCAAGTACTGTTTGAAGTAATATTTATAAATTGTGTGCCGCCTGCCGAAGTGAAACTTGCTGTACCAGAACCTACACTTACCGTTGCCGCTGCTCCAGTTTGTGTAATATTTACAATTTGTGAAATAGCTCCGCCAGTTACTGTAACTTGGGCTATTCTTACGCCAGTAGCGGTATTTGCACTTGCTGATGCTGAAATTGTGCCATTATTTGAACCGCTTCCTCCTGACAAAGTAAGCCACGCTTGAGAACTTGCACTTGTCCAAGATACATTGGATGTGATGCCAATGTTTTGTGAATTTCCAGCACTTGCGTAAGTTAAAGTCAATGGATTTGCTACTAAATTGGCGGCTGAACCACTTTGATTGGCACTTACAAATGCGGTTACTAAACCTGAAGTTATTGTAATATTTCCTGTATTTGCTGCTGTATTATTATTTACTGGTGCTGTCAAAGTAATGGCGTTCCAAGTGCTGTTTGAAGTAATATTTATAAATTGTGTGCCGCCTGCCGAAGTGAAACTTGCTGTACCAGAACCTACACTTACCGTTGCCGCTGCTCCAGTTTGCGTAATGTTTACAATTTGGGTTAAAGCACCTCCCGAAACCGTTACTTGTGCAGTTCTTATTCCTGTGGCTGTATTGGCACTTGTGGTAGCTGAAATCGTTCCGTTGTTGCTTCCATTTGGATTGGTTAATGTAAGCCAAGGTTGTGAACTTACACTTGTCCAACTAACATTACTTGTAATGCCTATGTTTTGTAAACTTCCTGCTGATGTATATGTTAAGGTGGTTGGACTAGTGTTAAGGTTGGCGGCTGAACCACTTTGATTCGCATTTACTAATGCCGTTACTAAACCAGAGGTAACAGTTAATTGTCCTGTATTTGCTGTTGTGTTACTATTTACTGGTGCTGTCAATGTGATTACGCCATTTCCAGAACCACTAATTGGTAATACTGTCATCCAAGCTGGTACGCCAGTTATATTCCAAGTGCTGTTTGAATTTACAGTTATAAATTGTGTGCTTCCCGATGCTGTGAAACTTGCTGTACTCGAGCCTACACTTACCGTTGGATTTGCTCCGCTTTGCGTAATGTTTACAATTTGCCTTAAAGCACCTCCCGA
>RDZG01000067.1 GCA_004293915.1 Bacteroidota bacterium | reverse complement strand
AAACATCTGCTTGTACCAGTTTTTAAAGTTCAGATAATTTTAAAAAGAACACTTTTTTGTTTATAATGTAGTTGGAAACTACAATTCATTTGCTAATACCTAGAGCCGCTGCGTGAACTCTACGCATAGTGGGGTTAATACGTAGAGCCACTGCGTGAACTCTACGTATAGTGGGTGCTTCGGAATTATAAATTCCGAAGAGCGGGAGTGTGTTCCTACAAAATGTAAGGACTTTTTTGTTTATAATGTAGTCGGAGACTACAATTTATTTGCTAACACGTAGAGCCACTGCGTGAACTCTACGCATAGTGGCTTCGGAATTATAAATTCCGAAGAGCGGGGAACTACAATTCATTTGCTAATACGTAGAGCCACTGCGTGAACTCTACGCATAGTGGGTGGGTACAAGACAGGATATTAAAATGAACGAACTGCTCTAACATATCCTAATTGAGATGTTGAACGACCAGGATTTGAGCCATCATTAAAATCAATTGCATGAGTTAATGTACCTGCACCAAAAGTAGAGCTTGAAATATAAATATTATTTGAAAATCCTCCAATTAAGTTTCTATTTATATATAATTGAATTAGTTCGTCTCTAGAGGGCAAATACCAGTCGGAATATGTGTTTGAAACCAAATCTGAACATATTTTTGCTGCATAAGCACCTACTCCTTGAGAAGCAACAATTAAATTTGTATTCGAATTTCCAGAGCCAATATTCGTTGGATTAAAGGGAGTATTAGAATTTAATGTAAAAACAATGCCAGTACTTTGGTCGCTTGAGGCCGCAATCAAACCATGCTGTACATTGGCATCGTATCCAGCATCTCCAGGCTGTAAAATATAAGCTACTATGCCTCCTTGATACGTGTCGCCAATTTCTACACATTCTCCCCATTTTGGTTTTCCGTTACAAAAAACTAAAGTTTGTTTATTTGTACCTGGAACAATATTTGCCCAGGCTGTGCCATCCCAATACAATATTTGCGCTGCAATTGTCCCATTTGGCATAGGAGCTGTATTTACTATTTGGTTGCTGCCAGTTATGCTTATGCCTGTACCTCCTGTAAAAGTGGTAGGAGCAGCACCAGTAACCGTAAATGCTGGGTATGTGCCACTTATGGTTACGTTTATGCCTGTAATGGTAATATTTACATCTGGAGCAGTATTTATAATT
Source organism: Bacteroidota bacterium (assembly GCA_004293915.1). Taxonomy (GTDB): domain Bacteria; phylum Bacteroidota; class Bacteroidia; order Cytophagales; family UBA9547; genus REAG01. Next base: position 89,911 of record RDZG01000067.1, on the reverse strand, counting down.
TGGTTAGTTCCGTTAATGGTTATCCCGGTACCTCCAGTAAGGGTGGTTAAAATGGGTTTATTTGTCAAATCATTGTAAGAACCTGTGGTCGCAACTATCGCCAAAGTTGGTTTGTTGCTCAAATCTAAATAGTTTCCTGAGAAAGTAGTTATCGTAGGTTTGTTTGTTAAATCCAAATAACTACCACTAAATGAGGCTGGAATAATGGGTTTGTTTGTCAAATCATTGTAAGAACCCGTGGTGGCTACAATAGCTAAACTTGGTTTGTTGCTCAAATCTAAATAATTTCCTGAGAAAGTAGTAATGGTAGGTTTGTTCGTTAAATCCAAATAACTACCGCTAAATGAAGCTGGTATAATGGGTTTGTTTGTTAAATCATTATAAGAACCTGTAGTGGCTACAACAGCTAAACTTGGTTTGTTGCTCAAATCTAAATAATTACCCGAGAAAGTAGTAATCGTAGGTTTATTAGATAAATCTAAATAACTGCCACTAAATGAGGCTGGTATGATGGGTTTGTTTGTCAAATCATTATAAGAACCTGTTGTGGCAACTATTGCTAAACTAGGTTTGTTGCTCAAATCTAAATAATTGCCTGAGAAAGTAGTAATCGTAGGTTTGTTTGTTAAATCTAAATAGCTACCACTAAATGAGGCTGGAATAATGGGTTTGTTTGTCAAATCATTGTAAGAACCTGTAGTGGCAACTATTGCTAAACTTGGTTTATTACTCAAATCTAAATAATTTCCTGAGAAAGTCGTAATCGTAGGTTTATTAGATAAATCCAAATAACTACCACTAAAAGAAGCAGGTATAATGGGTTTGTTTGTCAAATCATTGTAAGAACCTGTGGTGGCTACAATAGCTAAACTCGGTTTGTTGCTCAAATCTAAATAATTTCCTGAGAAAGTTGTAATGGTAGGTTTGTTTGTTAAATCCAAATAACTACCACTAAACGAAGCAGGAATAATGGGTTTGTTTGTCAAATCATTGTAAGAACCTGTGGTTGCAACTATTGCTAAACTTGGTTTGTTGCTCAAATCTAAATAGTTTCCTGAGAAAGTAGTAATGGTAGGTTTATTAGTTAAATCCAAATAGCTTCCACTAAAAGAGGCTGGAATTATGGGTTTATTTGTCAAATCATTGTAAGAACCTGTGGTGGCAACAATAGCTAAACTTGGTTTGTTGCTCAAATCTAAATAGTTTCCTGAGAAAGTCGTAATGGTAGGTTTATTCGTTAAATCCAAATAACTACCACTAAATCATTGTAAGAACCAGTAGTGGCTACAATAGCTAAACTTGGTTTGTTGCTCAAATCTAAATAATTTCCTGAGAAAGTAGTAATGGTAGGTTTATTAGATAAGTCTAAATAGCTTCCACTAAATGAGGCTGGGATAATGGGTTTATTTGTCAAATCATTGTAAGAACCTGTAAATGTGTTATTTATAATTACAGGTTTATTTGTCAAGTCATTGTAACTACCAGAAAACAAAGCTGGTTTGTTTGCTAAATCAGTGTAATTTCCAGAAAAAGTATTATTTGTAATAATAGGTTTGTTCGTCAAATCTAAATAAGAACCAGAAAAAGTACCAGTGCCAAATGTTGGTTTGTTTTGAACATTTGTCCACTCTACGCTTGATGTGCTACTCGAATGTAACGCATAAGGCACACTCAAAAGTTGGCTTGTGCTTGCCGCTGAGTATGCACTTCCACCATTTGGATCTATTTCTGATTTTAAAAAATAAGGTCCGTTTGCCCAATTCATGGCTGCAAAAGTGCCACTAATCGGATTCCCAGCACCAACGGATAAAGTAAACAAACCGTTTGCATTGGTTGAAGCAGTATGCGATTCTGCGTATATAGTGGTACCATTTGCAGAGCCTTGTATGATGCTAATTCGTACACCTACGGAACCATTGTTAATTAAAGTTCCTGCGGAATTTCTAACAACCGCTTGGTATGAAAATTTATTCGGACTTTGAGCCAACGAAATGACTGTAGTCGCTAATATGGTAATAATTGCAATTTTTTTCTTCATTTTTTTATCTATTAAATTTTGTGCAATATGGAAATCATAAGTAATATTTTTAATTCAAATTTCATTCTCCATTCTCCATTCTCCATTCTCCATTCTCCATTCTCAATCCTCCATTCTCCATTCTCCATTCTCCATTCTCAATTCTCCATTCTCCATTCTCAATTCCTCTTACCAATAATCAGAAGGCGATTTTACAGTCACTTTTGGTTGTATTCTATAACCAAGCATCATTTCAATACTTCCACTTGTATAGGCTGCAATGTTTGTAAAGCCATAATCATACGACACCGAAACTTCATATTTATTACTTATTAATGTACCAATAAATAAAGAAAAGGCATCGCTTGAGCGTGCGTTTATTCCTCCCCAAACAATGTTATTGTATTTTATTTTTACATTAAAATCAAAGCTTGGCTTAGGAGTATTGAAACTGTATTTTGTAAGAATAGACGGAATAATATGAAAATTATCGCCTACTGGAATTACATAACCTGTCAATAAATAAAGGTGTTGAGCATAAAAATTGTTTCTAAGAAATACATTGCTTTCCAATCCATAAATACTACCATTAATGGCATTAAAAAGCAGGTTTTGCCCAGATAGTCCAATAAAAAACTTTTCACTATATACATATAAACCAGCGTTCAAATCTGGGGTAATCGAATTGAGATTATTGAGCGAAACCGCCACATTATTGGTATTATCGTTGAGTTTGATGTCATCTACATTAGTATAGAAATTTTTAATGCCAGCCGAAACACCAAACGATAGGCGCACTTTTTTAGACAAAGCCATATCATAACTATATGTAGCGTTTGCACGAATGGTATTTAACAAACCTGTTTGATCTTTAAGTAAAGTTGCACCTAAGCCATGATGCCAAGTTTTTGCATTTTTAACTTTTCGTTTTCCTTGTTGAATATGTTTTCCCAAATGCCCATGAAAAGTAAGGTACATTGTGGCTGGCGCATCGTTTATGCCCATCCATTGTTTGCGGTAACTTGCTTTAAAATCAAAATGGCTCGTAGTACCAGCATAAGCAGGATTGATGATAAACGGATTAAGAATATATTGTGTAAATTGTGGTATTTGTTGTGCATTAGAAAGTTTAAAACACAACATCAAAACACTTAGTAGTGCAAAAAGTGATATATTAACAGAGTAATTTATTTTCATTAGTTATAAGCTAAAAATAATTCATCATTATTTAAGTATTGTAACAGATCCTGTAAGCACTTTTGAACCATTTTTTCTGTCTATAGTGTACCAATATGCCGATGCAGGCAATGTGCCACCATCCCAAGGTTTTTCTTTGGCTTCTTTGCCTGTGGCTTCATAAACCAATATTCCATGTCGGTTAAATATAGCAACAATTGCGTTATCAGGAAGGAACACATTACTTAAATTCCAGTAAGCGTTTCCATCAGCAGAACTTGGAGTAAATGCATTAGGAATAAAGTCAGAATAAATAGATGGAACCGTTAATACAGGCAATATCAAAAGTGGTTGCTGTACACCCAAATTAATCAAAACAATATTATTATCCGAAATAGATGTATAGTCTATTTGCCCAACAGAATATGAAAATGAACATTCTGTACTTACACCATCTCCACCTACACTCAAAACGGCATTTTGGGCTTTGCAAAGTGTAGCAAATAAAAAAGTTATGTAAAAGAGAATTGTTTGTTTTCGTATCACCTTAGATGATATTTTTGTATGTACCTGATAATTTAGTAAAAGTATGAATATTTAATGTTAGATAAAAATTTTATCAAAAAAGTTTTTATTTTAGTAACAAAAAAAGTCCTGCATATAAATGCAAGACCTTTTTTGAATTAATATAAAATTTATGCTATTTTACTTCCTCGAATGGAACATCTGTTACTTCTGCATCGGCAGTTTGGTTTTCAGTTTGTTGGTAAGAACCAGCATTTGCTTGTGCATCGTTTCCAGCTCCAGCTTGGCTATACATTTCAGAACTTGCCGCTTGCCAAGCATTGTTTAATGTAGCCATAGCCGCATCTATTCCTGTCAAATCAGCACTAGAATGTGCTGATTTAAGTTGAGTTAAAGCATTTTCAATAGCAGATTTATTTCCTTCAGAAAGTTTTTCGCCATATTCTTTCAATTGTTTTTCGGTTTGGAAAATCAACGAATCAGCTTGGTTTAATTTTTCTATTTTTTCTTTTTCTGCTTTATCCGAAGCTTCATTTGCTTTTGCTTCGTTTTTCATTTTTTCGATTTCTTCTTTTGATAAACCAGAAGAAGCTTCGATTCTGATTTTTTGCTCTTTGTTTGTACCTTTGTCTTTAGCCGAAACATTTAAAATACCGTTTGCATCGATATCAAAAGTAACTTCGATTTGTGGCACACCACGCTGAGCTGGCATTATGCCATCTAAATTAAAACGACCAACTGTACGGTTGTCTTTTGCCATCGGACGTTCGCCTTGCAATACATGCAATTCCACACTTGGTTGGTTATCAGATGCAGTAGAGAAAGTTTCTGATTTTTTAGTTGGAATAGTCGTATTGGCTTCTATGAGTTTTGTCATCACACCACCCATAGTTTCGATGCCTAACGATAGGGGAGTAACATCTAACAATAGAACATCTTTTACATCGCCTGTCAAAACGCCACCTTGTATTGCTGCACCAATTGCCACTACTTCGTCAGGATTTACACCTTTAGAAGGTTTTTTGCCAAAGAATTTTTCAACCTCTTCTTGAATACGTGGTATACGAGTAGAACCTCCAACCAAAATTACTTCATCAATATCTGAATTGCTTACACCCGCATTTTTCATAGCTCTTTTGCAAGGTTCAAGACTTCTGCGAATTAAATCATCACACAACTGTTCAAATTTCGAACGTGTAAGTTTACGTACCAAATGTTGGGGTATACCATTTATTGGCATAATATATGGCAAATTGATTTCGGTCTCGTTTGAACTAGAAAGTTCAATTTTAGCCTTTTCTGCTGCTTCTTTCAAACGTTGTAGCGCCATTGGATCTTTACGTAAATCAATATTTTGGTCTGCAATAAATTCTTGAGCTAGCCAATCTATAATTTTTTGATCAAAATCATCGCCACCTAAGCGAGTGTCGCCATCGGTAGATTTAACTTCAAAAACTCCATCTCCAAGTTCGAGTATAGAAACATCAAAAGTTCCTCCACCCAAATCAAAAACTACGATTTTAATATCTTGATTTTTTTTATCTAAACCATAAGCTAATGCTGCTGCTGTAGGCTCATTAATAATACGTTTTACATCTAAACCAGCAATTGTACCTGCTTCTTTAGTTGCTTGGCGTTCTGCATCGTTAAAATAAGCAGGAACTGTGATTACAGCTTCTGTAACAGTAGTACCTAAATAATCTTCTGCAGTTTGCTTCATTTTTTGAAGAATAACAGCCGAGATTTCTTGTGGAGTATATTGTCTATCACCTATGCGCACACGTGGCGTATTATTTGCACCTTGCTCAACAGTATATGGTACATTTCCTAATTCTTTTTGTGATTCAGAAAAACTTCTACCCATAAAACGTTTGATAGATGCTATTGTGTTTTGTGGATTTGTTATTGCTTGACGTTTAGCTGGATCGCCAACTTTACGTTCACCATTGCCATTATCCAAAAACGCAACAATTGAAGGTGTTGTTCTACGACCTTCGCTGTTTGGAATTACCACAGGTTCGTTACCTTCCATTACGGCTACGCAAGAGTTTGTGGTTCCTAAGTCTATGCCAATTATTTTTCCCATTTTATATATGTTTTTTAATTTCTTTAACAAATAATGTTTTACAATCTATATGCCATGTATTTGTATGAAATAAAAAATGACAAAATGGCAATTTTATATTATAATTTATTGATTTCTGTTTCAGGAATTCCTGTTAATTCTGAAATGTCTTTTGTTGATATTCCTTTTGTTTTCATAGCTTTTGCAATATCTAATTTAGCTTGCGATATACCTTGCGAGATACCTTGCGATATACCTTGCGATATACCTTGCGTATATCCTTGCTCTAAGCCAAGTTTAGTAGCTGTTTCGATTGCATAATCATATGTATTTTTATTATCTCTAAAAACTTTTAAGCTTTGTTCATAATTATCTAATTCTACCTGTCCAAATTTTGAGATTTCAGCTTTTTCAAAAGCATGAGTAAAAATATCATCCGAAAAAATAGTTGGAATAGTTTGAAAATCTTCTAAGTTTTTGATGAAAAACAACCATTTATCTAGCCTTGTAAGTAATTCAGTTTCAGCTTTTTTGAAATTTGGCATTTCAAGATAAATATAAGTCAATTTGTCGTAAAAAACTTTCCCGTTTTGGTTTTTTAGATTTATGATATGCAAAACTTCATTTTTTTCACGTTCGTTTTCATAATCATCAAACGTGAAATCTAAAGTACCAATACAATAAACCGCTTTTAAATTAAAATTCCATTCTCCTCTTTCGGCTTGTTCTCGTATAGGAAATGTAGAATAATAAATAGTTCGTTCTTTAAAATAGTTTTGTTTTGCCTTTTGTAGTTCTACAATAAATTTTTCGCCATTTTCGTTTTCACAATAAATGTCGTAAATCACCTTTCTATCAATTGAGATTTGACCAAGATTTTCCGTATTTTTGAATGTTAAATCAACTATTTTGTTGGGTTGAGGCAAAACAGCATTTAAGAAATCTATCAATTGTGGTTTGCTAGCTTCTTCGCCAAAGATTTTTTTGAATCCAAAATCAGTAAATGGGTTGATATATTTTGCTCTCATTTGGTGTAATACCTTGATTATACAAATTTACAAACTTTGATTAAATATAACTATTTCATATTAATAAATTGCATTGGTATGCCCAAATCTGATTTGCGAAGTAATTGAATAATTGCTTGCAAGTCGTCTATTTTTTTGGATGTAACTCGCACTTGGTCGTCCATAATTGCAGCATCAACTTTGATTTTACTGTCTTTTATTATCTTTACAATTTTCTTACTATCTTCTTTTTCTAAACCCGCTTTTAGTTTAATCGTTTTTTTGATTATTTTGCCTGATGCTGTTGCTTCTTTGGTAAAATCAAAGCTTCGTCCGTCAATTCCTTGTTTTATGGCACGAGTCATGAGCATATCTTCAATAGCTCTCATTCGCATATCGTTTTCGGTTTCGACAGTAATAATCATGTCTTTTTTGTTCAAATCAATTACCGATTGGCTGTCTCTAAAATCAAAACGATTAAGTATTTCTTTTGTCGCTACATTTACAGCATTATCCAAAAGTTGTCCATCAACTTTGCTTACAATATCGAATGAAGGCATTTTTTATGAAATTTATTTTTGTATTCAAAAATAGCTATTAATTTTAGATGTAAATCAAAAAAATGAATCAAAAGTTTTCATGTTATCAAATTTTAGTCATACTCAAAACCGAACTTTCAGAAAAAGAATTTGATTGGATTTCTTCAAAAGCAATTCAATTGAATCAAAAATTTAGCAGTTCATTTTTTTATATTTCATTTTCTACATGTGCTAGATTTATTACTAAAAAAGATATTAAATCAATTGATTTTGAACAGTTTAATACTACTGAATTAGCTAGACTTTGTTTATTGCTAACTATTCCAAACTCAAATTTTGAGCAATTTAAAACTGTTTTTTATCCAATTTTTGAAACTGCCGATGTGGCAGAGCAAGAAGCATTATATTTAAGTTTTGATTTTTTACCTTTTAAAAAAGAATTAGCATCAAAATTTGCATTAGGAATTTGCACAAATATTGGCTCTGTTTTTGATAAACTTGCGTTAAATAATGCCTACCCGCATAAATATTTATTAGAAGATGCGTTTAATCAATTAGTGATAAAAACGATTTTTACAGATAAAGATATTTTGGAAATTATTGGACTAAATTCGAGATTAAACCTAGAACTTAGCCGCATGGCAAATGAACTTTTGGCAGAAAGAAAGGCTGCAAATAGATTTATTAGAGATGAAATTGAGATTTTGATATAAAATCTTAATAATAAAAATTTACAATAATTTAATTTTGCAGATTAAAATCTGGTAATATATTTGTGGATTATTAATCCATTATAAATTTTAAAAAAAATGAAAAAATCAATTATTACAGTAGCAATTTTAGGTTCTATGTTAAGTTTACAATCATGCTTTATCAATACTACTGTTGTTGGAAAAGGTGGTATGACGGAAGCCGCTAGAGGAAAATCTTTTTATATTTTAGGAAACAGAATCAGTGAGGTTGATACAAAAGCTTTATCTGGTGGTGCTACAGATTATACTGTTGATTCTAGAACCAACTTTGTTGATATGTTAATTAATGCAGTTACATTTAGAATACTTGGTACTAGAACTGTAATTGTTAAAAAGTAAAATTTTAAATACTTTTAGTCTGCATTCACTATGTAGACTAAAAGTATTTTTTAAAAACAATTAAATAGCATAACTATTTTCAATCCACCCACCTCCAATTACATCATCGCCTTCGTAAAAAACTGCTGCTTGCCCAGGTGCAATGGCGTTTACTTTGTTATAAAACTCAACTTTCATTTTGTTGTTTTCCTGCCAAATGCGTGCTTCTGTACCTTTGTCTTTATATCTTATTTTTGTAGTTGTTTCAATTGTTTTGTCATTCAAATCGGCATATTTTACCATATTTAGTTTTTGAACAAGCATTCCATTGCGTTCGAGTTCATCTACAGTTCCCAAAACTACTTCGTTTGATTCTTTTCTGATTTCAGTTACAAATGCAGGAAACCCCAATGCAATGCCTAAGCCTTTTCTTTGACCTATGGTATAGAATGGGTATCCTTCGTGTTTTCCTAAAATTTTTCCATCAGATGTAACAAAATTTCCTCCAGCAACTTCTGCCTCTAGTGTTGGAACTCTTCGTTTTAAAAAACCTCTATAATCGTTATCTGGCACAAAACATATTTCGTAAGATTCCGATTTATTTACCAAATCATAAAATCCTTTTTGAGTTGCCATTTCTCGGATTTCTGATTTTCTGAATTTGCCCAATGGAAGCAAAGTTCGGCTCAAACTTTCTTGCGACACACCCCAAAGTACATACGATTGGTCTTTGGTTTCGTCCAATCCTTTTGAGATTACAAAACGTTCGTTTTCTTTACGCAAATTAGCATAATGTCCAGTTGCAATCAGTTCACAATCAAGCTTATCTGCTCTTCTGAGTAAGGCATCCCATTTGATATGTGTGTTGCAAAGCACACATGGATTTGGTGTCCGACCAGCAATATATTCGTCTGTAAAATGGTTGATTACATAATCGCCAAATTCTTCTCTGATATCCAAAATATAATGTGGAAAACCTAAATTGACTGCAATATTTCGAGCATCATTTATAGAGTCTAAACTGCAACAGCCTGTTTCTTTTTTTGAGCCACCAGCCGAGGCATAATCCCACGTTTTCATGGTCATGCCAATCACTTCGTAGCCTTCTTCGTGCAACATCACTGCGGCTAGCGAAGAGTCTATTCCGCCACTCATAGCAACTAAAATCCTTCCTTTTTTAGACATTTTTTCAGATTTTTTTCTATCAAAAAACAAAAATACGAAAACTAAGTTCAAACTTTTAGTACTATTGATAAAAGTTTAAGTATGCAAGTAGTTTAAATCAGTTTTGAGATTTAAAAAGAGGCTTTTATTCTATTAACTCAAATGCAAATATTTATTCATTACAATTATTATCTTAATTAAAGTAATAAATTTTTAAAATATATCTTTTTAATTTATTTTGATAAAAATATTATTCGTAATGAAACCTACATTTTGCAATTAAAATTTCATCGTTTTTAATTTGATAAATTAATCTGTGTTCGTTATCAATTCTGCGAGACCAATAACCTTTATATTTATGTTTTAAAGGTTCGGGTTTACCAATTCCTGAAAATGGATTCCTAGAAATATCTTTTAATAAATCATTGATTCTACCCATCATTTTGGGATTAAATTGTTGCGAATAAAGATAATCTTCCCATGATTCATCAACAAAAATATATTTCATAATTCTAATAGACTTTTTTCAATACCATTACCATTTTTTAGCTTTTCAATGGCAGAATCTAGTCTTTTTTCATTTAATTTTGATGATAATTCATGTTGAGTGTTACATAAAGCATTGTATTCTTCCAAAGATATAACTACCACACCGCTTTGTTTTCCTCGGTTGATTATCAAAGTTTCGTAGTTTGATGTAACGGAATCAAAGTGTTTTTTAATATCTTTTCTAAAATCTGAAATAGTTGTTGTAAGCATATTTTTGTACATTGGTATGTACAAAAATATATATAAATATTGAACTTTTCAAATAAACTTTTATATAGCTTATTTTTCTAGAATATCTAAAATTAAATTAAGGTTTTGGTTCATACTATTTTATTATAGGTGTTATAAATAAAAAAGTTTTTGGTTTATTATTTTTTATAGTTTTCAATAAAAATCCGTAATTCGCATCAAATTTTCTGCCAAGTGACCGATAAATATATGCAAAGAGGTGTTTCCGCCTCAAAAGAAGATGTGCATAATGCCATTAAAAACAGCGATAAAGGTGTTTTTCCAAATGCTTTTTGCAAAATTACTCCCGATGTTTTGGGTGGAGATGAAGCGTATTGCAACATTATGCATGCCGATGGAGCAGGCACAAAATCATCGCTTGCCTATTTATATTGGAAAGAAACTGGTGATATGTCGGTTTGGAAAGGCATTGCGCAAGATGCAGTGGTTATGAATACCGATGATTTGCTTTGCGTAGGAGCAACAGGACCGATTTTGCTTTCTTCAACCATTGGCAGGAACAAAAATTTGATTTCTGGCGAAGTTATTTCTGCCATTATTTCGGGTACAGAAGAAGTTTTGGCTATGCTTCGAGATCACGGCATCGAAATTTATAGTACGGGAGGTGAAACTGCTGATTTGGGAGATTTGGTTCGTACCATTATTGTCGATAGTACTGTAACTAGTCGGATGAAACGTAGCGATGTTTTAACAAACGAAGGCATCAAAGCAGGACAAGTTATTGTTGGTTTTTCGTCTTCGGGTAAAGCAACTTACGAAACCGAGTACAACGGTGGCATGGGAAGCAATGGATTGACATCTGCTCGGCACGATGTTTTTGGACATTATCTTGCCGAAAAATATCCTGAAAGTTTTGATCCGCAGATCAATAAATCGCTTATTTATTGTGGTTCAAAAAAACTTACTGATACTTTAACTATTGAATATAAAAACATTGATTCACAAATAGTTAAAGAAAATATTACGGCTGGAAAATTAGTGCTTTCACCTACACGCACCTATGCACCACTTGTAAAAGAAATTTTGAAAAATCATCAATCAAAAATTGGAGCAATGATTCATTGTAGCGGTGGTGCTCAAACCAAAATTTTGCATTTTTCCCCAGCTAATATGCATATTATTAAAGATAATTTATTGCCGATTCCACCATTGTTTGAGTTGATTCGAAACGAAAGTCAAACCGATTGGAAAGAAATGTACAAAGTATTTAATATGGGGCATCGATTAGAGATTTATACCGATGAAAACACTGCAAATCAACTGATTAGTATTTCACTAGGTTTTAATATAGATGCACAAATTATTGGTAGAACTGAAGCATCTGATGCTAAAAAGTTAACTATAAAATCAGAATATGGCGTTTTTGAGTATTAAATAAAGATTAGGTTATTCTGACTATATTCTAAATTAAACAATATTTTAGTTAGTTTTTTGTAAAAAAATAAATCCCAAATTATCCAAACCTTTTTTAGGTAACCCCAATTCTTTTTTATTATTTCGGACTTTTAAAATAATTAATCAATAATCTCATTACTTATCAATTTTAAAAACATGAAACATTTATCAAAAATCTTATTTGCAATCTCATTTGTAAGCATTCAAACTTTTGCTCAAAAATTAGATATTACAAGCTTTGGAGCTATTGCTGATGGAAAAACTGTAAACACAAAAGCCATTCAAAAAGCCATAGATTCGTGCAGCAAAATAGGTGGCGGAACAGTTTATTTTCCAAAAGGGACATTTGTTACAGGTACTTTGCAATTGCGAAGCAACATAAATTTGAATTTAGAAACAGGTTCGGTATTAAAAGGTAGTTCAAATATTGCTGATTACAAACTCGATGGTATCACACGAGGAATGTTTTATGGCGAAGATTTAATTAATGTTGCTTTAACTGGCGAAGGCGAGATAAATGCAAATGCTGTAAATTATTTTGACCCAACAAAATTGCACACATATATTGATTTTGATAAAAAATATGTGCGTTCAGGGCAAGGATTTTTTGATGCTTTAAAACCTACTGACGGACCAATATTTTTCGATAAACGTCCTGATATGGTGTTTGTTATCATGCATTCTGAAAATGTAAAATTGACAGGCGTACGATTTGTGGATGCACCAGGTTGGACAATTCGTATTGGCGATTGCCAAAATGTGTTGGTTGATGGCATTTCGATTTTAAACAATCCATTGGTTCCAAATAGCGATGGCATTCATATAACCATTTCGAGAAATGTAAGAATTGCAAATTGCAATGTAGAAGCTGGTGATGATGCCTTAATTGTTTCAGGCTTTGGCGATGAAATCAATATTGATAATGCTTCGTATGGTGCTGTTAAAAAAACGTATAAATACGGAAATAAAACAGGAAATGCAGAAAATGTTGTGGCAACAAATTGTGTTTTAAAATCAAATTCGGCTGGAATTCGAATTGGATATGGACGAGGAAATGTCCGTAATTGTATTTTTTCTAATATGGTAATTTATAACTCTAATCGTGGAATTTTAATGAATGCTCGTGAGCGTGGAAGTGTAGAAAATTTGGTTTTTGATAATTTTTTAATCGAAACAAAACACCAAGGCGGAACTTGGTGGGGCAGGGGAGAACCAATTCATATTTCTTCGTGTCCAATCACAAAAGATTCGATTAATGGAACTATAAAAGACATTAATTTCAAAAACTTTAAAATAAAATCTGAAACAGGAATTGTGGTTTGGGCAAACGAAATAGGTAAAGTTAGTAATATTGGTTTTGATAATTTTAAAATAGAAGTTTCAAATGGTAAAAATGTAGCTGCCTTTGGTGGAAACATAGATTTGCGTCCAACGCCAGATTTTTCGACCAATATCTTCAAAAGAGATTTACCAGTAATGCTTTTTCAAAATATTGATAAAGTGCGTTTAAATTCGGTTTCTGCAAAGTTTATCGGCTCGGTACCTGATTTTTACACACATGGATTAGAGGTAATGAACGGTTCTAATTTTTCGGTTACATTTAGCGATTTTGCCTCGTCTGCACCAAAATATGTACCAGCTTTGATAACTAAATCAAAAAATATTGATTTTAAAAATAATGCCGTTTTTGAAATCAAAACAGTGATAAATAATCTCTAAAAGATGTCTACGGCTTCGCTATCAGACTTAAAAAAAAGACTTTTGGACGAAAATCCGAAAGTATTGGCTGAAATTTGTATCAAACTAGCACGTTATAAAAAAGAAAACAAAGAGCTACTTGATTACATATTAAATTATGATGGCGAAGAAAATCGTTTTATCCAAAAAGCTAAAGATGAGGTCATTACACAACTTAATATTGACAAGTTTAATAATACAAGAAATAGCGTAAAAATAATAAGAAAAGCACTAAAGCTTTGTTTGAAATCAATAAAGTATTCTGGGATTAAAGAAACTGAAATAGAATTACTCTTGTTTTTTTGCTTAGAAATTAAAAATAGGTACGAGAAATATTATCTAAATCCAGTACTTAAAAATATGTTTGATAGACAAATTACAAAAATTTCTAAAGTAATTTCTGGGCTTCATCCCGATTTGCAGTTTGATTATCAACAAGAAATAGAAAAAATAATAGGCTAAAAACAAAAAAGAGATGCAATAACATCTCTTTTTTTTGTTGACCGACAAGGGCTCGAACCTCGACTCTTCTGGACCAAAACCAGACGTGTTGCCAGTTACACCATCGGTCATTATTGAATTGGAGTGCAAATATAGAACATGATATATAATTTCTAAACTTTTTTTTAAAAAAATTATCAACTATTATTTTTAGATGCAAATATCGATTTTAACTATACTTTTGTATTCCATTTCAATATCTACTTAACTTATAATGACAAACAAATTAGTATTTTATTTTATATTTTTAGTTCTGCAGTTTTATACTACATTTTTATTTGCCCAACAAAAACCGGATTTTGCAAATGCTCCAGCAAATGGCAAAATTACAGGGAAAATAATTGACGCAAATGACACTAAACCAATAGAATATGCAACAATTTCATTATTGAATGGGCAAGATTCTTCGCTTGTTTCGGGAGCTTTAGCAGATGAGAAAGGTGCTTTTGTGATTGATCAATTGAAGTTTGGAAAGTACCTAATCAAGGCTTCTTTTATTGGTTATAATAATATTTTCTCCAATCCTATAGTTATCAGACCTGGTAATGAAGAGGTTAATGTAGGCAATATTGCATTGTCGGCTTCGGCTCAAGCATTGAAAGAGGTCGAAATACAAGGGGAGAAGAGTTCAATCGAGCATACAATTGATAAAACAGTATTTAATGTAGGTTCAAATAGCATTGTAACGGGTGGCTCAGCTACCGATGTTTTGCGACAGGTTCCTACGGTTAATGTAGATCAAGATGGCAACATAAATGTGCGTGGAAGTGGAAACATAACCGTTTGGATTAATGGAAAACCATCAGGAATTACGGGTGCAAATCGACAAGCTGTTTTAGATCAAATTCCTGCCAATACTATAGAAAAAGTTGAGCTAATTACCAATCCGTCAGCAAGATACGATGCCGAAGGTATGGGAGGAATTTTAAATATCATTCTCAAAAAAAATAGGCAAGATGGCATCAATGGCAGTGTTCAAGTAGGAACTGGGACTCGTATGCCTTCACATTTTCCTATAGAAAATTATTTTGCTTTGAATAAATATAATGCAGGATTTTCACTCAATGTAAAAACTGGCAAATGGAATATTTCAAGCAATTATGGGTATAGATACAACGAAGGATGGCACTCTATAAATAGTGTTCGACTTAATAAATTTACTAACGATACTTTTAATTTAGATCAGCTCACTACGGGTAATCATTTGATTAGACAATCACATTCTGGATCTATAAATGCTGACTATAACATTAATGATAAAAATACACTGGGTTTTGGAGGTTTGGTGGGATATAATACAGGAAATAACCCTGAAATTATTGAAACTAAAAATGCTCCAAAAGATTATGAAACGTTGAATTTGCAACCCTTTAGGGTTTTTCAAAGAGATTTTTCAAGTATTGGAAGTGGTTATAATATAGATGGAAATGCGTATTATAAAAAACTTATGGCAAAAAAAGGACAAGAACTTAATATTAGTGCTTCGTTTTCGCATAGCAAAAATTCAAATACTAATAATTTTGATGAATATACTACTTTTCCATCACCAAGAGGAGTTTCACGCTTTTCAAGAATTATCAACCAAAATTTCAATAATGTAGGAGTGGCACAATTAGATTATTTGAGCCCAATTTCTGACAAAACAAAGTTTGAAACTGGTGCAAAAGCAACATTTAGAAACATAGGAACTAATTTGCAAGGAGATTCAACACAGGCTAACTTAATAGACTATAATCGTACCAATGAATTTATATTTAACGAAAATATTTATGCTGCCTATGGTTTAGTTAATCATAGTTTTGGTTCTGTTACTATTCAAGCTGGTTTAAGAGCAGAATATACCCAAATTTCGGGAGAGTCTATTCCAAATAAATTAGATGTAACTCAAAATAAAACGAATTATCAAGATTATGTAAGCCTATTCCCAAGTGCTCACATTGCTAAAAAATTTGCTAATGAACAAGATATTCGCTTGAGTTATAGCCAACGAGTAAACAGACCAGGAAACGAAGTTTTGAATCCTTTTCCTACTTGGAATAACCCGCTTGATTTACGCTATGGAAATCCAAAAATACAACCAGAATTTGTACATGCAATGGAATTTTCGTATTCAAAAAACTGGAAAGATCATGGTTTAACAGCAACAGCATATTATCGCAGAACCGAAAATTCTATCCAACGAGTAAGGGTCTTAGAAAATGGCAATCCTGTTTCTCGCATCGAATTTTCAAATATTTCATATCTTCAAAACTATGGAATTGAAATTGTAGTAAGAAATACGTTTTTTAAGATTTGGAGTATAACCTCAAATTTTAATTCCTTTGGAAATGATTTATTTAATTCTCAAAACAACACTAGAAATAATAGCATCACAGCAGATATTCGCCAAATGCACAGCATTAGAATTATGAAAGGTTTTGATATTCAAATTTCAGGCTTTTATATGCTCCCAAGAGCTACGCTACAAGGTACTTTTCAAGGATTTAATGGTGTAGATATTGGCATCAGAAAAGATGTTTTGAAAGGAAAAGGAACATTAAATTTAGCTGTAAACGATATTTTTGATACGAAACAAATAGATGTAAAATTTGACAATAGTATAAACACTAACTTTGAAGGTAGTTTTTTACGAAAAGGAGAATCTAGAATTATTAATTTAAACTTTACATATAAGTTTGGGAAAGAATTTAATATCAAACGAGGCAAAAAAGCCGAGTACAATACAGGTGGTGGCGAAGGTGGATTTTAAAAACTATGAAAAATCTATTTTGTAATATTCGCTTTAATGATTTTATTTGATAAAAATTTAATTAGATACTAAAAATGTTTAAAGGCATAATTTATATTACTTTCTTAACGATTGTAATTTCTACACTTTCTGTTGTTGAATGTTTAGGACAAAATCCAAAACGTACTGCAAAAATACGTTCGATGGATAAAAAAAGATCAAAACAACAATCAGAACATAAACACGATTTTATTCCACACGATGCCGATTCGGATAAAGACGGTGTGTTGGATATAAATGATAAATGCCCATATATGGGAGAAAGAGGTAAAGTTACACCTTTTGGATGTCCTGAAGACAAAGATTTAGATGGAATTTATGACACCGAAGATGCGTGTATAGATAAACCTGGACCGAAAGAAAATCATGGTTGCCCTTGGGCAGACACCGATGGAGATGGTGTTTTTGATAAAGATGACGAATGTTTAACTGTAAAAGGTTTGCCTGAATTTCATGGCTGTCCTGATAATGATGAAGATGGAATCCCAGATTTGTTAGATAATTGCCCGAAAGAAAAAGGTACTTGGGCTCTCAAAGGCTGTCCGCCACAAGATTCGGACAAAGATGGTATCCCAGATGTAGATGATTTGTGTCCAAAAACGCCAGGAATTGCCGAATTAAGAGGTTGTCCTCCACTTAAACCTGAAGAAAAAGCAGCTTTGAAAAGTGCATTTGATAATTTGTTGTTTGAAACAGGAAGCGATGTAATTATCGAAAGTTCTTTTGCTTCGCTCAACTCTTTAGCAAAGGTTATGATGAATAATCCGGGTATGAAATTACATTTAGAAGGTCATACAGATGATGTAGGTGATGATGACAATAATATGCTTTTGTCTCGAAAACGAGCTGCTGCAGTTGAAAGATATTTGGAAGATAGAAGTATTGAAGCAGCTAGAATATCATCCGAAGGATACGGAGAAACAAGACCAAAAATGCCAAACAACTCGGATGGAAACCGGAAAATAAACCGCAGGGTTGAAATGATGCTCAAATACGAATAATTTTATTGCGTTGTGGCAAAAAGTAAAAAAAACATAGAAAAAGATAAAAAAACATTCCAAAAACGAGTAGCTTATTTACTTATCTTTGGGATTACGTTTGCGTTTATAAGTTTTTATGCCTACCAAATGTTATTTGCCGATAATTTATTGGTAAATAAAGAAGATAAAATTCTTTTTATTCGCAAAGGAGCAACTTTTGAAGAAGTTAAAGATACACTTGAGCAAAGCTTTTTGCATGATAGGCTTTCATTTATGTTTTTATCAAAACTTACGGGTTACAGAGAGAAAATCATGCCGGGAAGGTATGAAATCAAAGCCAATTCGAGCAATTTCCAGTTGCTAAAAAAAATATTAAAGGGCAGACAAGATCCTTTAAAATTAACACTTACTTCGGTTCGAACAAAAGATGATTTGGCTTTACGCATATCTTACAAACTTTCTTCTAGCAAAGATTCGGTGCTTATGGCACTCAACGATAATGCTTTAGCTATGAGTTTTGGATTTAATGATACCAATTTTGTAGCCATGTTTTTGCCCGATACTTATGAAATTTATTGGACTTGGACTCCAAAAGAAGTTTTTGATGTATTTCAAAAATCATACCAAAAATTTTGGAATAGAGAACGATTAGAAAAAGCACGTTCGATAGGATTAAGCCCCATTGCAGTAAGCATAATGGCTTCAATTGTTGAAGCTGAAACCTATAAAAATGAGGAAAAACCACGTATTGCTGGTGTTTATATGAACAGATATATTGCCAATCAACGATTACAAGCAGATCCAACTTTGATTTTTGCAACACAAGATTTTACTGCAAAGCGAGTAACCGAATATCATCGCTATTTTAAATCGCCTTACAATACGTATATGAAAAAAGGCTTACCTCCTGGACCAATTAATTCACCAAGTCAAGCATCAATAGATGCAGTTTTGAATTATGAAAAGCATGAATATTATTTCTTTTGTGCTAACCCAGAACTCAATGGTTTTCATTTGTTTAGCAAAACATTTGACGAACATTTAGAAATAGGCAGAAAATACTGGCAATCGCTTGATAAAGCAGGCATTCACTAAATGAGTACAACTGCAATTAATTATTTGAATATATTTTTTATGATAATTTCGGCATGGTTTGCCATTATCTTACCTTTTGAAACGTTTTTATTTGTTTATGCAGTTTTAGGTCCATTACATTATCTAACTGAAATCAATTGGATTCAATCTAAAAACTATTTTTTAAATCAAATAAACAATAAAGGCTTTAATATTCTAATCTTATTTATTGGATGTTCATTGTTTTTTTCTACAATGCTAGTTTTTGATTTTTACTTGAAAATTTTTAGTAGTTTTTATGAAATAAGTTATTACAGATCAATTAGATACGTATTTGAAAATATAAATTATCTATATATGTATATTGCTTTTATGGCTGCAATAGGTTGGGTGTTTTTTGATAACATATTTTATAAATGGCTATGGATTTTGATTTCGGCATTTATTGGCATTGTTTTAATTGCACTTGGTATGAATAATTTTATAACATGGTTTTCAGTTTTTTTGCCAACAATTATTCATGTTTGGTTATTTACTGGTTTTTTTGTGATTGCTGGTGCAATAAAATCTAAAAGTCCATCTGGCTGGTTTAGTTTAGTTGTTTTTATTTTAATTTCAATAGGATTATTTTTTATTCATCATGATATAAATATTTACCAAATAAGTAATTATACGCGAGAAAGTTTTATTAAAAGTAATTTTAATATGGTAAATATGAGCATTTACGATATGTTTTTTAGGTCCTATCCAAGTCAAAACTTTAGCTTAAATTCCCAAATTGGGCTAAAAATACAGTCTTTAATTGCATTTGCATATACTTATCATTATTTAAACTGGTTTTCTAAAACAAGTATCATAAAATGGCATGAAGTTTCGAGAATAAAACTATTGTTCACGGTTATATTTTGGCTAATATGTTTAGTACTTTATTATTACGATTATATTTTAGGACTAGCAGTGTTATATTTTTTGAGTGTACTCCATGTGATAATGGAATTCCCTCTCAATGCTTTAGTTTTGAAACAGTTATTGGTTAAAAAATAGTAATTTTACATTGATTTTTGGCTTAATTTGAAATATTGTAGATTTTATAAAAGTTTTTATCAATAATATTCTATATCCATCAAAACATCAAACTTCAGTAATCACTTCTTCTGAGTCAAAAAAGGTATCATTAGTGTGTATTTTATAATAGCGAATATGTTTGGATGGCTCATTTCTAGAAAGAAAATATTTTAGATATTCTAAATCTTCAAATTCATTTCCTATGTATTTTCCATCAACAAAATAATCAAAAATGAGGTGCTTACCTTGTTTTGTTATTTTCTGGGTAAATTCTTTAATATCAATATATTTTAGATTGTACTCATTTACAAATTCGATATGATTATTCCAAAATATTACTTTTTCTGCTTTTAATACTTTCCAATTTTGAGACAACCAAATGCTAAAACTGAAACCAAATATATAAACTGAAACACCAGCCATTAAAATGAATAAGTTATATTTTTTGTTATCAGTCCATAAATTAATTATGGAAACAAGGCAAAGTATTAAGTAAATGAAATTTAAAAAATAGATTAATACATCCCAATTGGAATAAATAATAAAAATTGGTTTTTCTTTTTTTAAGGTAATCATAATAGAAGGCGTTCCAAGTTTTCAAAAACTTAGAACGCCAAAAAGATTATCTAGTAAAACTAGCTGCTACTCCACCATCTACATTCATAATGTTTCCAGTAGATTTAGAAAGATGTCCTCCTACGAATGCA
This sequence comes from Bacteroidota bacterium, assembly GCA_004293915.1. Classification (GTDB taxonomy): domain Bacteria; phylum Bacteroidota; class Bacteroidia; order Cytophagales; family UBA9547; genus REAG01. The sequence goes on along the minus strand of RDZG01000067.1, from coordinate 69,303 downwards.
AATACTCCGTTTGCTATGTCTTCGGCATACACGATTTCGTTCATTAACGAGCGAGAAGCATAAAAGGCTGGCAATTCAGCTACTGTAATGCCATAAGCTTTGGCTCTTCCTTCTGCCCAAGTGCCTTCCCAAATTTTGGAACCACCAATTACTGCATCCGGATTTACTACATTTACTCTTATTTTGTCTTTTCCAAGTTCAGCAGCTAACAAACGACTCATATGAATTTGAGCTCCTTTGGCTGTTCCGTAGGCAATGTTGTTTGGACCAGCAAATAAGCCGTTTTTAGAAGCGATATTGACAATATCTCCACCTAATTTCTGTTTACGCATGACCGAAACTCCACTTTGAGACATCATAAATTGACCTTTTACCAACACGTTTTCTAACAAATCCCAATCAGAAATAGTAGTTTGTTCCAAAGGTTTTGAAATGGCAAGACCTGCACAATTCACTATAATATCTACGCCACCAAATGCCAAACTAGCTTTTTTGAACGCTTCTTCTATCATATCCGATTTAGATACATCTAATAAAGTATCAGAAACTACATCCTTACCAAACAATTTCACAAACTCATCTTTTGCTTCTTTCAACCACTCTGGATTTAAATCTGTAAGCATGATACAAGCTCCTTCTTCTGCCATTTTTTTGGCGATTGCTTTTCCTATACCACCACCAGAACCAGTTACTAAAGCTACTTTTCTAGAAAGTGGTTTTTCTTTTGGCATCCGTTGAAGTTTTGCCTCTTCTAGTAACCAATATTCAATATCGAAAGCCTCTTGTTCTGGCAATCCTTGATAAGTAGAAACTGCTTCTGCGCCTTTCATTACATTGATTGCGTTGATATAAAACTCGCCAGAAACTCTAGCTGTTTGTCTGTCTTTAGCAAAATTAAACATTCCAACACCTGGAAAAAGAATTACCACTGGATTTGGGTCACGAAGAGCTGGGCTATTGTCATGTTTACAACGATTATAATAGCCTGTGTACATTTCACGGTAATCTGCAAATTGTTTTTCTATGATTGCTTTCACTTCTGCACTATTAACATCTGCATCTGGAGCAATATTTAAAACCAAAGGTTGAATTTTTGTTCTCAAAAAATGGTCAGGACAAGAAGTTCCTACTTTAGCCAAACGAATACAATCGTTTGAGTTAATAAATTCTAATACTCTTTCATCGTCAGTAAAGCCACCAACCATTCTATTGACAGAAGAAGCCAATCCACGTAAAGTTGGAATCAATAATGAAGCTTGTTCTTTTCTCGCTTTTGGCTCAAGTGATTTTAATTTTTGACCATTAAATATAGGTGCTTTTTTGCCATAATGTTTGGCTAAAAATTCAGACGCCTCTTCAATCGTATTTAAGGTATTGATATAACTTTCGTAAGAAGTATCACCCCAAGTAAATAAGCCATGACCACCTAAAATTAAACCTTTGGCGGTAGGATTTTTCTTTTGTGCTTCTTCCAATTGTAATCCCAAATCAAAACCTGGTTTTTGCCAAGGAATCCAAATCATGGTATCTCCCCAAATTTCTTTCATTAATTTTTCTCCATCATTGGCAGCTGCGATAGCAATTAAAGCATCTGGATGTAAATGGTCTATATGTTTAAATGGCAACAAACCATGTAAAGGTGTATCGATAGAAGGTGTTGCAGATTTTAGATTGAATAAGCAGTAGTTAAAAAGCTCAACCATTTCGTCTTCAAACTTGATGCCTTTATAAACTGATTTTAGAGAATGTAATTTTTCTACATACAATGAAGCACAACCCGCTTTTTTCAATGTTCCAATATCGCCACCAGAACCTTTTACCCACATCACTTCTACCATTTTACCTGTAAGCGGGTCTTTGTCTTCGATTTTGCAAGAAGTATTACCTCCCGCATAGTTAGTTAGCCTTAAATCGGCTCCCAACATATTAGAACGATAAATAAATAAATCTACTTCGCTTCCAGCTAATTCTTTGGCTTTTGCATCGTCCCAAAGATAAGAAACGTATTTGTATTCAGCTTTTTTGGTGTATTTCATCTAGGTAAAATAAAAATTTAATATTGAAAATTTACAGTTTAATAACAATTAAATGCAAATCTAAATTATTGAATCAAATTTTTATATTTTATTGTATGAAATAATTTTTTTTGGTAAAAAAGTAAGTATTATTATACTCAAAATTAATAAAATTAGATTTATTCAACAGGTAAATTTTCGGTGTTTTTATAAATATCGCTTACTGAAATTTCTATTTCAGTAATGCTTATTTTATCTTCTTTTTGATTAAATTCGGTCATTAACCATTCTTTTTTTCCTTTTCGCTCATATTTTTCTATACCAAATTCGTATTGATTAATCAAAATATATTCTTTGAGCGATGGAATCGTTTTATAGCAGTCCCATTTTGTAATCCGATCTAGATATTGTGTAGAATTTGATATAATTTCAACAATTACAGTAGGATTTAAAATTGCTGTTCTGCCCGTTTTTTTATGTTGATAAAATGCAGGTTTGCCACATACCATCATCATATCAGGATAATATATCGATGCACATTCTTCTACAAATAATAATTGGTCTGAACTATATAAATCACAATTTTTGTTTTTTCTGTCCAATTCAATTGCATATTGAACCATTAGATTTACTGTGAGTCTAACGTGCTTTACAGATACTCCAGCCATTGCAACTATACCGCCATTCACAAACTCATTTTTGAAGTCAGCACTAATTTCTTGTTCAAAATACTGGTCTAAAGTTGTTTTTTTTTGCTTTGATTCTACTATTGTCGCCATTTTTTATTTACAAAAATGTTTTGTTTAGCTAATGTACAAATAAAATTTTAAAAATTTATAAAATTCCTGCTTCGAGTTGGTCTAAATATAAAAATTCTGGCGATTTTACGCCAGCATCTTTTCTGATTTGAATCAATTTTGGGGATTCAAAAAAGAGTTTTGCATTTTCAATAGAAGTCCAAGCTGAGAAATGAACAATTTTATTTGGTTCATTTTCGTATTTCAAAACTTGATAAGAAATTTCGCCAGCTTCTTTTCTGATGATTGCAGCTTTGTCAAAAACTTTTTTCCAAGCATCGTAATCAGCAACTTCGTGAATAATTAAAACATGTTTCATGATAGTAATTTTTAAATAAATTACACAACAACTCTTTTGATTGGTGGTCGGGTGATTTCGTTTTTTTCTAATGCTATTTTTACTTGTTCTCTCAATTCTGAACGAACCAAAGGAGCATCTTCTATTGCAGTTAAAGCTCTCATTCCGAGTGTGATAGAGCCATCTCCAAATTGAACCACAATTACTAATTGCTCTGGAGTTTTGTGCAATTTTTTGTGCTTAGACATCACATCAAGCAAAATATTTCTTGCCTCAGCAATATTATTTTCATAACCAATTTCGATGTCGATATTTATTCCAATTGAGCCTTCTTTTGAGAAATTAATTATTGTTCCGTTTGCCACAGATCCATTTGGTAAAATAATGGTTTTATTATCAGGAGTTAATAATATGGTGTTAAATATCTGTATTTCAGACACTTTTCCAGTTTGCGATTGAGTTTCAATAATATCGCCTACTTTGTATGGTTTAAAAATCAAGATTAAAACGCCACCAGCAAAATTGCTCAAACTGCCTTGCAATGCCAAACCAATTGCCAAACTTGCAGCACCTAAAATGGCAACTAATGAAGTATTTTGAAATCCGAGCATTCCAGCAACAGAAATTAGAAGCACAATTTTTAGCCCAATACTGACCATACTTTTTAGAAATGTACGCAACGAAACTTCGATTTCTTTTTTTTCTAATGCTTTGCGAACCCAACGAGATAACATGCCAATTATCCAATAGCCAATAAAAAGCGTTAGTGTTGCTAAAATTAATTTTGGAGTAAATTCGACCAGCCAATGCATTAATTTTTGTGTATAAAAAGTTATCATATCAACTTCTTCGTTGATTATACTCGATTTTTTCAATAAAATGATTTCAAAAAATGTAATAAAGTTTGATTTCATAAATAAATAGTACATAAATTTGAGCAAAATTAAACTTAAAAATAATATAAAATCATGAAGAAAGTCTTTTTATTAATATTGCCTATATTTTTGTCGTTCACACTTTTTTCACAAGATTTTGAAGGGGTAATTAGTTGGAAAATGCAATCTAGTATGCCAAAACAGGCTGCAATGCCACAAAATGCAAATGCAGACATGAGCAATGCTCGTGAAGAACTTATGAAACAACTCAAAAATCCAGAAGTTGCAAACAATCCACAAGCCAAAGAAATGCTCGAAAAAATGTTGGCACAAATGCCAAGTTCTGATGCCCCTTCTGGTGCCAATCCGATGGATAACATGATGCCTAAAGGGATGATAATCAAGATAAAAGGCGGAAACACACTTGTTTCACTTGAAGGCGGAATGGCAGCAAGCATGATGGGATATATACTTACTTTAAAAGGCAAACCTGAATCGTATGCTATTAAAAAAGACAAAAAAACATATTCCGTTTTACCAAAATCAAATCAAAAAACAAATGAAGCTGCATTGTTGGTTACTAAAACAACCGAGACAATGAAAATTTTGGGCTATGATTGTGTAAAATTTATCATTACAAACCCAAAAGCAAAAACACCTGAAACGCAGTTTATTTATGCTACAACACAAATAAAAGACATTGATTCTAAACTATTTAAAGATGTAAAAGCTGGGCAAGATGATAAATTTGGAGCAGCAATGTCAAAAGTAGATGGTGTGCCATTACGAATGGAAGTAAAATCAGACGATGTTAGCATTACTATGGAATGTACTAAAATCGAAAGAAAAAAGCTAAATATAGCCGAATTTACTATTCCAAAAGATTTTAAAGAAACAAAAATGTTTGGTTTTTAGGCTTATATCCAAATATATCACAAAAATCCATCAAAATGGAAACCTTTGATGGATTTTTTGTTTTTTCAAAAAGTTGTATAATTATTCTAATATAATTGAGGGTGTAGATAAGTTTTTTTAATACACAAAAAATTATTTTTTGCTCAAAGTTTTACATTAAGCATTACGCATAAAATCCAAATAACCAGTTTATTAATTCAACATTAGTTATATTTTTTTACATAATCATCGCATTTGATTCGCATCTATTTTTTGCTAATATTTGTACAACTTGTTACATGCAAAACAAAAAAAATATAAACTTCTGCATTGAACACTGAATTTAGTTTATATAAAATTTGTTAACCTAATTAAATACTATATTATGTCTGTCAAAAAAAACGAAGCACTGTTGGTAGAGAACCCAAACCGTTTTGTATTATTCCCAATTCAGAATAGCGATATTTGGAATTTTTACAAAAAAGCCGAAGCCAGTTTTTGGACAGCCGAAGAAATAGATTTATCACAAGATTTGGCGGATTGGGATAAATTGAATAATAACGAAAAACATTTTGTGTCGCATGTATTGGCGTTTTTTGCTGCAAGCGATGGCATTGTGAACGAAAATTTGGCAATGAATTTTTTTAACGAAGTTCAATATCCAGAAGCCAAGTGTTTTTATGGTTTTCAGATTATGATGGAAAATATACATTCCGAAACCTATTCGTTGCTTATAGATACGTATGTAAAAAATCCTACAGAAAAATCAAAACTGTTTAATGCCTTGCAAACTATGCCATGTGTATCGAAAAAAGGCGAATGGGCATTGAAATGGATTGAGTCAGAAAATTTTACCGAAAGATTAGTTGCTTTTTGTGCCGTAGAAGGAATTTTCTTTTCAGGAAGTTTTTGTTCGATATTTTGGCTTAAAAAACGTGGTTTGATGCCAGGTTTGAGCTTTTCAAACGAATTAATTTCGCGAGATGAAGGCATGCATTGCGAATTTGCTTGTTTATTATATAGAAATCATATCAAAAATAAACTTTCGCAAGATCGAGTTTATCAAATCATTACAGATGCTGTGAAAATTGAACAAGAATTTGTAACCGATTCATTACCAGTTGATTTGATAGGAATGAATGCAAAATTAATGAGTCAATATATAGAATTTGTTGCTGATCGTTGGTTAGTAGAGTTGGGATATGCAAAATTTTATCATTCACAAAATCCGTTTGATTTTATGGAATTGCTATCGTTAGAAAACAAAACCAACTTTTTTGAGAAAAGAGTCGCAGAATATCAAAAAGCGGGTGTTTCGGGAGCAAAAGAAGATCATAAGTTTAGTGTAGAAGTTGATTTCTAAAAAATAAGATGTAATAATTATCCACAAAACGAATAAAAATAAAATGTATAGTGCTGTGGAAAACTTTAACATTATTTCAGCTCAACAACGTTTGATATTTGTCAAAGAATTCATAAATTAGTAAAGATTTTATAATACATAGATTAAAAACATACCCAATACCTAATAATATAATACGAAAATGGTTGCAACAGAAAATCAACAAACCACATTAAATATCCAAAAAACAATGCTCGTTATCAAACGAGATGGTCGTAAGGAATCTGTTAAATTCGACAAAATTACAGCTCGAATCGAACGACTTTGTTATGGTTTGGATATGAATTTTGTAGATCCAATTGAAATTTCTCGTAAGGTAATTACAGGTATATATGATGGAATTTCTACACAGGAATTAGATAACTTGGCTGCTGAAATAGCCGCTTCGCTTACTACTCGTCATCCAGATTATGCCATTTTAGCGGCTCGCATTGCGGTTTCTAATTTGCATAAACTTACAAGCAAGTCTTTTACAAATACGATGAAAAGACTTTATACATACGAAGATCCCAAAACTGGAGAAAATGCTTCGCTTTTATCAAAAGAAACGTATGAAGTAATCCGTAAAAATGCTGCTTTATTAGATTCGAGTATTATATATGAGAGAGATTTTAATTATGATTATTTTGGTTTTAAAACCTTAGAAAAATCGTATTTATTAAAATTAGATGGTAAAATAGTTGAGCGTCCGCAACACATGCTAATGCGTGTGGCTGTTGGTGTGCATGGCGATGATTTAGAGTCGGTTGTAGAAACTTACAATTTGATGTCAGAAAAATGGTTTACACATGCCACACCAACATTATTTAATGCAGGTACGCCTAAAGCTCAATTGTCTTCTTGCTTTTTGCTTACGATGCAAAAAGACAGTATAGAAGGCATTTATGATACATTAAAACAATGTGCAAAAATTTCGCAATCAGCAGGTGGAATTGGTTTGAGTATTCATAATATTAGAGCAACTGGCTCGTATATCAAAGGTACAAATGGTACCTCAAATGGTATTATCCCGATGTTGCGTGTGTTTAACGACACAGCAAGATATGTAGATCAAGGTGGTGGCAAACGTAAAGGTGCATTTGCAGTATATTTGGAACCATGGCATGCCGATATTTTTGAGTTTTTACAACTCAAAAAGAATCATGGAAAAGAAGAAATGCGTGCAAGAGATTTGTTTTATGCACTTTGGACTCCCGATTTGTTTATGAAACGTGTGGAAGATAATGATGTTTGGTCGTTGTTTTGTCCAAACGAAGCACCAGGTTTAGCCGAAGCTTATGGCGATGATTTTGTGAAATTATACGAAAAATACGAACGTGAAGGCAGATACCGCAAACAAGTAAAAGCACAAGATTTGTGGTTTGAAATTGTGGAATCTCAAATAGAAACAGGCACACCTTATATGTTGTATAAAGATGCTGCCAATAAAAAATCGAATCAGAAAAATTTGGGTACCATCAAATCTTCAAACTTGTGTACAGAAATTATGGAATATACATCGCCAGACGAAGTTGCGGTGTGTAATTTGGCTTCGATAGCATTGCCAAAATATGTAATTGATGGAAAATTCGATCATCAAAAATTATATGATGTAACGTATCATGTAACCAAAAATTTGAATAAGATTATTGATATAAATTATTATCCAGTAGAAGAAGCACGCAATTCAAATATGCGTCATCGTCCGATTGGAATAGGTGTTCAAGGTTTGGCTGATGCGTTTATTATGTTGCGTATGCCGTTTGAATCGCCTGAAGCTCAAGGACTTAATAAAGATATTTTTGAAACCATTTATTTTGCTGCTATGACAGCTTCAAAAGATTTGGCAATCAAAAATGGTCCGTACGAAACCATAAAAGGTTCGCCTGTATCGAAAGGAATTTTCCAATTCGATATGTGGGGAGTTACACCAAACTCTGGTCGCTGGGATTGGGATACACTTCGCAAAGATGTTAAAAAACATGGCGTTCGCAATTCGTTGCTTTTGGCTCCAATGCCAACTGCATCTACAGCTCAAATATTGGGAAATAATGAAAGTTTTGAACCATATACTTCAAATATTTATAAACGAGAAGTTCTTTCGGGTGCATTTGCAGTGGTAAACAAACATTTACTAAAAGATTTGATAAAACTAAACCTTTGGAACGATAGCATCAAAAACAAATTGATGACAGCCAATGGTTCGGTACAAAACATCAAAGAAATTCCTCAAAACATCAAAGATATTTATAAAACAGTTTGGGAAATTAAACAAAAAACTATCATAGATATGAGTGCGGATAGGGGTGCGTTTATTTGCCAAAGCCAAAGTTTGAATATTTATATGACCGAGCCAAATTTCGGAAAAATGACTTCAATGCACTTTTATGCTTGGAAAAAAGGCTTAAAAACAGGTATGTACTACTTGAGAACAACTGCTGCTGCCGATGCTGTAAAGTTCACAGTAGAAAAACAAGCCGAGCCAGCTTTAATTCCAGTAACAAGCACAGAGCAAAAACTTGCCGATTTAGCTTGTTCGCTCGATAATCCAGAAGGATGCGAGGCTTGTGGGTCGTAAAAAAATGTGTTTTAATCTTAAATTTAAAAAAGGTTTGCATGGATGTGAGCCTTTTTTGGGATTATGGTTTAAAATTTCGGGATTGGAATTTGAAATACATTATTGATAAATAAATTTAATTCATTAAATTTGTATAGTGACTAACGACCAAGTAAAAGAAAAAATAAAACAATTGAACGAATGGTTTAAATTGTTTTGCACATTGTTAGTATTGGATACGGGTGCGATTGGTATAGTTATATCAAGAAATCAATGGCAAATATCTCTATATGAGTCTGTTTTATTGATAGTTGTAATATTATTATGGTTTGTAGTATTGAGTATTTTGGTAATATTCAATCAAATTATTAGTAAAAATATTTTAAAATTAAACTAAAATGTTACCTTTAATCGTAGTAGGAGTTTTAATAATTGGCGGAATCATTGGTTTAGCCTATTTTGCTATCAAAACTACGGAGTTGGAAGCCTAAACATAAAATCAGGATTACAGAAATATTTCGCCTTTGTTGGTCTTCTTGACCAACAAACATTGTAATTAAGAACTTATCAAAAAAGAAAATGTATGTTTAGTTGCTTGTTGGAGAATAACTCCAAGATGGGCAGAAATCGCAAAATGTTTGATTAATAGAATTGAAATTAAATTAAAACTAATGAAAGTGAATTTTAATATTACATTATTACTTGTGGTATGTTTCATTTCATGTAATAAAAACAATACACATACCGAAAATTCTGTATATGTTACAAATTCTAACTCAAATAATGAAAGAATATTTTTAGATTTTTGGCTATTAATGTCGAAAGAAGATTATGACAAACATATAAACACACTTTTAGAATCAAATAAAATTGCAGCTTATTATCATCGTTCAGACGGATCTATTGAGATAACCACAAGGAATTGCGATTTTGACTATTCAGGAAATGGCGTTGAATATGGCTACAGCTATAATTTTTATGGTGATATTGATGGGTATTTTCATGAATATTTTGAAACTATATCAGATACTTTTAAATTGATTGAAATAAAAATTGAAATCTACAAAGAAGGATGGGAGTCTGTTCTTTGTGGTATAAATGTAGTTGGTTACATACATCCAAACATAAACAAAAGTGAATTAGACCCTATCGTGAAAATATATAAAGAAAAGTACGGAGTCCCAGTTTTTCAAAATGAGAAATTAACTAAATGGGAAATAAAATCTAATGATTCTCATAAATACTTTTGTGAAATTGACATCGAAAAGAAGAATATCAAGTATTATTTAGATAAAAACGAACTCGCTGATATTTTGAAAAATCAAAACAATATCAAAACAAATCAAGAATTGAACAAATCAAAATTAGATATTTAATCCATTTACTAATTCTTTTGCTTGAGATACACAAAACACAGACTGGTGGTATAAGCCATTGTTAGGAATTATATGATATAGTGGTTTGAGATAATGGATATTGAATAGTTGAATTTTAAAAACTAAAACTTAATTACACTAATAAATGGAATATCAAAAAGCATTGAATTTAAAAGACAAAAACTTACATCTTTTAGGAAAATATGAAAATGGAGCAAGAATAGATGAAATAGCAATTATCCCAACAAATTCAGAGTCAAATGAACTTTTCATGAAAGAATATTTCCGGACTTATTCTTCTGAAGAAATTAGTAAGTTATTTTTTCAAGAAGATGTAGAAGTTGTAGCCATATTTAACAAAAAAATATCCATAAATGGTGGTCCATTATTTAAAACTAATGTTTTAAGACTAAAAGAAATTCAAATTACGGTTTAGTTCTTGTACATATAAGTACGCTTTTAAATATTTAGTATATTATAAGTTTCACAACAATTGTGTTGAATTTATTTGATTAATAATATTTTATGACTAACAAAAAAATTGGCACTATAACTTTTTTTTTCACGAATAAAAAATTTGGATCTATAAAAATTAATGAAAAAGAATATCTTTTTAACTCAACATTTATAAATTTTAAAAAAGATGACATTATATTGATTAACATAATACCAAGTCTTAACTTATCATCAGAAAAAATCATGTTGGATGACTTTATTCATTTAACTAATGATAATGTAATTTCATACTTTGGTAAATTTGACCCTAACGAAAACAAATATCTAATAAATAAATTCCCTGACGCTTTTGAACGATTGATTTCTGATAAACTACTTTCAAATATTCACGAAATATCTATTAAAGCAAATAATATTGTTTTGAATTTTGATTCAGAAACTTATTCTAGGCTTATTAATGCTAAAATTATTACTCAAATGACTAAGAAGTTTGGCGAAGATGATAGTTTTTTTGCTATGATTATTTCGAGTTACCCTCAAAGTGAAGATCCTTACCTAAAAAAAATCAATCCTTCTTTTGCAGAAAAAACTTATGGGGATAGTGGGTTTTATTCTTGTTATTCTATGGCAGATGATTATGATAGAAGTCGAAGAGCAAAAGATGAAATCAAAATTATTAAAATTAAAACAATTTTGAAAAAAGAATTTTTAGATAAATATTCACCTGAATCTCACTTAAATGAATTGATTGAATCTTTTTCAATAGATTTTAAAAAAGATTTATTAACAAAATATATTAATGGTTTTTAACCCCCGTTAAGCGAAGATTGAATCGGTAATTGTTAATCCAATATCCGTGTTCGCAAAGCGGCACTACGGATTAGTAAATAAATTGTAGTCTCCGACTACATTATAAACAGAAAAAGCCCACATATTTGTTCTATTTCTGCATCACCCATAGTTGGGTTTACTTCTAACTGTTTGCCAAGTTTGTCAATATCTGCTTTAATTGAACGATGCTTTTTAGCCAATCTTTTAAGTTCTCTACCAAAATTAAGGGTAGGAACTATTTTTCGCCTTTGTTGGTCTTCTTGACCAACAAACATTGTAATTAAGAACTTATCAAAAGAGAAAATATATCTTTAGTAGCTTGTTGGAGAAGAACTTAAATAAGGGCAGAAAATAGTTTCACTTTCCAAACAAAAACTTCCAAAACTATAATTTTAAAATGTCAAAGTTTACTTTTTATATTTAGATTTTTTTATTTTTAGTATATTTGTTACAAACAAATACTATTGTAATGGCAAGAATAGCAGGCATAAAAGAACATAGGTCAGATTCGGGAAAGTTAAAATCAATCACTATTAACATAGAAAAATGGGGTAGTCATTTAGAAGATTTTTTGGACATGATTGAAGTAGAATCAGTACGCAAAAAAAACGATTTTATTGGTTGGGATGAATTCAAAACAAAATCATTGAAATTGAAATTGAAATTGAAATAATGATTTATTCTATTGAGATTGACAGAAGCGCATCAAAAAATCTTCTAAAGCTACCAAAACAATATCAAATAAAAATTGTCGAAACGATAGATTTACTTCAATATAATCCATTTCCCGTGGGTTCAATAAAACTAAAAGGAACAGAGTTTACATACAGAATAAGAGTTGGTGTTTATAGAATTATTTATGATGTACACGGCAACCAACTTTTAATAAGAATAGTTTCAGTTGGTCATAGAAAAGAAATATATAAATAGTAGTTTTTTGAAATTTAATATACATTTTTTTTCACATTTTTATGTCTTCTTGACCAACAAACATTGTATTCAATAACTTATCAAAAGAGAAAATATATCTTTAGTAGCTTGTTGGAGAAGAACTCCAACAAGGGCAGAATAAAAAAGTCTTTGCATGATTTAACACTTTCTATTAATCAACAAGAAATCTACTGGATGAAAAATTTACCATTTTATAGTAAATAAATTCTGACATATCCCTTTGTTATTCTATTTTGCATCAAAACTATAATTTTAATTACCATTATTAATAAAATTTCCTATTTTTGGTATATTAAATGTTTTTTAGCAAATGAAAACGTTATTAAAAGCTGAGCAAACGGTTGCTCAATTATCTAAAGAAGATTATTTGTTGTTCAGAAATTGGTTTTATGATTTTGATTATCTACAATGGGATAAAAAATTAGAATTAGACATCAAAAATAATAAATTTGACAATTTAGCAGCTATGGCATTGGAAGAGTTAAAACAAAATAAAGCGAAAGCACTGTGAAACATTTTGCTTCTTCTTCGTTTTGGGATGCATACAATACTTTACCTCCTGAAATTCAAAAAATAGCAGACAAAAATTTTGAAATCCTGAAAGTTAATTCATCCCATCCTTCGCTTCACTATAAAAAAGTAAAGAATTATAGATCTGTTAGAGTAGGTTTAGAATACAGGGCATTAGGAATTGAAATTGAAGAAAATATAGTTTGGTTTTGGATTGGAAATCATCAAGAATATGAAAGACTCATAAAGTGATTATTTTCTGAATCTTTTGAAGTATTTTCGCCTTTGTTGGTCTTCTTGACCAACAAACATAGAAATTAAGAACTAATCAAATAAGAAAATAAATCTTTAGTAACTTGTTGGAGAAGAACTCCAACAAAGGCAGAAAGGCAGAATCGCAAAAAATATCTAAATTTTCATCGAAAAGAAGTTTTTGAAAAACGCTTTAGTATTTGTTGAATTATTAAGTAAATAAGTTAAAATCCAATTAAAAATCGCAACAAATTATTTTAAGTTGTGGGTTATGTTTTTTTTATAGCAAACAAATGGTTTAATTTGTTTTTGAGTTTTTGATGCGTTTCACAAATCTATTTTTTTTATTTTTTTTTATAATTCAAAATGTGTTTGCTCAACCACGCCAACAAATTAAAAAATCTATTTATTTAGCGATAGAGCGAAATCTACAACTTAAAAACAGAGAATTTGGATTAAAAATTATTGAAAAAGAAATAGATAAGTCTAAAATCAGACCCAATCCAGTTTTTAATGCCCAAATTTTAATGTTGGGTAGAACAAAAGATTTTCCAGATAAAACACCAGTTTTGAGTCCATACAACAGGCAAGATTGGCTTCAAGTTACTAAGCGATTACAAATAGCTGGGCAGCGAAAATCTAAAATTGAAGTAGCAAAGCAATCTTTTAATAATCGTGAATCCGAAAATCAAGAATATGTAAGAGATTTGATTTTGGAGGTTGCCTCAAGTTGGCTGGAAGTATGGAATGCTCAAGTTGATAAAAATTTGGCGGACGAAGCCGTTGAGTCGCTAAAAGATTTGTTAAGACGTAAAAGTTTTGCAGAAGGTTCGATGGAATCGCTGCGTTTCAAAATTTTGGATGATCAATATGATTTGTATTATGCCAAAGCCAACCAAACGCATGAAAATCAGTTGGAAGAGCTTCGGTATTTGACAGGTTCGAATGATAGTATTTCGATTGATTTTAATGACGGATTTTTTGCTGATACACTTATCACAAACGAGGATTCGCTTTTTTCCATTGCATTAAAAAACAGACCAGATATGTTGATATCTAAATACGCAACAAAATTGGCTCGTTCTAATATTGATTTGCAAAACTCATTAGCATATCCAACTCCCGAAGTTGGTTTGATTGCAAACCCACAAAACACTATTCCTTATTTTGGATTGTTTTATACCCAACCTTTACCCTTTTTTGATGTAAACAAAGCCGAAAAGCAAAAATCAAAACTGCAATTGGCTGCTTCAGAAGTTATTGAAAATGATGTTATTAATAAAATTAAATCAGAAATTAGAATCGCAGCAGAAACCTATAAAGTTCAAAAAAACAATCGCATTCGTGTTGCTCGCATGCTTGCAGATGCCGATAAATTAGTAACAAAAGTTAGAAATCAATTTGTTAGTGGAAAAGATTCTGAAGTCGATTTGTGGGAAGCTGAAAAAGCATGGTTTGATACCGAAAAACTTTATTTTGGAAACGAATTTGAATATCGAAAAAGCTATATCAAATTGCTTTATATTACAGGCTTAATCACAAAACTATAATCAAAGTTTATGCTCCCAAAACATTACATAACTATTGATTTGAAGTTAGGCAAAAAACTTTATTTTGCCTCTGATTTTCATTTGGGTGCTCCTAAGGGATTGCCTACTATAGAGCGAGAAAAACAAATTATTAAATGGTTAGATTCGATAAAACACGATTGTCAAGCTTTGTTTTTAGTTGGCGATTTGTTTGATTTTTGGTTCGAATATGCTTATACCATTCCCAAAGGATTTGTGCGTTTTCAGGCAAAGCTTGCCGAATTTACCGATTCAGGAATTGAAGTTTATGTTTTTCCTGGCAATCATGATATGTGGATGTTTGGGTATTTTGAGTCTGAGCTTGGAATTAAAGTATTTCGTAAGCCAGTTGAGCTAACTTGCTCGTTTAAAAAGTTTTATATCACACATGGCGATGGGCTTGGACCTGGAGATTACACATATAAAGGCTTGAAACGAATATTTGAAAATCGTTTTTTCCAATTTGTTTTTTCCGTTTTTCCAACAAACTTTTGTTTTTGGATTGCCGAAAATTGGTCTAAAAATAGCAGGATTTCAAATAATAAAATCCAAGAAACTTTTTTGGGAGATAAAGAATGGCTTTGGACTTTTGCCAAACAAATTGAAACCCAATCTCATTTTGATTTTTATGTTTTTGGACATCGTCATTTGGTGTTAGATTTACCAGTTGGAATAAATAGTCGTTATGTAAATCTTGGCGAATGGTTTAGTGGAAACCAAAATTATGGTGTGTTTGATGGTGCTGATTTTGATATAGCTAAAGTTTAAATTATCATATTTTTTTAATACTTTTTTCTTTATTGCTTACTTTATTATAACTTGGTAACCGAAAAAGAAAACCTAACCTAATGATAAAATATTTTACACTTTTTGGATGTACATTAGCAGTTGCTTTGAGTGCTCAAACTGGCTTACTGCCATTTAAACAAAACTCTAAATGGGGTTATATTGATAATTCGGGAAAAGTCATAATTGAACCGCAATATGACGAAGCTTTAGAGTTTGATAAAAATTTAGCCATTGTTAGAAATTCGGCTAAATATGGTGTCATAAATTCAGAGGGAAAAATAATTATTCCTATTGAGGAAAAAGAAATAAAGATTCTTTCGCATCGTTTTGCAGCTTTTAGAAAAGATACTGCATGGGGGATGGTTGATGTGCAAGGAAAAACTAAAATTGATCCCAAATACAAAAACATTTCACAAATTGATGCTCAGCTATTTAGTTTTAAGGCTGGAAATTTACTTGGATTATATTCTGCGATAAATGATAGAATTACTGACCCAAAATATAAATCAGTTACAAATACTAAACAAGGAATTATTTTTCAACAAGGTGATTTGTTTGGAATGTTAGATTCGCTTCTAAATGTTGTAATCAAACCAGAATATGCTGGAATTGAAGTTTTTTCAAATATTATTTTATGTAAATCAAAAGATTTTTGGGGTGTTGCAAAATCGAATGGCACGATTTTATTAAACCCAGAATATATGGCATATAAATTTTATTCATCCGATTTGATTGCATTTAAAACTAAAAAAGGAGGTTGGTTGATGTATAATATTTTACAAAATAAAATCTTACAAACCGAAGAGCAAGAGTCTTTTACATTGTTAGATAACGATTTTATAATGCTCAATAAATCGCACAAACATGGTGTGATTACAAAAACTGGAAATACGATTTTAGGACAAACATTTAGTAATATTCATCTTAATGAAAATTTGTTTTTAGTCGAGCAAGCTGGCAGATGGGGACTAAACGACAAAACTGGTGCAGTTGTAATTCCTACTATTCATGCTAAACTTTTTCCTTTCAAAAAAAACTTAGCCATTTTTGAGTCAGAAGCGGGCAAAGGAGTGATTTCTAACAAAGGCAAAGTTTTGGTACAGCCAATATATAAAGATATAAATATTGTTGGAAATATGGCAAAATGCTTAAATAATGAAGGGAAAATTGAAAATTTTAAAGTAGATGCTGGTGTTGTTGCAACAGCAAAAACTACTAAAAAAACTACAACTAAAAAAGCAATTTTAAGTCCAGATGTTTTGCATAATCATGTTTGGGCAAAAGGTGCAGGAAAAAAATGGGGACTGCTTGGTCATGACACTGTTTTTATTGCAAGTCGTTATGATGAAATTGAAGATTATGATGCAAATACATCGTTTACATACCAAAAAGTTGATTATCGAATGAATCCTAAAATTTTTGGATTTATTAATTCTAATAAGTTAGTTGCTTTGACAAATAATAAAATTGGGTTAGCAAATAAAGCAACTGGACAAATCATTTCTCAGCCACAATTTTGGTATGTATTTATTGAAGACTTTAGAAAAAACGACATTGCACGTGTGATTTTAGAAGGAGGGCAACAAGCATTGTTGCAAAAAAACGGCAAATTAATTACAGAAATCACAACTATCAAAGAGAAAAAAACAGTAAAATATCGTTTAGATTATCTTGCAGAAATCAAAAACAATACCATTCGTTTTTGCACAGGATGTTATATTAATTATGATGGAAACTGGGCTCAACCAAAAGTAGAAAACGGAAAATGGGGATTTCTTGCGGCAGATGGAAAATTATTAATTGATCCACAATTCGAATCTGCAACAGATTTTGAAAACGACCGTTCGATTGTTCAACAAAAAGGATTGTTTGGATTGATTAATAGTTCTGGAAATGTAATCTTAAAACCTGAACATTTGCGTTTAGAGTATTTGAAAGGAGCCGAAAATACATACCTAAGCTATGAAACAAAAAAAGAAAAGTTTGGACTCATGAATCAAGATGGAAAAAATATAACATCAATTTCTTATGATAAAATTTTTCAGTTTTCTGATGGATTAGCTCGTGTGATGCAAAATGGAAAATATGGCTATATTGACGAAAATGATAAAATAATTATTGCTCCGCAATTTGATAATGCCTTAGATTTTTCGGAAGGATTTGCTGCCGTAATGATAAAAAATCGTTGGGGATATATAGACAAAACAGGTACACAGCGTATTTTACCAACGTATATTACCGCAGGAAATTTTAAAGATTATCTTGCCCCAGTTTTTAAAGATGGTAAAAATAATTATATCAGTCAAGAAGAAAAAATATTGATTTCTTTCCCATTTAATCGATGCAATGAGTTTTCTAATGGGTATGCCATTGTGCTTTCGCAGGATAATCGTTATGGTTTGATTGATCAGCTTGGTAATGCTATTATTGAGCCAGTTTATGATGAAATTACACCAACAGCAAGCCCAAATTATTTTAAAGTAAAACAAAATGGTATTTATAAATTATTTAGTTTGGGAGCAAAAAAAGTAATAACGAAGAAAAATTTTACTGAAATGGGAAATTTAATTGCTGGTAAAGCAAAAGTTAAATTAGACGATTATTATAATTATATTGACTCAACAGGTAAAATTATAATCAATAAAAAATATCAAGCCGCAGCAGATTTTCAAGACGAATTAGCAAGAGTTAAATTCGAAAATAAAACTGGTTTTATTGCCCCAAATGGATTTTTGGCTGTAGATTTTGTTTATAATAATGTAATGGACTTTAGCAATAGTTTTACTTTTGCAGAAGGAGCAGCAAAACTTTGGCGTATTATTGATAGAAATGGTAGAAATATTACTTTTGATCAATTTATTAACCCAAAACCTTTTGTTAATGGTTTTTCTGTTGTGCAAACTCCAAGTCGCAAATTTCAACTTGTAAACACAAATGGCGAATTAGTGTTTGGTGAAACGCAATTTGAAACGCTTTATTCGCCTGAAAACGAAGTTTGTAGATTCAAATTAGGTAAATATGGCTTAGCAAACACACAAGGTTATTTTAGTGTTAATCCAAAATACGATTACATGAGTGAGTTCAAAAATGGGCAAGCAATAGTTGGTGTTTATACAAAAAAAGGTGTTTTTGATTTAGATGGAAAAATCATTATTGAACCACTATATGATAAAGTTGATTTTGTTGGAAACAATACATTTGCATTGCAAAAAACAGATGAAATTGGATATTATAACCTAACATCTAATTGGTTATTACCACTTACAAAATAATTTTCTGTGAAAAAATTAGTTATTAATCCAAAAGCAAAAGCCATTATTTTTGATTTAGATGGCACACTGGCAGATACCATGCCTGCACATTATTTAGCTTGGCGTGAAACTGGTTTGAAATATGGAGTTGAGTTTCCAGAAGATTTGTTTTATAAATGGGCTGGTATTCCAACTTATAAAATTATCGGAATGTTAAATGAAATGTTTGGCTCATCAATGGATCCAGTACTTGTGGACGAAGAAAAAGAACACGCATTTTTAAAACATATTGATACCATAAAGCCAATTCAAAATGTGTTTGAATTAGCATTGTCTTACCATCAAAAAATACCAATGAGCATAGGCACTGGTGGCATTCCAGAAATTGTTGATAAGACTTTAAAAGCAATTGATGCCTCACATCTTTTTTCAATTATAGTTACTGCAAAAGATGTAAAAAACCATAAACCTTCGCCAGATACTTTTTTACTTTGTGCCGAAAGAATGGGTATTGCTCCCGAATTTTGTCATGTTTTTGAAGATGGAAATCCAGGTATTGAAGCTGCAAAAGCAGCTGGAATGTTTGTGACTGACATTCGTTTGTTTCAATAATATGTTTGTAAAATCATTGAACAAATATATCTTGAATGTTCAATATCTGAAGAAGATCAAACTGTTTAATTGAAATTTGTGCTTTAATATTTCGTTTATAAACCTACGAACTGCTTTGCGAAGTGGCGGTTTTAAAATGCAAAAATATCCGCCATTTTGAAAAAGCACACGTTAGTGAAATAGTATTTTTGTATTTATTTTTTTGTAAATTTGTTGGTAAATAAAAAACAACATTATGGCACGTATCGCAGGTATTAGCACCCAAACCAATGCAAAAGGTATAGTTACAAAAATAACAGTTGATTTAAAAAAGCACCCTAAAGTAAAAGAAGCTTTAATAGAAATTGGATATTTAACAAAAACTCAGCAACAAATTGAGGATGAAGAATTTGAAAAAGATTGGAATAATCCTACAAATTTGACAGTTGAACAAGCTAGACAATTATCTCTTGAACATATAAATTCTTTAAAATGGGACAAGTAATAATTAACTCAAGTTTAAGAATTAAATTAGATGATTTGGTTGATATTTTATATTACAAGCATTTTTTTGGATATAGAGATTCAGCGGAAAAATATGTTCAGCGTATTTATGATTTTATAGAAACTATACCAAACCAGCCTTTAAAATTGTGCAAAACACCAAAGTATGGCAAATATTACGCACGATTTAAAAACCCAAACAGCGATATGAGTTATTACATCACATTTAATTTAAGCAAAGAAAGATTTTATATTAAAGACATTATCTCACCCAAAACAAAAGCCTATTTAGCAATCAGAGGACTTAAATAATTTATTTTAAAAGTCCATTTATGTATTTTCTGTAATCCAAATATTTTGTTTCAATTATAAATCACAAAAAAAGCCACTAAAACATAGTTTTAATGGCTTTTTTTGTGATCCCATATGGATTCGAACCATAGACCTACGGTTTAGAAAACCGTTGCTCTATCCAGCTGAGCTATGGGATCAATATTTTTTAGGGTTGCAAATATTGTACTTTATGTTAAAATATCCTAATTTTTGTTTGCTAAAAAATTGATAATGTTTGTAACTAATTTTTCTACCAACATGGTTCGAGCTTCTACACTTGCCCAAGCTATGTGTGGAAACAAAACTATTTTTTGTTTATTTTTTATATCAAGCAATGGATTTTTGGGGTCTATGGGTTCTTTTTCAAACACATCAATTCCTGCACCAGCAAAAACATCTTCGTTCAATGCTTGGGCTAAATCAAATTCGTTTACAATTCCACCACGAGCCACATTTATTAAAATGGCATGTTTTTGCAATAATTTTAATTTTTGATAGGTAATTATATTTTTGGTTTTTTCTGTTAATGGCGTGTGTATAGATACAATATCTGATGTTTTTAATAAATTGTCTAAATCTGTTTTTGGGTATTTTTCTTCACGTTCGTTTCCCGAAAGAGAAGTGTATTGCACTTGCATACCAAATGCTTCTGCAATGTTTGCAACTTGTTTTCCAATGCTTCCCAAGCCTAAAATACCTATTTTTTTGCCTTCAAGTTGCCCAAAAGGAGTAATTATGTGCGTAAAAAAATCGTGTTTTGCATAGTTACCATTTTTCACAAATTGATCATATTCAGACGGATTGGTGAGTAATTGAAAAATCAAAGTGAAAGTAATTTGAGCAACGCTGTGTGTGGAATATCCAGAAACATTTTTAACCTCAATATGATTTTCTTTTGCAAAATGGATGTCGATATTGTTTGTTCCAGTTGCTGCCACACAAATTAATTTCAGGTTTTTGCATTGAGACAAAATAGCTGCATCTAAAACTACTTTGTTTGTGATAACTATTTCTGCATCTATAACTCTAGAAAGTGTTTCGTTGGGTTGTGTAGCATGATAACTAACATATTCTCCCAGTTTTTTGAGTTTAGAAATGTTTTCAACTCCATATAATGTACCTTCGTCCAAAAAAACTATTTTCATTTTTAGTTCTATTTTTTTCGTAATTCTACAAATTCTGTTAGATATAAAAAATTTGATTTACGAATTAGCATTTTTTTTATGATTTTTGAGCAAAATTATTTATTTTGAATATTTCAGCTTTAGTTTCAGCATTTAGATTACGTACATTGCCTTTGGCTTCAGCTAGTATTTTTATGGGTGGGTTTTTGGCTTTTCAAAAAGGACAATTCGCAATTTCTATCTTTGTATTAGCTTTATTAACAACGATTTGTCTACAGATTTTATCTAATCTTGCAAACGATTATGGCGATTCGCAAAATGGCGCAGACAACGAAAATAGGGTAGGACCAATACGTGCTGTACAGAGTGGCTCCATAACAATTTCAGAAATCAAATTAGCTATTTATTTTTTCATAGCCTTATCTCTTGTTTTTGGAATAAGTTTACTATTTGTAAGTTTTGGTGGATTTTCCTTTTTGTTTTTTTTATTTTTATTCTTTGGTGTTTTAGCCATTTTAGCAGCCTATTTTTATACAGCAGGGAGCAATCCTTATGGCTATGCTGGATTAGGAGATTTTAGTGTCTTTTTATTTTTCGGCATTGTTGGCGTTTGTGGAACTACTTTTTTATTCACAAAATCATTCGATTTTATGTCTGTTTTTCCAGCAATATCTATTGGTTGTTTTTCAGTAGCCGTGTTGAATCTAAATAATATGCGTGATATTGATTCTGATATTTTAGCAAATAAAAAAACGATACCTGTTCGGATTGGATATTCTGCTTCTAAATATTATCATACATTGTTGATTTTCAGCGCATTTATTGCTTCCATTATTGCTCATATTTCTATAGTTGGATTTGGGAAAACCATGTATTTTTTAGTATTAATTATTCCTTTTGTGTTGGATTTGAAATACATTTTGCAATCTCAAAAAGGCGAAAAAATAGACCATTTATTAAAAAAAACAGCATTACTAACTTTGGGTTTTGTAATGCTGTTTGGATTTGGAATTTGTTTTTAAAAACGTGCATAAGCCAAAATATTTTTTTGTGTGCCTACACTCGGATTCATGCGTACCGAATTTAAACTTTTTTTGAGCATTTTTAACTCAATATGTTCATTATATAAGTCTGTATTGAGCAATAATTGAAGTTTAAGCTCGTTTTTTTCGGCATTTGAGCACTCATTATACAAATTTTTAATTAAAGTGTCATGGGTAGTAATGTTGTTCATAGGCAAAATGTGGATTTAATTGTTTTTTAAGTGTTAAGAGTGCATATCTCATTCGACCCAATGCCGTATTGATACTAACTCCGGTAAAATCTGCAATTTCTTTAAAACTCATACCAACAAAATGACGCATCAACAACACCTGACGTTGTTCAAAAGGCAAATTATGGATATGTTCTTTTAATAATAGTTTAATTTCTTTTTGTGTCATCCCATCTTCACGAGGAGCAACAGAAAACGGTAGTGTTTCAAATACAGAAAACTCATCGTTTTCACGAACAAAATTTACTTTTGTATTTTTTCTGTAATGATCAATAGCTAAATTATGTGTTACACGCATAATCCAGTTTTGAAACTTTCCATCTTCGTTGTATTTTCCTTTTTTAATGGTATCTATCGCTTTGAAAAACACATCTTGAGTTAAATCATTAGCAACTTCTCTATCTTTCACAATAAAGTATGCCGTAGAAAAAACTTTAGATTTGTAGCGATTTAACAACACTTTAAATGCTCTTTCGTTGTTGGATTTGTAAAGAGATACCAATTCGGCATCGCTTAACTTTTTTATGTCCATCATGTACGTTATAAGGGTTTAACGTAGAGCTTATATCAATATTGTGTTGGGTTAAATATTTATTTTTATAAATGTGTACGCAATGATAAAGATAAAAGTTTGATTTTTCAAAAAATATATTTCTAAAAGTCTAATTCTTGTTGTTTGTATATAAATTTAAAAACAATAAGAAATTTAATTAATTTATAGATAATTTATAGATAATTTATAGATAATTTATAGATAATTTATAGATAATTTATAGATTTGTAAATTAATATATTATAAAATGGATGTTAAAGATAAAATCAGATTTAATGACTCTGTAAATCAAGAGATTAACAGAATCATTGACTATATTGATGGATTTGAAATTTCGATTGAAGAAGCTGAAAAAATAGAAAAAGAAGATTTGATTCAGTTAAGAAGCATTGCAACGGTGCAAAGTATCGGTTCTTCAACACGCATAGAGGGTGCAGTTATGACAGATGCCGAAATTAAAACATTGATTGATAATATGACTATAACCTCGCTCGAAACCAGAGACGAACAAGAAGTTATGGGATATTACGATGCCTTAGATATTATTCTTGAAAATCATGAAACAATTAGTTTTTCAGAAAATACAATTAAACAACTTCATGGAATATTGTTGAAACATAGCGATAAAGACCAAAAACACAAAGGAGGATACAAATCTTTGAGTAATAGCGTGGTTGCAAATTATCCAGATGGAAGACAAAAAATCGTTTTTAAAACTACTCCACCTCATTTGACACCAAACGAAATGTTTGATTTAATTGAATGGACAACAATTGAGTTTGAAACCAAAAATCTGCACCCATTGCTGATTACAGGAGTATTTGTTTACGAATTTTTGTCTATTCATCCATTTCAAGATGGAAACGGAAGGCTTTCTCGTCTTTTAACAACTTTGCTTTTGCTAAAATCAAAATATAGGTTTATTAATTATATTTCGTTTGAAAACCACATTGAACTTCATAAAGAAATATATTATGCAGCATTGATGTCGGGGCAAAAAAATAGAAATACAAAAGATGAAAATATGGAAGAATGGATGATGTTTTTTATGTCAAGTTTAAAAAGTCTGACAGATAAACTTCAAGTAAAATTAGAGGCTATTAAACACAAAGTTGTTTATGTGACAGAAAGACATAAAAAAATAATTCAACTTATTACAAAAAATAAAGCAATGAAATTTGCAGATATAAACAAAAGCTTTAAAAATGTGAATCCCGCCAGTTTAAAAAAAGATTTGAGTTATTTATCTCAAAATCAAATGATTGTAAAAAGAGGGAATCTAAAAGCTACAATTTATTCTATATCGCATATCTGATTTTTATTATCAGAATAATATTTTGAATTATATTCATTTTTTTATATAATTCAAAATATTATTTTTGTATTTTTGTTTTATTAAAAATATTATATAGTTTTGTGGTATGAAAAATAAAATAAAAATTATAGTTATTGGCATTTTGCTTTTGCAATCAAATCTGTTTGCTCAAAAAACAGAAACTAGATCAGAAACTTGGTTTCAGGTGTATTCAAACTTTAGATTGAGCGATAAATGGGGAATCGTGAGCGATTTTGGTTATAGAAGAAAAGATGATTTTCTAAATACTTATTTTCAAGGTTTGGCTCGTGCAGGAGTGGCATATTATTGGCAAAAACACTCATTTATAGTTGGTTTTGCTTTGTTTGAAACAGAAAATCAAATCGAATATCGACCATATCAGCGATTAATAATTAGTCAAAGTATTGGAAAATTGCAAATTCAACACCGCTATCGATTTGAGCAGCGTTTTAGAAACAATGCTACTACAGAAAAATTGGATTTTAATTATCGTTTTGGCTATCAGATTAATTTACAATATCCATTAATTGGAAAAGAAATAAAACCTAAAATACCATTTTTGATTGCTCAAGATGAGATTTTTATCAATTTTGGAAAAAATATAATGTATAATTATTTTGACCAAAACCGAATTTTGTTAGGAATTGGCTATCAATTTACAAAAGAATTTTCGATGAACACGGGTTATCAGTACCAGTTTTTGCAACAACCAAATGGAATAGATAGTCGTCATTCGCATACAATTCGGTTAAATGCAGTGTTTAATTTTGATTTCAGAAAACCAAAAGAAGAAAAACCTGTTGAAACAAAATAAGCTCTTTTTTAATAATCAAATTTTGTTTTACTTTTGTAGTCTTAAAAATGTATTTTGAATAAAAAATTTACATTTAATTGCACTAAAAACTAACTTATAACGTTTAAAAAATAAAATTCTAATTTATTAAAAATGAAATACCTAGTTGCACTCTTTACCACGCTTTCGATTTTCGCTTATTCACAAACAAAAAAAAGCACACCAGCTCCGCAAAAATTGGCTGATGCATATAATTTAAAATTTAAAATAAATGGACTCAAAACAGGAGATACCATTTTTTTAGCCAATTATTATGGCGATAAACAATATTTGAAAGATACAGCTTATGTAGATTCTAAAGGAAGTTTTGTTTTTTCTGGAAAAGAAACTTTACCAAATGGAATTTATTTGGTTGTGATGCCTGGAAAACAGTATTTTGAAGTGATTGTGAAAGAGCAAAATTTTGCAATGGAAACAGACACAAAAGATTACACACAAAATATGAAAGTTACAGGTTCGACCGAAAACGAAGCATTTTATGGCTATTTAAAATATGTGGTAGTAAAAGGAAAAAGAGGTGAAGAACTCAAAAAACAATACGAAGATGCCTTAAAAAATGACACTTTAAAAGCAAAAAAACTGCGTGATGAATTGATTGCAGTAGACAAAGATGTATTTGAATATCGCAAAAATTTTGTAAAACAAAATCCTGATAAATTAGTGGCTCGTATTTTCAAATCTATGATGGATCCTGAAATACCAGAAACACCAAAACTCGCAAATGGTCGTCCAGATTCTACATTTCCGTACCGTTATTACAAAGCACATTATTGGGATAATATAGATTTGAACGAAGATGGGTTGATTCGTACACCTGTATTTCATGGAAAACTTGAAAAATATATCAAACAAATGGTGCTTCAAAGTCCAGATTCTATTAATAAAGAAGCAGATTATTTGATTTCAAAAGTTAAAAATGAAAAAAGTGAAATTTATAAATATTTTATTTGGTATGTAACAAATCAATACGAAACTTCTCAGATTATGGGAATGGATGCTGTTTTTGTACACATGGCAGAAAAATATTATCTTACTGGCAAAGCCTATTGGGTAAACGAAGATACTGAAGCAAAAATCAGAGACAGATACAATACACTTCGTTATTTATTGCTCAATAATTATGCACCAATTTTGGTTTTGCAAGATACAGCAGCAAAGGAAAAATCGTTTACATCGATTCGTGCAAAATTTACAGTTTTATTCTTTTGGGATCCAAATTGCGGACATTGTCAAAAAGAAACGCCAAAATTGGCTCGTTTATATGATAGTGTAAAAACAAAATATAGCATGGAAGTTTATGCCATTAATACACAACAAGATGTGCCAGCTTGGAAAAATTTTATTAAAACACATAAACTCAATTGGATAAATGTTTATGATGGAAAAGGTGGTTCTGGTTTCCATAAAATGTATGATATATATAGTACTCCAACAATGTATATTTTAGATGAAAACAAAAAAATAGTTGCCAAACGTTTAGGAGTTGAACAACTTGCTGATTTTATGGAGACATATACAAAATTTAAAAAAGAGCGGGAAAAGGAGAATAAGTAAAAATAAAAACGGGTTTCAAATTTTGAAACCCGTTTTTGTTTTTTTTAGATGGTTTCCAATATGCTTTTGATTACAGCTTGTGCAGCCCAAAGTCTATTCCCGGCTTGTTGTTGAACTAAAGCATGTTCGCTGTCCAAAATTTCGTCTGAAAGTTCTACATTTCTGCGTACAGGCAAACAATGCATCACTTTTGCTTGGTTCGTGGTCTTTAGTCTTTCTAAAGTAAGCATCCACGATGGGTCGGTAGTTAAAATTTTTCCATACTGCTCATAACTGCTCCAGTTTTTCACATAAATATAATCTGCATTTTTTAATGCATCCTCCTGATTATGAACAACTTTGGCATTTGAAATATATTTTGTATCAAGATTATACCCTTCTGGATTGGCTACCCAAAAATCTACATCTGCTTTGCACATCCATTCGGCAAACGAATTGGCAACAGCTTGAGGCAATGGTTTTATATGTGGAGCCCAAGTTAAAACCACTTTTGGTTTAGCAGTTTTTTTGGTTTCTGTGATAGAAATCAAATCGGCTAGCGATTGGCATGGGTGTAGTGTCGCACTTTCTAAACTTATTACCGGCACACCACAATATTTAATAAATTTATTGAAAAAATCTTCAGAATAATCTTCCTCCCGATCAACTAATTTAGGAAACGAACGCACTCCAATTATATCACAATATTGTCCCATTACTGCCGCTGCATCTTTTATATGTTCAACTGTGGTGTGGTTCATTATGGCTCCATCTTGGGTTTCTAAAGCCCAACCTTCTTTGTCCATGTTCATGACCATCACAGTCATTCCTAAATTTAAAGCCGCTTTTTGAGTACTCAATCGTGTACGCAGCGATGGGTTTAAGAAAATCAAACCGATGGTTTTGTTTTCGCCTAAGTGTTTGTATTTGTATGGATTAGCTTTTAGTTCTAAAGCCGACTGAACCAGTTTTGAGATGTTTTCTACATCAGAAACCGAAGTAAAATTGCGCATGATATATTTTTGATAATTTCAAATGCAATAATACAATGTTTGAGATTTATTATTTGTATAAATGAGTGTAAAAAAAACATAAAAATCTGTAATCATACAAAATTATTAACTTAAGCATAAACGAAATACATTATACTATACTAGTAATTTGATACAATTGCTTAAATTTATTTTCAAACTTTTATGTTTTCTTTTTATTTCATAAAAACATGAATTCTATATTAAATAGTTGATTCATATATTTGAAATACAGGTTTATTTTACTTAAAATTCAATATCTGCGGAGCATTATCTTCGTCTCCATAAAATAATTCTACATAATTCAATTCCAACATTGGATCCATGGATAAATATCTATTTAATAATTGTATCGTTTTTTCTCTTATTTTATCACCATCATCGGAAAGATCGTAGCCTTCTTTGCTGCCGTCTGGACTTATAAAAAAGCTATAATAATTATTAATTAGACCTGGAATAATTGGACTAATCAATTCGAAGCCATTTTTGGCTTCCATATTCTTTTTATACAAAAATGCTACTTCATTTTTGATTTTTTCTGCCATTTTAAAATCTTTGACAGTTATAATTATTGAATGATGTTTAATGTTTTTCATATTAAATATTTAGTGTATATATTTGGCTAATAATTGTAAATATATATAAAGTTATTAAATATATAGTTAAAATTATAACTATATATTCAATAAAATGTATTTATTTTTAAAAATATAGTTTAAATATTGATTTATATTTATATATTTATAAAAAATATAAATATACAAATAGTTATATTTTAAAAGTATTATTAGTTTCAAGATTGTTATTTTAAAAATAAAAATAATTATATTATTAATCTAAATGTAATTTTATGCAATTCAAAAAAATCCAAGCTGTTATCAGAGTATCTAAGTTCGAAGATGTAAGAAAAAGCCTACATGGTATTGGTATAGAATATTTTACCTATCATGAAGTAAAAGGCGTTTCTTTTCAAAACGAAAAGAAAGGTACTTATAGAGGAATTAGTGTGAGTGAGTCGGCTGCTGTTATTAATAAATGTCTTTTAGAAATTATTGTTCCAGAAATAGATAGTGCAGATGTGGTGCTTTGTATAAAAAAAGCTGCCCAAACTGGCGAAGCAGGGGATGGTAAAATTTACGTTTCAGATATAGAATCGTCTATTAGAATTTAAGTGCTATTTTGGTGCAATATTTTTTTTGCAAACAAAATATTGTGATTATTTCAATAAGTTTTGTGCAGCTAAAAAAACTTTGTGTACTGAAATATTTTCAATACAAGGAGCTGATTTTAAGTTAGTTAATTGGTATTTACAACGCCAATCGCAATGGAAACAATCCATTTTTTCATACATTGGAAATGGCTTAAAATCAGAATCGATTTCGTTTGGATAAGGCACAAACCGATTGAAATGTCCGCCACCCAAAATACATACAGATTTGGTTTGTAAACTGGCAGCAAAATGTATTCCAGATGTTTCGTTTCCAATTAATAGTTTTGCATTTTTGATAACTTCGCATAATTCGTTTATCGTTGTTTTGCCAACAAAATCTATTATTCTTAAATTATATTCAAAAAAGTTTTGCAAAATTTCTGCATCTTTAATATCCTCATTTCCACCACATAAGATAATATTATATTGGGTTTCATCCAAAAAAAGTTCGGTAAGTTTTATAAAATTATTGATGTCCCATTTTCTGATTCCTATTCTGGCTCCAATAAAAAAAACAACAAAGTTTTGAGGAAGTTGCAAATTATTTTTGGTTTCAAAAACGAGTTTTTCAATTGAAATTAGTTGCTTTTTTACACCTAAAAATTGCATAAAATGGTAATTATTAACATGTTCAGAAACAGATTTTGATTCAAAAACTATGTTATAAAATTGCTTTGATTTTGAAATCCAAAATTTACTATCGATTGCAAAATCAGATGCAAACCCAATTTTTTGTTTTGCATTTAATTTTTTCACTAATAAATCGCCACTTGCATATTCACGTGATGGTGCATGATAAATTATTTTTTCGTATTTTAATTTATCTAAAGTTTTGAAAATCAATAATCTATATGTTAATTTTAGCATATATTTTTTTCTATCGAAAGGTAATATTTTATCAAAAGTTAAATTTTTTTTGGCTAGTGTTTCGCAACTTGGATTGCATACTAAAGTGAGCGAAAAATTTGCTGATGGAAAGATTTCTCGGTATGTTTTAGCAACCGATAACCAAACCAAAAAATCGCCAATGGCATCAATTTTAATGATTAATATTTCTGGCTTATGCTGTTGTTCAGATGCTGAAATTGACTTTAAAAAAATAGCATCAAAAACAGTAAGAAAAATATTTAAAATACCTCTTTTAAAATGATAAAAAAGAATAGTTATACTTCTCAAAATTTTATTATTTAATACAAAGAAAATAATATTTTATTTAAAACAATCCATGATTATAAATATGTATTAAATTAGTGTTAAAATAATCGATTTGCAAACTAAAATTTATTCAAAAATGAATGTAAAAAATATTGTAATAGTTTTATTATCAGGTATTTGTGTCTTAGGTTTTTCGCAAACTAAAAATACAGCTACTTTTCAAAATATTAAACCTGGCTATTATCAAAATTATATATTAAAAGGTATCGAAGAAGAAAAAACAGAGCCAACACCTGCTCCCAAACGGACTTTTAAAATTGATTTAACGAATGTAGATTATCCAAAATCTATTGATGAATTTAAAACCAGTTGGATTAACAAACCTATTTCACAAGGCAATACAGGCACTTGTTGGTCGTTTAGTACAACATCGTTTTATGAAACCGAAATTTTTAGACAAACGGGGCAAGTGGTTGATTTATCCGAAATGTTCACGGTTTATTGGGAATATGTTGAAAAAGCCAGAAGGTTTGTGCAAAAACGTGGCGATTCAGAATTTGGCGAAGGTTCAGAAGCAAATGCAGTAAAACGCATGATGAAAATGTATGGATGCGTACGTCAGAGCGATTTTTCTGGATTAAAAAACGGTAAAACGGTACATAATCATTCAAAAATGTATGAAGAAATGAGTAAATATTTACAATCTGTAAAAACAACTGGTGCTTGGAACGAAGCTTTGGTTTTAGAAACGATAAAAGCTATTTTAAATGATTATATGGGTACACCACCAACCCAAATTATGCATCAAAACAAGAGTATTTCGCCATTACAATATATGTCTTCGGTTTTAAAATTTAATCCCGATGATTTAGTTGATGTGATGTCTTTTTTGGAAAAACCATATTGGAAACAAGCCGAATATGAAGTACCAGATAATTGGTGGCACGATTCTACCTATTATAATGTGCCATTGGATGTTTTTATGTCGATTGTTAAAAACTCGATTCGCAATGGATATACTTTTATGATTGGTGGCGATGTTTCTGAGGCTGGGTTTGATTCGTTTCATAATGTGGCTTTAGTGCCTACTTTTGATATTCCGAGTGATTATATAGATGAAAATGCACGGCAATTTCGGTTTAGCAACAAAACTACAACCGATGATCATGGTATGCATTTGGTTGGTTACATGGAAAAAAATGGAAAAGATTGGTATCTAATAAAAGATTCTAGTTCGGGTTCGAGAAATGTTGGAAAAGAAAGCAAAAATTTTGGCTATTATTTCTTTCATGAAGATTATATAAAACTAAAAATGACAACTTTTGGTATTCATAAAGATAGGTTAAAAGATTATATTTCAAAGTTTTCTAAATAAATAATTGCCTTAAAATGAGATTTATAGACCCTCATATTCACATGGTTAGTAGAACCACTGATGATTATGAAACGATGGCAAAAGCTGGAATTGTTGCTGTAATAGAACCTGCGTTTTGGGTTGGGCAACCTCGCACTTCGGTTGGTAGTTTTAAAGATTATTTTAGTAGTTTGATTGGTTGGGAGCGATTTAGGGCTTCGCAATTTGGTATTCAACATTACTGCACTATGGGTTTAAACGCTCGTGAAGCCAATAACGAAGAACTTGCCGAACAAGTGATGGAAATCTTACCACTTTTTTTGGGTAAAGAACGTGTTTTAGGCGTAGGAGAAATTGGTTATGACGAACAAACAGCTTTAGAAGATAAATTTTTTAGGCTTCAACTCGAATTGGCAAAAGAAACCGATTCGCTTGTACAGGTACACACGCCACATCGTGATAAAAAAAGAGGTACAACACGAAGCATGGATGTGGTTGAAGAACTAAAAATCAATTCCTTTTCTGTAATTATCGATCACAATAATGAAGAAACGGTAAAAGAAGTTTTAGACAGAGGTTTTTGGGCTGCTTTTACCATTTACCCTTACACAAAAATGGGCAATGAACGCATGGTCGAAATTGTGAAACAATATGGAAGTGAGCGAATTATAGTAAACAGTGCAGCAGATTGGGGAATAAGCGACCCATTAGCTGTACCCAAAACGGCTCAATTAATGCTCGAAAAAGGTATTTCTAACGAAATCATCAACTTAGTTTGTTATAAAAATGCACTCGCAGCTTTTGGGCAAACTGGGCAAATTAAAGAAACTGATTGGGAAAATACTGAAACTACAGATTTGGGACAAAAATTCAATAACAATTCGATTCTAAGAGGTGGTCAGCAACCCGAGCATATTCACAAACTAGGAAATATCATTCGTTGATTTTTGAAAATAAACTCAAAAACTTAATCGGAACTTGGGTTTCAAAACGCATTACTTCGTCTGTATCTGGATGCAAAAAACTCAATACTTTGGCATGTAATGCAAGTCGCTCAATAGGATCTTGTGTTGCACCATATTTTTTGTCGCCTAAAACTGAATGTCCTAAATCTTGCATGTGTACACGGATTTGGTTTTTTCGTCCTGTTTCGAGTTCTACTTCAAGTAAACTGTACTTTTCGTTGGTTTTCAGTACTTTATAGTGTGTTATAGCCAATTGTCCGCCATTATCTTTTGGACTCGAAAAAATCACTAAAGCTTTATTCTCTGTCAGCCAATTTTTTATTGTTCCTTCATTTTGCTCCATAATTCCTTCCACTACCAAAACATATTTACGTTCTAAAACAATTGTTTGCCAATTTATTTGCATATATTCTTGCACATCTCTTCTTTTGGCAAACACCAACAAACCCGAAGTATCTCTATCGAGGCGATGAAGTATAAATATTTTTGCTTTTGGATCGTTTGTTTTTATATAATTGCTCAAAATATTATAGGCAGTAGGAATAGTGGTGCTAGTATCTGTAGAAACAGACAATAAACCTTCTCGTTTTTCTACAACTAAAATAAAATCATCCTCAAAAACAATTTTAAGTTTTGTGTGATTAAAAGGTGCTTTTATTATTGTTTTTTTGAGTTCTACCGTTTGATTTTCAATTAATTGATGGTCGAATTTTGTAATAATTTTTCCATCTACATATACCGATTTATTGGCTAAAAGGGATTTTATATTTGTGCGACTTTTTTCTGGAAAAGTTTGGTGCAAAAAAGACATTAATTGTATTGGTGATTTAACTTTCATAATTATTTATTTGTCGTAAGCCTTAATAATTTCCCTTACAAGTGGATGTCGGGTAACATCTTTGGCATCGAGTGTAACCGATGTAATCGATTTCACATCTTTCAAAATTTCTAAGGCATCAATCAAACCCGATTTTTGTTTTGTTGGCAAATCTATTTGCGAAACATCTCCTGTTACTACCATTTTTGACCCATTTCCCAAACGTGTCATAAACATTTTTAGCTGCATTGGAGTGGTATTTTGAGCCTCATCGAGCAAAATAAAAGCATTGTTAAGCGTTCGACCACGCATGTAGGCTAGGGGAGCAATCTCCACAATTCCTGTTTCTTCATATGTTTTTAGTTTGTCAGACTCTATCATATCAGAAAGTGCATCGTAAATTGGACGAATATAGGGGTCTATTTTTTCTTTCATATCGCCTGGCAAAAATCCCAAACTTTCTCCTGCCTCAACTGCTGGTCTTGTAACAATTATTTTTTTTACTTCTTTTCTTTTCAATGCTCTAACTGCCATAGCCACAGCCATATAGGTTTTTCCTGTACCAGCCGGACCAAGAGCAAAAACCAAATCATAATCAAATATTGCTTTTACTAATTTGGCTTGATTTGCCGATTTTGGTTTTATTGGAAAGCCTTTTACACCATGCAAAATCACATTTGGACCAACAGCTAAATTTTCGTCCCAGCCTTTTGTTGGAGTCAATATTTCCTTTAAATCTTCTTTAGAAATTTCACCAAATTTGATTACTTTTTCAGTAATAAATTCTATGATTTCGGTAATTTTACTTAGGTCTGATGGTTTTCCTTGCAAAAAAATCTCATCGCCACGAGTCGAAATTTTGACATCTGCAAAATGAGCTGCAATTTCTTTAATATTATAATTTTGTACACCAAAAATGGCTAATGGCGATACATCTATGATTTGGATTTTCTTTTCGGTCAAGCTTTTAACTATTTTTGTATAAAGGAATATATTTTTACCTCTAAATTAAAATAAAAATCACACTTTTGTTTAATAATTTATGATTTAGCCTAAAAAGCTGTATTTTGATATGTTTTTTTCCTCTTTTATATCATCACGTATTCAACAGCCAACCAATGGTTCGTTTTCGGCTATTGTCAGCAAAATCACTATTGCTGGTGTTGCTTCTGGAATTTTTGTGATGATTATTACTTTTTCAATTCTTTTTGGATTTAAGCAAAATATCGAACAAAAAATATTCAGTTTTGGCGGACATATTACTTTAAATAAATATGATTTAAACCAATCTTACGAAGAAAAACCAATTACAATCAATCCGATATTTGTAAAAAAATGCACAGAACATCCTAATATTGAGCAAATTACGCCTTATAGTTTTAAACCAGGATTGATTAAAACAAAAACCGAAGTGCAAGGAATTGTAATAAAAGGAATTGATGCAAAATATAATCAATCCACTTTTTCCAAAAACATAAAATTAGGTAGATTTTTAAAATTTAATGATACATCTGATGTAAAAGAAGTGATTTTGAGCAAAAAAATGGCCTCAAAATTGGGCTTAAAACTCAACCAAGATATTGTAGTGTTTTTTGCACAACATCCTCCAAGGGTTCGCAAACTTAAAATTGTTGGCATTTTTGAAACCGATATGGAAGAATTTGACGAAAATATTTTGATGGCTGATTTGAAATTGCTTCGCAAAATAAACAACTGGAGCGACTCACTAGCAGGTGGTTACGAAATTTCGTTAAAAGATGTAAATCAACTTAAATCAACTTCTGATTTTGTATTAAATTTGATGGATTATGATTTAGGTATGGAAACAATTGTGAGCAAATACGCTCATATTTTTGATTGGCTCAATTTGTTAGATCAAAATGTACAGATTTTTTTGACTTTAATTATTATCGTGGCATGTTTCAATATGATTTCTTCACTCATTATTATCATTA
This sequence comes from Bacteroidota bacterium, assembly GCA_004293915.1. Classification (GTDB taxonomy): domain Bacteria; phylum Bacteroidota; class Bacteroidia; order Cytophagales; family UBA9547; genus REAG01. Next base: position 33,915 of record RDZG01000067.1, on the reverse strand, counting down.
TGGAACGCACCCAAACCATTGGTATTTTGAAAGCCTTAGGTGCTAATAATCAGTCGATTATACAAATTTTTGTTTTAAATGGCATTTCGTTAATTATCAAAGGTTTAGCCATTGGCAATATCTTAGCTATTGGATTTTGTGCTTTACAATATTATTTTAAAATTATACCGCTCGATGCCGAAAACTATTATATGAGCAGTGTTCCGATTGCTTGGAATTGGTGGTATGTACTGTTTTTAAACTCAGCATTATTACTAATTACATCTTTAGTTTTATTTATTCCAGCAATTATAATTACTAAAATATCGCCAATAAAAGCTATTCGTTTTGATTAATTTTGATGTAAATTTTAATCCATTTTTTTTATTCAAAAACCCTCATATTCAAACAATTATACCTGCCATTTTTGATTTTATAAAAGTAAATTATATAAGATTTCGTATCAAAACACCTGACCAAGATTTTTTGGATATTGATACCTTGATTTCTAACAATCAAAATGCAGTTGTTTTGATTCATGGGTTGGAAGGAAGTTCAAACTCACATTATATTAAAAGAATAGCCAAAAAAACTTCAAAAACACATGATGTTTTTGCATTAAACCTCAGCGGATGTAGTGGAGAAGATAATCAAAATCTTTATGCTTATCATAGTGGAAAAATTGCTGATTTGGAAGTGTTAATTAATTATATTTCAACAAATTATACTTACAAATCTGTAACAATTATTGGGTATAGTTTAGGTGCAAATTTGGCATTAAAATATTTGGGTGAAAAGAGTAAAAATACACCAATATTAATAAAAAAATGTATAGCAATATCAACGCCACTTGATTTGAGTATTTGTGCAGATATAATTGATAATCAGAAAATTAGCTTTTATAAAAATAGATTTTTAAAATCATTATTAAATAAAGTTGAGCGTAAGAAAACAAAATTTAATTTGCAGTTTGATTTTGAAAATGCACATAAAATCAATACAATTAGAGCTTTTGACGATTGGTACACAGCTAAAGTTAATGGTTTTGCAAATGCCGAAGATTATTATCAAAAAAATTCTGCAATTGGTTTTATAGAAAAAATTACAATTCCTACTTTTTTGATTTCAGCAAAAGACGACCCTTTTTTGAATAATTCTATATTTATTAAACCCCAAAACCAACTTATTTCGTGTATTTATTTGCCATTTGGTGGTCATGTTGGTTTTTGGAGTTTCGATTTTGGTATAAAATTTTGGATTGATGAAAAAATAATTTCACTTATCTAATTCCAAATTTTTTATTTTTTTGTAGATTTGAATCCACTAATTTTTAGTTTTAAGCATTGAAAAACTTCCGAATTTTATTTTTATGTATTTTTTCTTTTTTTATACAAAACACAAATGCTCAATATAATATTACAAAAGATGCCAAAGACAAAGAACTTATTGTGGCTTGTATAGATTCTATTTATGATTTTAAGTTTGAAAAAGCCGAAAAATTATATTTAGAATTACGAAAAAAATATCCTACAGATCCATCTTCGTTTATGTTAGAGCAGTTGTCGTATTTTTGGCAAATCATACCCATGAATCCACAACATCCTCAATTTCAATATTATACCAAACTGATAAAAAAAACAATAGAACTGAGCGAACCTTTATTAAAAGTAAAAGAAACCGAAGCCGAAGCTACTTTTTATATGCTTTCTTCGTATGCATCGATGGTTTTGGTTTATTCAAAACTCAAAGAAAATGGCAAAATAATTGGTGCAGCTAAACAATCATATCAACTCATAAAACGTGGGTTTGAACTCAAAAAAAATGTACCCGATTTTCATTATTCAACCGGTATGTTTAATTTTTATGTCGAGCAAATTCCAGAAAACATTCCATTTATAAAACCTTTTATGTTTGTTTTTCCATCAGGGAGCAAAGCTATTGGAATAAAGGAATTTGAACTAGGTGCCGAAAAAGGGCTTTTTTCTAAGCCTCAATGTACTTTTTTGTTGCCACATTTATACACAAAATATGAAAATAAGCACGATAAAGCCTTGCCTTGGGTCGAAATTTTGAATAAAAAATACCCACAAAATTTATTATTTAGAGTTCAATATTTCGAATCGCTTTTTTATAATGGATTGTACGACAGAGCTTTAGCAGCAATGAAACCTGTTTATGAAAGCAAAAAACAAAACTTTATTTTTTCAGCCGAATTATTCACAGGTTTGATTTTAGTAAAATCGAATGGCGATTTGAAATTAGCAAAAGCTCATTTGTATCACGCACTCAAAATTTGTTATGAAAATAAACTCACAACTTCTGATCATTATGGGTTGATTTATTGGGGTTTAGCAATGGTTTATGAAAAAGAAAAAAATAAACTAAAAACAGAAGAAAATTACAAAAAAGCTTTTTCAGTTTTAGAATATTCTTGGTTGAAAAAAGAAATTGCAGCTATAATTAAAAAAAATAAAATTCAGTAATCAATTTAAACTCAAAAATTAAAATGTTTTTAAAAAACTTAGTAACATATAAATCTTTTTTTAACGCTCAAGATGCAGATTTTTTTAATTTGAAAACTGTTTTGAGAAAAAAAACTACTTCCATTGTACTCATATTAGCTTGTTTACTAGCCATTTTAATATATGCTTGCAAAAGCAATTATATTACGCTGAAACCACAAAAAAGTATATCTAATAAAATAACTATCAATCCCGAACCGATTGAAGATTCAGTAATAAAAATTAAAATAAATATTGTTGGTGATTTGATGTGTCATAAACCCCAAATGACAAACGCAAAACTTTCGGATAGCATAAAATATGATTTTAATCCTAGTTTTGAACTTATAAAACCGTATCTAGAAGATGCTGATATTACGATTGGAAATTTAGAAACTACATTTGCTGGCGAAAAATATCCTTATGCTGGCTATCCCGCTTTTAATACACCCGATCCATTTGCTTTGGCATTAAAAAATACTGGTTTCGATTTATTAGTTACAGCTAATAACCACAGCATGGATACACAAGAAAGCGGTTTGTTGCGAACAATAAAAATATTGAAAAAAAATAATATCGAATATACAGGCACGTTTGAGTCGCAATCAGATCACGATTATATTAGAATAATCGACCTAAAAGGTATAAAATTGGCGATTTTAAATTACACTTATGGAACAAATGGGATTTTGCCATCCAAAAAACACAGTTATTTGCTCAATATAATAGATTCTGCAAAAATATGTTCGCAAATCAATCAAGCTAAACAATTAGGAGCTGATGAGGTTTTGGTCTTTTATCATTTTGGACAAGAAAACATTAGCGAACCAACCAAATTGCAACTCAAAGCGGTAAAAATTGCAAGAATGTGTGGTTCAAAAATTATTATTGGTGCTCATCCACATGTGATTAGTCCTGTTGAATTTATCAAACCCGATACAATAGTTAAAGATTCAGTTTTTGTTGCTTATTCACTTGGGAATTTTATTTCGAATCAATATTGGAGATACACCGATGCTGGAGTGATTTTATCACTTTTTTTAGAAAAAAATAAAAAAAGCAATAAAACTAGCTTGAAAAATATTGAATTTATGCCAACTTGGGTGTATAGAGGCTCAAACCCAAAAAAGAAACAACACATTATTATTCCAGCTGAATGGCATAAAGCCGATTCGTTTTTACCTTCTTTTATTGATGAAAATGCAAAAACAAAAATCGCAGAAGCCTTTGACGACACTCAAAAAATGATGACTAAAAATAAAACAAAAATAAATTTGAAATCTGTTTTTTGATTTTCATTTCATATTGAAAGTATAATTTTTGAGTAAATATTAGGCTCTTAAAAAAATATAATCTAGTTGTAAAAATTAAAATTTTGGATTTATTATTTTATAATCATAAATCGTATTTAATTCACAAAAAAATAAATACACTTTCTAATAGTTAATACATTGAATGTACGTTTGAAATTTCTCGGTGGTGCCAAATCTGTAACAGGTTCAAAATATCTTTTGGAGATAGACAGTGCCAAAACAAGCTATAAATTGATGTTAGACTGTGGTTTATTTCAAGGTTTGAAAGATTTAAGGCTCAAAAACTGGGAAGAATTTCCGATAAACCCAAAAAATATTGATGCCGTTGTGATTTCGCATTGCCATATCGATCATACTGGTTATTTGCCTCGCATCTATAAAGAAGGATACAAAGGCAAAGTATATTGCACACAAGCCACAAAAGATTTGATGGAAATTATGCTGCTTGATTCGGCAAAATTACAAGAAGAAGAAGCAGAATATGCATTCAAAAAGGGCTATTCAAAACACGAAAAACCCGCTCCCTTATATACTGTTGAAGATGTAAACGATATGTTGCCTATGCTAGATGGCTATGGCTACAAAGAAACCATACAAATCTCGCCACAGATTTCTATAAAATACCACGATGCAGGTCATGTTTTGGGTTCGGCTATTGTTGAAATTGTTATAAAAGGTGATTCGCAAACTAAAAAATTGGTTTTTTCTGGTGATTTGGGAAGATATAATAAACCCATTTTACGAAATCCAAGTGCCATATCTTCTGCCGATATTTTGATGGTAGAATCAACCTATGGAAACAAAGAAAATCCTGCTGATAACCCCAAAAAACGTTTGGGAGAGGTTGTAAATGAGGCATTTGAAAAACAAGGTTGTTTGCTTGTGCCTGCTTTTTCGGTTGGTCGTACGCAAACTTTAATCTATTATTTTAAACAATTGATTGAAGAAAAAATAATTCCAAGCGTACCCATTTTCATTGATAGTCCAATGGGGATTTCGGCAACTGGAATTTATAAAAGAAATAAAACTTTTCATACTATGCAGGATGAAGCCATCGCGATTTTTGATTTCCAAAACATACGCTATTTTCGTTCGCAACAAGATTCGATTTCGATAAATAACATCAAAAAGAATGCCATAATTATCTCATCTTCAGGCATGTGTAATGGTGGTAGGATTTTACATCATTTATATAATCGTTTGCCAAAAGCCAATGATACCTTGCTTTTTGTGGGTTATCAATCCGAAGGAACTCGTGGACGAAAAATATTAGATGGCGAACCTACAACTAAAATTTTTGGAGAAGAGGTTCAAGTAAAATGCAATATTGTGCATTTGGATGGGCTTTCGGCTCATGCCGATAAAAAAGAACTTTTTAAATGGCTAAAGAACTTTAAATCAGCACCTAAGCAAACATTTATTGTGCATGGCGAAGTTGAAACAATGGGAATATTTGCACAAAATATTCGTAATCAATTTGGTTGGAATGTTACTGTTCCAGATTATATGGAAAGTTTTGAATTATTTAAAGGAATTTAAAAACCCAATCTCAAACAAATGAACAATATTGCAATTATCGGATTCGGACCTTTTTCTCAATTTTTTACACCGTATATTACACAAAATTTTTCTGATGTTTCGGTGTGGAATCGTTCTGATAAATCTGAAGAAGCTGCAAAATTAGACGTAAAGTATGTTTCGCTCGATGAAGCTTTGTCAAAAGAAGTAATTATTTTATCAACCAGTATTTCGTTTTTTGAAGAATTATTAAAAAATAATGCAAAAATAATAAACCCAAAAGCCATAGTTTTTGATGTGGCTTCGGTAAAAATGAAACCTGTGGAGTTGATGCTAAAATATTTGCCTCAAACTTGCGAAATTGTTGCTACACATCCGCTTTTTGGACCTCAAAGTGGAAAAGATGGAATTGAAGGAAAAAACATGGTCATTTGTCCGATTCGTACAACAAAACAAATTTGTATTATTGATTTTTTGGCAAATAAATTGAAACTCAACGTTATGGTACGCACACCAGAAGAACATGACAAGCAAATGGCTTATGTGCAGGCACTTACGCATTTTGTAGCTCGTGGTGTTGCTGGTATAAAAATTCCTTATACCGACCAAAAAACCATTGCTTTTGAAAAATTGATTGATGTAAGAAATCTATTGGCTGGCGATTCAGACGATTTGTTTTTGGCGATTCAAAATGATAATCCATTTGCAAAAAGCGTTAGACTCGAATTTTTAAACAAATTAAACGATTTGAATCATGATTTGAATCTTGAAAATAATTAAATGTTATGCTAAAATATATTCTTAGTTTCTAATTAATATAATATGAAATCAGAATTCATTACAGAAACACTTGCTTTAGTTGAGCAATCTATTAGAGCTAAAGTCTTTATAGATGTTGAAAAGTCAAAAATAGAATTGAAAGATTTATCTACAAAAGGAGACTGGAAATCACTAAAAGAAAGTATTTGTGCTTTTTTGAATACTGATGGTGGAATAATAATTTGCGGTATAAGAGAAAGAGACCGCCAGTATTCATTTACTGGATTTGATAGAAATAATGAAAGTAACTTAATTGCATTACATTTAGAATGTTTTCAAAACGACAACGACAATTTTATCGATTTATCTGAATACATTTATTTTGATTATTATGATTTTTTGGATGGGCAAGTTGCCATTATTGCAGTTTATCCATTGTCAGATGAAAATAAATATTTAAAATTTAATGAAAATTATTACGAAAGAAAGTTATCACAAGATAAATTAATTCCTGCTTCAAAACTTCAATTACAAAAAGAGTATAAAATTGAAATAGAATATGCAAAAGAATTAGCAAAAGTTGGTGATGCTACAATAGATGATTTAAGTTTAGATAAAATAAACTATTATATAAATTTGCTCAACAAAGAAATTAGAAATGAAACTTTAAAAGCTAATTTAGAACAATCAATACCGTTTTTAATTAAACAACATTTTTATAGAGAAAAAAATGTATCTACATTAGGTATGTTGGTTTGTGGCGATGACCCTTTTCATTTTTTAGGATCTAGAGTAGAAGTAAACTGTTATTATGATACCCGATTTGATATAGGAAAAGATAAAAAAATATTTAGAAATGATGTTATAAATTTAATGGAAGACACCTTTCGATATATTTGGGGAAATATAAAAGTGAATAGAACTATTAGAGAAGGAGGTAAAAGTGAACCAGAATATCCAGAAAAATTAATACGAGAAACAATTAATAATGCACTTGCACACAGAGATTATACTATTGATAATTTTGTTACAGTAACAATTGAGCCTAATCAGTACATAGAAATTAAAAACCCTGGAACATTTAAAGAAAAAATTAAATTAGTCCATACTGATTCTGAAATAGCTATACGAAGACTAATACCTGGTATTCCCGAAAGTAAAAACCCAAAATTGGCTTCTTTGCTAAAAGTATTTGACAAAATAGAAAGCCAAGGTAGAGGAATGGCTTCGTTAGTAAATGAAGCATTAAATAATGAAATAGATTTGCCAACTTATGAAATAAAAGATGGTATAATTTCTTTAAAAATAAATTCTGGGAAATTAGTGGACGAAAGCATTGATAATTGGTTACATGGATTCGAACATTACATTATTTCTAAACTACAAGCTGAAATTACTTTTGAACACAAAGCCGTTTTAGCTTATTTTTATAAATCTGAAATGGTAAACAAACAACGTTTATACACTATTCTGCTTACAGAAAGTAATAATCATTTTATTGTAATTGATTCATTAAAAAAATCTGGACTAATCATAGAACATCCTGCTAGTTCAGAAGAAAATCCTGTTTATGTACTTGATAGAGTGTTGATGAAAATTGATTTTACAGAAGAATTTATTACTTTATTAGGTACAAATTATGTTTACAATGATAATGTTGCAAAAGAAGTTTTGAATTTAGTTTATAGATTCTCAAAATTTAATACTATTTCTTTAAAAGCATCTGATATTACTCCTGAAGTTTATAGAAAAATATTTGGAAAAGAGATTATTGGAAAAAAACATGAAAGTCTTGGTCGAAAGATTAGGAAAATTTGCGAGCAATTATGGAAAAAAAATATTTTTATAAAAGGAAATAAAAATGATTACACATTTAATTTCGACTATAAACAGTAGATTACATATCTTGAAAATAATTAAATTTTACTTTTTGAATTTTATCAAAACAAATCCATAATTTTACGTTCGCATTTTCTACCTTATACCCTTGCGTAAATTTTTATATTTTATTGGTGGTTTAATATTTTTATATCTGGTAATCGAACATAATTTTTTATGGTTGTTTGGCAGAGTTCCTAGTTTTGATAAACTCGAAAAACCCGAAGTGGATGTTACCTCTGAAGTTTATACTGCTGATGGAAAACTCATTGGTAGGTATTTTAGAGAAAATCGTACTCCTGTTGAATACAAAAAAATTTCACCTTTATTAATCAAAACACTTATTGCAACCGAAGATGCTCATTTTTACGAACACAAAGGCATCGATTGGGGTGCAACTATTTCTATTTTTTATTATGCACTAAAAGGCGATAAAAGAGGTGGAAGTACTATAACACAGCAACTTGCAAAAAATTTATTCAAAACACGTGGTGCGACTTCCAGAGGATTGTTGGGGTATATTCCTGGTGTTAAAACATTTATTTTTAAACTTAAAGAATGGATTACTGCCGTAAAACTTGAAGCTGTTTACAATAAACAGCAAATTATAACCATGTATCTCAATACCGTTGATTTTGGATATACCGCTTATGGAATCAATACCGCAACGCACACTTTTTTTTCGACATCACCTGATAGCATAAACACTCAAGAAGTTGCTATGTTGGTAGGTGTTTTGAAAGCCACCACATTATACAGCCCTTTTGTGAGACCTGTAAATGCTTTAAAACGTAGAAATACAGTTTTAAATATCATGGCTAGAGATAAAATAATTACTCAAAATCAAGCCGATTCGATTAAAAAGATTCCAATCGAACTTAAAGTCGATATGCATATGCACTACGAAGGGCAAGGAACTTACTTTAGAACTATGATTGAGAACTTTTTAAATAAATGGTGTGCTGTAAATGGTTATGATTTGTATGCCGATGGTTTGCGAATTTATACTACTTTAGATAGCCGTTTACAAAAATTAGCCGAAGAGGCTGTTAGCGAACAAATGAGCGAATTACAGGCTCGTTTTTTTAGACATTGGAAGGGACAAAATCCGTGGATAGACGAAAATAAAAAAGAAATTGCAGGTTTTTTAGACGATGCAATTAAAAAAACTGAAGCCTATAAACGTTATAATTTAAAATTTGATGGAAATAAAGATAGTATTTGGGCAAATCTTACTCGACCTAAAAAAATGAGAGTTTTTACTTGGGATGGGGATAAAGATACCTGTTTTAATTCCTTCGATTCTTTACGCTATTATAAACATTTTTTACACGCTGGATTTATGACTTTAGATCCATTTAAAGGACATATCAAAACCTGGGTTGGTGGTGTAAATTATAAATATTTTCAGTACGACCATGTGGTGCAATCCAAACGCCAACCGGGTTCGACATTTAAACCATTTGTATATTTAGCAGCCATTGATAGTTTTGGATATTCACCATGTGATAAAATCACAGATCAAGCCATACAAATTGATTATGAAGAAGATAGCTCGGGTATAAAAGTAAAAAAAACGTGGAAACCACGCAATTCGGATTGGAAAATTACGGGGCAAGACATGACCTTGCGTTGGGCAATGGGAAAATCTGTTAATACCGTTACGGCACAATTGATTCAGAAAATGGGCTGGGATGCGGTAATAAAATACGCCAAAAAATGCGGCATCAAAAGTCCACTTCGTGATGTGCCTTCGGTTGGATTAGGTTCCAGCGATGTTTCTTTATATGAACTTATAGCTGCTTATGGAACTTTTTTGAATAAAGGAATTTATACCGAACCCATTTTTATTACCCGAATAGAAGACAATAGCGGCAGAAAAATTGCCGAATTCAAACCAATTACTCGCAGAGCCATAAGCGAAGAAAGTGCATGGTTGATGCTTTATATGTTGCGTGGCGGATTAGAAGAACCAGGTGGAACTTCGCAAGCATTGTTCGGTTTCGATTTGTTTCGTGGCAACGAGTTTGGTGGCAAAACAGGAACTTCATCAAATCACTCAGATGGTTGGTTTATGGGAATTACAAAAGACTTAGTATCAGGTGCTTGGGTTGGAGCAGCCGACCGCAGTGTGCATTTTAGGATTTCGGCTTATGGCGAAGGTTCCAAAACGGCATTGCCTATTTATGGTAAGTTTATGGAAAAAGTTTATCGCGACAAATCTACTGGAATAAAAATGGGATATTTCCCTAAAGCAGATTTTCCAATCACAAAATCGCATAATTGCCGCACGTATTTACCGAGAGTAGACTCAACCTTAGTCGATAGCTTGGTTTTTATCAATGGCGACACGTTGGGAACTATCGAAGAAGATATTCAATAGTTGAAAAATAATATTGACTCAAATTTCATTATAAGTTTACCAAAACTTATAAATCTATTTCAAAATAAACAATATGCCTAAATTCGATTTCAAAGCCTATCTGCCACATTTTATCATTGTTGCAATATTTTTTATCTTAATTAGTATCTATTTCTCGCCTTTAGTATTTCAGGGCAAGACCATGAATGTGCATGATATTGTGCAATACCAAGGCATGGCCAAAGAAATAATTGATTTCCGTCAGAAATTTCACGAAGAACCTTTCTGGACCAATGCCATGTTTGGCGGCATGCCCAATACCTTAATCAATATGCAACAATGGGGCAATCTGATAAAGCCAATTCACGAATATATCAGTCGATTTCCAGGTTATCCACCAAGTTTGGTCTTGATCGGCATGATCTGTTTTTATGCAATGCTATTGGCCTTCGATGTGCATTGGATAGCGGCAATTATTGGGGCAATCGGATTTGGCTTTTCAAGTTTCACTTTTATTAGCTTAGTAGCTGGGCACAATGCAAAAGTAGCCTGCATGATGTATATGCCCTTGGTGATAGCCGGCATGGCTATTGCCTATCGCAAAAATTGGCTATTGGGTGCCTCAGTATTTGGCATTGGGGTTGCGCTACAAATAGTAAACAACCATGTTCAAATTACTTATTATTTGGTATTTATCGGATTGGCGTATTTCATTGCTGAGTTACTACAAGTACTCAAAACCAAAACCTTGCCAGCATTTATGAAAGCCAATATCGGATTATCCATAGCCGCAATATTAGCTTTAGGCACACATGCAGGCTATTTTTTATCTATCCAAGAATACAGCAAATACACCATTCGTGGCGAAAGTATTTTAAAACCATTGGAGGGAAATACTAAGGAAGTGCCTAAAGAAGGATTAGATAAAGATTATGTATTTAATTATAGCTACTCATTAGATGAACCATTTACTTTCATTATGGCAGATTATTATGGTGGAGCAAGCGGATATGCACCTGATAAATATGAAAATGTTGCGAAAGAAATGCGCAAACAAGGCTATGACCCTAATCAAATATTAAGCAATCTGCCTGCATATTTCGGTAATCAACCTGGAGTAGCCGGACCTATGTATATGGGAAATATTATTGTGTTTTTGTTTATTTTGGGAATGGTAGTGGTGAAGCACCCAATCAAATGGGCATTGTTTGGTGCAACAGTTTTTGGAATTTTGATGGCTTACGGGAAAAATTTCCCACTCTTAAATTATTTTCTATTTGACTATTTCCCCATTTATAATAAGTTCAGATCGGTGACTATGGCAGTAGTAATACCACAATTTTGTTTGTCATTATTGGGAATGCTTGGCTTACAGCAATTGCTATTAGCAAAGAAGAAAGAAGCATTGTTGAAATCGCTATATATCGCTGTAGGCCTGATTGGTGGCATTTTAGCACTTGTGTTTATTTCCGCTGGTTCGGTAAATTACTTGACCGAACAAGAATTAGGCTCTGAATTGCCTGATTGGATCACTGGGGCTATTGCAGATGATCGAAAAGCAATGCGAACTGGTGAAGCTTTGCGTGCATTTGTTTTCATCGGCCTTGTATGTGCAATACTTTATTTTTATTTGAAGAGTAAACTAAAAGACAACTTGGCTTTAGGAGCAATTGCCTTACTTGTTTTGGTAGATTTATGGAGTGTTGATAAAAGGTATTTGAATGAAAGCCTTTTTCAGAAAAAAGTAATGCAGACTTTCTACACACCAAACGAGGCAGATTTATATGTGCTCGAAGACAAAGACCCAAATTATCGTGTATTGAATATGGAAAATCCTTTCAATGAATCTCGTACTTCGTATTTTCATAAGTCGGTAGGTGGCTATAGCCCAGCCAAATTGCGCAGGTACCAAGATTTGGTTGAACGCGTGATGTATCCTGAAATTCAAGGTTTGTATACAAATCTTAAAAAGAATGAGCCTGGTTTCGATAAGACTCCAGTACTAAATATGCTCAATACCCGATATATTATGGCAGGAGAATCTGCCAATTCCGTGTTAAGCAATCAATATGCTTTGGGGAATGCTTGGTTTGTACCTTATGTATATCAAGTTAATGATCCTGAAGAAGAAATAAAAGCGCTAGAAACCTTTAATTCGGCAACTACAGCCGTGATTGATATTTCTAAGTTCAAATCAAGTGCCGATAAATTTGAAGTAGATTCTACCGCAATAATCACCCTAACAGATTATAAACCTTATGATTTGACTTATAAATCATCAAATGCTAAACCTGGATTTGCAGTTTTCTCAGAAGTCTATTATCCTAAAGGTTGGACAGCTACTATTGATGAAAAAGAGGCTGAGATCAAGCAAGTAAATTTTGTATTGCGAGCTTTGGAAGTTCCTGCGGGTGAACATACCATCCATTTTAAGATGGTAAACGACAAATATGTTTTAGGCAATATCATTGGGTTTGTGTGTTCTATCTTTTTGATTGCGGGAGTGTTAATGATTGGGTTTTTTAATGTAAAGCAGTTGAAGCCTACTAAAAAGATTGGTTAAAACTAAGACAACATAATCATTTAATCAAATATGGTATTTAGAACCAATAATAGCTTTTTATAGGAATGAGATTAAACACATTTCCTATTCATTCATAAATCTCATTGTTATAGCCCATTTTAGGAAACCATCCATGAAGACATTTGTTTTAATAATATTTTTTACAACAACGTTTAATCTACTTGCTCAAAAGGTAGAATACACATTTGAATATCCGAACGACTCGACAAAAAATTTCTATATAACGATTCTCCCCAAAAACCAAATTAAAGGCTCTCTTATTTTGTTGCCAGGGTTTGGAGAACTTCCTACAGAAACCTTTATTGAAACAGAAATGCTGTGCAAATTTGCATCAGAAAACGGTTACATAACTTTTATTCCAGCACTCTGAGACTGGTCTTTTTTTTACATTGACAAAGAATCAAATGTGAAATTGAATTCATTTGTAGAATCAGTTTTTAAAAAATACAAACTGAAAGGAGACAATTTTTTCTTAGGTGGTTTTTCTTTAGGAGGTAGCGGAGCTATTCAATATGCAGAAAATGCGTTAAAAATTGGTTCCACTTTTAAAAAACCATCTGGTGTTTTTGCAATTGACCCACCTTTAGATTGGGAGCGTTTTTATGAAAAAATGCTAGACACAACCAGAAAACTACATCCTGCAACTAAAGAAGAAAATCAATATATGATCAAAAGAATAAATGAAACTTTTAAAACCAATCCCAAAGTGAATCCAAAATTCTTTTGGACAATCTCTCCATTTTCAAAAACTGACTCATCGAGTTCAAAATTAAAACCAATTATCAATCTTCCAATACGAATTTACAACGAGCCTGACATTAACTGGTATATAGATAACAGATTCGCAGATTATAACGACATCAACGCTTTTGATAGCGCAGCTATGATTAACAGACTAAAAATATTAGGTAGCAACAAAGCAGAATTAATTATTACAACTGGCAAAGGGTATCGTAAATTTGAGAAAAAGCGTCATCCACACTCATGGTCAATTGCAGACGGAAAAGAACTTGTAGATTGGATGAATAAAAATAAAAACGGGCTATAACATAGTATTTATAAATGAAAGGACATTGTTTGTAAGTCGTAGTTTTGCTGTATTTTCTATCTTTGGTTTCGGGGAATAGTGACGCTATCTCTCATTCCCACAAATTCTTAAACCTTACTACGATATTTAACATTATCGAAAAAAAATTACCTTTGCTAAATGGAAGTGAATTTTACAAAGATTCAAACACTTTCTGCACAAATTCAAAAACCAATAAGGGACGAAAACATAACAAAGAACATTTCTAAAATTGGCTATGAAATCTAATACCAATATATCTATTCGCTTCTTTGATGACAGAGAGGTACGTGCCGTTTGGGACGAGGAAAATGCCAAATGGTGGTTTTCGGTGTTGGATATAGTTTCGGTATTGCGAAACCAAGATGACTACAACAAAAACCGAAACTATTGGAAATATTTAAAAGCAAAACTTAAAAAAGAAAATAGTGAGTTGGGTAGTGCCACTACCCAACTGAAATTAGCTGCCAATGATGGCAAACGCTATTTAACAGACATGCTCGATTACGAGGGCATAATTGCATTAGGAAAACAGTTTCCCAGCAAAAATTCAAACCGATTTATAGAATGGTTTACCTACAGCCCAGAAAGTATTGATGGTAAAAGTAAAACCAAAGCCTATGCCCTATTTGAAACTTCTTTTTTTGATAGTATAGAAGTAGGTACAGCTAATGGCTTACAACAAATACACGCCTATATTTTTGGAGGATTGTATGACTTTGCAGGGCAAATAAGAACCAAAAATATTGCAAAAGGAGGCTATAGATTTGAGTATGCACAATATTTAAAAAGCACTTTGCTGCAAATAGACAATATGCCCGAAACTAATTTTGATGAAATAGTAGAAAAATATGTTGCAATGAACAAAGCTCATCCATTTATGGAAGGCAATGGCAGAAGTACCAGAATTTGGCTTGATTTATTACTAAAAAAACAATTAAAAAGATGTATTGATTGGAGCAAAATTAGCAAAGAAAATTATATGAACGCAATGATTATTAGTGCAGTAGATAGTAGCGTTTTGAATGCACTACTCAAAACAGCACTTACCAACGACATTTTCAGCCGAGAAATGTATATGAAAGGTATTGATTATTCGTATTATTATGAAGAAAATTAAGCTTGTGAATCTTAATTTATCAAATGAACATGATTTTGCTAATCTATCTTTTTAGCATTTAACATTATCGAAAAAAAAATTACATTTGCAAAATGGAAGTGAATTTTACAAAAAGTGCCGATGGATTAATTCCAGCAATTGTACAAGATGCCAAAACACTTGTAATTTTGATGTGTGGTTTTATGAACGCTTCGGCATTAGAAGAAACCCAAAAGTCGAAAAAAGTTACTTTCTTTAGCCGTTCAAAAAACAGACTTTGGACAAAAGGCGAAACGAGTGGCAATTTTTTGATGGTTGAATCCATAAAATCAGATTGCGACAACGATACGTTACTCATAAAAGCAAATCCAATCGGTCCGGCATGCCATACAGGTGCAGATACTTGTTGGTTTGAACCCAATAAAAATCCAATTGAAACAAACGAAGACTATGTTTTTTTAGAAAATTTGGCTTCCACAATCAAAAAACGCCACCTCGAACCTGACGAAAAATCATATACTAGTTCTCTTTTTAAAAAAGGAATCAATAAAATTGCTCAAAAAGTAGGGGAGGAAGCAGTAGAAATTGTGATTGAAGCAAAAGATGATAACAAAGAATTGTTTTTAGGCGAAGCAGCCGATTTGTTATTTCACTATATGGTTTTGCTCGAAGCCAAAAACTTTTCGCTTCACGATGTGATTGCTGAATTGAAAAAAAGACATAAAATCAATTAGTTCAATTAAACTGGAAGTTATAAAACAATTTTCAATATAAATTTGTCTCTTACTTATTCATTTTCATATCTTTACAATAATATGAGTAAGCGATTTTATTTGTGTATTATTTTTTGTGTTTTATCCTTTTTGTTGCAAGCAAAAACGAGAGTAGTTTGCACCACAACCATTATTTTTGATATTACTAAAAACATTGCTGGAAACAAAGCCGATGTGATTTGTATTTTACCCATTGGAAGCGACCCTCACATTTACGAACCTATTCCATCCGATGCAACCAAAATTGCTAATGCTGATATTTTATTAAAAAATGGACTTTATTTGGAAGGTTGGCTCGAAAAACTGATTACAAATACCATTGACAAAAGCAAAGTTTTTAGCGTTTCAGAAGGTGTTATTGCCATTCAAAACTCAGGAATGCATGCATCGCCTGACCCACATGCTTGGATGAACCCTTTGAATGGAAAAATTTATGCACAAAACATTGCTAATTTTTTGGCAAAAGTAGATTCTTTAAATGCCGATTGGTATCAAAATCAAGCAGATAATTATATAAAAAAACTCGACTCTTTAGATGTTTATGTTAGAAATAAAATTAATCAAATACCTGAAAATCAACGTATTTTAATAACTTCACACGATGCCTTTCGCTATTTTGGAATCGAATATGGCATAAAAGTTGAATCAGCCATGGGAACTTCGACCGATGCAGAAGTGATGATTGAAGACATGAACCGAATTGTGAATACTATCAAAAAAACGGGTGTAAATGCCATATTTGTTGAAAGCACAATTAATCCAAAATTTATTGAACAAATTGCTCACGATCAAGGTGTTATCGTTGGTGGAAGTTTGTTTGCAGATAGTATAGGCGACACACTTAGCAAAGCTCCAACCTATATCCAAATGATAAAATCGAATACTGATACCATTTTTGATGGTTTAGTGGGCAAAAACAATTCAAAAGCAAATGAATATCCTATTTTTCCGCTCATTAGTGCCGCTTTATTTTTATTTATTTGGGCATTTTTGTGGTTGTATTTTAAAATTAAAAATAACAAACATTCGGTGCTTGATTGGAGCGATTATAAAATTGAAATCGAAAATCTAAGTATTTCGTACGAGAAAAAAACAGTGCTTTCAAATATCAATTTTGTGTTAGAATCGGGCAAATTATATGGTTTGTTAGGTCCAAATGGTGCTGGAAAATCAACCTTATTTAAGTCCATTTTAGGACTAATAAATCCCGATTCAGGAAAGGTAATTATAAATGGAAAATCAATCAATGAAATACGAAATAAAATAGCTTATATTCCTCAGAAAGAAGAGATTGACTGGGCTTTTCCTGCTACAGTTTTTGATATTGTTTTGACAGGAAGATTGCCAGAAAAAAAACGTTTTGAGAGTTATTCAAATACAGATAAAAACAAAACAATGGATGCCATTCGCAAAATGGGATTGGAAGAATTTGCCAAACGACAAATCGGTGATTTATCAGGCGGACAACAACAGCGTGTTTTTATTGCCAGAGCCTTGTGTCAAGAAGCCGAATTATTGTTTTTTGATGAGCCTTTTGTGGGTGTAGACACCACTACAGAAGCCAAAATTATGGCAATTATCAAAAAACTGGTTGAAGAAAAGAAAACGGTAATTATGATT
Source organism: Bacteroidota bacterium (assembly GCA_004293915.1). GTDB lineage: Bacteria > Bacteroidota > Bacteroidia > Cytophagales > UBA9547 > REAG01. The sequence goes on along the minus strand of RDZG01000067.1, from coordinate 16,463 downwards.
CATCACGATTTATCAAAAGTGAAAGATTATTTTGATAATATAATCATGATAAATCAACATCTGGTGGCATGTGGAAAAACTAATGAAGTTTTTACTAATCAAAATATTTCCAAAACCTATAGTGGTAGGTTAGCAATTTTGCAAGAAACCGATAAATATATGTTCTAAAAATGGCGTTTATTATTTCAAAAGTATTAATTATTGGGCTTATTGGTGGTGTTTTATTTCTTTTGGTGAAACTTATTGATTATTTTTTTGATAAACGATTAGATGCTATGAATACAAAAAAGAAACCTAAAATCAAATTACCCAAAATCTAAAGCCATAATAATACATGTTTCTAAATAATATGTATATAAAAATTGGATTAATGATAAAAAACATGTAGTGTTGTAACACTATTTATATTACTTATTAAAGATAAAAAACAAAAATTATGACTCAAAATCAAAATTCTGGAACATTAACCAAAGCACTAATAGGAGTTGCAGTTGTACAATTAGGAATAATAATATTTTTATTAATGAAACTTAATTCTACTGTAAATGAAGTAGAAAAACTAAATGGTACTGTGGCTATAAATGAAGATGTTATTTCGCAAAAAACAAAAGAATTAGAATCCTTAAGCATTGATTTTGAACGTATTAAAGCAGAAAGAGAACAACTCGGATTGCAAAACGATGAGTTAGATAAACAATTGGTTACACTAAAAGCTGCTATTGCAGATTTGAAAAAATCTAAAAACTTAGATGCTTCAAAACGCAAAGAATTGGAACAATTAGTTGCTTCCTTAAGAGCAGAAATTTCTAAACAAGATCAAGAAATTGCAGCTTTAACTTTAGCAAACGATTCGCTAAAAACGGATGTAAGCAATTTATCTAAAGAAAAATCACAACTAGGTGATTCTTTGGCAAATGTGGCACTCAAAAAATCTGATTTAGAAGGCAAATTAGCATTTGCTTCGATTTTAAAAGCAGAACAATTTAAAATAACTGTGTTGAAAGAAAATGGTAAAGAAATTGAAGATGAAGAATATAAAGCTTCGAAAATTAATAGAGTAAATATTGCTTTCACTTTAGTTGATAACAAAGCGGCAAAACAAGATTATAAAGATTTTTATTTGCGATTAGTTACACCTAATGGCGATGTTTTTTCTGATGAAAACAATGGTGGTGGAATGCTCAAATTATCTGATGGTTCGCAACAAACATATACTATGAAACAAAGTGTAATGTTTTCAAACACGAATCAAAAAATTGTTTTTACAACCTTTGGCGGCTTAAAATATGCACCTGGAACATACAAAGTTGAAATCGTTTGCGAAGGATATAAAATAGGTACGGGTACATTTAAAGTTAAATAATTTAGCGTTTCTACTCATAATTTTATGCTTAAAGAGAAATTTAAAATAAAATCATTAACTGTAGTAGTTGCAACTGGAAGAATCGAATACGATGAAGAAATTGCAGCTATAAAAAAAGTACATGACGATGATGAGTATGAGTTTGATGCTGTTACTTGCGCTGCAAGACCAGTGGAATTCTCTATTATAAATAATCTCTATAAGCTTGATAAACAAGAAGTTGTGGCAGCTTGTGAAGACTGCAATTTTAGCAGACGCATTGGTGTTTTAACTACTGATAAATATCATTTGATTTTAAGTCCATTTGTAGAGCGACATACTTTTTTTGGAAAAGAACAAGCAGCAAAACTTACTGCTGATGTAATTGACGAATGTCAGTTTTTGGGTTGCGATAGTTTACGAATTACCCAATTTGCTATGATGCGTGGACAAATGCCTTTTTACGACCAATTCAAAGGAATTTTAGAAACACTTTATACCGATAAAGAATCTCCAATTACATTAGTTTATTTCGATGTTCCAGAAAAGTTTTTTGATGAAGTTTGCACACTTTTTGGCTCTTATCAAAAAATGGTTTAAACAATAAATATCATCAATTAGTTGAGTTTTAGTATTTATGATTTTGATTATAAAATCATAAATACTCATCAATAAATTAAAACTTAGATTTTATGCGTGTTGCAGATTATTTTCAATTAGGAGAAGTTTTTGGATATTTTTTTAGAAAAAAAGATGAAAACAGACCAACAAATTTTAATATAAAAAGTATGCATTTCATCAACAAATTGTCGATGATTATGTTTTTAGTTGGACTTTGTGTGCTAATTTACAGACTTTTTATAAGGTAACTTTAGTTTCTTTTGCTCAATTCATCTCTTATTTTGGCAGCAGCTTCATAATCTTCACGAGCCAAGGCTTCGTTGAGTTGCTTTTTGAGTTGTTCGGCATTAAAATCTTTAATTTCTTCTTTTTTAGCTATTGGAGCCATTTTTGAAGGAACGTTTTTACTTTTTTTAGTTTCTTCTTCAGGATAATCACTTAAAACTATACCAGCTTCAGACATAATAGCTTCTGTAGTAAAAATTTCGGCATCAAATCGCAAACCAATTGCAATGGCATCGGATGGACGTGCATCTATTTCGTGCGTTTCTATACCATTGCTACAAATAATTTTGGCATAAAAAACACCTTCTTTTAAATCAGATATCAATATATATTCTAAATGAAAATTAAAAGATTTTGAAAAAGTTTTAAACAAATCATGTGTCATGGGTCTGTTTGGAACGATTTTTTCAATTTCTATGGCTATGGCTTGTGCCTCGAACATGCCAATAATTATAGGAAGTCTTCTATTACCATTTTGCTCACCTAAAATTAAAGCAAAAGAACCGCTTTGAGATTGGCTTGACGAAAGCCCAAGTATTTCTAATTTAATATTATCCACTAAAATATTGCAGCTAAAGGGTGTGTTTGTTTTTGGATATTCAAAATAAATCCAAAATGCGATACAAAGCAAAAATAATATTTTTTATGAGCTATTTTTAGCTTTATTTTAAAAAAGTTTACAATTATCGAGCTATTTAACGATAGTTTTTAAATAGATTTTATCAAAATATAAAATTCATGTATAGAATTAATTGTTTTGTCTTATTTTTGGTTTTTAACAAATGAAAAAACTACTAAGATTTGTACTTGTTTCCCTTTTTGGTTTTCAAATTTCGGTTGCCCAAACAACTATTTTTGAAGATAAAGCAAATTACATTGCTGATTTAAAAGCCTATTTTGCTCCTACACGTAATGTGAATTTCATGGCTCAAATTCAAAAATTTGATGAGCAATATTGGTCTAATCCACAAAATGATGAAATAAATAAACAAAAAGTTACAGAAATAAGTAAAAAAATGTTGGGTAAAGGTGCTGTCCAAAATCCACATTTTTTATATTTGATGAACACCTTGATAAGCAGCACACAATCTCAAGAAATGAGCCAAGAAGTGTTGCAACATTTTTTTCAAACACTTTCGCTAACTATTGATTATCAAGAAAATAAAGTTTTGCTTGATTTTTTACTACTTTCATCACAGTTTTTTAAAACTCGTTCAGTTTTTAGAGGTCCAAATAACAGTTGTACGGTAGTAGATGGAAAGTTTGATTTTAGCTACGAAGGTGTGGCAAGTGTTTTGCAAAATAGCGATAGTACACAACCTGCTCCTGCACCAGAACCCGTTTTAGATTCGGCTGCACAAGCCAATATTTTTCAATCAAATGTAAGTTTGCCTGCAGTTGAAGGTCCAGTTTTGAAGTTTTTTGAGGTTAATCTTAAACTTGGAAGTCGTTTTGATACCGCAATAATTCAAAAAACGAGTGGTTCGTTTATGTTCAACTCAAAAGTTTTTGTTGGAAATGGGGGAAAAATAGATTGGACTGTTTTAGATAAAGAATTGGCAAAATTATTTGTTGAATTTAAAGGATATTCGTTTAATACCACAAACAATTTTTTGCATATCGAGGATGCCACATTTACAAACGAAGAAAAACTTTCATCCAAAATTGATGGTATTTTTGAATTTAGAAGCGAAAGACATACTCGTACATATCTCGCAAATTATCCCAAATTTATTTCCTATTCTAATAATGTTTCATTACCAAAGATTGGTAAAAGTATTTCATACACAGGTGGTTATGCCATTTCGGGAGTAAGGTTTAGTAGTTCTTGCGTAGATGGAAAACCTGCATCGTTGGTTTATAATGACGGAAAATATAATTTTGATGTAATTGCAGGTGCTTTTAATTTTAAGGATTCAACCATCTCAGCTGATCAAGCATTTGTACAGATTTTTATTGATGGCGATACCCTTTCGCATCCTAGTTTGAGTTTTTATTTAGAAACCGAACAAAAAAGACTAAAACTGCAACGCACCAAAGGTCCTTACAAAAATGCTTGGTTTACAGATACTTATCATAAATTAGAGTTTTCAGTTGATAATATAACATGGGATTTGAATGCCGATTCGATGGATTTAGACATCAATGCTGCCAAAACACAAATTCCTGCGATGTTCAAATCTGGAAATTATTTTACACAAAAAGAGTTTTTTAAAATCCAATCGCTAAATCAATTTCACCCTTTGCGGATACTTTCTGCTTATCTTAAAAAAAGTGAATCGTCAACTATAGTAGCTGATGAATTGATTAATAAAATGAAAATAGATCCAATTGCATTTAAAGGTGCAATGGTGGATTTAGATAGAAAAGGTTTTATAATATACGAACCAATTTCAGGTAATATCATAATGAAAAAGAAAGGCTTAAATTATGTACTTTCGATGGATGCAAAAACTGATTATGATGCACTTTATTTGCCTTCGTTGAGTCCAAAAGAACCAAATGCAACTATAGAATTTAAAAATAAAATACTCACAATCAGAGGAGTAGAAAAATTCCAGATTAGCGATTCTGCCAATGTATATGCCAATCCTGATGGCAAAACTGTAAAAATTGGCTACAACCGAGAAATGGATTTTGATGGTAGAATTGTTGCTGGAACTTACGACATGAAAGGCAAAGATTTTAAGTTTAGGTACGATGATTATAGTCTAACCATGAAACAAATAGATTCTATAAAATTTATTGTGCGTGAAAAAGACCCAAAAACAGGAAAAATAGTTGAAAAGAAATTAGAAAATCAGTTAGAACAATCTTCGGGAACGATTTATATCAATGATCCTGACAATAAATCTGGAAAGAAAAAAATGCCACAATACCCAAAGTTTGATGCAGAAACGGGTGCAAATGTATATTTCAATAAAAAAGAGATTTTAAATGGAGCATACAATCGAAGGGTTTATTTTAAAATTCCTCCATTTAAAACAGACAGTGTAAAAAGCAACCAAAAGGCAACTGTGAAATTTGATGGAAAATTTATTTCAGCAGGAATTTTTCCTGAGTTTGACGAAACCTTAAAAATTATGCCCGATAACTCGCTGGGATTCAAACACAAAGTGCCTCAAGATGGCTATGATTTGTATGGCGGAAAAGGTAAGTTTTTTGGTACTTTATCGCTAGATAATAATGGAATAAGAGGAAATGGAAAATTAGAATATTTGTCTTCGGTTTGGCAGTGTAATGATTTTGTTTTTTATCAAGATTCGGTTTTGGCAACAGGGCAGCAAGCAAAAATTAAAGAAGCAACTATTTCTGATGTGTATTTTCCAGATGTAGAGATTTATGATTTTGAAATGCAATGGGATACCAAAGCCGATTCAATGCATATTATCAATATCAAAGATCCATTTTTGCTTTATAAAAAACAACTTTCACTCGAAGGTTCGCTTAATATTACTCCAAAAGGTTTGTTTGGTGCAGGTATGTTGGAAATTAAAAAAACAAATGTAATCGGACAATTTTTGTTTAAAGACGACAACGTAAGTGCAAGACATGCTGTATTTAACACCCGAGCAGCGGGAAGCCCAAAACCCACAATGTCGGCAAACAATATGCGTGTAAACTTTAATTTGAAAGATTCTTATGCTGATATTTCTCCTGAAACTCCTGGCTTGGCAGGTTTGGAATTTCCGTTAAACGAATTTAAAACTTCTATCGAAAATGCACATTGGGACATTAATAAAAAAGTGGTTACCATGCGTTCAGAAACCGATGATTTATCAAAATCGTATTTTTATACTACCAATCCCGAAAAAGATTCTTTGGCTTTCAATGCAGCCGGTGGATATTATGATATGACCAAAAAATTATTGAAAATTGATGGTATTCCTTTTATAAAAGTTGCTGATTCAAAAATTATTCCCGATAGTAATAAAGTTACCGTTTTGGTAGGTGCAGCACTTAAACCATTTTCAAATGCACAATTAATAATTGATACAATAAATGCTTATCATTATTTAGATAAAGGTAAAATCGAAATATTTTCTCGTAAAAAATTTAATGGTACAGCTCGTTATAAATTTGCAAATGCAGGTGGCGATACGATGGTGTTGAGTTTTAATAATTTTTTTTTAGAAAAGAAAAAAACAGGTAGAAAAGATACTTTAGCTTACACCGTTTCACAAGGTGTGATTTCAGAATCTCAAAAGTTTTATATTTCTCCAAAAATCTTATTTAAAGGCAAAGTAAAACTAGATGCAACAAGCAAAATTTTGGCTTTCGATGGAAAAGTTAAAATTGATATTAAAACAAAAGGTTTGAAAACCGATTGGTTTCCATATATTTCTGATGGGAAATCAGGAGAAGTTGTGATAGAACTATCAAAACCAAAAGAAAAACCGCAAGCTAAAAAGAAAGAAATTGCTGTTGTAGACACATTGCAAACCGATGACCAAAACGAAGAAGTTTTGGACGAAGAAATGGGAAAATTGTTTACTGGTTTGTTTTACGAAACAGGTGTTCATGAAGTATATAGTGGGGTAGTTTCGACCAAAAGAAGCGAAAGCGATGATGAGATTTTTACAAGCACAGGTCAGTTGATTTACGATAAGCCAACAGCTTCGTTTCGTATTGGCGATGCTAAACGATTGAAAAACGAAGTTTTACAAGGAAACTTATTTAATTATAACGATTCGAGTTCTGTGTCGCATAGTTTGGGTAAATTTAATTTGATGCAAACCGATCAGCATTTTGGACTTACATCAGTAGGCGACATCAAAGGCAATGTTTCTAAAAACTATTTCTTGGGTAATATTTTGTTTATTATCAAAATGAACATGCCTCCAAAAGCTTTAGAAATTATGTCGAAAGCTATAAAAGATGCTGTTGAACACCCAGATCATCCTTTCAAAGATTCGACCACACAAGAAGACAAAGAAATGTATGCAATGCAAATTGCTCAAACCGATGGCGAAAAATTATCAACCATTTATGCCAAAGATCAAATGGATATGATGGATTATAAACCATTGTTTAGGTATGCTCCAAAATTGATTGAAGGGCTATGTCTTTCGCATGTGCATCTAAATTGGTCGCATGCGCACAAAGCTTGGCATAATAAATTACATCTTAAAATTTCAAACATATTAGGTGTAGATATAAACCGCAGAGTAAAAGGCTATTTAGAAATCAAAAAAAGCGATAATGGTGATAATTTCACACTTTTTCTACATCCAAGAAGCGATACATGGTTTTATATTAATTATCAACCTGGCAGACTTTCACTTTTATCATCAGAAGCTGGTTTTACAAAAGCAGTTTCAGAAAAAAGCAAAGGCGAAACAGGTTCGCCACTTATATATACCTTTGTTCAATCTGATTTTTCGGAAAAACAAGATTTCTTAAAAGCTTTTTATAAAAATTATTTGAATAAAGAATACAACGAAGAAGAAGAGGAAAAAGAAATCGAAGACAAAACAGAAGAAACTGCCGAACCTGTTGAAGAATTTATTGATGCCGAAGCTGAATCCGAAAAATCGAAAAAAGGAAACAAAAAATCTAAAAAATCGAAAACGGATGAAACAGAAATTTCGGACGAAAATGTAAGCGAAGAAGCTACTAAGCCAATTGAAAAACCTAAAAAAGAGAAAAAAAATAAAGAAAAACCTGTGATTGAAGAAGCACCAGCCGAAGAAAAAACGCTTGTGCCTGAGCCAACCCTAGAAACACCAAAAACTGAAGAAAAACCTAAAAGAGATAAAAAGAAAAAAGAAAAACCAGTTGTTGAAGAAACTCCTGCAGTAGAAAAAACTGCAGAAACAGAGCCAGCTACAGAAACTCCTGTAAAAGAAGAAAAAAAGAAAAAGGACAAAAAGAAAAAGAAAGATGATATAACGCAAGAAGAAACTCCTGCCGAAGAAAAAACAGAAGAGCCAGCCGAAGAAGAGCCTAACTTAGAGGAAGATACTCCTAAAAAGAAGAAAAAGAAATAAGTAAATTTAGTTCAATCTTTTTTCTATGCTTCATTTTTACTAATCATTTTGCTATATTTGCAAAATGCCACATTCAGAATCTACAAAAGAAGAATTTATTGAAGTTTACGGTGCTCGTGAACATAATCTCAAAAATATAGATATTAAAATTCCTCGCAACAAATTGGTTGTGATTACGGGAATTAGCGGGAGTGGTAAATCTTCGTTGGCTTTTGATACCATTTATGCCGAAGGGCAACGCAGGTATATGGAAAGTTTTTCGGCTTATGCTCGTTCTTTTTTAGGTAACATGGAACGACCTGATGTGGATAAAATAGAAGGGCTGAGTCCAGTAATTTCAATAGAACAAAAAACTACTTCTCGCAACCCTCGCTCTACTGTAGGTACAGTTACAGAAATTTACGATTTTTTACGTTTGCTCTATGCTCGTGCAGGTATTGCTTATTCGTATTTATCTGGAAATAAAATGATTAAGCAATCCGAAGATCAAATTATTTCTTATATTATTTCAAATCACGAAAATCAAAAACTTACTTTATTAGCACCCATTGTAAAAGGCAGAAAAGGACATTATCGCGAAGATTTTCAGAAAATACGTAAAATGGGTTTCACCAAAGTACGTGTGGATGGAAAAATAATTGAAATTGAAGAAAAAACAGAAGTTGATAGGTACAAAATACATGATATTGAGGTAGTTATAGATAGAATTGTTCCAAAAGAAGAAGATCGTTTTCGGATTTCGCAGTCGGTAAAAACCACTATGAATATGGGAAAAGGTGTGATGATGGTTTTGATTTCGCAAGCCGATGACACCGAACAAATTTCTCATTTTTCAAAATATTTGATGGATCCCGAAACAGGTTTGAGTTATGATGAACCTGCACCAAATATGTTTTCGTTCAACTCGCCTTATGGCTGGTGTCCAACATGCGAAGGCTTGGGGGTTGTTCAAAATATTTCGGCAGAAACTATCATTCCTGATAACAAAATAAGTATTTCTCGTGGTGGAATTGTGCCACTTGGCGAATACCGTGATGTTTGGATTTTTAATGTGATAGAAGCTATTTTGAAATCGAAAAAAGAATCGGTTGCCACACCCATTAAAGATTTATCGCTCGAAGTTTTGGATGTTATTTTGCACGGTTCGGATGAGATTTTTAAAGTGAAATCAAAATCTTATGAAGGCGAAACCTGGAATAGTAAATTTGAAGGAATCGTAAATTGGCTCAAACGCCAGCAAACCGAAGGTTCTGAAAAAATACAAGATTGGATAAAAGATTTTGCCAAAGAACAAACTTGTCCCGATTGCAAAGGTTCGAGATTGCGCATAGAATCGTTAAATTATAAATTTGATGATAAAAACATTTCAGAACTTTCTAATCTGAATATGAGGCAATTAGCTCATTGGTTTTCGGATATAGAAACTCGCATCGATAATAAACAAAATCAGATTGCACATGAAGTATTAAAAGAAATTAGAAAGCGAATTAATTTTTTGCTTGATGTAGGCTTAGATTACCTCACCCTCGATCGCACATTACGTACACTTTCGGGTGGCGAATCGCAACGCATCAGACTTGCAACCCAAGTTGGTACACAATTGGTTGGAGTTTTATATATTTTAGATGAGCCAAGTATTGGCTTACACCAACGAGATAACGAAAAATTGATTCAATCTTTACGTAGTTTGCGTGATTTAGGAAACTCTGTTTTGGTAGTAGAGCACGATAAAGATATGATGTTAGCCTCTGATTATCTGATAGATGTGGGACCAGGTGCAGGCAGACATGGTGGCACCATAGTAGGGCAGGGGACACCAACCGATTTCTTAAAAAACGACACCCAAACTGCCAAATATTTGAACGGTAAAGATAAAATCAATCTAATAAAAGCAGAAAAAACGGGCAAAGAAAAACAAGAATATTTGGTTTTAAAAAATGCTACTGGGCATAATTTAAAAGATATAACCTTAAAAATTCCTTTGGGAAAAATGGTTTGTATGACAGGCGTGTCAGGAAGTGGAAAATCTACATTGATCCACGAAACACTCTATCCCATTTTGAATCAACATTTTTTTAATGCAAAAAAAGAACCATTAGCGTATAAAGAAATAGAAGGATTAAAACTAATTGATAAAGTCATAGAAATTGATCAATCGCCTATTGGACGCACACCACGCTCAAACCCAGCCACTTATACTGGTGTTTTTACTGATATTAGAAATCTTTTTTCACAAATGTCAGAAGCAAAAATAAGAGGATATGCTGCTGGCAGATTTTCGTTTAATGTAAAAGGGGGCAGATGTGAAACCTGCGAAGGCGGAGGAATTAGAAAAATAGAAATGGAATTTTTGCCCGATGTGTATGTGCAATGCGAAACTTGCAAAGGCAAACGTTATAATAGAGAAACATTAGAAATTAGATTTAAAGGAAAGTCTATTTCTGATGTTTTGGAAATGACAGTAGAGCAAGCAGTAAGTTTTTTTGAATTTCAACCCAAAATCCAACGTTATATGCAAACGCTTAATGATGTAGGTTTGGGATATATAACCATTGGGCAGCATGCCACAACACTTTCGGGTGGCGAAGCCCAACGTGTAAAATTAGCCACTGAATTAGCAAAAAAAGATACGGGAAAAACACTTTATATACTAGATGAGCCTACCACAGGTTTACATTTTCAAGATATCAGACATTTGATGGAAGTGTTGAATAAATTAGTAGAAAAAGGAAAATCAGCAGATTGGGTTATAGATATCGGACCCGATAGTGGCGACAAAGGTGGCGAAATTGTGTGCGAAGGCACTCCAAAACAAGTTTCAAACCATCCAAAAAGCCATACAGGAAGATTTTTGAAAATGGAGTTTTGATCTATAAAATCGTCAAGTTCTAATTATTCTAAATGAATATCATTTCAGATAACTACTATTTTGTTTGCAAAAAAGCATAAACTGTTCATTTTTCAATTCTTTTATTTTCTTGTCGTAGATATTTAATGCTCTTGATTGGGTACCAAAATAATATCGCATCGAAATTGGAAGTACAAATAACATTGATTCTAATGGAGAAAGTACAGCTGTTGAACCAACCCAATAAAAAAGTAAGCCATTTAGAGCTAAAGCAGAAAGTCCATATCCATATTTTTGATTTATAATATACGCATATCCAGGTATCAAAAACGAAATGGCAGTATGGATACTTTTTTTCCTTTTTAATTGTTTGATTTTTAAATTATTAGTTAGTACAACTAGCTCATTAATACCTAAATAACTAAGCTGTTCTTGTGTACTTTTAGCATCGCCTATCATAAAATAGCAATAGGCAGCTAGTAAATTTCGCGTGTTTTTCCAAGATTCATCAAAAATCATAGTTTCGATAAAAAATAGTGCAGTATGATATTCTTCGAGTTTAATAAAGGAAATAGCACAATAAATTAATGATTCGGATATTATTTTACGGTTGTTGTTCGGATTATTTATAATTTCAGAAAGGGTTTGATACGATTCGTATGGCTGGTTTGTAATAATTAAGAGTTTTGATTTTGTTATGATTAAAGCATTTCGAGAGGAATCTTGTGTAAAATATAATAAACGATCTGTTATTTGTAATGCAGCACTATAGTTTTGATTTTTAATCAAAGAATCAATCATTGTTGCATAATTTGTACTGCAAAAACCTTTTACAGAAACTCCAATCAATATGCTAATCCAAAAGATAAAGATATTTCGCATGGTTTAATTCTTTACTTTGTAGTTTGTTAAATCTTTTGACAGAATGAAAACTTCCATAAATATTTCCAATATAAAACCCTGCCGAAACACTGCCCAAAAGATAAGTCCAAGGCGAATCCCATCCATTGTTTTCGACCACTCTCCAAAGCCCAATGGCTGATGAGGCAACGAACAAAAACGAAAATGCTCCATCTTTAATTTCATTAGCATATACTTTACCTGTTCCAGGCACAATAGCAGAAAGAATAGAACCTAAAGCGGGACTTCTTTTTTTAGTTTTCAACCCAGTTTCAATGATTTTTATTGCATTTGCTTTGTTTGTTTGCGACAAAACATTATTTCCAACTAAAAAATCCTCAGCAATTTCCCAATTAGAATTAAAAATTAATGCTTTCAAAAACATAATTTGATATAAGCTATCTTTTGATTTTATAATTTCAAATTTTATATTGTTATTTCTTACTTCGTTTATCCAAATTGCGAACTTTGAATTGGGGTAATTATTAAGGATTAAATTTTCATATCTTTTTTGGGAATCTTTATTGTCATTATGCCAATTCAACAAACTAACTTTATAAAATATAGTATCATTTTGCCAGTTCAAAAACTTTATACGTTCAAATTCTTGCATAGCAAGTTCATACTTATTGTTGCTAATCAAATAATTGAAATACAAATGCGATGGATATTTGTCAAAAATATCTTGAGAATAAATATTTTGAATGTGAAAAATAAAAAAAAATATTCCCAATCGTTTCATTAAGGAAGATCTAAATACTTATTTTGAGATGGCAAAAACAAATATTGGTTTTTATAGTGTTTGCCATTGCATCGTTGTAGTCTGTCGAAAGTTGTTAGTGTACCTTTTATTAAGCCATGTTTTTTTAGAGCAATAGCACCGTAACTCCCACAGCTGGGATAAAATTTGCACAAATCAGGAATGTCATGTCTTGAAATTACTTTTTTATAGGTAAAAATGAACGCAAAAAAGTTGCTGGTTTTATTTTCTGCTAACAAAGTGTCATTTTGTGTTTTCTGGTTTGAAGCTAGTTGTTGAATAAAAAAAAGCTGTGCATTATCTACATCTTTTTCTTGACTATAAGTAGATATAAATAATAGTAAGTATAAGTGCAAAAAAACTATAATTTTCATTTTTGTTAAAAAAATATAGCAAGTTATCTCCTAAGTGCCAATTGTATGGCTACACTTACAGCCCCACCTGTTACACAACCAAAAGCCCAATTTGACCATACTTTATTTTGTTTTATTTTTTTTGCTCGATACAAATAACCTTGTCTATAACTTGGGTCTTGAAATAATCCTGGATTAGGGTATCCCAAATTAAATTCACTTGGACTAGATGATCCAGTTGCAATTGGTATTGGCAAAGCACAGATTCCTAAAAAAAATCCGCCAATAAAATTACCTGTTCCTGCTCCTTTATAGTTTTTATAATATTTATTGGCATCGTTTACTCCATCTTGAAAAGTAGGCTTAATCACTGGTGTTGTAGTAGGAATAAGTGGCTTTACTTCTTCAGTTTTATTCGTGTCTATTATTATTGGATTTTCTATTTTAAATACATCTTTTGTTCCGTTTTCATATTTTAACATAAAAACATCTGACTTATATAGAATAAAAGTAGGACCAGATTGATTATCAAATTGTTTATATTTCACTTCAGTTGGCGATACTTCTAATATTTTTGCTTTTACTTCTTCGCCAGTTTTTTTTAAGATAATATCTTGTCCAATTGAAACTGAAATACTAATAATTGTAATTAATAAAGTTGTAGATAGAGATTTAAACATGCTATTTATAATAAGACTACAATTTTAGACTATATTATAATACAATCCAAAAAAATATAATTTGAATAACAAAAATTTATAAAATAAGTAATGTTATATCATCCCGTGGCAGGTGTCTTCACCTGACACAAATCAAACTAGTGTCAGGTGAAGACAACTGCCACTGGGGAAGCAGGTACCGAAATGGTGGAGCCATCTCCTGCAATAAGTCGGTAATTTTTCCACAATTTAGGTTTTAACGCCTCGATATGATTGAAAACCATTTTATTTAATTCTAGGAAAAAGTCAATTTTAAGTTTATACCTAGCAATTGAAAACGCAGAGCCTTTTACAGGCTTTAAATCAAGTTTAGGAAGTAAAGTGGCAAGGTTGTATTCAACCGATTCTTTGAATAAAACCCAATCGACCTCGTTTATAACGGGGTCGGTTGAGATATTCGTTTTCAACGAATATAAATAAAATAAAAAAAATCTATTGGGCTGGTGGTGGAGCTTCTTGACTCACTCCACTATCCGAGAGTTCACGCAGTGGCTCTACGGATTAGCAAATGAATTGTATTTTCCAACTACATAATTATTAAAAAAAAACACTAGTCCAAGCATGTAGCACTAGTTCAAGCGTTCGCTTGGACTTAAATAGTTGAACTAATAGAGCACAAGCGGACGCTTGTGCTAGAGGGTACATAGCTTGGCTAACAACAAATGCTACTAATTTGAAGTGGAAAACTTATTAACAATATTTTCAATTGAAAGCATATTTTTTTGAATTTTAAAATTAATGCACTTAATTCGTAGCTTGAATATTTTTGTAACAAAATTATAAAAAATTCAGTATAGAATCCTGAATATCAATTTAATAATAGGGTCTAGCAAATGTTTAAATTGAAAACCTTTAAATTTGATTTTTTGAAACCAGTTCGTAAGTTATTAAATGTTTTTTTAGTTTCATTATTTTTGTGTTCCACTTTAGGATATTCTCAAAATAAATCACCAGATCAAGATTTGGTAAGTTTGGCAGATGAGATGTATAAATTTGGCGATAAAAAAGATGCTCTAGCGGTTTATTTACAAGCTATTGAAATCAATCCAAATAATATTAATGCAAATGTAATGGCTGGAAGATGTTATTTGGAAACGATTAATAAAGAGCTGTCTGTCAATTACTTAATTAAAGCTTATGAATTAGATAAAAATGTGATTCCAGATATTTTGTACCGTATTGGGCAAGGTTATCATTTGGGAGCTCGATTTGATGACGCTATAAAATATTATGAATTATATAAACAAAGTTTGACAGATGAAAGAACTGCAAAATTGGGCAGTAATATCATGAACGAGGTTATTAGAGCTGATAGAAAAATAGGGGAGTGTAAGGTCGGAAAAGAACTTTATTTGAATAGACAAAATTATATTATAGAAAATCTGAAAGATGTTGTAAATTCTGAGTTTCCAGATTATGTACCTTCGATTACAGCCGATCAAACTACTTTGATTTTTACATCTAGGCGTATGGGTGGTGTGGGAAAAAACAAAGATGTTGATAATGAATTTTTTGAAGACATTTGGATATCTAAAAAAAATGCCAAAGGCGAATGGGGAAATCCAACCAATGTTGGACCGCCAATTAATACAATCTCTCACGATGCCAATGTAGGAATTTCGCCTGATGGAAAACGTATTTTTATATATAAACCTGATAATGGAGGCGATTTATTTGAATGTGATATCAAACCAGATGGAAAATGGACTCAAGCTAAAAGTTTAGGTTCAAATATCAACTCAAAGTATAAAGAGCTTTCTGTTTCTATTTCTGCAGACGGAAAAGCCCTTTATTTTTCGAGCGATAGGGAAGGAGGATTTGGAGGTGTTGATATTTACAGATGTAAACTGGATAAAGATGGAGATTGGGGACCCGCAGAAAACTTAGGCTCATCTATAAATACCGAATATGATGAAGATGCACCATTTATTGATTCTGATGGCAAAACGCTTTATTTTAGTTCTCGTGGACATAAAGGAATTGGTGGATACGATATTTACAAAACCGTTTGGGATCAACCTAAACGTTCGTGGCTTACACCTCAAAATATGGGATATCCGCTTAATTCTCCAGATGATGATATCTATTTTGTATTAGCAGGCGATAAAAAAACAGGTTATTATGCCTCTGCTAAAGGTGATGGTTTTGGAGATAAGGATATTTATAAAATTTATTTAAAAGCAGATGAAAATGATTTTTCGATGCTCAAAAAAGACACAGAAGCAAAAGAAGCTAAGCTTCAACAAGAATATGTGGCTTTGCCAACCTTGAGTTTGAATTCTAAAAAGAAAAAAACGCAATCAAATCTTTCTACAACTTCCGAAAACTTAGTTTCTAATGTTCCTAAAACAGAAATTAATTTGCCAGTTGCTCAAAAAAGTACTACATCTAAAGATGGTGGAGATAATACGCTTTCAGAAAAAGTTTCGCTACCAAATCCGAATGCTAAAGTTGGATTGCCAAATCTTACAAAAGAAGCAGCAGACAAATTAATTGCGGAAGAAACAGCCAAAAAGCAAGCAGCAAAAGATGAATCAGATAAATTGGCAGCTGAAAAACTTTTAGCATCCGAAGCTGCTAAAAAACAAGCTGCCCAAACTGCATCCGATAAACTAGCGGAAGAAACTGCCAAAAAACAAGCTGCA
>RDZG01000131.1 GCA_004293915.1 Bacteroidota bacterium | reverse complement strand
ACGATGGTGGATATTGTTGTATTTGTACCTTTTTTATTATTAACCAATACTACGGGAAAATTATTAGCTCCATTTGCTGCTGTAGTGGTGGTATCTACACTAATGAGCTTGTTTGTGTCATTTACCGTTACGCCTTGGTTGGCTTCTCGTTTTGCAAGGGTTGAAGATGTAAAAACAAAAAAGGGTGTTTGGGGTTGGTTTTTACGTGGATTAGAAAATGGTATTGATAATATTGGTCACTTTTACGCAGGTGCTTTAAAGTGGTGTTTAAGTCATAAAATTATAACAACATTAGTTGTTTTGGGAATGATTATGGCATCTGGTCAGTTAGCAAGATTTGGTTTTATAGGAAATGAGTTTGTAAGGCAAGGCGACCAAAGAGAGTTCATTATAAAATTGGAGTATGATAAAAGCGTAACCTTTCAACAAAATAATGTTACTACAAAACAAGTAGAAGATTTTTTAAGGGCAAAGCCTTATGTAAAATCTGTATTTGCCAATGTGGGGAAGTTGCAAAAATCACCGATGAGGCCTCTGCTGAATGCTTAAAAGAACTGCAAAATAAATTTCCCGAAATAAAAATCACTTCTGCCAAGCCTTCTTTTTTAGGTGGCAATGAAGACGACCCTATTGAATTGATATTTTCTGGTGAAAATCCTGATACAGTTTTGGCATTGGTAAAAAAGGTAGAAACAGTAGTGCAAAAAATACCAGGTGCTATTGACACCAAAGTATCGATTAAAGAAGGATTCCCCGAAGTAAAAGTGAGTTTGGATAGAGATAAGATGGCAAAATTAGGCTTAGATATAAACCTTGTGGGAGCAACTATGCAAAGTGCTTTTGCAGGAAACGATAAAGCCAAATTTAGAGATGGCATAGATGAATATACCATTAAAGTTCAATTAGACAAATTTGATAGAAGAAATGAAGCAGATGTTGCAGCGTTGAGTTTCATAAATAATAAGGGACAAATCATTCGCCTTGACCAATTTGCTAACTTTTCTTATGGTGTAGGTTCTTCAAAATTAGAACGAAGAATTGGGTACACCAAGTGGTAATGTTGCAGATGCTATTCAGGCAGAGTTGGATAAAATGCAAATTCCAAAAACAATAGAATACAATTGGTCTGGTGAAATAAAAAGAGCAAAAGATTCTACAGATACTTTATTAGGTGTTATAGGTATAGCCATCCTGTTGATTTATCTAATTATGGTTGCCTTATATGATTCTTTTGTATATCCTTTTGTGGTATTGTTCTCCATCCCTGTTGCTATGATTGGTGCATTATTAGCATTGGCATTAGCAAAATCAAGTTTTAGTTTGTTTACCGGCTTAGGTATTATAATGATGCTTGGCTTGGTGGCGAAAAACGGGATTTTGATAGTTGATTTTACCAATCAATTAAAAGAAAAAGGGCATTCAACGATTGATGCATTAATGGAGGCAGGTAAAACAAGGTTACGACCAATTTTAATGACAACCCTTGCTTTGGTTTTTGGTATGATACCTATTGCTATTGCTGAAGGTGCTGGAGCAGAATGGAAAAACGGTTTAGGGTGGGTGTTAATCGGTGGTTTAACATCTTCTATGTTGCTTACTTTAATTTTTGTACCAATTGTTTACTTAGCTGTCGATAATGCGAAAGCTTGGTTTGGCAAGTTTGGCAAGAGTAAAGTTGAAATGAATAACATTGATTCAATTATTTAATAAATAAAATACTATGAAAAAATTAATTTTAATAGCAATTAGCCTTTGTGCCATTTATACAGCACAAAGCCAAACAGTAAACATTACTGTAACAGTAAGCAATGTAAAATCTAATAAGGGCGTTATTAAAGTATGTATTTTCAATAAGGAAACAGGCTTTCCAGAAAAGACAAACCTTTCAATTAAATGCGTTAAAGTTGCGGCTGCAAAAGGAGTAATGCAAATAAAAGTGGAAGGTATTGCTCCTGGCAATTACGCTATTGCAGTTCACCACGATACAAATAATGATGGTATATTTAATACCAATTTCTTTGGAATACCAATAGAAGCATCTGGTGCATCAAATGGAGCAAAAGGGAAAATGGGTCCTCCAAAGTATAGTGATGCTGTTATAGTTATTGATAAAAATAAAACTCAAGTTGCTATCTCAATAGAATGACAATTTGTAATTCAATTAGCCATTCTTAAAATGTTTAAAGCTATTGAATTTAAAGCTGTTTTTTAGAACAAGGGAATTTAGCTTCATTATCATTAACTAGAATAAGGTAAAAATGAAAACAAAAAGAATAATCGATAGAGTGCTGACTGGATTAATAGCTATAATTTTTATTGGCAGTGCGTTTATGAAATTTTTCGGCTCTGATGAAGCTTTGAAGACTGCTATTAATTTGGGCATTACACCATCTACATATATTGTAATAGGTATTATTGAAATTATATGCATTATACTTTTTTTAATTCCTCGTACAGGCATTATTGGCATTCTTTTGCTAATTGCTTATATGGGTGGTGCTATTGCTACACACCTGTCACACGGTGTAAGCTTTGTTGAACCAGTTGTAATTTCTGCTTTAGTTTGGATTGTAGCGTTTGTTCGGTATTCCGAATTATCTCAAAGACTTTTTGGCAAAGTATAGTATGTTGGTAATCATTTTATTCGGATTGATGCGTACTTTTTTAATCATAAGCCTATTTCACTAAGACAAAGAAATCAAATATTGAAAGTGATTTCACTACCTAAAGCACTGGCTATAACACGGGTTTGGCAAAAGTGGCGGTTCAGTGCTTCGTATGACAGTTTTTGCTAAATTTGAACTTTGATGCTTCGTATGAAGTTTTGTGGTAAAAATCGCCACCTTCGCCAAGCCCCAAAACGTCAGGCTGTGAAAAAACTCAGTTTTGAGTAAAATAATCTTAAAATCTGCCTGTTTGTTTTGCATTTTAAGGCCATTACAGACTATCTGTTTT
>RDZG01000134.1 GCA_004293915.1 Bacteroidota bacterium | reverse complement strand
CTTGACAGATTATAGGTTCAGTATTCTCTGGGTTATAGGAGGGCGATTGCTTTTGTGGAACTTCCGAAGATTGCAAAGTTTCTCCACACACATTGACGTTACCATTACCAATTTGTACACAGTTCCCAGAATTTGAAATATTAGATGCTATCCATTTCTCCCACCTAGATCTAAAATTCAACTTAGTCACGTCTTCTTCTAATGCAACTGACAGTAATTTCCATAATTTGAAGCCAACCTCTTTAATATATTTTTCTGAGCGATGGTTGCGCTGGGCAATTTCCCTATATTTTTGATTATCCCAAGCACCGCGTAAAATAGCTTTTTGCAGACTGTCTAATTGTTGGCCAGTTGTAGTAAAAGTCAAATGATTGGCAATTTGTAAGACTTCTTCGATGTCCATTGGTCTGGTTTATACAAGGATTTCCATCGATTATAACCTAACTAAATATGACTTTATAGGTTTTGATCAACTAAATATGGTTTTTTATGGCTTAGTTGAGATAAAAATATCTACCAAAAATGACTTTTTCCGACTTGACAAAATTTAGCTCTTAAACAAAAATTGATATTGAAAGGGTAAATCTTATACAAATCACTACTGACCCATACCAGTAATGACCGCGCTAAGTATTCTGGAACACGCCTTACTTTGAAGGAATAGACCAAGCTTGAGGATGCAAAAGCCAAATTCGTTATGCTTGATTAAGCAGGGTGCAACTTTACAACACGTATGAGTGGCAGTATTGCGTATATTCTCGACAAAACGGGTTACTTTGCAACCCGCTGTAACACCTCTACGGTCTAACTTGAAAGACTAGAGGAAGCTTTTGATTGAGGAATACTACCAATGACGTTAATTAAGGAAAATACCCTATGTCATATAATCAGTCGATCCAATCACAACTGCATCAACTATTGCCTCAAGGGAACAGTGATTCGGACAAAAAAAATATACCGATTGAGACATCTTTGTTAAAGGTGATTAATAATACCCTCGTATTTGACAATACGGTATATCAAATACGGAATATATCCACTGTTGCAGTGGCTGACCTCACAAAAACATATGCGATTAATACATCTGTTCCATCATGGTATTGGTTTTTACTTGTACTCGGCGTTTTTCTGATTGCTTTTTATGGTCTTGGTCTTCTGATTATAATTTACGTGTGCTGGCTGTTGTCGCAGCACAGCAATCTGGAAAAAAGCCGGAGAGTCGAGAATTATGGGCTAAGCATTGGTATGAACTCAGGGGAAGGAGTAATTCTAAAAAGCAAAAGTAAAGAGTTTGTTCTGGCGATTGTTGTGACTTTGTACAGAATTATGAATACTGAAGAAGTAAAAGCTTTAGCATTCAATTTTGATACTCTTAAAATTGATAAAATCGAAGATAAATCTATCAAAATTGAAAACAGCTACGGTTCAGCAGTGATATCTGGAAAGATTGCAGGTGATGTTGTCAATAATGTCTAGTGATTTACAGCGATGAGTCACTTCAAGTTTTCGCAAAATAGGAGAAACAAGCAATGACTGACAACAAATCAATAAACGCTCGCGATCTTATCGGTAGCGTTGCTAATACTGGTGAAGTAAAAGGTAGCATTTTTGTCAACAGTGTTAAAAATATGACACCTGAACAAAGGCAAACTCTAGCTGAGGCAGCAAAAGAAATTCAGCAGCTTTTAAATCAGTTATCTGAGACATACCCAACAAAAACGGCTGTCGAGAAATCAGCATTTGCTACAAAAGCTATGGAAGAAATTGAGAAAAAGCCTGATGTGAAGGGAAAGGTACTTAAAGCTTTGAAAGCTGGTGGAGTAGCAGTACTAATGGAACTTACAAATAATCCAGTCGTGAAAATCCTAACTCCAATGCTTGAAAGTTTACTGGAAGAAGATAAGTAAGCCTTAGTATCCAGATTTTAA
>RDZG01000066.1 GCA_004293915.1 Bacteroidota bacterium | reverse complement strand
CCTGAAATTTAATGCGTTTATGACTGCATTCGAAAATGAAAATGAATTAGGAAAAACGCTCAGTAATTTAATTGTAAATATTTATTAGACTTTATATAACATTAGATAAATATAGAGGAAGTTTTTCAAAAATTACACTTATTGACTGGAAAAAGTAGCAATGTTATTATTGATTTTTTAATCTCAAAATTAGCTTTTTGATGTTTGTAAAATGAATTCTAAACTAAAGATAATTACTATTCCTAATAAAAAAGCCTCAAAAATGAGGCTTTTTTATTGAAAAATATTATCCAAATTATATTGCGTTACTTGTAGATTTTGCACCTAAATAATCTCTATTCATACGTGCAATATGCGAAATTGAAATCTCTTTTGGACATTCGGCTGAACATGCACCTGTGTTAGTACAAGCCCCAAAACCTTCTTTATCCATTTGAGCCACCATAGCCTCTACTCGTCTATATCTTTCGGCTTGTCCTTGAGGCAAGAGTGCATATTGCGAAACTTTAGCCGCTGTAAACAACATTGCCGAACTGTTTTTGCAAGCAGCCACACAAGCTCCACAGCCTATACATTGTGCAGCCAAAAATGCTTCGTCTGCATTTTCTTTTGGCACAGGAATTGCATTAGCATCGGGGGCAGCACCTGTATTGATAGATATAAATCCTCCCGCATGTTGAATACGGTCGAATGCAGTTCTATCTACAATTAAATCTTTTAAAACTGGAAAAGCAGCCGAACGCCAAGGTTCTACCACAATGGTATCGCCATCGTTGAAAGTACGCATGTGCAATTGGCAAGTAGTAACGCCTTTAAGTGGTCCGTGTGGTTGTCCGTTGATATACATTGAACACATACCACAAATTCCTTCACGGCAATCGTGATCAAAAGCAACAGGTTGTTTGTCTTCTTTGGTTAGTTTTTCGTTCAAAGTATCCATCATTTCCAAAAAAGACATATCTGTTGAAACGCCAGATAAGGCATATTCTTCCATGTTTCCTTTGTCAGATTTGTTTTTTTGTCTCCAAACTTTGAGTTTAATATTTATATGTCTTTCGCTCATAATTTTATTTCTTATATCTTGTTTCTAATAATCTTATGTCTATTTATAACTACGTTGGCTAGGTTTTACAAACTCATAATTCAAATCTTCTTTGTTGAGTTTTTGTTTACCACTTTCGCCTGTCCATTCCCAAGCTGCTGCGTACATAAAGTTTGCATCGTCACGCAATGCTTCTCCATCTTCTGTTTGGTATTCTTCACGGAAATGTCCACCACACGATTCGTTACGATTTAAGGCATCAACCATCATTAATTCGCCAAGTTCTAAGAAATCGGCTACTCTACCTGCTTTTTCAAGTGTTTGGTTCAACTCTTCGTTTGTACCAGTTACTTTTACATCTTTTTGGAATTGGTCTTTCAAAGCTCTCATTTTAGAAATTCCTTCTTTCAATCCCGATTCAGTTCTGCCCATTCCGCAATGGTTCCACATAATTAAACCCAATTCACGTTGAATTTCGTGAACCGTAGATTTTCCGTTTATAGAAATTAGTTTATTTAATTCATCTTTAACGGCTTTTTCGGCATCCATAAATTCTTTGGTATCGTTTGGAATCGATTTGCGTTCAGTTCCAGCCAAATAATCGCCAATGGTATATGGCAACACAAAATAGCCATCAGCCAAGCCTTGCATCAGAGCCGAAGCACCTAAACGGTTTGCACCATGATCAGAGAAATTGGCTTCGCCACAAGCATATAAGCCTGGAATAGAGGTCATTAAGTTATAATCAACCCAAAGTCCACCCATAGTATAATGCACCGCTGGGTAAATACGCATAGGTTCTTTATATGGATTTTCACCTGTGATTTGTGTGTACATATCGAACAAATTACCATATTTTGCTTTTACAACTTCTCTTCCAAGTGTTTCAATGGTGTTTTGGTCTGGATTTGCAATTCCTTTTTTACCTGCTTCTTGTCTTCCATAACGTTCAACAGCAGAAGCATAGTCCAAATAAACCGCTAATTTTGATGTACCAACACCAAATCCAGCATCGCATCTTTCTTTAGCAGCACGTGATGCAATATCTCGAGGCACTAAGTTTCCAAATGCAGGGTAACGTCTTTCTAAATAATAATCTCTTTCTGATTCAGGAATTTCGTTGGCTTTGCGTGTGTCGCCTTGTTTGGACGGAGCCCAAATTCGACCATCGTTACGCAGCGATTCCGACATTAATGTTAATTTTGATTGATGGTCGCCAGTTACAGGAATACACGTTGGGTGAATTTGTGTGTAACAAGGATTTGCCATCATCGCTCCTTTTTTGTGTGCTCTCCAAATGGCTGTGCCACTTGAACCACGAGCATATGTTGTTAAATAAAATACATTTCCATACCCACCTGTACAAAGTACAACAGCATGAGCAGAATGGCGTGTAACTTCGCCTGTAATCATATCACGAGCAATTACGCCACGAGCTTGACCATCAACAACTACTATATCTAAAATTTCGTGACGTGTAAATGATTTTATACCGCCAGAATTAATATTTTTATTCATGGCAGAATAAGCTCCTAAAAGCAATTGCTGTCCAGTTTGTCCTTTTGCGTAAAACGTGCGAGAAACTTGAGCACCTCCAAACGAACGATTATCTAACAATCCACCATATTCGCGAGCAAAAGGAACTCCTTGAGCAACACACTGATCAATAATATTTACAGAAACTTCTGCCAAACGATGTACATTTGCTTCTCTTGCTCTGTAATCGCCACCTTTTAAAGTGTCATAAAACAAACGATAAACAGAATCTCCATCGTTTTTATAATTTTTTGCTGCATTTATACCGCCTTGTGCCGCAATCGAATGGGCTCTGCGTGGCGAATCTTGAAAGCAAAAAGTAGTAACGTTATACCCTAACTCGGCAAGCGAAGCTGCTGCCGAAGCTCCAGCCAAACCAGTTCCTACTACTATGATATCATATTTTCGCTTGTTTGCAGGGTTTACAAGCTTAAGGTTAAATTTATGGTTCTTCCATTTGTCACCCAAAGAACCTGCTGGAATTTTAGAATTTAATGCAGTCATAATATATTTAATATCAAATTTCTATTGTAATTATCTGTTATGCTATTTTGTTTTATTTAATTATTCCGAAATAAATCACTATTGGCATGGCTGCAAAAGCGATTGGAAGAACTAAAGAAAAAACTACACCTACTGATTTTATTAATCCATTGTATTTGATGTGATTAAATCCTAAGGTTTGAAACGCAGAACTAAACCCATGCAATAAATGATATGCAAGCGAAATTTGTGCTAAAACATAGATTACTACAATTATTGGTTTTTCAAAAATTTCAAGCATTTCGGCAAACATGGTTTCTCCTGTTTCTGCTAAATGTCCAGATACTTTCGACCACCAAAAATGTTTTAAATGCAAGATTAAAAAAATCAAAATCAGTGTTCCCAAAATTGCCATTGAGCGAGAATACCATTTGCTGTTTGCGTTGCCATTTTCTTTAAAATATCCAACGGGACGAGCTTTTTTGTTTTCAAGTGCCAAAAGCAATGTTTGGACAATGTGAGCAATTAAACCTAAAAACAACACATATTCCATGATTTTAATTACTGGATTGGTTGCCATAAAATAGGCACCAATATTGAATGCTTCGCCTCCATCGTTTAGAAATATGAGTGAGTTTATGCCGCAATGAACGACCAAAAACGAACACAAAAACAAACCTGTAATACCTACTATTAATTTTTTACCAA
Source organism: Bacteroidota bacterium (assembly GCA_004293915.1). Lineage (GTDB taxonomy): Bacteria > Bacteroidota > Bacteroidia > Cytophagales > UBA9547 > REAG01. The sequence continues at coordinate 55,048 of RDZG01000066.1, read as the reverse complement.
GCGAACTGGTTAGTGTGGTTGAAATCCAAGACATAGTTTTATTAACTAATTAAGAAATATTTTTTTTGCAAATTAAATATACCGTTCAAATATATACCAAATTGTAAAATATTTTGAATAATTCTAAATAAGAGAGTTTGTTTTAACAGCTCATTTTAAAAAAAATCATTTTGCTCGCGGGTGGAAATCCAAAACAATTTGCCGAAGATAATTATTATCCAAATGTGTATAAACTTCGGTGGTTGTAATGCTTTCGTGTCCGAGCATTTCTTGCACAGCACGCAAATCGGCACCGCCTTCTATCAAATGTGTGGCAAACGAATGCCTAAACGTGTGTGGGCTGATATTTTTTTTGATTCCAGCCAATTCGGCTTGTTTTTTGATAATCAAAAAAATCATTACTCGTGATAAACTTTTGCCACGATTATTCAAAAAAACATGATTTTCGAATCCTTTTGCAATTTTTTGATTACTTCTTATGGTTTCAGTATAGGTTGTGATAAATTGTAAAGCTTCGGTGCCTATCGGAACTAAACGTTCTTTGTTTCCCTTTCCAACAATTTTTAAAAAACCAATTTCGGGCATAATGTTTGAAAGTTTGAGTTCGGTAAGTTCTGAAACTCGCAAACCTGAGCTGTACATTACTTCAAATATGGCTCTATTGCGATAGCCATCGTTTGACGAAATATCAATACAATTCAAAAAGTTTTCAATCTCGAAAAATTCTAAGGTGTCGGGAAGTTTTCTGCCCAATTTTGGTGATTCGATGAGTTGAAGAGGGTCGTGTGTGATTATATTTTCATAAATTAAATATTTGTAAAAACTTTTTAGTCCTGACAATATACGAGCTTGTGAATAAGCAGACATTTCTAACTCGCCAATAAACGATAAAAAGTCTTCGGCATCGGAGTGTGTAACCTGTGCGGCAGGCTTTTGTCTGTTTTTTAATGTTAAAAATGACACAAATTTTTCGACATCACGAATATATGCTTCAACCGAATTTGGCGAAAGCGAGCGTTCGAGTTTTAAATAGGTATAAAAACCTTTGATGTGGATTTCCCAGCTCATTTATTGATGACAGTATATTATAAATAACTAGTCATTAAGTAGTTTTTCAATTTCAGATTTTAATATTGGAATATGATTAATAACTATGCTCCAAATGATATCATCCGAAACTCTATCATAACTATGAATGATTCTATTTCTGACATCTACAATCTTTTTTGCATTAGTAATCAAAATCGAAGTGTTTTTTTTAAGAATTCGATTAGTTGCTTCGCCTATAATTTCAATATTTCGTTCAACAGCTCTTTTTGTACGCAAGTCTTCTTTGAATTTTTCAAATTCCCTTGGTCTATCAATAAAAAAACTTTCAATTTCGATTATTGCGTTCCAAATATCATATAACCAAACTTTTATTTCAGCATCCATAAAGGAGTTGTTTTTTAGTGTTAATTGCTTGCAAAAGATATGGATTTTTAATCGCTTTTTCTTCTAATAAATCAATTGAACGATTTAAAATACTTTGCAACGAAAACTTAAAATCAAAATAATTATCTGCATAGTTTTCTAATTTTATAGTTTCAAAATCTACCATCAAATCGATATCACTATTTTCATCAAAACGTTCTTCTAACACAGAACCAAACACGTAAAGAGTTTTTACGTGATGATGTTTGCAAAGCTTGTTAATCTTTGGAATATAATTTTTAAGATTTTTCATACTCAAACTTAGTGATTTTTCAGCAAAACTTAGCTAGTTTTAATTACGTTTTGATGAGAAATTTAAAATAAAGAACAAATTTTGTTTTATAATTTTTGCCACGAATTCACTAATTTTTAGTGTTTATTTGTGCATTCGTAGACAATATTTAATCAGCATAGTTTTCTATTTCATAAAAAATATTTTCAAAAGATATTTTATGAAATATCTTAAAAACACTTTCTTTATAAATTAACAAATAATAATTCTTATACAGCAACATCATTTTCTCTCAACGCATTATTGAGAGAAGTTTTAAGATCGGTGCTTTCTTTGCGTTGTCCTATAATCAATGCACAAGGCACTTGAAAATCGCCAGCAGGAAATTTTTTTGTATAAGAACCTGGAATTACAACCGAACGTGGTGGCACATAACCTTTATATTCTTTGCGGTCTGCCGAAGTGGTATCAATTATTTTTGAGCTTCCAGTAATGGTAACACCCGCACCAATTACAGCTTCTTTGCCTACTCTTGCACCTTCAACAATTATACAACGAGAGCCAATAAATGCACCTTCTTCGATAATTACTGGAGCAGCTTGCACGGGTTCGAGAACGCCACCAATGCCCACGCCACCACTCAAATGCACGTGTTTACCGATTTGAGCACAACTTCCCACCGTTGCCCAAGTATCTACCATTGTGCCTTCTTCCACATAAGCTCCAATATTTACATAACTAGGCATTAAAATAACTCCTTTGCTCAAATAGGCTCCATAACGTGCCACAGCAGGCGGCACTACTCGAATTCCTAATTGTTCATATCCTGTTTTTAGTTTCATTTTATCATGAAATTCAAAAATTCCAACTTCTTTGGTTTCCATTTTACGTATTGGAAAATATAGAATTACAGCTTTTTTAATCCATTCGTTTACTTGCCAACCATCGGCAGTTGGTTCTGCCACACGCATTCTGCCTTTATCAAGTTCTTCGATAATATGCTCAATTGTTTGTATGGTTTCTTTGTTTTGCAAAAGTGAACGGTCGTTCCAGGCGGCTTCAATGATGTTTTTCATGCGTATTATTATAAATATTAAATGTTTTTTGTGCGAAATAAGACAATATATTTTTATTTTTTATCCAAAATCTCATAAAAACAAAAACACCTATCTGAAATTATAGATAGGTGTTTTTGAATAAAATAAATTTTTCTACAAAATATATTTTGTAGAAAGGAAATTTGATTGATGGTCTTCTACAATTTTATTAACCAAAACTTTGTTTTCTTCGGTCAATTTTGTGGCAACCATGGTTCGAATTGAAAACGCTCGAAGTGCACTCGCAACCGAAAGTGTTCCTTCTGCCGAATCTTTTCTGCCAGTAAACGGAAATGTATCTGGACCTCTTTGGCATTGGCAATTTACATTTACACGACAAACTTGATTTACCAAAGGATCAATTAAATGAGCCAATTGAGCCGAATCGTTACCAAAAACGCTCACTTGCTGCCCGTGGTCTGAATCTATTAAATAATTGATTGGCGTTTCGATATCTTCAAATGGAACAACTGGAATAACAGGTCCAAATTGTTCTTCACGATATAATTTCATTTTTTCGTTTACAGGATACATTACAGCAGGATAAACAAACGAATGTGCAATTGTACCGCCATTTTCGTTCATTATTTTTGCACCATTTGCAATCGCATCTTCTATACACGATTTTAAATATTCAGGTTTATTTGGCTCTGGTAGGGGAGTGAGTGCCACTCCTGCTTCCCAAGGCATTCCAAATTTTAGTTTTCCAACTTCTTCGGCAAAACGAACTAAAAATTTATCTGCTATTTTTTTGTGTACAAACAATATTTTTAATGCCGTACAGCGTTGTCCATTAAAAGAAAGCGAACCTAATACACATTCTTTAACAGCCAATTCAATATCTGCATTTTCTAAAATTATAGCAGCATTTTTGGCATCAAGTCCCAAAACTGCACGCAAACGGTTTGATTTTGGGTGCATTTTTTTCAATGAATCTGCCACTCTGCTCGAACCGATTAAGGTTAAAACATCAATTTTCCCTGATTTCATTAACGATGGAATAATGGTATTTCCACGTCCATAAATGGTGTTTATAACTCCTTTTGGGAAACAATCTTTGAACGCATCCAAAAGTGGTGCAAACAATAATGTACCATGTTTTGGTGGTTTAAAAAGTATGGTATTGCCCATCAAAACGGCAGGAATAAGCGTTGTAAAGGTTTCGTTTAAGGGATAATTAAATGGACCCATACACAAAACAACTCCAAAAGGAGCTCTACGTACTTGCCCGATAATTCCTTGTTCGATAGTAAAACGTGATGAATTTCTGTCTAAATCTTTTAAAGCATCCAGCGTTGCGTTCATGTATTCGATAGTTCTATCGAATTCTTTTACAGAATCGGCATACGATTTACCGATTTCCCACATGATTAAACTCACAACTTCTTTTTTCTTTTCAATCATCTTGCCGGTAAATTTTTCCATGCAAGCAATTCGTTCGCCAATTGGCATTGTTGGCCATTCGCCACGACCATTATTATATGCTTTTACGGCAGCATCAAGCGACTCTAAAGCTTCGTTTTCGGTACATAATGGATAACTTCCTATTACTTTTGGCTTTATACCTTCTGGTGTTGATACACAAACAGGCGACAAAACCGTGTGCATTGTACCCGACCAAGTACGCATCACTCCATTTGATAGATAAGTGGTTTGATTTACCTCCTTTGCAAGCCTAAACTCCTGTGGAATAGCACTTTCTTCAATAAATTTTTTCTCAATAGTTTCTTTAAAACTCATTACAGTTTATTTTTTTGTACAAAATATTATTGGCAAATGTAGAGGTAGATAATCGTTTGACCAAACTTTTTTAGCATACATTAGCTAAAAATTAAATTAAAGTCATATTATTATTAAGATTTATCGAATAAAATATTAATATTCTGGCACAAATTCTATTGAAACTTTTGAATCAAATTTGAGGTTTAATAAAGCCGAAGCATTTCCATTGTTGATTGCAATTTCCAATAATCCTAAGTCATTAAAAACAATTGTGTACATGCCAGCATCTACAGTAGAATAAGTTTTTGAGATTATTGATGTGTTTTCTCTACCAAAAAGTATTGTAAAACTTCGATTTGCACAAGTTTCTTCAAATTGTTTTTTAGAAATATTTGTAATCAGATTTCCGTAAGAATCTACATGAATTACATTGCCTTCAATACCATTTTTTGTTATTTTCAACCTTCTATTTATGAGCTTAGAAAGCGAATTTATGGGCATTGTTGGACCTAAATCGTATAAGTTTTTGCCATTTGCAAGAGATACTGCAGCAAATGCAAAAATATTTTTTTCTGGAAATGTTATGGGTTGCGATTTGTCATAAATCAATTCAACACTAGAGTAAGTTTTATCGGTTAATAAACTTAAAAGTCCATTATCAGTACCAACAAAATAATGGTCTTCCATTTTTACTGCCACAAATTTATCGTTCAAATTGCTAAGGGAATTTACTGAAATGATATGAACAGTTCCTTTTGGGAAATCCCTAAAAACAGCATTTAATACAAATGCACCATGAGCCAGATTGTATTGTTCGATAGCATGCGAAATATCAATAACCTGAATATTTGGACTAAAATTAAAAATTTTTGCTTTAACAGCAGCTACGTAGTGGTCGCGAGTGCCAAAATCTGATGTGAAAGTAATAATTGCCATTTTTGAATTTTAATTTATGTCCAATTTTAAATCAATTGCTCGAAAAACAATTTTTGTGTTTAGCAAAAGTAAAAAGTATGAACGATAAAATTGATTTTGTTTAAAAATATTTCGAAAAACTTATTTCAAAAATACTTTTGTGGCACCTGTGCCATAAGCAATTGAATTTGCTGGCTCGTATTTTGACACAAAAGGTGTTTGTTTTAACAGTTTACGGATAGTTTCTCTCAAAATTCCATCGCCATCGCCATGTATAAAAATACATGTTTTGATGTTTTGCGATTTATATTCGGCTAGTTTTAGTTTGAAATTTGCAATTTGAATATCTAAAACATGCTTATTTTTAGTATCAAAATGTAAATCAAAAACGGGGCAATAATTTGTATTTGTAGGTATGTTTTTTTGATTATTAAAACTATTTTTGTGTTCTTTTGGCTTGATATTTTCTGCTATTTTGAAATCTCCCACAACTTCTACTATTTCAGTTTCAGAAACATCAATAAAAAAACCTTCGTCTGTTTTTACATGATAGCTTCTATCGCTGTTTTGTTTGTAAACAATACCACCTCCAGTTTGCCTTAAAAATCTAAATTTTGTATTTGGAGGAATCATCTATTTTAGGTTTCGCGTGTCATTAAATCGTTGAAATACTGTGAGATAAAACTTTTTTTGCTTTCGTCTGCACTTACAGTTTTTAATATTTCGATGGCTTTATCAAAATATTTCTTCATCTCGATTTCTGTAATATGTTTTATGTTTTCTTTCTCATAAATTGCTAAAACTTTATTTATTTTTTCGTTAGATGAAGTATTTTTATTACCAATTATATTTTTTAAATCAGTATTATTTTTTGATTTTAAGGCGGATAATAATAAAAAAGTTTTTTTATCAGAAAGGATGTCTCCACCAACTTGTTTTCCGAATTTTTTGGCATCTCCATAAACATCTAAATAATCATCTTTTATCTGAAATGCCAGTCCTATATTTAAGGCAACTTCATACATTTTATTTGCTTCTATTTCAGTTGCATTACCAATTTTTGCACCCATATACATACTAAAACCAAGCAAAACTGCTGTTTTTAAACGTATCATTTCGATATATTCTTCGATACTCACTTCTTCTCGTAGCTCGAAATTCATATCAAATTGTTGTCCTTCACAAACTTCAAATGCCGTTTTATTGAATCGTTTTACAACATCTTTTCTTATCTCATTTGGCAAATATTCGAGATGTTCATATGCTTCGATAAGCGTTATATCACCTGCCAAAAGAGCAATATTTCGGTTCCATTTTTCGTGTACAGTAGGTTTGCCCCTTCGCAAAGGTGCATTATCCATTATGTCGTCATGGATAAGTGTAAAATTATGAAAAATTTCTATGGCTAAACTTGCTTTAGTAGCTTTAATGTATTCATTATCAAATAGATAACAAGAAAGTAAAGAAAGTAACGGACGCATACGTTTTCCACCTAAATCCAAAAAATAGCGAACAGGATGGTAAAGTTCTTGTGGTTTTTTGTCAAAATTTAGTGCAGTTATTTCTGCATTTAGTTTTGTTGTTGCTTCATTAAAATCAAATGGAATCATATAAAAAGTTCAATCGAATGTTAAACATAAAAAACCCAATTGATGTTTGCAAATAGTTGGAAATATAATGCAGTTTTTAGGTTGAAAGGCGTAAAATTTCTTCTAAAAACAGTCTATCGTTGCTTAATCGAGGCACTTTGTGTTGTCCTCCAACTTTGTTTTTAGATTTTAACCAATTATAAAACGTATTTTTGGGTAAAACTTGAATTTTTGGCATTTGCAAAGCCAAATCTGAATAGCGTTTGGCATCGTAATCCGAATTTATTTCACGAATAAATTTATCTAAAAGTTGTGCAAATTGTTGCAAATCAGTAGGTTGTTTGTCAAATTCAATAAGCCATTCGTGTCCGCCTTTCGATTTTCCTTCGATGAAAATTGGAGCAGCAGTATAATCAATTATTGTACTATTTGTAGCTTTGGTAGCTTTTGCTAAAGCGGCATCTGCATTTTCGATTACTAACTCTTCGCCAAAGGCATTTATAAAATGTTTTGTTCGTCCAGAAATTTTAAAACGATATGGTTTTAGGCTTGTAAATTTGATTGTGTCGCCAATAGAATATCGCCAAAGACCTGAATTTGTGGAGATTATAAGTGCATAATTTTTATTTAATTCTACTTTTTCTAATGTAATCGTTTTTGCATTTTCATTACCAAAATCTTCCATTGGTATAAATTCATAAAACACTCCATGATCCAGCATCAAGAGCATATCATCAGCATTTTTTCTATCTTGCACACCAAAAAAACCTTCAGAAGCATTGTATAATTCTAAGAATCCCATTTCTGGACAAAGTTTTTTAAAAACATCTTTGTAGGGAACAAATGAAACGGCTCCGTGTAAGAATATTTCTAAATTAGGCCATACTTCTTTTATGTTTTTTTTTCCAGTGTGTTCGAGCATTTGATTAAGCATCACAACCATCCATGTAGGCACACCCGAAAGGCTTGTAATATTCTCATCCACAGTACTTTGAATCATTTTTTCTATTTTTTCTTCCCATTTGGTAAGCATAAAAATATCTCGACTTGGAGCTCTAGAAAATTCTGCCCAAAGTGGCAAACTTTGCACAATAATTGCCGAAACATCTCCACAACGTGTTTCTTGATTATAAGGATTTGGATAGTGTGAACCACCAATTGATAGTGTTTTTCCATCAAATACTTTTGTATCGCCATAATTATTGAATACAAATGCCAATGCATCTTTTCCGCATTTGTGATGACAATCGTCAATTGCTTCTTTTGAAACAGGAATAAATTTACTTCTGTCGTTTGTAGTTCCCGATGATTTAGCAAACCACTCTATTTTTGAGTGCCAAAGTACATTTTGTTCGCCTTTCAACACCCGTTCTATGTACGGGAAAAGCTGTTCGTAAGTAGAAATTGGTACTCTTTCTTGATATTTTTTATAAGAATTTATGGATTCATAATCATACTTTTTACCCCATTCGGTATTTTCGGCTTTTGATATAAGTTCTTTAAATACAATATGTTGCATCTCATGTGGATTGTCCATAAATCGCTGAATCTCAGTGATTCGTGGTTCCAAAAAAAATCGAACTAAACTATTTACTAAACCCATTAATATATTTTTTGTCTATTTTATCAAAAATATTTGATTCTGTTTTTATATTTTGATAATACAATTTTTAAAACTATAATTCTCTAGCTGCAACAGGACAAATGTCATATCCATTGTCCCAAATTAAATATCCATTTTCAACTTTAACAGTAGAAAAAATTGCACTATCATTTAGATCTGCAGAAAGTCCTGATTTAAAATGTTTTTTCATTTCTATCACTTTTTCTAGTCCATCTTCGAAGTGAACTTTCAGTGAAAAATTACCTAAAACAAAAACACTTTTTATATTTATAATTTGTTCATTCATCATATTTTATACTAAAGGTTTTATTTTTTTTGGTTGAGAATCATTACGTAATAATTCCCAATCAGATAATAATTCTTTTTGATGTAAAATTGCCCATTCAATTACTAAGTTATAAACTTTATTTGGCAAATTGCCTTTTATTATTTCTAATGTTTCAATTGAAATTTCAGCTTGAAAATCATTATAATATGCATGAAAATGTGGTGGATTATGTTCATTGTAAAACATACGAATTATAATTCCTAAAAAACGGCTAATTTCTGGCATAAAACTTTTTTAAACTTTTCGTTTTAATTCAAAATGTTTGCCTAAATACAATCTTCGTACTTCTTCATCTGAAGCCAATTCTTGTGGCGTTCCATCTTTTAATAATTTTCCAGAATACATCAAATAGGCTCGATCGGTAATCGAAAGTGTTTCGTCTACGTTGTGATCTGTAATTAAAATGCCAATATTTTTCTTTTTCAGTTTCGAAATTATGCCTTGAATTTCTTCTACAGCAATTGGGTCTACACCAGCAAAAGGCTCATCCAAAAGCACAAATTTAGGGTCTACAGCTAAAGCACGTGCAATTTCGGTGCGTCTTCTTTCGCCACCCGAAAGCACTTTGCCCATATTTTTTCGTACATGTTTTAAGCTAAATTCTTCGAGCAAACTTTCAACTTTTTCTAGTTGTTGTTCTTTTGTCAAAGTTGTCATTTCTAATACAGCCAAAATATTATCTTCAACCGACAGTTCTCTAAAAACAGATGCTTCTTGAGCCAAATATCCAATTCCTTTTTGAGCTCTACGATACATTGGCAAGCCTGTAATGTTCTCATTATCAAGATATATGGTTCCAGAATTGGGTTTGATTAAACCAACTGTCATATAAAAACTTGTGGTTTTCCCAGCTCCATTTGGACCCAACAAACCAACTATTTCACCTTGTTCTACCTGAAACGAAACATTATCTACAACTTTTCTTCCTTTATATTTTTTTAATAAATTTTCTGATTTTAGAATCACTTTTTTTGTGTTAAAATTGAATAAGTAAATTATGTTTTATTTAATTATAAGTTTAAGGCAAACGTATTAATTTTATATCTAAATCTTTTATATAATTTATTCTTTCGGGTGGAATTGTACCTCTTCGGATTTGATTTGATACATTCATAGTAGATTTATATTTGAATAGTTTTGCATATTGGCTAATTGTACACCATTCTCTCATGTCAATTTTTGTGTTTCCAATCTGAATACAAGGTGCTTCTTGGCGAAATTTATAAGCTTCAATAGTTGTTTTTAAAAAAGTTAGATTTTCATCCATACTTTTGTCTAATGCTATTTTTGCTTCTGTTTTTTCTTCATCTGTAGCATCAAGAAGCATTTCTTTAAGTTTTTCTAATTCTATTAATCGTTTTTCGCTCAAATGAATTGAGTTACTCATTTTTTTTAGTTTTGAAAATTGTTTTTTTAGTTCTGTTCTCATTTCTATAAATTTTATAATTTATTTTTTAATTCCATTATCATTTGTGAAATTTCTAAAATACGTTCAAGAGATTGATTAATTTCTTTTTCAGAAGCATTTAAAACCTCAATTTTAATTTTTAAAGCATATTTTTCATTTTCTAGATATTTTTCTAGATTTTGGATAGTTTTACTCATAAACTACACGTAAAATTAATAAAAAGTTATGTAACAAAACATAATAGGCAGATTTGTTTTTGTAATTTATTCCAAAATCATTCTAATATCTTCGCTCGAAAGTGATTTTACAAAACTTTCTTCGTTGGTAATGAGTGAGTTAGATAATGACTTTTTTCTGTTTTGCAAAAGCATAATTTTTTCTTCTACAGAGTTTTTTGTAATAAATTTATAAGTAAAAACAGTGTTTTTTTGCCCAATTCGGTGTGCACGGTCTATTGCCTGAGCTTCCACAGCTGGATTCCACCAAGGGTCGAGAATAAAAACACAATCTGCTGCGGTTAAATTTAACCCTACACCACCTGCTTTTAGTGAAATTAAAAAAAGTTTAGTTTTTGTATTTGTTTGAAAATTTTCTACTTGTTTTTGCCTGTCTGTAGAGCTGCCATCGATATAACAATAATCCATATTTTTGGCATCTAATTTTTTTCTAAAAAGTGTCAAATGCTTTACAAACTGACTGAAAATCAATATTTTTCGTCCAGACTCTAATGCTTCGTCCAATAAATAAAGTACATCTTCCATTTTGCCACTTTCACCATCATAGTTTTCGTCTATTAAAAGTGGATGATTGGCAACTTGTCGAAGTCGTGTAAGTCCTTGTAAAAGAGTTAGTTGATTATTTTCTTTATTTTCTGTATCAAGTAATTTATTTCTAAAATATGATTTTATTTCTTCGTATAATTTTTCTTGTTCTAAAGTCATTGAAGAATAACGAATAGATTCGATTTTTTCTGGCAAATCTGTAGCTACTTGAGATTTTAATCTTCGTAAGATAAATGGTTTTATTATTGTATAAAGTTTTTGTGTTTTGAGTTGATTTCCATCTTTTTCTATTGGTTTTTGAAACTCATCTCTGAAATAAGTAAAACTTCCTAACAAACCTGGATTTGCAAATGTCATTTGGCTCCACAAATCTATAGTTGAGTTTTCGATAGGTGTTCCTGTTAAAATCAATCTAAACCGGGATATTAAATTTCTTACTGATTTTGAAGTGTTTGAAGTTGGGTTTTTTATTGCTTGCGATTCGTCTAAAACAATATAATGAAAGTAGTATTTTTTTAATATTTCCTCATCTAGTCTTATAATTCCATAAGAGGTAATTACCAAATCATAATTCGTAAAACGTTCGATTTTTTTATCTCTAGTGGTTCCTGTATATAAATGAATTTTGAGTTCAGGAGTAAACTTTTTTGCTTCGATTTCCCAATTATACACCAAAGAAGTAGGCACAACAAGCAACGAAGTGTTCTTTTGATCTGCATTTTTACTTTTTTGGGATAATAAAAACGCTAAGGTTTGAACCGTTTTTCCCAAGCCCATATCATCAGCAAGGCATCCACCAAATTTGTATTTTTGCAAGAAATGCATCCAATTATATCCAGCATGTTGATAAGGTCTCAAAACTCCTTTAAATCCTTTAGGCAAAGGTACTTCGTCTATTTGTTCAAAAGTTTGCAGATTAGTAAGTTTTCGTTGCATGGTTACATGAGCTAAACTTTCTTCAGACAAATCTTGTACTAAAGCAATATGGTGTTTTTGAAGTTTTATTTCGTCATCATTTTCGGAATTAGCAAATGCAAAAAGTTCGGAATATTTTGTAAACCAAGATTCCGGAATTACAGCAATTTCGCCATTAGGCAATGTAAATTCAGATTGTTTTTTGATAATTAAGTTTTTTAGATAGCGAAATGGAATGGTAAATTCGCCAAATTGAACCACAGTATTGATATCAAACCAATCGATATTTTCTTTTATTTCAATTTCAATTTTAGAGATTCCTGTAAAATATTTTTTATTATCTTTTGGGTTTTGCCTGAGTGTAATTTCTTGATTTTCAATGTTTTTTCTGTGTTCTGCCATCCACGAAAAACTATCAGCTTTCGACATTACTTTTTTTGCATTCAGCAACTCAAAACCTGTATTTTTTAAAAAACTAATTTTAGACTTTTCCCATTCCAAATCTCTTTTTATTTTATAGAAATTAAATCCAAGTTCGGTTTTTTCTTGCCTCACTAATGTTGGATTTTGGTAATCAGCTCGAAATGGTTGGTCGCCATAAATAAAATTTAGTTCGAAAACCATTTTAGTTTCTTCTATTTCTTCAGAAATTTGAGTGTTTGTACCAAATAAACTCGGAGTTGAATTGATTGATTGAAGCTCACTGAATGTCAGAATGGCTTTTGGCTTACTTTCTTCTATATTTATATCGAAACCTTTGGCATAAACATCGAAAGATGCAATAAGTTGCGAACCAAATTTCTTAAAAAACTCTTCTTCCATTTTGCGTGGAACTTCAATAAATTTTTTGTGTAAAAAAGGTTTTAACTTACTTCCTTCAACATCTTTTTCGAAATGATACAAATGTCCTTCGCAAAGCAACCAAGCTGGTTTATTGCAAATTAAACGTGCATTTTTGTATTGAAATTCTACTTTCTGATGATTATGTTTTATGGTTGGTAAATAATGTGTGTTTATCTCGTTTCTATAAAAATGAAAAAGTACAGTTGCTTTTTCAGGCTCTACAAAAACTTCTCGCCAAGTTGGCTCGCCATCGCTTCCCATTTCAAATACTTTCTTACCAATTAACAGTTCAGAAATCTGAATTTTATATTTTTCTATATAATTATTAATCAGTTCTTTTAGCTCTAAATTTGGTTTTACTTTGTCGTAAACTTTTAAAAGAAAATCATTGGGTTTTAATTTTTTATCTCCAAATTTTTGATGAATAGTTTCAGGTTGAATAGCATCTACTAAAGAAATAAGTTTCAAATCGGTTTCATCAAGCCCACTAGAAAATTCTTTTGCGTTTTTGCCCGAAATATTTTGATGCTGAAGTGTTAATTTGCCCAAGCTATTGACCTGAATCACAAAGGTTTCAAACAAACAACCTAAAAGTTCGTGTTCTAAAATAGAATAGATAATTTGAAATGGCTGTGTGTTGGAAACTTTCATAGCTAAAAACAAAAAAAGAAATCAAACTAAAAGAATTACGAGAGTTTTTTAAAAACGTAAGTTCAAATGTAAATAAAACTATGATATGAAAAAATATTTATTCCTAATTTTAATGGGATAAAAAACAATATTCAGAACTATACTAATTCTGTAAATTCAAAACAATGTCCATCTGGGTCGGAAATAAAAATCTGCCAAGCTCCATCTGGACGTGTTTTAGGACCTTTCATGGCAATATTTTTTGATTTTAATATAATTTCGGTATCGATTATAGATTTTACTTCTACAGCAAAATGTGTCCCTCTCGAAAAAGATTTTACTTTGTAATCCAAACCTTCCAGCAAATGCAAAGCTGTGTTTTCTCCTAAACTAAACCAAGCTCCTTTGAAATCGAAATTTGGACGATTTTCAAGTTGTTTCAACCCTAAAACATTAGCATAAAAATCAATACTTTTTTCTACATTACTCACTTGCAGAGCCACATGATTGAGTGATTTTATTTGATGTCGCATCTTTGTTTATAGTGTTTATTATTTGCAAAATAATTTTATTAAAATTGCACTTAATCGTTGCAATATTAATTTGAAAAGTAGCTTAATGCAAATTTCAAAATCAATCTTTTGTAAATTTAAAGCAAGATTATCCCATTATTAATAACATAATTTTTATTCGTGACCTCTATTTTTGATACAAAAATTGATTTTTTAAAAGGTATTGGACCTCAAAAAGCGGCTGTTATTAACAAAGAGTTATCCATTTTTACGTATGGCGATTTAATACAACATTATCCGTTTCGACACGAAGACCGAACCGTTTTTCATACCATAGCAGAAGCACACGAAGATATGTCTTTTGTGCAATTTAAAGGAGTGTTGGTAAGTTTGCAAATACAAGGTGATGGGCAGAAAAAACGTCTCACGGCTCAGTTTAGAGATAAAACAGGTGTAGCAGAATTGGTTTGGTTTAGAGCCATAAATTGGATTTCGGCAAACATAAAAATAGGAGTAGAATATGTTGTTTTTGGGAAACCAACTTATTTTAGAGATTCAATTAGTATTGTACATCCTGAAATTGAGCCTCTTACAACTGCATTGGAAAAAAGTGGTAAACTCCGACCTGTATATCATAGTTCCGAAAAAATGAAAAACTTTGGACTTGATAGTAAAGGTATTTCTAGCATTATGGCTCAGTTAGTTGAATTAGCTAAACCGCATATCAAAGAAAATTTAACAGAGCAAATTATAAGTGATTTTAAGTTAGAATCTAAAAAAAATGCTATTTCTCAAATTCACTTTCCGACTTCTCAAGTTGAGTTGAATAATGCGATTTATCGCCTAAAATTTGAAGAGCTTTTTTATGCACAGCTCAAGTTTTTGAGACTTCGCTCAGGAAGAAAACTTCAAAATTCGGGAATTGTGGTGCAACATATTCCACTTGTAAACGAATTTTATAAATCTCATCTGCCTTTTGAACTTACAAATGCTCAAAAAAAAGTAATCAGGGAAATTTATTTGGATATGGGTACAGGCAAGCAAATGAACCGACTTTTGCAAGGCGATGTAGGCAGTGGCAAAACAATTGTTGCATTTATTTGTATGTTGATGTTGCTTGACCAAAATGCACAGGTTTGTTTGATGGCTCCTACAGAAATACTTGCAGATCAGCATCTTAATGGACTTAAAGTTTTTGCAGACAAGCTCAATATTTCGATTGTAAAACTTACAGGTTCGACAAAAGCCAAAGCTAGAAAAGAGATTTTGGAAAACTTGGCTAATGGAGAAATCAAAATAATTGTTGGCACACATGCTTTAATTGAAGATAAAGTGATTTTTAAAAACCTTGGGCTTTGCGTAATAGACGAACAGCACAAATTTGGAGTGGCACAGCGAGCAAAACTTTGGGCAAAAAACACAAATGTGGCTTCGCATGTGTTGGTAATGACGGCAACTCCTATTCCAAGAACACTTGCTATGGCGTTTTATGGCGATTTAGATGTTTCTGTGATTGACGAATTGCCCGCTGGCAGAAAACCAATTAAAACTGTACATCGTTTTGAAAATCAACGACTTGCAGTGATTGGATTTATGAAAGAAGAGATAAAATTGGGTCGCCAAATTTATATTGTTTATCCACTAATTGAAGAATCAGAAAAAATGGATTTGCAAGATTTATACAATGGCTACGATGCTATTTTGAAAGATTTTCCTCAACCCGAATTTCAAGTAAGTGTGGTTCATGGCAGACTTTCGCCTGCGGATAAAGACTTTGAAATGCAACGTTTTATAAAAGGCGAAACTCAAATTATGTTGGCAACCACAGTGATTGAAGTTGGTGTAAATGTGCCAAATGCTTCGGTAATGCTTATCGAAAATGCCGAACGATTTGGCTTGGCTCAGTTGCACCAATTGCGAGGCAGAGTGGGTAGGGGAGCAGAGCAAAGCTATTGTATTTTGATGACTAGCAATAAAATTTCGCAAGATTCGAGAGAAAAACTCGCTACCATGGTGCGTACAAATAATGGTTTTGAAATAGCTGAAGCAGATTTAAAACTAAGAGGTCCAGGCGATTTGATGGGTACTCAACAAAGTGGCGTACTCGATTTGCTTATAGCCGATCTATCTACCGATCACGAAATTTTGAAACTTGCAAGAGAAACAGCTCAAGCACTTTTGCTTGATGATTCAAATCTGACAAAACCACAAAATCAAAATATATACAACCATTTGCAAGCTATTTCAGTAAAAACTATAAATTGGAGCAGAATAAGCTAATTAGTAATTTATTAAAAAAATAAGAAAAAAATATCATAAATGCATTTCAAAATAATTTTAATAATCTCAATCCTTTTCTTTCAAACTTTTACCCTTTTTTCACAACCTATTCCTGCTGCTTATGATTTGCAAAATTATTTGCCAAAACTCAAAAAAAGCACGGTTGGCTTGGTTGTAAATCAAACTTCAGAAATTAATGGAGTGCATTTGGCTGATACACTTTCTAAATTAAAAGTTAAAATAAAAACCATTTTTGGTCCCGAACATGGCTTTAGAGGCACTTCAGATGCTGGCGAAAAAGTGAACAACGATACAGACATAAAAACAGGCATTAAAGTGATTTCTCTATATGGAAAAAACAAAAAACCAACTACCGAACAACTCAAAGGAATTGATGTATTAGTGTTTGATATTCAGGATGTTGGTGCTCGATTTTATACCTATATCAGTACCTTGCATTACATTATGGAGGCATGTGCCGAAAACAATCTAGAATTGGTTGTGTTAGACCGTCCAAATCCAAATGGAATGTATATTGATGGACCGATTTTAGACACATCGTTACATTCTTTTGTTGGCATGCATCCCATACCTGTTGTGCATGGACTTACTGTTGGCGAGTTGGCTCAAATGATAAATGGTGAAAAATGGATTGCAAAACCTTGTAAACTTACTGTTGTAAAATGCAAGAATTACACACATTTATCTACTTATACTTTGCCAGTAAAACCATCTCCAAACTTGCCAAACGATTTATCCATAGCACTTTATCCTTCGCTTTGCTTGTTCGAAGGCACAACGATTAGTGTTGGCAGAGGTACAGATTTCCCATTTCAAATCGTTGGAGCACCTGATTCTTTGTATGGCTATTTTTCTTTTACGCCACATAGTATTATTGGAATGTCTAAAAACCCAATGCACGAAGGAAAAAAATGTTTTGGTGTTGATTTAAGAACAATGAAGCCAGTTAGAGCATTTACTTTAAAATATGTAATTGATTTTTACTCAAAAAGTAAAGACAAAGAAAAGTTTTTTAATTCTTTTTTTGATAAATTAATTGGTAATAAGCAAGTTATGCAACAAATTAAAGATGGTTTATCAGAATCTGAAATTAAAAAAACGTGGCAAAACGACTTAGAGAAATATAAATTAATGCGAAGAAAATATTTATTATATTACTGAATATAGCATTAAAGATATTAATCAACATCTGCAACTTCCCATGTATGATCTGCCAAAAGTGTAACTTTTGAAATACAACGAGCATATTTTTTGCTTCGTCCCCATTCGTTTGGAGCAATCATCGAAAGAAAATCTGTGCCATCCTCTCGCTCATACAAAAAATAACTGTGGCTAATGAGTGGTTCAAATTTCATTTCTGTTTGATAAATTCTTTCAGAAATTTCTACTCTTTTTTTGATGTGATTTGCTTGTTCGGCAAGCAATTGCATTTGTTTATAAAGTTGTGCCATTTGCATATCGGTTTGCTGACGCATCGATGTTAATGACTTACTTTTTATTTTTCCAGCATCTTCTGGTCTTATTACAGCACCTCCAACAGTGTGAGCAAAAGGAATCAATCCCGGATTTTGAACCGTTTTTTTAGGGTCTATTTCTCCAGTAAATAACTGACCAATAGCTTTTTCATCTTCTAAAATCATAAAACTTCAACTTTTTGTGATGTATTTTGTTTTAAAATTTTATCTTTTTTCAAGTTTTTTGAGGGTATATAATTTTAAAAAAGATAGAACAAAAAATATGCCAATTATTCCAACACTAATTCTAGCACTACACAAAACCGAATCGCAAAATCCATATACAACCAAACCTGCAACCATCGAAAGTTTATCAATCATTTCGTAAAAGCTAAAAAAAGAAGCAGAATCTGGAGAGTCTTTTGGAATAAATTTTGCAAATGTCGAACGTGAAAGCGACTGAATACCTCCCATTACCCAGCCAACCATAATGGCAAGCACATAAAATTGATTTTCACTTGACACCAAATATCCGCCAATTGCAATCAAAACCCATACTAAAACCAATATCATTAACGAAAATAAATTGCCTTTTTTGCTCGATAGCCAACTCGAAAATAATGCACCTGGAATGGCTATCAATTGTAATAGTAAAACAGTAATTATTAATGTTTGAGTGGGTAAATGCAGTTCTTTTTCGGCAAAAAATGTAGATACATACATAAAGGTTTGCACACCAAAATTATATAGAAAAAAAGCTAATAAAAATTGTTTCATTTTTAGGTTTTTCTTTACTTGCCCAAATACTTTTTTGAGTTCTTTTAGCCCATTCAAAATCCAATCTTTTTCTCTGTTTTTTAAAGATTTTTGGTTTGGTAAATAATAAAAAGTAAACATCGAAAACAGAAACCACCATACTCCAACACTTAAAAAAGATAATCTTGACGCTAAGCCAGAGTCGATTCCGCCAAAAAATTGCGGCATCATTATCATTGCTAAATTTACAATCAATAACAATACACTTCCTATATATCCTAAAGCAAATCCTTTTGCACTTATGGCATCAAATTTATCTTCGGTAGCAATATCAGGCAAGTAAGAATTGTAAAAAACCCAGCTTCCATAAAATCCTATGCCAGCCAATACAAACATTGAAATTCCTAACAAAATTGTGTTTGATGTAAAAAAGAACAAACCAGCACATGCAGCTGCTCCTATAAATGCAAACAACTTAAAAAATAGTTTTTTCTTTCCACTAAAATCGGCAATGGAAGCCAAAAATGGATTTATACAAGCCACAAATAAAAAAACAAATGCAAGCGAATACGAATATAACGCAGAGTTTTTGATTTGAAAGCCCAAAAAATTAACCACATCTCCACCTAGATCATTTCTAACAACGGCATTAAAATATATCGGAAAAACACTTGAGGTTATAGTAAGATTATAGACAGAAGCACTCCAATCATACATACACCAACCTAAAATTGTTTTTGGGTTGTTTTTATTTTTTTCTGACATGTTAGTAGTTTAGATTTCAAACTTAACTACAATTAATTTAAAAATAAAAAGCGGTTGAAAAAATTAATTTTCAACCGCTTTCAAAAAGAGAAATAAATACTAAACTTATTTTTTGATTAATTCAAAACTTCCAGCAATTGTAACATCTTCGCCTACAACAGCAGCTGGCATTTGACCAACACCAAAATCAGTACGTTTTACGGTAGTTGTAAATTTAAAACCTGCCACAGTTGCTTTTGTGTAAGGATGAACACCTGTTCCATTAAAAATAACATCTAAAGTTACAGGTTTTGTAACGCCATGCATGGTTAAATCTCCCATTAAAGCATATTTTTTACCATCTACTTTTTTCAAAGATTTGCTTTTAAACATTATTTTTGGAAATTTAGCTACATCAAAAAAATCTTCTTTTTTAAGATGCGCATCTCTTCCAGCGTCATCTGTATTAATCGAATTTACATCGATAGTAACATCAATAGCTGCATCAACAAAATCATCTGTTTTTGTAACCGCAGTTACATCATACATTTTAAAATCGCCAGTAGTTTCTGATAACATTAAGTGTGAAACTGCAAATCCTAATTTTGTATGTGCTTTATCAAGCGACCAATTAGTTTGTGCATTTGAAAAATACGCTCCAAATAATAATGAAGCAACAATGGTTAACTTTTTCATTTTTGTGAATTTATATTTAAGGTTAAAAATTTAGTTTAAAACCTACACCACTATTGTTTAGTTCCATGTTTTCAAAAATACTACAAAAATATTTGTTAAATTTTTCAACACTACCAAAATAAAAAACTCGAATACTTACTTTTGAGAAAAGTAAAAAAAGTATTAGCAATTTATATACCTAAAATGAGCCATTTACATAAAATATTATGTTTATTTTTTATAACTATCAGCATTTTTTCATGCAAAGAACATAAAACGGATAAATCATATAAGATTTTTAGGTACAATCAAGATACAGATATCTCATCGCTTGATCCTGCTTATGCAAATACGCAAGGTAATATTTGGGCTGTAAATCAGATTTTTAATGGACTTGTAACATTAGATAAAAAACTGGGTGTAATTCCTTGTTTGGCAGCAAGTTGGAAAGTAAGTGTAGATGGGAAAAGATACACGTTTTATTTGCGAAAAAATATATTTTTTCACGATGCCGAGGGATTTGAAAACAACAAAGGCAGAGAAGTAAATGCACAAGATTTTGTTTATAGTTTCAAACGAATTATAGATCAAAAAACAGTCAGTCGTGGAGCATGGATTTTTAATGATAAAGTGTTGAAAATCAATGATTCTACATTTTCAGATACCTGTTTTAAAGCCATTGATAACTATACTTTGCAGATTACATTACAAAAACCATATTCACCTTTTTTACAAATTCTTACTATGCCTTATGCGTATGTAGTTCCAAAAGAAATTGTAGAAAAATGGCAAAAAGAATTTAGAATCCACCCTGTTGGCACTGGAGCATTCAAATTTAAACTTTGGGAAGATAAAAGTGCCTTAGTTTTTGAGAAAAATAAAGCCTATTGGAAAACCGATTCTTTGGGCAAGCCGCTACCTTATTTAGATGGTATTCATATTTCGTTTGTGAACGACAGAAATATTGCTTTTATGCTTTTTAAGCAGAAAAAAATAGATTTTATTTCGGGCTTAGACGAAAATTCTCGTGATATAGTTTTCGATGCAGATGGAAATATTCAAAAAGATTTTTCACAAGCATTTAATGTCCAAAAAGTACCATATATGAATACCGAATATCTTGGTATTCAGTTAGATAAATCTACTTATGGCAACAAAAACCATCCACTTTTGAATTTAAAAGTTAGACAAGCCTTAAATTATGCCATCAATAGAAAACAAATGGTTCAATATTTATTAAACAACGTTGGAAAAGCTGGCGAAAATGGTGCAATTCCACCATTTATGTTAAACTCAAATGCAGTAAAAGGATTTGATTACAATGTAGATAAAGCATTGCAACTTTTGGCTGAAGCTGGCTATCCACATGGCGAAGGGTTACAGCCAATTATGCTAAATACTTTAACTCGTTTTCCATATAAAGAAATATGCGAATTTGCACAAAGAGAATGGAGTAAAATAGGCATTAAAATTCAAATAGAAACGTTAGATAAAGCTACATTATTAGAAAATATTTCGAATGGAAATATCAAGTTTTTTAGGGCTTCGTGGCAAGGCGATTATGCTGATCCTGAGAATTATATGGCACTTTTTTATAGCAAAAATTTTACGCCAGCTGGTCCAAACAAATGCCGATTTTCAAATCCAGCATTTGATACCTATTATGAAAAATCGCTTTCCGAACAAAACGCTACAATTAGAAACAAATATTACCAAAAAATGGATAGCTTGGCAATGACACAATCGCCAATGATTGTATTGTTTTATGATGAAGTAGTGCGTTTGCTCCAAAAAGACATTTTGGGTTTAGAAGCAGATGCAATGAATAATTTATTTTTGGAAACTGTAGATAAAAAATAGAAAGCTAATTTTTGACAATTTTAGCTCTTAAAGTAATAACAGAATTGAAGTTTTTGGGGTCGTTTGAATAAATATTTATGTGCTTGTCTTGAATGCCATCTTTTCCTGCTGAATCAAATGTAATACTAAGTTTTGCCGATTCGCCATTTTTTAACGTTTTTTTATCTATTTCTGTAATGGTGCAGCCACAACTTGGCTTTACTTTTAAGATTTGAAGTTCGTCTCTTCCATTGTTTCTAATCGTGAATGAAGTTGTAACTTTTTCGCCTTGTTTAATCGTTCCAAAATCGTGCAATTCTTTATCAAATACCACTTTTGGAGCATAAAATAGCTGATCTTGTGTCAAATCTTTGAACGACATATTTATGTTTGCACTCACAAAAAGCGATTTGTTTGGCTCAATTTTATCTGTTGTAATTAATTCGATTTTATCTTGCACATAACCAAAATCGTTTCTCCATTTTGGTGAATATTCTACTGTGATTTTTGATTTTGTATATGGTTTTAGTTCCGAAGATTCTATTTTTACGTTCAAATACGAAGTGTTAAATACAATTTTTGAGATTGAAATAGTTGTATCAGCATGATTGAAAATATCAAAAGATTTTCGTTGCCAATCAGCAGTAGAAATTTCGCCTAAATGCATATACCGACTAATCATTCTAAGATTGCCTAATTTATCAGGAAAATCATCGTGTGGTTTGCGTGGTTTAGGCAAAACCTTGCCTTGCAAAGTCAAAATTGTGCCATCTTGAAACGAATTAGAAAATACAGTAAGCGTTTTTGTGAATTGTCCAGGTCTGTTTATAGGGTCGAAATCAACCGAAATCATACCTTTATTGCCTGGCAAAACAGGCTCTTTTGTCCAATGCGGAACGGTGCATCCGCACGAAGCTTGCACATTTCTGATAATCAATGGGCTATTGCCAACATTTGTAAACTCAAATTGGTAGTTCACTTTTGGTCCATCTTCTTTTATAGTTCCAAAATCGTGGGTATAAAACTCAAAAGAAATCGAAGTTTTCTTTTCTTGGGCTTGAGCAACTACTATTATACTAAATAGTATTAGGTTTAGAAATTTCATATTTCAAAATTAATGAAATAAAATATAGATTTATCTACACACCAAATTTTGTTACCAAATGTTTGTAAACTAAATGTGCAGGCAAACCCATAACGGTATAAAACGAACCTACAATTTTTTCGATACCACTCATGCCAATCCATTCTTGAATGCCATAAGCTCCTGCTTTGTCAAAAGGTTTGTTTTTATTGATGTAATAATCTATTTCTGAATCGGTTAATGACAAAAAAAACACATCTACTGTATCAGAAAAAGTAATATATTCGTTTTTATATGCCAAGCATACACCTGTAATAACTGTGTGTTTGTTGCCCGAAAGTTTTTTTAACATTTGCGTAGCTTCGTGGTGCGAATAAGGTTTACCAAGTATTTGATTATCAATAATTACAACAGTATCTGATGTCAGCACTATATGCGTTTCTGATTCTTTTTGATACGCTTTTGCTTTTTTATGTGCCAAAAATTCGGGTACATTGGTTGGTAATATTTCTGTAGGGAAATCTTCGTTGATTTCTTTTACAATTGTTGAAAATTCAAAACCTAATTCAGATAAAATTTGCTTTCTTCGTGGCGAATTTGATGCCAATATCAATGGTGCTGAAAGTTTTTTCATAATTTTTAATCTAATTGGGTGTAAAAGTAGTTATGAATCTGTAAAATACTAAATAATAAGATAAATGAAGATTACTGTTTGTAGAAAAGAACATTTTAATGCAGCTCACCGTTTGCATAACCCAGATTGGAGTGCCGAAAAAAACGAAGCTTTTTATGGAAAATGCAATAACGAATTTTATCATGGGCACAACTACGAATTGATTGTGAAAGTAACCAAAGAAATTGATCCTGAAACTGGTTATGCCTTGGATATGAAGCAGTTAAGTGATATAATAAAAACTCATATTACTGATAAATTTGACCATAAAAATCTCAATTTACAAACCGATGAGTTTCTAAAAACTATTCCTTCGGCAGAGAATATGGCAGTGGTTTTTCATAAAATTTTAACCCAACAACTTGGCACCGATTGTGAAATAAAAATTGTGCTTTATGAAACCGAACGCAATTTTGTAGAGTTTCCTGCTTAATTTAAGTGTAATTATGCTATTAAATCTTATTTCTTTTCCATTTAACAGCAATATTTGAACCTTTAGCTATCATCACATTTTCTGGGTTCATATAAGATAAAACTTCAAAATCATTACCATACATAGAAGCAAAATTGCATTGTATTTTTGCTTCTAATACTGTATTTGTTTGCCAACTTGGATGCAAAATTTCATATTCTAATGTAGTTTCATTATCTACTTTAGTATATCCAAAATAATGTTCATAAATAAATTCTTCAATTGTGTTTACTTCTATTTTCTGAGCTTGAGTATTAGCTTTTAGGCTTATATAATTCCAATGATTGTCTTTTTTCCATTCAAATTTTAGATTTTTATAATCTGAATATTCTTGTATTTTACTTTTTGTTGGAATTGAAATATAGTGTTCCTTATATAAAAAATTAGCAAGTAAAGCCACTATTTTGTATGGAACTGTTTCATTAATAAACACAACACCTTTTCTGATTTTGCCATTTACAATTCTTTTAACATAAAATCGAAGATTTATTTCTTCAAATGTGCCTAATAATGGAATTGGAATATTAAAAATAGAAGTATTTTTGAACATAAATCCTACAAGGCTAACGTAGGTTTTTCCATTGAACGTATCTATTTCAACTCCTTTTGGAATATAATTTTGTAAAATGTTAGGATCAATGGCATAATTTACCATGATTATATTTTCCCATTTTGCAGTTAAGAAATTACTCATATTTAATTAAATTAAAAAATTAATTCAATTGTTTTAAATTGGGAATTGAGGGTTAATTTTTAACTATTAAATGGTATTGTTTCAATATTTTTGTTTTCAAATCGTTTGATTATCAATTGTATATCTTTGTTATGATTATATTTTTTAACGCAATTTCTAAGTTCTTCTATTCCCAATTGATATTCAGTATCGAAATATCCAAAACCTTTGTACTGTCCATTTTCAATACAAATAATTGATTTTTCATACATATTTCTACCTTTATCAATCATAAAAAAACTTTTATTTTGAAAGCTATATTTTTCTAATGCTTTTTCAACTTTCAAATTATAATTTTTAGGAATTTCTTTGCCACAACATGCTCCTTCGCATTTTTCGATTTGATGATTGAAACACGCACCACCTGTTTTGTGCAAATCACATTTTGATAAGCACAAATTATATTTTTCGATGATTTTGTAAAGAAATTCTTTTGCCTCAGCAAGATTATCGGCAGTATATATGGCTTCTTTTTGCTCCGATAATCGCTCAATCACAAATGTTAAATATCCTAAATTATCCAAATCTGAATATATGCCGTAATAAGGAATTTGTCTTGTTTTTTTTTGAGCCAAATTCAACTTTGGTTTTAGTTTTTTTATTTCATCTGATTCTAAAAGCAAAGCAACAAGTTCGCTCCCTGTATTTTCAAAAGTTATATCTGCAATATCGTTTTTGAGCATCAACGAACGCCTATTGTTTTGTGCAGAAACAGAAAAATGTTGAATGATTCGTTTTTTTATGTCTATACTTTTGCCAACGTAAATTATTTCGCCATTTAGATTATGAAAGTAATACACTCCAGTAATATTTTCTGGAATTGTTTTTAAAATATTTTCGTCTAATTCGATTGGAATTATTTCATTTTTAATTTCTTGTTTTATATTTTCTTCACTAAACAAACCTGGATAAGTTTGAATGATTTTTTCAAATAGTTTTGTTGTAGCTTCGGCATCGCCAAGTGCTCTATGTTGTGCTAAATTATTGATATTAAATGTTTTGCACAAATTTCCTAAACTATAAGAACTTAATTTTGGAAATGTTTTTCTACTTAATTTTACAGTGCAAAGTGTTTTTCTTTGATAATTATAACCTAAATTTTTGAATGCAGCTTTCACAAATCCATAATCAAAATTAACATTGTGTGCCACAAAAATGCAATCTTTTGTAATATCAACTATTTGTTTTGCAATCTCATGAAATTTAGGTGCATTTTCTACCATTTCATTGGTAATTCCAGTAAGATTTGTGATAAAATATGGAATATAGCATTGTGGGTTTACTAAGCTACAAAATTTATCTACTACTTTTTTGCCATCATGGATAATAATTGCAATTTCAGTAATGCTGCTTTTATTTGGCTGCCCACCTGTGGTTTCAATATCTACAATTGCGTACAATTTTTTTAATCCTAAATCTAATAGTCAATAAATTTGTTCTAAATTATTGTAAAAAAATACTTACCAATCTTTAGTTTTTATAATGACATTTTCTTTTTTAGAAGAATCTGTTTTTGGCGCTTCAGGTTTTTTTATAACTCGCTTCATTTGAGTTTTTAAATTCAAAATTTGAGCTTCTATTTTTTTCTTCATATTATATCGGTGGCTATCCCAAGCTCCTTGATATCCAAACATTCTTTCTTTTTCGAGCGGTGTTGGTTTTCCGTTTACTGGGTAATATTTGAAATCTTGTCTATTTTGTTTGTATTCCTGAAATTCAAATTCAGTAAAAGTATATCTGTATTTTTTATTTTTTATATCAATACTTACTTTATATGAAATTTTTCCGTGTGGAATTTTCGATATAATAGACTCTACGTAAGCCAAATAGCTAACTTGTGCTTCGATAGTGCCAGATAGCATTTCTTCAAAAGTTACTTTATCGCCTTTTTCGTTTAAAATAGTACGAATCCAAGATTGTGCAAGAAGCCAAAGTGTGTCTCTTGCTGGGACAGTATCGCCAGAAACTACACCATAAAATATTATTTTACCATTTTCATCTTTATCAAATTTAATATTCGATTCGTATTTTTTCTTTTTCAAAGCATACCATTGTGCATTACAAATATGATTGCTAAATGTTAAAAAAAATATCATTACAATGAATCTATTCATGTTTTAAGGTTTAGTATTATTTTGCATAAGCAACTGCTCTCATCTCGCGAATTACAGTAACTTTAATTTGACCTGGATATTGCATTTCTTTTTCTATTTTTTGAGAAATATCATACGAAAGCATACTTGCTTTTTCGTCAGTAACATTCTCAGAATCAACTATTATACGCAATTCTCTACCTGCTTGCATAGCAAAACATTTTTGAACGCCATCAAACGAAAGTGATAATGCTTCTAAATCTTTCAAACGTTTCATATAACTATCGGCAACTTCTCTTCTTGCACCTGGACGAGAACCTGAAATAGCATCACATGATTGTATAATTGGAGATATTAAAGATGTCATTTCTATTTCATCATGATGAGCACCAATAGCATTGCAAATTTCTGGATGTTCTTTGTATTTTTTAGCTAATTCCATGCCTAAAATAGCATGAGGCATTTCGCTTTCTTCGTGCCAAACTTTTCCAATATCGTGTAGCAAACCTGCACGTTTTGCCATTTTAGCATTTAAACCAAGTTCAGCAGCCATTGTCGAACACAAACGAGCAACTTCTTTTGAATGTTGCAATAAATTTTGTGCATAAGAAGAACGGTAACGCATGCGTCCGACCATACGAATAAGTTCAGGATGTAATCCATGAATACCCAAATCGATAGCAGTACGTTCGCCAATTTCTATTATTTCTTCTTCGATGTCTTTAGTGGTTTTGTTCACTATTTCTTCAATTCTAGCAGGATGAATTCGTCCATCAGCCACTAATCTATGCAAAGAAAGTCGAGCAATTTCTCTTCTTATTGGATCAAATCCTGAAATCACAATAGCTTCTGGTGTGTCATCAACAACAATTTCTACACCTGTTGCAGCCTCTAATGTACGAATATTTCGACCTTCTCGTCCAATAATTTTCCCTTTAATATCATCACTTTCGATATTAAAAATTGATACACAATTTTCTACTGCTTGTTCGGCAGCTGTGCGTTGAATGGTTTGAATAATGATTTTTTTAGCTTCCTTGGTTGCAGTAAGTTTTGCTTCTTCCACAATTTCTTTGATGTGTGTAGATGCTTTGCTTTGTGCTTCGTTTGTTAAATTTTCGATTAATTGTTCTCTAGCTTGGTCGGCAGATAAATTTGCAATACGCTCAAGTTGAGATACTTGACTCAATCTAAGTTTTTCAACTTCTTCTTTTTTCTTATTTAAACTTTCGGTTTGAGCTTGCAACGTTTGTTTAAGCAAATCGGCATCTGCTTCTTTTTTCGTCAAATTTTGTTGTTGCGAATTTAAACTTTGCTCACGCGATTTTATTTTTTGCTCGTTTTGTATAATGAAATTCTTCTTACGATTTGCATCTTCTTCAAATTCGGTTTTGAGTTTCAAAAAATGCTCTTTTGCTTCGTGCATTTTGTCTTTTTTGATGGCTTCTGCTTTCAAATCAGCTTCTTGCAAAATTAAGGCTGCTTTTTCTTTGGCTTCTTCTTCTGCGGCTTTACTTTTTTTGTTGGTCATTGATTTAGATAGCACAAAACCACCCGCTCCAAACACAATTGATACAACCAAATACACTATTATTTCCATGTTTTTGTTAAAGATTTAAGGTAAAAATATGAAATGGAAATAAAAAAATAGGTTCTTAAATACTCAAAATAGCAAAATTTTAATCTAATCTGCCATTGATTTTGAAATAATATTACTGAGGTGTGTAAGCCTGTCGGTCAATTGTTTGTCAGTATATGAACCATCCCTTTCTTTTTTTAAGTGATTCACAGTAGTATCAAATGCAACCATTGCTAATAAATCAGCTTTGTCTTCGATACCATATTGCTCTTTAAACATTTTCAACTTTTCGTTAAGCTGTTTTGCAGCCAAACGCAACGTTTCCTCTTCGGATTCTTCTACTTTCATCACATAGTCTTTGTCTCCTATTTTGATTTTAATCGAAAGTATAGCCATCTTATTTGTATATTATTAAACTTTTTGTAAATAAGCCAACCCTTTATCTATCTCCTTTAAATATTCGTTTATTTTATTTTTATATTCATTAGCCAAATTTTTATCTTTTGACAAATGCGTTGCAATCTTAGTTATTTTTGATTGATTTTGGAAATTTTTTAACTCATCATTTTTTAATTCAATTTGTTTTCGCAAAACTTCGTTCTCGGTTTGCGATTCTTGAAGCTCACGTTTTAAATAATTGTGGGCATCAACCAGTTTTTTTACTCTGTTTTCGAGGGCATCCAGTTTTAAAGCTATACTTTCGCTACTCATAGGTTAATCTATTGATTTAAAGGCAAATAAAATAAATTTATTTCTATTCACAAGTTTTTTATGATTTTTTATTTGAACAATTATACCTAAGCAGTTGTTTGATAGTAAATTAACCAAATCTATTTTTGAAATTTATATGAAACTTACTGTCGGACAACAAGCACCAGAAATTATTAGCAAAGACCAAAACGGAAATCCAATTAAGCTTTCTAGTTTTTTGGGCAAAAAAATTGCACTATATTTTTATCCAAAAGACAATACGCCAGGTTGTACCGAACAAGCTTGCAATTTGAGAGATAATGAAATGCAACTCAAAGCAAAAGGGATTCAAGTAATTGGTGTAAGTGCTGATGACGAAAAATCGCACAAAAAATTTATCGAAAAGTTTGAATTACCATTTCCACTTATTGCTGACACAGACAAAAAAGTTGTTGAAGATTATGGTGTTTGGGTAGAAAAATCAATGTATGGAAAAAAATATATGGGCATAGCTCGTACCACATTTTTGATAGACGAAAAAGGTGTAATTTCTAATATTATTGATAAAGTAATAACAAAAGACCACACTAGCCAGATTTTGGGATAATATTTTGAATATATTTTCTTGAATTCTAATTTAATGAATCACTAAAATTGTAAATTTGCGATAATTATTGATTCATATGTCTAAATATATCAATCCATTTACTGATTTTGGTTTTAAAAAGCTTTTTGGAGAAGAAGCAAGCAAACCTTTATTGATTGATTTTTTATCAAATTTATTGCCTGAAACCGAAATTATTGATTTAACATTTAAGGACAAAGAAAAATATGGACAAATTGACGCTGAGAGAAGAGCTGTTTATGATATTTATTGCGACACTAAAAAAGGTGAAAAAATAATAGTTGAACTACAAAAAGCGAAACAAAAATATTTTAAAGACAGAACTATTTATTATTCCACATTTCCAATTCAAGAACAAGCCGAAAAAAACGAATGGGATTATGCTTTAAAATCTGTTTATTGTGTTGGCATTTTGGATTTTGTTTTTGAAGATGTAGACGAAAATAAAGGAGAGGTAATTCATCATGTTCAATTGAAAAATCAAAATAATGCAGTTTTTTATGATAAATTAAAATTTGTGTATTTAGAAATGCCTAATTTTAATAAAAAAGAACATCAGCTAAATAACAGATTAGACAAATGGTTGTTTTTCATCAAACATTTGAATGATTTTTATGATATACCAGAAATTTTTAAAGATGATTTATTTCAAAAAGCATTTGAAAAAGCTCAAATTTCAAATTATAGCGAATCAGAATTAGCAGCATATCATGATAGTTTAAAAAAATATCGCGATTTAAAAGGGGTAGTTGATACTGCATTTGTTGAAGGAAAAATTGAAGGAAAAATTGAAGAAAAATCATCAGTAATTCAGAATGGACTGAAAATTGGTTTGTCAATAGAAAACCTTATGTTATTGACTGGATTAACAAAAGTCGAGATACTAAAATTAATTGATGCTATTACAGATAGATAATTTCATTTGAATTTTCTTTGTTTAATACCTAACTTTGTAAAAAATAATTTTTCGTTGAAAACATTTAAAAAAATCACTTTACTATTTGTTGCAGTTTTGGTATTTGCCTCGTGTAGCAAATTTTCTATGTACCAAAAAAGTACAAATATTGAGTTCAAATATAAAGGTGCAATGGAGTTTTATAATCAAAAATCGTATTATAAAGCTGGTACCTTGCTAGAAGAGCTTTTGCCTTTAATGAAAGGTCAGAATGAAGCCGAAAAAGCTCTTTATACCTTTGCTTATACACAATATTATCAAAAATTTTATGTTTTGAGTGCCTATTGGTTTAAACGTTTTTACGATACCTATCCACGAAGTACTTTTGCCGAAGAAGCATATTATATGCATTGCAAATCAAAATTCGATGATTCTCCCGAATATTCGCTCGACCAAACCACTACATTAGAAGCCAAAGATGGAATACAGCAGTTTTTGGAAGCTTTTCCTCAAACAAAATATTTGGAGCAATGCAATACAATGGTTGATAAATTAAACTTCAAGCTTGAATTTAAGGCATATAATTTGGCAAAACAATTATATCGAATGAAAGATTACAGAGCTTGTGTGATGTCGTTTGATAATTTTGCAAAAGATTTTCCAAGTTCTAAATACATCGAGGAGTTGATGTATTATAAAATACAATCTCAATATGAATATGCGACTCAAAGCTTGGAAAGCAAACGCAAAGAACGATTGAAATCAGCACTAGAACATTATTATGCTTTTATAGATAAATTTCCTGAAAGCAAATTTATAAAAGATGCAGAAGCGATTTATGATAAAATCAAACTTACAGGTGTAAGTTTATGATTTTTTTACACTATTACAATCAAAAATCTGCCTAAAAAAGGTTAAAAAATGAAATTAACATTTTTGGGTGCTGCCCAACAAGTTACTGGTTCGATGTATTTGCTCGAAATCGAAGATTATAAAATACTAATCGATTGTGGTCAAAACATGGAAAAGAAAAAACCAGAACCTGAAGCAATCAAAATTGAAAATCAAAAATACATTCCAAAGCCAGTTTTTCCATTCGAAGCATCTGATATTGATGTAGTTGTGCTAACACATGCACATATTGACCACACGGGAAGATTGCCTTTGCTTTTCAAAGAAGGCTACGAAGGTCAAATTTTATGCACTTCGCCTACTTATTATCTTTCTCGTATTTTGCTTCACGATTCGGCTCAATTGAATCAGAAAAAGCTTAAAAAAGTGCTTGATAAAAGTAAAAACTCTCGCAAAATGCCTGATTTTGCCAATGAATTGTTTTTTTCAAAACATGTAGACGATACCATGGAAAGGTTTGTAACAGTAGCAACAAATCAAAAATTCAAAATCACAGACTCGATTTCTGTATATTTTAATCATGCCGGACATTTATTAGGTGCTGCAAATGTTATTTTTACCATAAAAGAATCTGGAATTAACAAAACTATTTGTTTTTCGGGAGATATAGGCAGAAAAAATTACCCTTTATTGCCAGATCCACAAATACCTCCAAAAGTTGATTATTTAATTTGTGAAAGTACGTATGGAAATCGCTTACATAAAAACGAAAAAACTCCAGAACAAGCTCTGTATGAGGTAATTAAAAAAGCCTGTATCGAAAAACAAGGTCGTTTAATTATTCCAGCTTTTTCGGTTGGCAGAACACAAGCATTGCTTTTTACACTCAATAAATTGTATCAAAACACAGATTTGCCACGCATAAAAGTTTATGCTGACAGTCCAATGGCGTTTGAAAGCACAAAAGTTTACGAGCAATTTGTAAACCAACTAAATAAAGAAGCCAAAAACTTTTATGAGGATAACGAAGAGCTTTTTGATTTCGAAAATTTGGAATATATACAAGATGTTCGACACAGTAAAGCATTATCAAATCATTATGAACCGTGCATTATAATTTCCTCTTCTGGCATGATAAGTGGTGGCAGAATTGAGCATCATATTCAACAAAATCTGGAAAATGCAAAAGCAACTATTTGTATTATTGGGTATTGTGCAGAAGGAACTTTAGGACATGAATTGATACATGGAGCAAAAGAAATTAATGTAAGAAATAAAAAACTAGAAGTTAGAGCCGATGTTGTGATTTTAGATTGCTTTAGTGCTCATGGCGATCAAAATGATTTAGTAAATTTTGTTCAAATTCAAGATTCAAAAACACTTAAAAATATATTTCTTACACATGGCGACCTCGAGGCAATGGCTGGCTTTGAGCATAAATTAAATTCGCTAGGCTATCATCAAGTTTTGATTCCTGCAAAAGGAGAATCTTTTGAATTATAATTTTTATTTTGTATTTTTAGAATAAAATTGAACGTATGGAAAGCAAGATTTTGGATAAAGAACTCGAAAAACTTAAAATTGCAATAAATAGAACGGATACTGAAAAATTTTATATTCTTACTTCGCTTATCAAAGCCCAACGCTTAATGAAAACCGCAAAAATTGAGCATAAACCATAAATGGATATTTTAGACGAAGCCATATTAAAAGTTTGGGAAGTTTTTGAAAAAAACAAACTTCGCTATATTATGATTGGTGGATTTGCAGTTAATTTACATGGTTTTCATCGTTTTACAGGCGATATTGATATTTATTTAGAAGATACACTTGAAAATAGAATTGCATTAAGAAAAAGTTTTTTAGAATTAGAATTAGGCGATTTTCCAGAACTAGAAACAATTGAATTTATAGCAGGAAGGTCAGAGTTTAGTTTAACAAAAGATGTTACATTAGATATTATGACTGCTGTTTTGGGTCTAGAAAATATTACATTTCAAGAATGTTATGATTTAGCAAGTATTGCAGAAATAGAAAAAATTAAAGTACCCTTTTTGCATTTGAATCAACTAATTACTGCCAAAAAAGCATCAAATAGACCAAAAGATCAAATTGATTTAATCGAATTAGAAAAAATAAAATCTGTTTGAAATATAAAATAATTCATTTTAAAGCATACTTTTTGCCTGGTAAAAGTTTTATAATTCCTGCAAATTCTAAGTTTAAAATAACTGAACTAAGTTTATTAAGATTGATTTGCGATTGCCAAGCCAAATCATCAATTTGCAGTGAAGCGTTTTGAACTAATAAATCATAAACTATTTTTTCATCTCCTTCAAGCGTTGGCTCAATGGTTTGTTTTTTCGCTTTTTTTTCGCCTTTCAAATTCCAGCCCAAAAATTCAACCAATTCTGAAACTGAAGTAAAAATCGAAGCTTTTGATTGTGCAATAAGTTTATTGCATCCGCCAGAAAATTTGTCGTTTACTTTTCCTGGAACGGCATAAACATCTATACCATAGTCGTTTGCAATTTCGGCAGTTATTAAAGCTCCTCCTTTTTCGGCAGCTTCAACAACAATTAGCAAATCTGAAATCCCTGCAATTATGCGATTGCGAGCTGGAAAACGAGGAGCATCGGGAATAGTTCCAAATTTATTTTCAGTAATAATTGCCCCATTTTTTTGCATTTCTATTGCAGTTGATTTATGCACAGCAGGATAAATGATATCAATTCCGCTTGCCATTACACCAATTGTTTTTAAGCCATATTTTAGTGCCGATTTATGTGCTGCTATATCAATGCCATATGCTAATCCGCTGATTATTTGTGGATTATATTGAACCAAATCTTTGCAAATTTGGTCAGTCATTTCTTTTCCGTATTCGGTGGCATTGCGTGTTCCAACAATTCCTATGGTTCTTTCGTGGTTTAAATTTTCAGTTCCTTTGTGATAGAGTAGGGCAGGAGCATCTGCAAAACGCTTGAGGCGTTGCGGATAATTTGGGTTAGTAAAAAACAGAATCTCAATACCTTCTTTTTCTGCTTTTAAAAGTTCTTTTTCGGCTAAATCAAGCACATTAGCATCTAAAATTTGCTGTGCAACAACTTCGCCTACATTTGGTATTTTAAGTAATTTTGATTTCGACATTTTAAAAATATCTTCTGCCGAACCACAAAAACCAACGAGTTGTTTGGTTATTAAATTTCCAACACCGGGGATTAAGCCTACTGCAATTTCATATAATTTTTGATTATCAGTAGGCATTATTCTTAGAAAATTATAAGTTAGAAATTACAATTTCTCCCATTTGTGAGGTAGTACAGATTTTATCAATAGGCGTAGTTGAATCCGCAATATCTTTGCAGCGATAGCCTTGTTTAAGTGTTTTTTCAACAGATGTAATCACAGCGTTTGATTCTGTTTTTAGCCCAAAAGAAATATCTAAAAGTAACGCAACAGATAAAATTGAAGCCAAAGGATTTGCAATTCCTTTGCCAGCAATGTCATGTGCCGAACCATGAATTGGTTCGTAAAAACCAACTGAATCGCCAATCGATGCCGATGCCAACATGCCCATAGAGCCAGCAATTTGCGATGCTTCGTCAGTTAAAATATCTCCAAAAAGATTTGCAGTAAGTACAACATCAAACTTTTTTGGATCTTTGATTAATTGCATAGCCGCATTGTCAATAAACATGTGTTCGGTTTGCACATCTGGGTATTTTTTTGCTACATCTTGCACTACTTCTCTCCATAAACGGCTCGATTCCAATACATTAGCTTTGTCTACTGAACAAAGTTTTTTGCTACGGGTTTGAGCAGCTTTAAATGCTTTTTCGGCAATTCTTTCTACTTCATATCTTGAATAAATCATTAAATCGGATGCTGTATTGCGGTCTTCGCTGCGTTTTTTTTCTCCAAAATATACATCGCCTGTCAATTCTCTAAAAAATAAAATATCAGCACCTTTTAATATTTGTGGCTTAATACTCGAAGCTCCCAAAAGTTCGTCAAATAATTTTATTGGACGCAGATTTGCATATAAACCTAATTCTTTTCTGATTTTCAAAAGTCCTTGTTCGGGTCTAACTTTTGCCGAAGGGTCGTTGTCGTATTTAATATGTCCGATTGCTCCAAAAAGTATGGCATCGGTAGCTTTTGCTTTGGCTAATGTTTCGTCTGGAAGCGGATTACCAGTTGCTTCAATGGCTGTATGCCCCATTATGGCTTCGTCAAAACTAAACGTATGGTTATATTTTTTTGCGATTTGTTCTAAAACTTTTTTTCCCCAAGTGGTAACTTCTTGTCCAATTCCATCTCCGGGAATTACTAATATTTTTTTGTTCATTAAAATGATAAATTATGGCACAAAAATAGAAATCAAAAACGAATAGCGAATAAAAAAATGGATTATATTTTTAGAAAGGAAATAAAATTATAAAAGTGCTGCTCTATCGAAAACGGCTTTGAAATCAGCATTTTTTTCAGCAAATTCTTTTAATAGATTTGTTAAACGAATGTTTTTGGCTTTCACATCTTCTATAGATTCTTTGATTGGTGCATTAGCTTTGATTCTATCCCACAACGAATAGCCAATAGAACCCAAAATAGCTGCCAATAATGTTAAAACCACATAAAAAAGATTATTGATTTGACTTTGCATTCCAATTATTTGGTTTTGTAAACCATTTAATTGATCTTGAATTGCTGCAAATTTTGTATTTGAAGCTTCAAATTTAGCATCAATAGTTTTCATATTTTCTTCCATTCTGATTTCGAGGCGATACAAACGCTCACGGTCGGCTTGTGTAAATGAACCAGAGTTTTCACCTGCAAAAGTTGCCGAAACTGTAAAAAATAAAAATAAAACGAGAATTTTGATTTTCATATCAATTATTAACACAAATTTATAACTTTGAAACAAGAATTACAACTATATTATTGAAAAAGTCATACCAATTAGAACTTTTAGATCAAGCAAATATCCCTCAAAATGAGTTGTTTCAAAACCTAAAAGAATTGAACATTATCAATACATTTTTGGGTGGACATGTCATCACAATTTCTGGTTTAAAATTACTTTTGAGCGATAAATCTAAAACATATACGGTGGCAGATGTGGCTTGTGGTGGTGGCGATTCGCTAAAAGCCATGGCAATTTGGGCTAGAAAAAATGGGTTTGATGTCCATTTTATAGGTATAGATTTAAAATTGGATTGCATTTTATATGCTCAAAAACATTGTGTAGATTTTCCAGAAATCAATTTTATACATTCAGATTATAAACTTGTTGAGCAAAAATTTGATATAATTACTTGTGCATTGTTTTGTCATCATTTGTCTGATATTGAGGTAATTGAATACCTTAATTGGTGTTCTAAAAATGCCAATGTTGGCTTTGTGATTAATGATTTACACAGAAATTGGTTAGCAAAATGGAGTATTAAAATGATTACAAAATTATTCTCAAATTCTTATTTAGTAAAAAATGATGCACCACTTTCGGTCGAACGTGGGTTTTTAAAATCAGAATGGGCTGTTTTTTTTCAACAATTTAACTTTCAACAATTTACAATTAAATGGAAATGGGCTTTTAGGCATTTGATTGTTTGCAAAACAGATTAGATTTTTTTGTCTATAAATTGTATTATAACTAGAATTTTACAATTCCTTAATATTAAACTGATTTATTTAACCATCTCATAATATTGACTAACTTACTTTTGTGTCCGATTTTAATAAACTTAAAAAAATTGCGTACATGAAAAAAATAGTTACGATACTTTCTTTCTTTATCTTCACCGGTTTTGCTTTTGCTCAAAAGGGAAAACTTGCCGGAAAAGTAACTGATAAAGCCACTGGCGAAGATATTATTGGAGCCACCATTTTGATTGAAGGAACTACAATTGGTGCTACCACAGATTTGGATGGAAAATATTTTTTGCAGGTTGCACCTGGCACATATAATGTTGTGGTTAGTTATGTTTCGTATAAAACAAAAAAATACGAAGGTGTTGTAATAAAAGAAGGCGAATTAACTTCTATAAATGTTTCATTGGACGAAAACAGCATTGAAATTGAAGAAGTTGTGATTCAAGGTGAAATCAGAAAAGAAACAGCAGCAGGTTTGTTAATTCAACAAAAAAATGCAGTTTCGATGTCTAGTGGGATTTCAGCAGAATTAATCAAACGTACTCCAGATAGAACAACAGCTGATGTGATAAAAAGAGTTTCTGGAGCTACCATTCAAGATGGTAAATTTGCCATTATTCGTGGTATGCAAGACCGATATAATTATGGTATGATTAATGGTGTACCATTGCCTAGTTCTGAACCAGATAGAAAAGCATTTTCGTTGGATTTAGTTCCATCTTCGGTAGTTGATAATTTGGTAATTTACAAAACTGCAACACCTGACAAACCAGGAGAATTTGCTGGTGGATTGATAGAAATAACAACAAAAGAAGTACCAGATGAAAATACAGCATTTGTAAACGTTGGATTAGGCGGGAACTCTATTACAACTTTTCAGCGTTTTGAAAAATCTCCACAAGCTGGTGGATTAGATTTTTTAGGATTTGACAATGGGGCAAGACAACTTCCAGATTTGAGTGTATCTTTGGCTGAAGCGGAAGCTAACAGAGGTAATCCTATGCCAATAATTGATAAAGTTGTTGAAGACACTCGTAAATTTAACAATAATTTTAGACCAATTCGTACTAATGCATTGCCAAATTTTTCTCTACAAGGTGGACTTTCGCAAAGGTTGAAGTTATTTAATAATAACTTGGGAATAATTGGAGTTGTTACATATAATAATAGTAATTTATATAATCCTTTTGAGCAAAATACTGTGCGAGCTGTTGATACAAAAAGTGGAAGCAAATACATAAGAACAGATTCAACATCTGGAAATTTTTATAACATAGATAATTTTAGAAATATGGTAAATGTAGGTGGGTTACTCAATTTTACATATAAAGTTGGATTAAGAAATAAATTTTTCTTAAAAAATCTACTTACACAAAGTGGAACAGACAATACTGTTTTTAGAACTGGACAGCTTCAAAATGGTTCTGGGTTTGGAGAAAATGTAAATTACGCATTATATAATGACATAGGTTATTTTTACCAATCAAGCAGAATATTATTTACTCAACTAGGAGGGGAACATATATTATCAGAGACTAAAAAAATAAAATTAAATTATGTTTTAGGGTACAATAATTTTTTCAACCAAACACCTGATGCAAAAAAAACATTTAGCCGCCAAGAGGGAAACACACTAGCTGAGGCTGCAACTGCTCCATCGGTTTTTAATGGGTTTGATGCACCAGGCTCACAAAATACGCCAGGTCGTTTTTTTTCTAATCTAAACGAACAAACTTATAGTGCTTCTGCTGATTTGTCTGTGCCCGTTTTGAGTTTGAGATCTAGTTTCAAATTTGGTGGAATGGTTCAAAGTCGTTCTCGTAAATTTGCAGGTAGGTATTTTAATTTTTCAAGATTTGATAAATCTAACTTATCCAATAATATTTTTGATTCTATATCAAACAATAATATCTCAGCAACTAACTTTTTTCAAGTAGAAGCTACTCAACCTTCTGATTCATATTCAGCTAGTTCTGGTTTGATAGCTGGATATGCAATGGCAGAAACCAAGATAGTGCCTTCACTTCGTGCTATTTATGGTTTGAGAGTGGAGCGATTTAATCAAAAATTAAATTCCGCAAGAGGCACTATAGCTTCCCCAAAGGAAGTACCAATAGATACAACTTGGTTGGATTTTTTACCTTCTGCCAATTTAATTTATGCAGTAAATGAAAATATAAATTTAAGAGCTTCATACTCAAAAACACTTTCAAGACCTGAATTTAGGGAGTTTGCTCCTTTGGCTTTCTTTGATATGACTCGAAATTCAATATTTGTTGGAAATGAAAAACTAACAAGAGCTAGGGTTGATAATTTTGATGCTAAGTTTGAAATTTATCCAAAACCTGGTTACACATTTTCAATAAATCCATTTTTAAAAACATTTGAGAAACCAATTGTATATGTTTTACAACCTGCATCAGGCTATGCACAAATTTCGCTTGCAAATGCAAAAAATGCTATTGTAGCTGGAGTTGAGCTCGAAGGAAGAGTTGGGTTTACTGAAACAAAAATACCTGTAATTAAAAACTTTACCTGCTTTGGAAATTTAGCACTTATTTACTCAAAGGTTGATCAATCAAATTTCAAAACCGATGTTGCAGGGGTTGATAGCACTATTTTCA
The DNA here is from genome assembly GCA_004293915.1 of Bacteroidota bacterium. Lineage (GTDB taxonomy): Bacteria > Bacteroidota > Bacteroidia > Cytophagales > UBA9547 > REAG01. Next base: position 15,234 of record RDZG01000066.1, on the reverse strand, counting down.
AAACTCAATTGCAAGGTCAATCTCCATATGTATTAAACTTGGGTGTAACTTATGCTACTGAGAAAGAGTGGAACTTTACATTAGCCATGAATACTTATGGTAGAAGAATTGCATTAGTTGGCACAAATGAAGCTTTTATTGTGTATGAATCGCCACGAGTAGTACTAGATGCCTCTATTACTAAAACATTTGCAAAAAAATTCAATGCAAAGGTAACTATTGGAGATTTGTTTGCACAAGATTTGATATTGTATTATGATTTGAATAAAAGTGGTTCTTTTGATGATAAAAACGGTGACGAAGTATTTGAAAGATATAGAAGAGGTTACACTGTTTCATTTAGTGTAGGTTATACTTTTTAATCTATTTTGAGCCTGATAAATATTTATTAGACTTCATTTAATATAAGTAATAAAACAAAAAAAGTTCAGATTTATAGAAATCTGAACTTTTTTGTTTTAAACCAATAATATCAAACAAGTATAAGTTTTTATTTAAAAAATCATATTTCAAATTTTATTGGACTAAAATTAACATTTTGGTAATCTATACTTTACAAATCCTTTACGCAACAATAATATAGCCTTAACCTATAAGATATTATATATGTATAGTTTTGTGAAAAATTAAAAAATCATTAAAATGAAAAAAGTAATACTTACCGCATTTGCCGCCATAGGTATATGCACAAGTGCATTTTCTCAAAAGTTTTTTGAGACTGTAAACTTCGTGGGGGCATTTCCTGCAAATGGTACTTCTTATACAGCCATTATAGAAGGTGGTCAAACAGAAACTTTCGCATCAGGTAACTGGACAGAAGGATGGACTAATTGGGATTCCAAAAATACTTCTTATGGAACACCAACAAGTACATTACAAGGAGAAGTAACTTCTGACAAAAGTTTGAGTGGTGTTGTAAATTTGATTGGAACGGTTCATGTTAAAAACGGTGCTGTTTTATCAATAGCTGCTGGTACAGTTTTTCGTTGTGGAACGGGAGCTACTTTAATCATTTCTAAAGGCTCAAAAATAAATGCTATTGGCTCAAAAACAAATCCAATTGTTTTTACTTCTGATAAAGCCGAAGGCACAAGAGCTCCTGGCGATTGGGCTGGTATTCTGATTATTGGAAACTCGCAAGTAAATACCGCTTCTGGTAAAAGACAATATGAGGCTTTGCCATCAGATCCATTGGCTGAATACGGTGGTGGTAGAGGTGCTGAATTAAATGTAAACGACAACTCTGGCGAAATGCGTTTTGTACGTATAGAATTTGCTGGATATAATTACTTACCAGATCAAGAATTAAATGGACTTACTTTAGGTGCAGTGGGTGCTGCTACCAAAATCAACTTTGTACAAGTTTCTTATGCTCGTGATGATAGTTTTGAGTGGTTTGGTGGTACATCTAAGCATAAATATTTAGTTGCTTATGCTGGTGTAGATGATGATTTTGATATGGACGAAGGTTATGCAGGTCAATGTCAGTTTTTATTAGGTGTACGTAATCCAAGTGTGTTTGAAACTGCTGCTGGTGGAACTTCAAATGGATTTGAACATGATAACAATACAGGTTTAGGCTCTGCTTCGCAAGTTGTGCCAGGAAACAACAATCCAACTCCAGCTACTTCGCCAATTTTATCAAATGTTTCATTGTTTGGTCCTTGGGCTATTGCAACACAAGCATCTAAGCCTGGTAATAAATTTGGTAGAGGCTTAGAAATGCGTTCGGCAGTTCAAACTTCAATTTATAACTCTATTGTAACTGGCTATGCTACTTTAGCTCAATTAGTACACCCAACCCCAACTATTACACCATCGGTTAGTACAAAATTAACAGCTGGCGATTGTATTTATAAAAATGTGCACTTAATGCAAAATACTGGCAATGGATCATTTACTTATGCCACAGCAAATAATGCTCCAAGTGGATATACTACAGCAAATTTTGTAACATACATGAGTTCAAATGGGAACACATCTACAGCAATTACTACTTCTGCTCAATTTCAAAATATAATTTCTAACTTTGATGCTCCAGGCTCAGGAATAACTTATGCTCCTGTTGCAGCTTCAACAACTGCAGCTTTGACTCCTGATTTTAGTGGAATAATTGCACCTTTTTCTGGTACTGCTGCTGAATTAGGGTCTCAACCAAGTTTTGGTATTGATAAAGGAAGTTTAAATTTTGGTACAAAAGAAGTTGGTGGAACATTTTCACCCATTACTTTTAATGTAACGGCTGCAAATGTAACAGGTACTGGTTTTACAATAGCTTCAAATAACGCTGCATTTACAGTTCAACCTTCTACTTTACCTAATTCGGGAGGTTCTGTTACTGTTTCATTCAGTAGCTTAACAGCTGTGAATGCAACTACTAGTATTTCTGTAACGCCTAATGATAACAGATTGTTTGCCACTACTATTGTTGGTTCAGCTAAATTAGTTTCTCCTTTGGCTCCAAGATTAAATGTAAATATTGCTGCCATTTCTTTTACAGCAAACGAAACTACTTTGAGTGGTACTTATACCTCAGCAACTAGATCAGTTACCGTTTCTGGACGTTTATTAACAAATAATGTTACTGTAACTGCACCTTCTGGTTATTTAATCTCGAATTCAGAAACTGGCACTTTTGCAGCTACTCCGATTGTATTAACAGCCACAAATGGTGTTGTTGAAACGGCTGTATTTGTACAATTAAGTTCAACAGTTGCTAGTAGTTCAAATGCTGGTGATTTAGCATTTACTTCTGGAACATTGTCAGCGGTAAATGTAGCACTTTCTGCTAATACAAATGCTGTATTTACAACAGGAACATCTGCAAATGTTGATTATTTTACTCTTCAAACAATTTCGAGTACAAGTGCAAACTTTAATGTTCGTGGCGACAGATTGCCTTTGTCTATTTTAATTACAACTAATAATTCGGATATTGAGTTAGCAACAGCTTCTAATGGACCTTGGGCTTCTACTGCTACATTAACAACTACAGGTAGAATAATTTCTACATCTAGTAATGTATGGGCTAGATATATTGGAGTAATTACAGGTACAGGTGCTGGTGTGCAAGTTGGTACAATATCAGTTACAGGTGTTGGACAAACTATTCCTTTTTCATTAAGACTTAATTCTCCAAGTTCTACCAATCAAAGTAATTTTATTTTAGCAAGTAGTTCATCAAATGTACTTACTGCATTAGGCTTTGCTCCAAATGCAAGATTAAGTGGTACTCCTTTCTTATATAATGTAGCAAATTCGCTTATTGGCAGAGTGTCAGCATTAGATGCTAATTTCATTACCTTATCTGGGAATTCATTGGTTACTACAAACACAGTTAGTCCAGTTACTTTTACTGGTACAATTGATACTGATATAAATTCACCTGTTGTAACAGGAACTGGTACTTCTTTTGTTGGTCTACCAGTTGGTTTGCCAATTCATTTGCCTAGTGGTGTTTTAATTGGTACAATTGCATCGGTACCAAATGCTACTGAAATAGTTTTATCAGCAAATGCGTTAGTATCAACTACAACTTCTGCATTCCGTACTTCAGCCATTTATTACAGAAGAAGTCAAGCTACTTTGAGTGTTTCTCCTAGTTCGCCATTGGCTTTTACTGTAAGTTCGTATGATGTAAATGGTAATCCAAATCCAGTATCTCAGTTCATAACTATCACTGGATCAAATCATGATTTTCCATTAAACGTTGGTATTAATCCTGCATTATCTGCATCTGGTTATATGTTTGAAATTACAAATACTCCTGGTACGTTTACAACTACATTGCCTATAAATGCAAACGGATCAGTAAATCAGCAATTAGAAATTCGTTATATACCTACAAACGTAGCTGCTTTGAGTTTGCCTGGTGTTAATGTAAATGCTGCACATTCAACCGAATTATTGATTTTAGGAAATAACCGTGCGTTGGCTCTAGCAAACTCTTCAAATGACCCTAGAGGTACGATTGCTTTTAACCTTAGAGGAAGTGCACAGGCTGCTATTGCAACTGATGTTACAACATTGGCTAAGTTCAATGCTTTAACGGGCATAGCTTCTGCTCCTAAAAAGTTTACAATAACGGGTTCTAGAATCATTAACACAGTTATGCTTTCTGCTCCTACAAACTTTCAACTTTCTAGAACTACCGATTTTACAGGTGCTTCAAATATGCTTAATTTTACCTCAACTAGCCCTGGTGTAACGCAAGATATTTATGTGATATACAAAAACAACACAGTTGCAAATGAAAGTGGTTCTATTAGTATTGTAACAAATGGTATATCACCAATTACTGTTTCTGTTGAAGGTGAAACAAGTGGAACGCCATTTATAAACATTAGCACTCCAAATAGCTCAAATACGTTCTCTTTCACAGGTAATAGTATGTTTACTGTAAGTGGAAACAATTTGACAGAAGCAATTTTAGTTTCGGTAACATCAAGTGGTTTTGAAATTTCTAATTCTCCATCAGGTTCGTTTGGTACTTCGGTTTCGTTAGCGCCTTCGCCATCAGACTTTGGAAATGTTGCTCCAACTACTATTTATGTAAAAGCTGGTGTAGCTACTGTAACTAGCAATGGAATGATTGAAGTTTCTACTAAAAATGTAACTACAGAGATGATTACAATCATTAATGTAAATACAGTTACTACTTCAATTATAAATGTAAACGAAGACAAAAACGCTTCAGTAGTTCTTTATCCAAATCCAACAGAAGGAGATGCTACTTTGGCTATTGAAACATTAACTCCAGAAACTATTTCTGTATTAGTTTATAACATCACAGGAACGGTTTTAAAATCATTTACAGGTAAAGTTGATGGTTTTGAATCTTACCAAATTTCTGGACTAGACAAAGGCTTGTATTTTGTTAGTGTTAAAACTGGAAATACAGTTAAAACAGTTAAATTGATAGTAAGATAATAAAGTTGATTCGTGATAATAAAAAAGCCTTCGAGTTTCTCGAAGGTTTTTTTGTTTCCAAATATTTTAAACACACTTTAATAGACGGTATCAACTTGCTAGATATGGTAGAATGGTTGCGTAATGTCTACGAATGGTTGCGTAATGTCTACGAACGGTTGCGTAATGTCTACGAACGATTGGGAAATGTCTACGAATGGTTGCGTAATGTCTACGAACGATTGGGAAATGTCTACGAATGGTTGGGAAATGTCTACGAACGGTTGCGTAACGTCTACGAACGATTGGGAAATGTCTACGAACGGTTGCGTAATGTCTACGAATGGTTGGGAAATGTCTACGAACCGTTCGGTAATTTCTACAAAACAATAGTAGAACCAACGAAGTGTTGCTTTGTACTATCGAAAAACTAAAATGATGTCTTAATGCTAAAAAAGCAATTTAACAAATCAATTAACCTGATATTATTTAGCTATTTCTACTTAAGCGTTTGCTAAAATCGTTTTTTTTGTAGCTTTTTTGATGATAAAATCTGAAACATTACAAAAAGATTTTTCGCTTACATCAAAAAATTCTTTGTGTACATCAAATTCTGGTTCGTTTTGTGGACTTATTTTCTCATACGTTCCATTTTCGTTCATTTGATAGGCATTCACATTGTCTTTCAAATTATAAGCCAAAATATTTACAACCTCTTTTTTGAGTTTTTCGTCTACAATCAAATAAAGCGATTCTATTCTACGATCAAAACTACGCACCATTGCATCGGCACTGCCGCTATAAACCATAGGAAAGCCATTGTTGTGGAAATAAAATATTCGTGCATGTTCCAAATAATCGCCAACAATTGAGTAAACCTGTATGTTTTCGCTCAAGCCTTCTCTGCCCGGACGAACACAACAAATGCCTCTTACAATCAATTTTACAGGTACACCTGATTCTGATGCTTTGTATAATTCATCAATAATGTCCTTGTCTTGCAGTGAGTTGCATTTCCAAACAATGCCAGAAGGCAATCCTTTTTTCGCATTTTCGATTTCGTTGCGAATCAATTGTGTAAGTTGTTTGCGCATGTTATGTGGTGCAGTAATCAAAAACTGATAATTTTCGGGTTGCGAATGCCCTGTGATAACATTAAAAAACTCTGAAACATCGTTTGCATACCCTTCATTTGTGGTTAATAACCCCAAATCGGTATAAAATTTAGATGTTATTTCATTATAATTTCCACTCGAAATATGCACATAGCGTGTAATGGACAAATCTTGTTCTTGGCGAACAATCAACATCAATTTAGTGTGCGTTTTAAACGTGCCAACCCCGTAAATCACAAAACAACCTGCTTTTTGCAATCTTTCGGCTTCTTGCATATTTTGTTCTTCGTCAAATCGGGCTTTTACCTCAAACAAAACCGAAACATTTTTGCCATTGTTTGCAGCTTTCAAAAGTGCATTCGATATTCTCGAATCTTTTGCCAAACGATAAATCGTGATTTTGATTGCCAAAACACCTGGGTCGGTTGCAGCCATTTCCAACAAATGTATCACTGGTTCCATGCTGTTGTATGGATGATGCATCAACAAATCTTTTGTTTTTAGGTATTCAAACAGATTTTCGTGTGCTGGATTGCCATAACTTATTGGATTTACATGGCGATGTGGCAAAGGAATTTTTGATTTTAAGTCTGGATGTTTGAGCAAACTCATCAAGCCCGTATAATCTACCAAACCATCAATTTCAAAAACATTAAATTCATCGATTTCAAATTTATCTGTAAGTGTTTTGTGTACATTTTTAGGAGCATTTGGTTCGATTTCGAGCCTTACCACACGAGCCGTTTTCCTGGTGTTGAGTTTTTTCTTCATCTCATCCAAAAAATTGGTATCCGTGTCGTCTATATCTTCTGTAAAATCGCCATTTCTGGTAATTCTAAAAAGTGTAATCGACTGAATATCAATGTTTCTGAACATTTTTTGCATTTGCCAACGAATAATTTCTTCGATTGGCAAAAACTGAATTTTATCGCCAACCTGAATTTCATAAAAGCGTGGTAAATTTTGCGGAACTTGCACAAAAGAAACTCGTTTGGAGTCTTTTTCTTTGCTGTTTTCGGTTTTTGTAAATACAGCAAATGTCAATACTTTATTTGTTAAAATCGGAAAAGTGTGTGTGTTGTCGTATAACATTGGCGTAAGCATCGGAAAAATTGTTTTCGTAAAATACTTATACACTTTTTCACGGTCTTCGTCTTTTATTTCATTGATATTCACGATTTTAAATCCATTGGATTCAAATTCTGGTTCAATTAGTTTTTTGTACAATTCGTTTTGCGATTTCACAAAACCATGAATATCCAAAAGTAGTTTTTTGCGAAACTGATGTGAGTTTAGTCCCGAATAATCTATTCTATCACGGTTATAATCAATGTAATTGTACAAAGAACCCACACGAATCATAAAAAATTCGTCCAAATTAGAACTACAAATAGCCAAAAACTTGATGCGGTCTAAAACTGATCGTTTGGTGTTTTTTGCTTGGTCTAGCACACGATAATTAAACATCAACCAACTTAAATCACGACTCACATAAACGCTTTTATCAACTGTTTTTTCTTCTTTTGCAGTAATCATTTTTACGAACTATTATTTTAAAAAACGAAAATACTATTTTATTGTTAATAAATTATCATTTTTGGTGCCTAGTTTTATCCTGTGAAATATATTGCCCAGCTGATTTCTGTTATTTTTCAACCTTTGATGGTTCCAAGCATCCTTTTTTTGAATATTTTTTTAATCAACCAATCCTTGCTCATGCCTTTTTCAAACGTATATTTTTATCCTTTTTTAACGCTTATTTTTTTGGGTACTTATCTTTTGCCTTCGGTAGTTATTTTATTATTTCGATTATTAAAAATTACTGATTCCTATACCTTAGAATCAAAAAAAGATAGGTTAATTGCTGCTGTAATGGTTTTGTTTTTATGGAGCTTTTTTATTTATATTTTCGAATCAAAATATGGATTTAGTAAGCTGCTAATCAGTGTTTTAGTTTCGGCATGCGTGGTTCTTTTTTTGGCTACAATTATAAACTATTTTTATAGATTTAGTTTACATACTTTTGCTATTTCGACCTTGTGTTCGTTTTTGTTTTTTGGTATATTTATTACCGAAAACGATACACTTCTATATCCTTTATTGATTAGCATTTTTGTGGCTGGCTTGGTTGGTTGGGCAAGATTGCTGTTGCAAAAACATACTTTTTTGCAGCTTACAATTGGTTATTTTTCTGGAATATGCATTGGAGGTGGTTTTGCATATTATGTTTTTGCAATTATAAATTCTTGATTATAAAAGAAGCTACGATGGCAGCAATTCCCAATACAATTCCAGCAATGGCATAGCCTTTTCCTGATCTTGATTTGTATTTTCCAGACCTAAATAATCCAATTACACCTAAAACTATTGCAATTGGACCAAGAATTTTCCCATAAAAAGGCACACCCAAAATCCCAACTACAAGCGAAGCTATGGCAAATCCATCGTGCATTCTTCCATCGTCATAGGTTTGATTTTGAGGTATTTGTGGGATTTCTAGCGTATTGCTTTTTGAATCAAAAGCTTTATTTTTTGAAAAAATATTCGCTTTTTTTGATTCAACATGTTGCATTATAATTTTACATTCGGCTTGATTATTGAGCAAAAAAGAATCTACTTTTGGACTTGAAAAAGCTAAAAGCTCTATTTTTTCAGTAGGTTTTTCTACAGATTTATGATCTGTTTTTATAGATTTGCAAGATGAGTTGATGATAAATAAAACATAAAAAAACCATTGAATTTTCCGCATCTTTGAAATTATCCAATGGTGTTTTTGTATCATTTTTATATCTTAAAGTATCATTCCAGCACCAACGGTTTCGTTGGTAAATTCATCAACTAAAATCACACTTCCTGTTGCGTGATTGTTCATATACGAATCAAAAAATAGGGGAGAAGAAGTTTTTACTTTTATTTTTCCAATATCATTTACACCTAACATTTGTTCTTCTATTTTTTCTAATGTGCTGATATTGAGTTTATAATCTATATTTTTAATCACACATTTTGCTTCTTTTCCTGTGTGGCGAATGATATATTTTCCATTTGTTTGGGCTTTTTTGTCGTTCATCCAACAAAGCATCATCTCTATTTCTTGCGAAGATTGGGGCAAACTTTCGGTTTTTACCAACATATCGCCACGGCTAATATCAATTTCGGTTTCTAAAGTAATCGAAACGCTCATACCTGCTTCAGCTTCTAAAATTTCTTTTGTGCCAAAGTTTATCGATTTTACTTTTGATGCAATACCTGATTGCATGGCAGTAATGGTATCGCCAACTTTTATTTTGCCACTTTCTATTCTGCCAGCATATCCTCTATAATCGTGAAAATCAGTCGAATGTGGACGAATTACATATTGCACAGCAAACCTAAAATCTTTGATATTAATATCTTGTTTTAAATCTACACTTTCTAAAGTTTGCAACAAGGTTTTGCCCGAAAACCATTTCATGTTTTCTGATTCATCAACCACATTATCTCCCAAAAGTGCCGACATGGGAATAAAATGAATGTCTTTGATGTTTAATTTATTTGAAAAAAGTAAGTAATCGGCTTTAATTTTTTCAAAAATGGCTTGGTCGAAATCTACCAAATCCATTTTATTTATGGCAACCACCACATGTTTAATATCTAATAATGAAGCAATTATAGAGTGGCGATAGGTTTGTTCAATCACACCTTTGCGTGCATCAATCAAAATAATAGCCAAATTGGCTGTAGATGCTCCAGTAACCATATTTCGGGTATATTGAATATGTCCGGGTGTATCTGCAATTATAAATTTGCGTTTTGGAGTTGCAAAATAGCGATACGCTACATCAATAGTGATGCCTTGTGCACGCTCATCACGCAAACCATCGGTAAGTAAAGATAAATCTACATATTCTTTTCCTTTGCGTGTGCTAGCATCTTCTATGGCTTGCATTTGGTCTTCAAAAATCGATTTTGTGTCGTATAATAATCGACCAATTAGTGTGCTTTTTCCATCGTCTACACTACCAGCGGTAGTAAAACGCAACAAATCCATATCTAAATAATTACTCATTTTTTATTAATTTCTATCTATTTTTTATTTTAAACTTGTTACTGCAATGTATGGATGATCAGGGTTTACAATCAATTCTTGTCGCAACGGATGAATTAATACATCCATATCTTCCAATGGAATTGCACCTAACAAACATTCGGCATCGCCAGGCAAAACGATTGCTCTTACAGTGGTTTGGCGGTTTTTAAATCGTATATCAACTGGTCCAACTACATCGTATTCTTTGCGAGAACCATCTGCCAATTGACCGATTTTTTTTTCTAAAACTGGCAAATCGAGTTGTTCTTGTATGTTTTCGTTTATTGCCAACATATACGAGTCCGTATCGACCAAAGCATTAACCAAAATGGATTTAATATCTTCTTTATCAAGTAAATTTCGTCTAACCAATCCTAAATCAGTACTGTTTATCAATTGTATTTCTGCATAAATAAGTCCCATATAATTTTATTTTTACAAAATTAAAGGTAAAACATTTATTTGGTAATCATATAATTTGCATTATTTCTTTTTGGTAGTTTGCTGTGCTTTCATGGCTTTTTGTTGTTCCATTGCATCCATTAATCGTTGCTGAAAACGATTAGGTTTGCGAGTAGGAGCTGTTTTTTTATTTTCTTCAAGTTTTTCTCTTATAGCTTTTTCGTCCACAAATTGCTTAATCATAAATTGTTGTCCAATGGTAATCATATTTGAAACAAAATAATAAAAACTTAAACCTGCTGGCATAGAATTTAGTACAAATAGAAATACCAATGGCATAATATAACTCATAGCAATCATGGGTCCAGTGGCAGAAACATTGATTTGATTATTGTACCACGTATATAAAATAGTTGAAGCTGTCATCAAAAGTGCAAACAAACTCACATGGTCGCCATAAAATGGAATTTTGAAAGGCAACATGGCAATGGTATCAAAAGTTGATAAATCTTCTGCCCACAAAAACGGAGCTTGGCGAAGTTCAATGGCATTTGGGAAAAAATTAAACATGGCTAATAAAATCGGCATTTGCATCAAAACGGGAATACAACCACTCAATGGATTTACACCAACCGAATTGTACAATTTCATTTGCTCTTGTTGCATCACAGCCATATCATCGCCTACACGAGCTTTGATTTCGTCTAATTCGGGTTTTAATACTTTCATTTTTGCCATCGAATAATAGGCTTTGTATGAAAGTGGCAATAAAATAATTTTTATAACCAGAACCATTAAAATAATTATAATCCCATAATTACTAAAAAAACGTTCTAAAAACGAAAGCAATGGAGCCATTGTATAGCGGTTGATTACACGAATTACGGGCCAACCTAAATACACATTTTCTTTATAATCTTCTGCAACATCTGATACAATATTTAATTTATTTGGACCTAAATAGTAGGCTAAATTTCCTTTTCCAGCATTTATATCGGCAACTGATAGTGTTAAACCTGCCTGAAAAGATTTTACTGTACTGCTATCGCTTTGATTGACAGATGAGCGAATATTTCCAGAATTAAATCCATTAGGGGCAATGATTCCAACATTGAAAAACTTTTGTTTAAATGTTAGCCAATTGATGCGGGAAGGAAATTTCTCTTCTTGCACATCCATAGAAGCCTCGTTCATCGAATTATAAGTTCCATTCGATAAACGATAAGTAATATTGGCAGTTTGACGTGCATTTGTTAAATCTTTTTCGGTTAGAGGCAAATCTGCAACAAGCTGAAAACGAAGAGAATCCGATGTTTGATTAGCCAATTTTAATGATTTGATAGCATAATTTAACGTATATCCCGTTTTTGGCAAACTATAATGAATGGCAATATCATCGCCTTGTGCAGATGTGATTTTATATAAAACTGAAGTATCTGTTTTTTCAGTAACAGAAAAATATAAATCATTGATAGTTAATTTGTTAGCGGATAATAAAACTTTAAAAAAGCTGTCGTTAAATACATGCAAGTCTTCTTTTGCATAAGTTTTATATTTTTTTAATAAAGCATCTTTGAGTGCAGCACCTTTGTTTGAAAGTGTAATTTTTACATTTTCGTTTTCTAAAACAGTAGTTTCTTCTGATTTTCCTACTAAATTATCGGCAAGTGAACCAAAAGATTTTGCCAAAGCAGCTGTGTCGGCAAAATTGCTTTTTAGCGAATCTGTTTTTGAGATTCTGTCTGTCAATTTTTCGGTTTTAGCCGTTTCAATTGGTGTTACAGGCGTTGGCGTTGGTGAGAAAAACGCAAAATAGGCAATTAAAATGCCTGAAATTAATACCAAACCTATGGCTTGATTACGGTCTATGGAATTGTTCATTTATTGTTTGTAATTAATTTTTTGATTTTGTAGATGAAAAAAGTTTTGTTAGATTATTAAACACAAGTTCAAAACTTTCAGAGTTAATAGAACAGTACTTTTTAATTATTTTAGATTTATGAATAGTAAATAGTTTATGTGTTTTAATTATCGAAGTTTCAGGTAGTGTACCTATTTCTAAAAATGAATCTTCGATTAATATTGAATATTCATCTTTTTTTTGAATACTTGTTATTACACAAACAACAACGTCATCAAATCTGGAATTGTAATTATTATTAGAAACTATCAAAACAGGCCTTTTTTTCGTACTTGTTAAGTCTGAAAATGGAAATGGAACTAACACGATTTCTTTTTGATTATACATCATCCCAAACGCTTTTTTCGTTGTCCCAGTTATTGTTTATTGATTCTTCTGTTAAATCTTCAGTAAAATCATTTAATGTTATTCCTAGTTTTTCTTGATAAAGATACTCAATTAATGTATTCATTTTTTTCAGCAATACATTATCTTTCAAAAGATTTATTTCATCTTTCAATTTTTTGTATTCTGAAACTGGAATTTGAATTGTCTGAATCATAGTGCAAAAATAGCGTATTTTTTATAAATTTTATGATTCTCTTTTTGAATATTCTAAAGCAGCTTTCACAAACCCAACAAAAAGTGGATGAGGAGTTTGCACTGTGCTTTTCAATTCGGGATGAAACTGTACACCAACAAACCATGGATGATTTTGAACTTCTACAATCTCAACCAAGCCAGAATCTGGGTTTATTCCAGTTGGAATCATACCCGCTTTTGTAAATTGCTCTTTATAAGTGCTATTAAATTCATATCTGTGTCTGTGGCGTTCGCTTATTTGTGTGGTTCCGTAGGCAATTGCTGCTTTAGAATCTTTTTGCAACTCGCATGGAAATGCACCCAAGCGCATGGTTCCACCTTTTTGCGTGATTTTTTTCTGCTCTTCCATCATGTCTATTACTGGAAAAGGCGTTTCTGAATTCATTTCTGTTGATGCTGCATCGTTCATATTCAGTACATTACGAGCAAATTCCACAACCGAACATTGCATTCCTAAACATATTCCAAAAAATGGAATTTTGCTTTCTCTTGCAATTCTAACTGCATTTATTTTGCCTTCAAATCCTCTTTCGCCAAAACCTGGAGCAACTAAAATACCATCATATATACTTATGCGTTCGTAAGCATTATCTTCCAATAATTTTTCGGATTGAATCCAATCTATATTTACTTTACATTCGTTTACCGCTCCCGCATGTATAAATGCCTCAGCAATAGACTTATACGCATCTTTCAGTTCTACATATTTTCCGATTAAAGCTATAGTAACTTCTGATGTTGGATTTTTTAGTTTACCCAAAAAATCTTTCCATGCATCAAGTTGTGGTTCTTGGCGTTCTTCTAGTTTGAGTTTTTGCAATACACGAATATCCAATTTTTCTTTTTTCATCAAAAGTGGAACATCGTATATGGTTTCTGCATCGATGCTTTCTATCACACAATTTTGTTGTAGATTAGAAAATAAAGCTATTTTTTTGCGAATTTCAGGCGACAAATGATATTCTGTTCTACAAACCAATAAATCGGGCTGAATACCAGATTCTGATAAATTCCTAACCGAATGTTGAGTAGGTTTTGTTTTCAATTCGCCAGCCGATTTTAGATAAGGAACTAAAGTTAAATGTATGGTTATCACATTGTTATCTCCCATTTCCCACTTAAATTGTCGCACAGCTTCGATAAATGGCAAAGCCTCAATATCTCCTACACAACCGCCAATTTCGGTAATTACAATATCAAACTGACCCGATTCGCCAAGTTTTCTAAAATTCTTTTTGATTTCGTCTGTAATATGAGGCACAACTTGAACTGTTTTGCCCAAAAATGCTCCTTCTCGCTCACGCGTGATAACGGTATAATAAATTTTACCCGTTGTAACATTATTGGCTTGCGAAGTAGGCACACCCAAAAAACGTTCATAATGACCTAAATCCAAATCGGTTTCGGCGCCATCATCCGTTACATAACATTCGCCATGTTCATAAGGATTTAAAGTTCCAGGATCAACATTAATATAAGGGTCAAATTTTTGGATAGTTACAGAATAGCCTCTAGCCTGTAAAAGTTTGGCTAATGAAGCAGAAATGATACCTTTTCCTAAAGAAGATGTAACGCCACCGGTTACGAAAATATACTTAGCACTCGACATAATTGCAAAGGTAATTCAAAAAATCAAAAATCTAGTTTTTAGATTTTTTTGTTATATCTTTTTTATTCTTTTGACACAGTAAAGAATTTAATTTTTGATTTCTATTCCATTTGATGTTATTTCAGAAATAAAAGAATCGCCTTTTTCAAAATATGCTGCATTAAAATGGTGTACTTCTATTTCTGGAAATCGAATGTTAATAATAGATGTCATTTTGTTATTTGTGATACTATTCGTTGTGAATTGATTTGAAACTAAAGCCAAATCAATATCAGAAAATTCAGAAAATTTGTTTTTGGCATAAGAACCAAAAATGAAAGCTTTTTGAATCTCTAGACCACTTTTTTTACATAAATCTACAAATATAATCGATTGATTTATAGCATCTTCTCTTGTAAGCATGATAACATGTTTTTGGTTTTTAATAAATAATTATCACATATCTCGCCTGAAATAGTTTCTTCAAGTTTTTCTGCATAATTTGGGTATCGACCTTTAATTTGAAAAACATTCATTTCGTTAAAAAATAGGCACTACAGTATTTAGAATGAATAGAGTGAAAGTTTACCCTGAAAAAAGAGGATGGAATTTCTATACCCATTAAAATTAGGATATCCCTTAGCCACTG
>RDZG01000113.1 GCA_004293915.1 Bacteroidota bacterium | reverse complement strand
GGCCTTAAAATGCAAAACAAACAGGCAGATTTTAAGATTATTTTACTCAAAACTGAGTTTTTTCACAGCCTGACGTTTCGGGGGTTTGCGATGGCGGGGAAATCGAAGTACAAATGTTCAATTTAGCACAAATGTTGATTAGAATTCCAATGCTCAAATTTAGCACTTCTGCCCCAATTTTGCAAAACCCTTGTTATGCCCTAGTGCCTTTTTTCGGTCTGTTCATTTCGTTTCTGTTTGTCGTGTCGTGGTGCGTTGGTTGGTAGCTCTTTTGCATTTTTTAGGGTTGGATTGTGCGTTGGTAAAAAATGCAAATGTGCTACCAAAAGCATTGGCTTATTCTACAAGTTGTCCCACTTTGTTTACTACTTTATATTCTAAATTGTCAAACTCATTGAAATGTGCTTTACCACATTTAATTTTCATTTGTTCGTCTTCACTTAATTTTGATAAGTCAACTATTGGCGTTCCTGTGTCTTTAGTTTCTGCTACAAAATAGATCTTCTTGTCGTCTTCAAATACTATTGCCCAATCAGGGTTATAGTTTCCAATTGGTGTTGGAATTTTAAACCAATTTGGTAATTTAAAATAAAATTTTATTTGCTCGCTACTTTCACAATCTTTTGCAAATTTACTTTCTACGACTGAATCCAAAGGAATAAACTCTTCATAAATTGTTTTGTCAGAATCGGTTACTTTGTATGTAAATGAATTCAAATAAATTTCTAATTCTTGTGCTTCAAACAATGCCATTTCGTAAGCTGAACCACCAATTTTTTGATACTTAATTCCGTCAATCATTACGCTGTACAAAGTTCGTTTTATAGCTTGAACTGATAAGTCTAAAAATAATTGTGGATTTACTAATATGTCTTCAATTCTACCTGACTTAATTAAAATGTCCAAAATAGTTGACCTTGTTAATTCTGTTTTGCTTTGAATGTAGCCTAAAACATCTGGAATTTTCCAAGCGTAACCTCCATAACTTTCTACTTTTTCGCCCAAGTAATTTGTTCCAACACCTTCGCCTGTCATTGCAATTCCTGTTTTGGTGCTACGAATAGACGGTGCATTAATTTCGGCTAATTGTTTTACTGCTTTTGCAGAAAAAGTAATCAAATCGGCTGTGTTGTAATTTACTCGATAGGTTGTTTTGTGTTTTATTTTCTCCCAAATTTCTAAAAATTTAGGGTCGGCTTCAAATCCTTTTCTGTATTTGATTGCTGTTCTGTCTTGTGTTTTTTTAATTCTGCCTGTAAATTCTACGCCACAATCATCTTCAATTTCTTTTTGTAACGCTATGGCAAAGTCGTCATAACTTTCATTGGCAATTACGGTCAATCTGTTTATGTTTGAGTCATACGTTCTTTTGCCTGATTGGTCAACTGCCAAACGCAAACCTCTTCCAATTTCTTGACGCTTTTTTATCTCTGATTTTGTTTCGTTTAAGGTGCAGATCTGAAATACATTTGGATTGTCCCAACCTTCTCGAAGTGCTGAATGTGAAAAAATGAAACGCAAAGAATTATCTAAATTCAATAACTTTTCTTTGTCTTTCATAATCAAACTATATGTATCATCATCGGCTTTTGTATCGCCTTTGGTGTCTTTTATTTTGCCTTTGCTATCTTGGCTAAAATAGCCGTTGTGTGTTTCATATATCGGGAATAAATCCAATTTTTTAAATGCTGGTTTTGAAATATATTCTTGATAAATTTCTTCAAACCAAAGTGCAAATTTTCCCTGAATTGCATTTCCTGTTGTATCGTAACTTCTATAATTGGCGACTTTGTCAATAAAAAATAATGATAAAACTTTAATGCCTAATTTATTTAATTTAAGTTCTTTTTTTAAATGCTCCTCAATGGTTTTACGAATTTGAAATTTCATTATTTCATCGGTCATTCCTCCTTGACTATCGCCTTTGTATAAAATATTGCCGTTAGAAATTGAAATACAATCGTTGGAAGCATCAATTTCTTCAATCAAATAGCCATCTGCATAAATTTCTCTTTCGTTGGATAATTTGTATAAATCATCGCCCACTTTTACGGTAATACTTTTCTTTTTTACGCCTCCGTTTTCGTTGCAGTTGATTGTGATTTTTGCAGTTACTTTTGTTTTGGTTGCTGTGATTGCATCTACCGAAATAAAGGCATCGTTAAAAGCATTTTCCTCAATGATAGAATCCACCTCAATTTGTTTTACCAAGCCCAAATCATAAGCCTTTACTGGGTTTAGGCTATAAGTTAAGTTGTATTTGTTTTTGTGTGTAGCCGAATAACGCAACGTAACCAAAGGTTTTAAATCTTCAATCGCCTTTTGTCTTTTTTCGGTTTCCATATTTTGTGGTTCATCCACAATTACTATTGGGTTAGTAGCTTGTATAAATTCTATTGGTTTTTGTCCGTTTAGTTTGTCATTTGGTTTGTTGATAATGTTTTCGTCTTTGGCAAACGAATCAATATTGATTACCAAAACCTCAATATTATTTGTGGTTGTAAAACCTCTTAAATTAGAAATTTTTGTACTGTCGTACATTTGAAAATTGATAGGAACATTGTCGTACAAATTTTGAAAATGTTCGTGGGTAACTTCCAAGTTTTTTAAAACACCTTCTCTAATAGCAACCGAAGGCACCACAATTACAAATTTTTTGAAAGCATATTTTTTATTCAATTCATAAATGGTTCTTAAATACACATAGGTTTTGCCTGTGCCTGTTTCCATTTCTACCGAAAAATTGTAGCCTTCTAAACTTGTAGAAACTTTTATTTCGTTGTTGGTTTGAATGGTATTTAGGTTTTCCAAAAGTTGCTCTTCTGATAAAACCAATTTATTACTTACGCCAACAATATTAAACAATCGACTTGCCTCCTCTATGATAGTTTCAATAACAGCATCTTCCATGGGTTGCCCTTCAAATAAATCTGTGATAGATTTAATGGCATCTTTTTGAAATGGCAAGTCGGCTTCAAACGTTAGTTTCATTGGTTCTTTAATTTTTCAATTAATGTTTCTACCCAAGATTTAAATCTTATACACCTATCAAGTACTGCATTTATCGTATTTACCTCTGCTATTAAGCCTCCATAAAACGGTTTGTTTTTGTCAAATCCAGGTAATAAAAGTTCTAATCTTTTTGAAGGTGCTGTTAATTCACCATCATTTAATTCTTCAGGGTTTTCTTTTTCGTTTACAGCCAGTAATAATTTATTAAGATTTGCTTCTTTTAGGTCAGGTAAAAATTCAAATCCATCTTTTGAAGCAAATAACAAACCTTCAAATTCGTGTAGTTGAATATAGGGAATAAATCGATTGTTATTTATTGAGTTTGCTAAAGCTTGTTCTAAAAAATCTACTCTTTGTATTTTGTTTTTTATTTGTTGAGCCTCTGTAAATTTTGGAAAATCATTTTTCAACCTAAAAAAATCAATAAAAGTAGTTACTAAAATATCTGTTTCTGTTTTGAGTAATTTATCAATATTGAATCTTAATCTATCATACTTCACATCGCCACCTTTTTGTCCTTTGCTTGTAGTCATAAGTATAGGACGAACATCATAAATTCGATGCGAATTGAAATAAGGTCTTAAAATACTATTGACAAATTCTTCCTCGGTTTGTCCCTCACAAAGAATATATATTGCTCTTATCATAATCTACCTCCTATTACATTTTTCTCCCATAATTCGCCAATAGAGTAATCTTCCAACCAAGTTTTCAATGACTCTTCCGATTGTCTTTTAAATACAGTTTGGTTATCTTCTCTATTGGCTACAATAATATCATCAGCCGAAAATTCATTGACAAGATTTACAGATTGCGTGGCAATGATAATTTGCGACTGTACAGATGCTTTTTTTATCATCCCTGCTAATTTAGAAATGGCAAATGGATGTAAACCTAATTCAGGTTCATCTAAAATGATTGTTTTGGGTATAACTGGTTGTAAAAGCAAAGTTGCAAGTGCGATAAAACGTAATGTTCCATCTGATAAATGCCTTGCATAAAACGGATGTTCGGGATGTTCTTTTTCATACCATTCCAGTTCAATTTTATTTTCATCTAAAAAAAATGGTGCTAAATCAAATCTATCAAAGAATGGAAAGACTGATTGAATTATCATTTCAATTATCTTGAAATGTTTTGGATGTTTTTCTTGTAAATAATATAGAAAAGCTGGCAAATTCTCTCCTTCTTCTCTTAAAATTCTATTATCATTTAAGTTTGCAAATGAGCGAAGCGGTGCTGAAGTACTTGTGTCGTGAAAATGGTAAATTTTATAACTTTCAAGATGGTCTCTCAAATATTTATCACGGGTTGTATTCGAACCTTTAATTAAACTTTCTTTCATGTTTTCTTCA
This sequence comes from Bacteroidota bacterium, assembly GCA_004293915.1. Lineage (GTDB taxonomy): Bacteria > Bacteroidota > Bacteroidia > Cytophagales > UBA9547 > REAG01. The sequence continues at coordinate 4,721 of RDZG01000113.1, read as the reverse complement.
TAGAATGTCTTACTGTATTGAGTTTGATAATTTAATAGACTGTCTTCTCTGCCAATAAACAAAGAGCCTTCGTCAGATGGTAACAAATTAAATTGATAAGCATTATTTCCAAAATTCAAATAACCCTTTATCTCATTGGTTTCTTTTCTCCCATAATGAAGCAGATTGTCAACCCCACTTTTCAATGAGTATTGTTGCAATCTTTGCTCGTAAATATTATTTATCAACTTGAAAAAGGATATGAAGTTGGACTTACCAACTCCATTTGAACCTATCAATAGGTTTATCGGGGTTAGTTTCAAATCCAATTTTTTTATAGATTTAAATCCTTCTATTTTTATATTTTGTAGCATAATTATATTGTTTTAAATTCTATCCCTTTATCACGCATTTGCAAAATAGTATTGCTTTTTAGTCTAGTTGTTTTTCAAACAATTTTCTGTTTTCAATTCTTGCCCTTGCTTCAATTAACAAACTATGCAATTTTTCTTCTAGTGCTTTTTTGGTTGGTAATTCAGTCCAGTATTCTGCTACCATTATGCCGTCTTTGTGCATTTCTAATAGCTCAATTTGTTCATTGCTTTTTCCTGCACAAAGTATCAAACCTATTGGGCTATTTTCTCCTTCTTGCTTTTCATATTTATCCAACCATTTTAAATACAATTCCATCTGTCCTTTGTGGCTGGGTTCAAATTCACCCAATTTTAATTCTATAGCCACTAATCGTTTTAACTTTCTATGAAAAAATAACAAGTCTAAATAAAAATCTTTTCCATCTAAAATCATCCGCTTTTGGCGTTCTACAAACGTAAAGCCTTTGCCTAATTCTAAAATAAAAAGTTCTAGTTCCTTAATAATGGCACTTTCAATGTCATTTTCTAAATAACCATCTTTTAAACCTAAAAAATCAAGGAAATAAGGGTCTTTGAACGAATCTTTCAAATCCGAAAGTTCTTCTGCTACTTGCAAGCTGGCTATTTCTTGTCGTTCAAAGGCTTTTCTTTCTATTTGGTTTCTTGTTTCACGAATAGACCACCTTTCAATAGCCATTTTTTCAGCATAAAAATAGCGTTGCTCTTTAGTTTTTAGTGGTAAAAGTTCAATGAAATGAGACCAACTCAATTGTCGTGACAGTGTTACGACAATTTGAGAATCTGGAAATTGTTCAGAAAACTGCATCATTCTGCGTAAGTTTCTAAGTTCAAAACTTTTCCCATACTGGATTTTCAATTGTGTCGACACTGTCGACACAATCTCTTGAGCATACTCAGCTCTCTGATTATTAAGTATATGCTCATTTATTTTTTTGCCAATATGCCAATAGGTGAGTGTAAGAACGCTGTTAACTTGTTTTGTTAACTGGCTTTTACCTTCCTCTATAATTTGAGTAAGGTCGGTATATAATATTTTTTCTATTTCTTGGTTCATATTACACCGTTTTAAACTCTATACCTGCATCTCGCATTTGCAAAACAGTATTGGTTTTCAATTGGTCGTTGTTTGTAAACAACTTGTCTAATGCAATTACTTTCATTGGTTTTTCGCCAATTATTTGTTCAATAATTGTTTGCGATACGCTTTCTAAAAGTAGTACCAATTCGCTATTATTAATTACAAAATAACCACCCCGTCCTTCGGACACCCCTCCATTGGAGGGGAATTTTTCTATTTTGCTGTTTAAATCTTTGCCACTTTTCAGTAAAAATTCATACACCATATTTTCAATAGTGGCATTTTCTGCAACTGGGTCTATAAACAATTGCATTTGTTCTGTGAGTGCTTTTGCATCTTTGCCCTCTATTTGTTGCCATTGTTTAAAATTGCTTTCTGCTAGTTTTAAAACTTTGAAACCACTGTCATAATTATTAATGGTTAATTGTAATTGGTTAATTTCTGTTTGTAGGGTATCAATTTTTTCTTGGTCTTTTATTAAGCTATTTTCGTCTAATAATTTCTTTAACTGTGCCTGCTTTTCATTAACCATTAACAATTGACCATTTACAATTGTTTTACTTGCTCTTCTTATTCTTTCTTTGCTTATGTCTGCTATGGTTTTGTATCCTGCTTTGTAGGCTTCGCTTTTTTCATCGCAAAATTCTGGGAGTTGCACACAAATGTATTTTCTATTACCTCCATCTTCTTTGTTGAGTTCCATTACTGCATGGGCTGTAGTGCCAGAGCCTGCGAAGAAATCAAGGATTAATGATTCTTCTTGACTTCCAATTGTGATTAAATTTTTTAATAATTTTGTTGATTTTGGAAAGTCGAAAACTCTTTGATCAAATAATTTTTCTAATGCTAAGCTTGCTTCTTGATTACTTCCAAAACTTGTATCCCAAAAATCACTTGCTATTTGTCCGTTTGATTCGTGTAAATATATTTTACCATAAGGTTGTTCATCACCACTACTTGTCCAAAGAATTTTATTTTCATTGTCAAGTTCCCTAAATTCTTTCTCCTTTATCATCCAAGGTCCATTTAAAATATTACCATTTTTAGTAGTAACATTATAGTAATGTCGACCTCTTGTTTTGTGTAATAAAATTCCTCTTCTAAAATTCCCTTTATCGTCTTTGTAACTATATTCCTTTTTTGCTTTATCGGTTAAAGGAATTTTGTTTAAATTTAGAATCTCTTTGCTTTTGGTAAAGCACAATATATATTCTTTAACTCTTGCAATTTGCCCAATGTTTGCTTGATTATCTGATTTTCTCCAAGCAATTTCACTAATAAAATTCTCCTCACCAAATATCTCATTCATCAACAACCTCAAATTATGAACCTCATTATCATCAATTGAAACAAATATTACTCCGTCTTGCGTTAATAAATTTTTTGCCAAATACAATCTTGGCATCATCATATTCAGCCAATTGCTATGGTATTGCCCATTTTCTTTGCTGTTTTTTTTAAAGCCTCCCCCGTCCCCTACAAAAGAGGGGTGAAAAATACTGTCTTTGGTCATATAGCCTTCTTCGTCTTTGTCGCCCACTCGTTTTTCGTATTCAGCTTTGGTTTCGCTAAACTTATCGGGGTATATAAAGCTGTCGTTTCCTGTGTTGTATGGTGGGTCTATATAAATCATTTTTACTTTTCCGAAATAGCTTTTTTGTAGCACTTTCAGTACTTCCAAGTTTTCGCCTTCAATAAAAATGTTTTCGGTGGTGTCAAAATTTATGCTTTCGTCTTTGGCTGGTACAAGTGTTTTGGTGCTTGGTGTTTGCAATACTTTAAAAGCATCGCTTTTTCCTGCCCAATTCAGCACATAGCGTTCATTAGAGAAGTTTATGTCTTCTCCAAGTGTCGCTTTTAGTTTTTCCCAATCTATTTTTCCTTCGGCAAATGCTTCGGGCAAAAGCTCTTGTAGTGCTTTTAGCTTTTCTTGTTGGGGTGTTAAACTTGTTCCTTCCATATTTTTATTTAAGATTTCAATTTCAGTTCGCAAAGTTAGTTTTTTTGCAAGGATTATTAACTATAATGTCCAACGAAAACTCACTTGTCAACTGTTAGGGTGGTGGGTGGGCTTGGGTGCGTTGGGGTAAAATTAAATGTGGTGCAAAAGCGTTGGCATTGTGTGTTGGCTTGCACCTCTTTTAATTTTACGAAGCGTTGGCTTTTCTGTCGTTTTTTGTCGGTCTGTCAATGTTCGTAGGGTGTCTCTTGGCATTGGGCATAACGGTTCTCGGCTTGGCGATGTGGCGGATTTAGAAGCACTTACCTTCAATTTAGCACTAATGCTTATTAGAAATCCGAATGTTCAATTTAGCACTAAACCCGCCATTTTGCCAAACTGCTGTTGTGCGTTCGTTGTTTTTTTTACTCGAATTTCTGTCCTAGTCGTATTAATTTATTTCGTTGGAGCATATAAAATATTGTAGCGATTGAAGGCATTATAAACATTGTCATAATCCAAAATGTCTTATTGTAAATTTTATTTTTAACCATATCACTTAAAATTATTATCCAAGTTGAAAAGAAGAGCATAAGTCCAATTGTTAAGAGAATTTGAGAAAATTCCCAATGTTGAATTTTTGCAAATGCACCAATAATTGTCAGCAAAAAGTTGCCTACTACTAAAAACCAAACGGTTTTAAAACTGATTTTGAAGTCCTGATTATTCATATTTCTAAGTTTAAATGTTAATGATTTAATATGTTAAATTGAGTTCAATAATGCGATAATATCGTCCCCAAATTTTGAGATTTTTTGTCCACCGAAACCTTTAATTTTTGATAATTCGTCCATTGTTTGAGGTTTTACTTTTGATATTGTGATTAACTCTGTGTTGTGGCAAACCATAAAATTTGGAACATTTAGTTGTGTTGCTTTGTCTTGTCTCCAAAGTTTAAGATTTGAATAAATTATTTTCTCATCGTGGGTAAGTTCGTTTTCATCTGTTACTGAGATTTTGTCTGTAACTTTTTCTTGTTTTTCGGATTTTTGGTCGTCATAGAAAACTAAAATTGACCAAAAGTTAGGCTGTCCGTTAACTAGTTCAGTTGCTGTTTTCTTTACCGTCACGCTGTCCAAGAAGTTGTTTAATGTGTCTTGGTCAGTTTGCAAGTTTTCTTTTGTTAGTCTGATATGAAATACTTTTACTTTCATAATGTCAATTTATATTTTGTCTTGTCCTGAAATAGGTTTACACAAAAGTAGTGTAAAATATGGAAGAAAAAACGGAGAGATTTGAAGTAAATAGATATAGTTTAGAATTCAAACAT
>RDZG01000112.1 GCA_004293915.1 Bacteroidota bacterium | reverse complement strand
ACTGTTCAAACTCAGATAGAAGAAAACAAAAAGGGTTTTTCCTACGGATCAGCATTGATAAAATCATGCTAAGTGTTCGCTATATTTACCCTTTTTGGTATTTATTTAATTGTGTCAAAAATTGTACTCTTTTTTGATATTGCAAAGATATGAGTCTTATATGTTGGTTTTGTGCGTGGCAGACTACGGATTAGCAAATAAAAATGAGTTTAAAACTCATTAAAATAAAAAAAGAAGAACCCAACCGACCTCGTTTTATAATGTTGGTCGATTAGTGAATGACAAATAAAAGGAATTTTTAAAACGATATTCAACAAAAAAATCCTACTTATCAACTCGAAAACACAATAAAACGACATTTTTTTGAAGTAATAAGAATCATTTTATCAAAATATTTTTAAAACCTCCTTTTAAAACGATATTTTTGTAGATTCAAACACAAATGAGAAGCATATATCGCATGAAAACATCGGTCTTGATTATTTTTGCTTTTCTATTGGGCATTCCTACTGCATTTTCGCAGCCATGTTTACCCAATTGGAAACACAGAGTACCCATTACTATCGATAACAGTGCGCAAGCCATTGCACTTACCAATTTTCAAGTAAAATTGGTTTTAAATACCCAAACCTTAATCACAAACGGGAAACTCAACATTGATGGGAGTGACTTTCGTTTTTTAGATGCCAATGGAAGTGTTATTCCATATTGGATTGAAAATAACAGCATTAACACTTCGCTTACTAACGTATGGCTTAAAATTCCCAATATAAATGCTAATGCCATACTTACCATTTATGGCTACTATGGCAATACATCAGCCAGTCCACTCAGCAATGGCGACAATACATTTGAGTTGTTTGATGATTTTAATGGAGCAAGTTTCAATGCCACAAAATGGAATTTTTGCAATACAGGCATTATATCACTTTCCGATAGCAAAGCTACTTTTACCTCATCTATATCAGGAAGTGCCAAAGCCATCTTGTCGAGTACGGCAACTTTTACAAGCCCAATCCGAGTAGAAAGTTATATTTCAGGCATTACAGGCAGTGGTGCATGTATGGGAATGTACAATAATTCAAGCCCAAACTATCAAGGATACGGCATGTTTTACGAATTTTCAGGCAGTGGTTCTATTCGCATGAGAAAATTAAATGCTCCTAGCGTATGTAACAATATGACCAATCAAACCCCTTCTGTTAATCCAGAACCATCCAATAATGCACTTGGCATTTGGAGCTTTGCATGGAATAGCATTGCTTCTCAATCTATGGACTGGACTGGAGCTTCGTTGCATCCTATACTTAGAGGTGATAATTCGTTTGCACTAGGAGCAAATCAATATGTATTTGTAGGAAACACAGAATTAAATGGAAGTGTAAGTATCGATTGGGTAAGGGCTAGAAAATACACAGCCATTGAACCAAGCGTAAGTGTAGGAACAGAAACTGCCTTTATCACACAATTGGTACTGAGCAATGGTGGACAAGTATGTGAAGGCAATAATGTACAACTATTTGTAAACGGCATAGTAGGAGCAACCTACACGTGGACGGGACCCTTAGGATTTACTTCAAATGCACAAAATCCTATCGTATCTACGGTAGGATTAAACCAAGCAGGAGCATACAATGTAGCAGTAACTATTCCATTGGGTTGTGCAAATTATACAGGATTTACGACAGTAACGGTAAATTCACTTTCTGTTGGAGGAAATACATCGGGTTCAGCCCAAGTGTGTAGTTCTGTCAATAGCGGTATTATCAGTGTTTCTGGACAAAATGGAAGCGTTATTCGGTGGGAATCTTCTTCATCGGGTACAGATCCATGGAATACTATTGATATTCCCGCCAATAGTATTCCGTATTTGAATGTATTAAATTCAAATTATTATAGAGCAATTGTTAAAAATGGAAGTTGTGCCGAAGCATATTCCACTAATTCTTTTATCGAAACTTTTCCAAAAACCAAAGGAGGCAGAGCCATAGGTGCAGCATCTGTATGCGAAGGATTTAATGACGGCACACTCACCCTTTCCAATCAGGTTGGCGATGTAGTTCGGTGGCAATCTTCAACCGATAATTTTGTAAGCAATATTGTAAATATCAACCTTTCTTCAGAGCTTTTAGACTATCTTAATATTTTAACTACAACTAAATATAGAGCCGAAATAAAAAGCGGGACTTGTGCTACCGAATATTCACAACCCGTAGAAATAAAAGTCAATCCTAAACCTGATGTGAGTTTTGTGGTAAGTGAAGCCTGTAAAGGAACAGGGAATACGTTTACCAATACCACAACCATTACAACAGGAAGAATATCGACATACACTTGGGATTTTGGCGATGGCAATGGTTCTACCAACCGAAGCTTAGTTTATAAATATAGCCAATATGGCGATTTTGTAGCTCGATTATATGCCTCTAGCGATAAAGGATGTATTGATTCTGTGGCTGGAAATGTAAAAGTAAACCCTCTGCCATTGGTTAATTTTATAAAAGCCAATGTATGTGATAAACAAACAATGAATTTCAATACCCAAAGTAGCATTCCAACGGGAGTGATAACAGGATATTTTTATAGTTTTAATGTAAACGAAGGTACACTAGCTAATCCCAATGGCGGTTTTGTGTTTTCAGTACCGGGCATATTTCCAGTAAAACATGTGGTTACCTCTGATAAATTTTGTAAAGATTCGATTACAAAAAATGTAACGGTTTATCCAAGAGCCAAAGTGAAGTTTACAGCCAATGATGAGTGTATAGGATTCCCTATTGCATTTCAAAACACATCTGAAGTACCCTTAGGCAATATTACCTATACGTGGGATTTTGGCGACAATACAACGTCTCAATCTATAAATCCAATTCATAATTATACAGCTTCGGGTACATATATCGTTGCATTGCAAGTGCAAACCGCCAATAATTGCAGCGATGATACAAGCAAATTGGTTACTGTTTTTCCAGGTCCAGCTGCTAAATTTAGTTTTGTAGATGTATGCTTAGACAAACCAGCAGTATTTACCAATCTTTCTACTGTGTCTTCAGGTATGTTAGCCAGTGAATGGACTTTTGGCGATGGTACAACCTCCACAGACGATTCACCCATTCATCCATATGAAACAGCGGGTCCGTTTTTTGTTACGCTAAAAGTAAAAACACCCAATAATTGCTCAGATTCTAAAACCAAAACCATCAAGATTAATCCTTTGCCAAAAGTAAATTTTACCATTCAAGATGCCTGCGATAAGGATACGATTAGATTCAGCAATCAATCGAGTATTAGCACAGGAACTATCAGCTCTAAATGGTATTTTGGAGATAATGACAGTTTAAATACCATCAATGCCAATCATTTATACGATACATCAGGCACATATAATGTAAAACTAAGAGCCACATCAGCATTGGGATGCCAAGATAGCCTTACTAAAAATGCAGTTGTTTTTCCTCTGCCATTTCCCAATTTTATTGCTCCACCTGTGTGTCATCAGTTTGCGACCATATTTCAAAACACCTCTTCAATCACAGGAGGAAGAATTACAAACCATAGTTGGAATTTTGCCGATGGCAGCAATTCTATAGATATTAATCCAGTAAAAGTATTTGCAAAACCACAATTATATAGAGTAAAACTTTTAACGATTTCTGATAGAGGATGTCGAAGAGATACTGTCAAAGATGTTATTATTTACCCAAACCCAAAAACGAATTTTAACTTTGAAAATGTATGTGCCAAAGCCATTGCATTTTTTAATAATGAGTCAGAAATAATTTCAGGAACATTGAGTTATACATGGAATTTTGGAGACACCACTAATACTTCTATATTGCCCAACCCCGACCATCAATACATAAAACCAAATACTTATTTAGTAAAATTGATTTCCCTTTCAGATAAAGGATGCAGTGATAGCCTTATCAAACAAATTATTATTTCTCCACCACCTACTTTGTATGCAGGAAGAGACACTACATTAAGTCAAGGATATAGTGTTCAGCTGTTTCCAAAAGGAGCTATTCAATACAATTGGTCTCCATCAGAAAACGTAGATAACTCGGCATCTAGCTCTCCTTTTGTTCGACCATTAGAAACTACCGTTTATACAGTACTCGGTACAGATGTAAATGGCTGTAGCAATACGGCAACAGTAACCGTAGCTGTAAATAAAGATTATAAATTGATGGTAAGTAATGTGATGACTCCCGATGGAAATGGAGAAAATGATACTTGGTATGTAGAAAACATGGATACCTTTCCAACTTCTAAGGTTTTAGTATATGACAGAAATGGCAAAAAAGTATTTGAAAAAACAGGGTATCAAAACGATTGGGATGGTGCCGATGGATTTGATATTTTGCCCGATGCCACGTATTATTATCTCATCACATTTGCAGACACAGACAAAGTATATAAAGGTGCTATTACCATACTAAGAAATAAAAAATGAAAAAACGTTATCTCTATCTTTTGTTCTGTTTGCTGGAATTTACAATCCAAGCACAGCAAAACACATTTTATAATCATTATTTTTTGAATAAATACCTCATAAGTCCCGTTTATGCTGGCAATTCAGGCTATACGGATTTGATGTTGTTATACAGAAAACAATGGGTAGGGCTGCCCGATGCACCTGAATCGTTCGGATTTACGATGGATTGGCCCATCAAAAACGACAAAGCAGGGTTAGGACTGACACTCAACAACGACCGTTCTAATATCATTACCCGAACTTCTATGTATGGGTCATTTGCCTATAAAGTAAATATCAGTCTGTATAGCCGATTATATTTTGGAATTTCAGTTGGGTTTGTAAATACGGGCATCGATTTTAGTAGAGTAAGAGCCAAAGACCCATTTGAATCTACTCTTTTACAATATCCTGCCCAACGATTGCTTTTTGATGGTAGTGCAGGTATAGCTTATCAATATCGCTCATTCAGGATTGGACTTTCTTCGATGCAGCTTTTTCAATCTGCGGCAAATTATACAGATGTATTTGATAATAAAGCATTGAGCTATAAATTAGTTAGGCATTACAATTTGATGTTGGAATATGCATACGATGTAAACGAAAAATTTAGAATTGCACCTTTGGTTTTGCTTCGCTCCACTCAAGGCTCTGGCATCAATATTGATTTTAATACCACGGTGTTTTATCAGAAAAAATATTGGCTCAATGTCAATTATAGATTCAAAGATGCATTAGCATTTACTTTAGGTTTTGTGATTGACAAAAGATATGCTGTTGGATATACTTTTGAGATGCCAGCGTTTAATATGTATGGCAAAAACACAGGTGCAACCCATGAATTGATGCTCAAAATTAGATTTGTAAAACCAAATGATAAAGCAAAAACGGGCTATGAATTTATTGATAATTCGATAAAACGAACGACTAGCGATAAATTAATGAAAGAAGAAGACAAGCAAGTAAAACCACTTCCCAAAAAGGAAAATAAATAAAAATTTGCTTTGAAATCCATTGGTAAAATCATCTTCTATACTTTTATGTTTTTTGCTTCAATAGAAATAGTCGCCTCAGACGAAGACTCTCTGTCTTTATCAAAGAAAGCATGGAATTATGCAAAAAAGGAAGTAAAAGTAAGCGGTGGAGTATCTGCCAGTAGTGTTTTTTATTTGATGAATGGAATTGGAGCGAGAAGAGACCCCTTTTTTTGGGTAATCAATGCCAATATGGCGATACGATTCAAAGAAATTAGCATTCCGTTTTCTATTTCATTTAGCCAACAAAACAGTAGCTATACACGTCTTCAGCCTTTTAATCAGTTTGGAATGAGTCCTAAATACAAATTTTTAACACTTCATTTAGGATATAGAAGCATGAATTTTTCTGAATATACCCTTGCTGGAAACATATTTTTGGGTGTAGGAGTAGAGGTCAATCATCAGAAATTCCCTATAAAATTCAGTGTATTAGGTGGAAGATTCGCCAAAGCATTCGACAAAACCGATGATAGTCCCTTAAAAAACTATCCAAGTTATGAGCGATGGGGATATGGCACAAAAATAACGATTGAAAAAGGCACGAAATCACTTTCACTCATATTGTTTAGAGCCAGCGATAATGCCACATCACTATCCGATTCTATGGCTACGGCTTTAAAGTTAAAACCAGCAGAAAATATTGTGATTGGTACTACTGCAAAATTTCCTTTGGGTAAAAATATCAATTTCAATGGCGAATACGCTTTGAGTTCATTTAACCCTGACATACGACTACCAGAGTCAAGGATAGATGATTATAGCTATCTTAATAACTTGGGAGGAATGTTTACGCCACGTATAAATTCACAATATAATGCTGCATTTAAAGGAAATTTAGAATTTGTACTAAAGACATTTAGAGTAAATCTGATGTATCGAAGAGTGGGACCTGAATACAAAACGCTAGGTTCAACTTTTTTGAACAACGATTATGAAGACATTACTACAGGTGTTAATTGGCAAATGTTCAAAAAAAAGCTATCTGTAGCTACCAACGGTGGATTTCAAAGAAACAATCTTGCTGACTTACTTTTTTCGACCATGATAAGAGTGGTTGGTGGGGTGAATTTAACTTATGCAGCAAGTGAAAAGCTAAGCTTTACGGGTAATTATTCAAATTTTAATAGCAGTACCGAATTGACTCCGTTTGTTTTTAATAACAACAACAACATTAGACCCGATTCACTCAAGTTTTTGCAAGTAACCAATTCTGCAGGTGGTGGATTTAATTATTCATTTGGCAAAAAAGAAGCAAAAAAAGTGTTGTTTACCAATCTAAACTTTCAAAAAGCAGATGACAATAAAGGTGTTGGAACAACGTTTTACAACATCAATACAGGATTAACAAACAAATTGCCCTATGCTAAATTAGATGTAAATTCGTCAGTCAATTTCACAAGTAATTTAACTGCGGTGCAAAGGCTGATAAATGTAGGTCCCATTTTGTCACTTACTCGACCTATTGTAAATAATAAAATTAAATTGTCTTTGAGTAGTTCTTTTCTCAATACAATTATCAATGGTTCGCTTACAGGAAATATCATTAACAGTAGGTTTTCTGCAACCTATACTTTTTTGAAGAAACATAATCTATCCTTTGAATTGGTATATGTCGTTCGTAATTCAAATATTTCAAACCCAAAAAGCTTTCAAGAAATGCGTGGAGGTTTAAATTATAGTTGGGGATTTTAGAGTTACACAACCCCTTCTATCCTCTCCATCCATCACCCAATGATTAAACATTTCTTTCATGCGAGAGCGGATGATAGCTCCATATCGAGTTTCAATATCTTCGCTATTGAGGGTAGTTATCAGATGTGTTTTCACACGATTTTTGGTAAATAAATCGTATCTACCATTCAAAATTTCTTTCATCACTTCACATTTGATACCAAAATGTGGAAAATCTGTTTCCATGCCAAAATCATCAAGACAATACGTTTTGAAGCTAATTACTTGATTTTGAATAGATTTTGCTTGTTTGCCATAGCGTAAAATCACAGCATGTCCCTCTTCGGCATATTCGAGCGTGATTTCTGAACACGAGCGAATATGAAATGACTTTTCTACAGGCATCAAACTTTGAAATAGCCGCATGAGATGCGATTTTCCACAACCCGAAATACCACTCAAAAGTATGCCTTTATTCAAATCAATTTGTAATAAATTGGCTTTGACTTCATCTTTCTGAAAGTAGCAAATTAACTTTTCAAGTATCGTAAAGTCAGATTCATGAAAACGATAATTTCTTCCCCAAAGTGCCATGCCTTTTGCTTCTAAATAATCAAGTAAATCCCATTTTATTTCTGTTTTCATGCTTTACAAAGGGATATGATAATTCTTATTTGGTCTATCAAATCGCAAAGGCGAATTTGATGGATGCTGGTATGTTTTTGCAATCGTTTGATTTTCGGGAGGTTTAAACTGCTGCACTTTGCTCATCCAACCCACAGCTAATGAATGCCAATCAGAAATGGTGTGTTTACCAGCCAATTTCCAGCCAATGGTTTGATAATAGTGGTAAAACTTCGTGGCTTCATCTTCGCTATATCGCATTTTTGTAAAATGTTCTTTTACTTGTATAATGTCAGGTGGAATAAATGTTTTTTCAACTTTTGCTTCGTTTGTTTCATTTGTTTTGCGTTCAATCTTTAGCTGTTCTTCTTGTTTATAATCTTGATTTTTAGGTTTATCTTTTGATAATATCAATGGCATACAGCTAGAAATAGCATGAGCATGACACACCTTTCCAACTTTCACTTTTTCAGGTTTTAGACTTGTTTTTGGTTCATTTTTGGCTTTGGATTTGATTTGCGATTCTAATTTATCAAAGGCTTCAAAAGCCTTATTGTCTTCTTCATCTTCCTCCTGTTTGGTTTGCGATTGATTCAAGAATGCCAACCATTTGGGTGTATAAAGCGTAATTTTTCTTGCACTATGTTGATTTTTTGCGGGTTTGAGTTCGGTAATCAATCCCCACTGCATTAATTCCTTGACACATCTGATATAGGTTTTATAACTTCCAATGCCCGACATCATCATGGCTCTATCCGTTGGTAAATCCAATCGCTTAAACTCCCATCCCACCCGATTTTGTAATTCTACAAGCCAAGTGAAAATAGAAATGTGATAGGCACCACATTGGAGAACCATCGCTTCCGATTGCTCCATTTCTGCATAAAAAAACTTCATTAATTGATAACCGTTCATGTGTGAGATGTGAGATTGTGAGAAGTGAGACTATTATTTAGCAAATCCATTTTGAACAACCGTTTTTAAACGATTGGTCAAGGTTTCTCTTTCTTGATTGATGCTTTCAGCAAGTATAATGAGTTCTTCCAAAATCTGTGGATCATAGCTTATTCCTCTAGCTACTGATGATATATTGCTAGTAGATGGACTTTTGCCATATTTGCTTATCATTTGTTCTTGAATGGTAGGTATATAGGCAAATGGCAACATCTTTTTCAATTGCTTTTGAAGTTCTTTATCTACTTCTCGTGTGGTTGTCCGTAACATACTTTTTTTGTTTATAGTACTACTTTATAATTTGATATATCACGGCTCAAGTGATAATAATCAATATTTTTTGCAATA
>RDZG01000111.1 GCA_004293915.1 Bacteroidota bacterium | reverse complement strand
CTACACGGCTTTCAATGTACTGAACAAGCGTTTTGGCTTCTCGTTCGTCCATTTTTTCGCGTAAAACTTCGTACATTTCTAATTCAGATATATACATGTGACAATTTTTCGATTTGTTTTCAAATATAAATAAGATTACGCAGTTTTCAAAAACAAGTTATTTTCAAATGTTTGACAAGGTTTGCAGCCATTTAAAGCGGTTAAAAACAATATGTAATAATTATTATGCGGAAGATGTAAATTGTGTTTTAAATAAAAAAAGGTTGCCAAATTACTTTGGCAACCTTTTTTAAATTTATATTTTTGTGAAAACTAAAACTCAACAATAAATTCTACACGTCTGTTAAGTGCTTTTCCAGCAGCAGTTTTATTATCTGCAATTGGTCTGTCTGGTCCATAACCTTCTGAACGTAAGCGGCTAGCATCAACACCTTTGCTAATGATATAGTTTTTGGCTGCAGCAGATCTTTTCTCAGATAACATCACATTTTTATCGTGATCACCAGCATTGTCAGTATGTCCAGCAATATCTAATTTGTATTCTGGATGCTCTTTCAAAATTCCAACCACATTATCTAAGATAGGGAAAGACGTTTTTTTAATAATATCTTTACCCGTTTCGAATTGAACACCCTTAAGTGCTTTACGAAGCGTTTCTTTTGTTTTTGTATCGATTTCAGGACAACCTTTGTTTGCAATTAAACCAGGAGCAGAAGGACATTTATCTTCAATATCAGAAACACCGTCACCATCCGAATCTTTACAACCCATCATAGCAGCAGTACCAGCAACTTCAGGACATTTGTCTTTTGGATCAGCAATGCCATCGCCATCGGTATCTTTGCAACCATCAAATGCTGAAATACCAGCAATTTGCGGACAAGCATCATCTTTATCAGCAATTCCATCGCCATCCGAATCTTTACAACCTTTAAGTGCAGGAATTCCAGCTTCTGTAGGGCAAGCATCTTCTGCATCTGTAATTCCATCGCCATCAGTATCAGGACAACCTTTAAATGCAACTAAACCAGAAACTTGCGGGCAAGAATCATCAGCATCTTTTATGCCATCGCCATCTGCATCTGGACAACCTTTTGCAGATGAAACACCCATAACAGCCGGACAAGCATCATCTTTATCTAAAATTCCATCGCCATCAGAATCTTTTGGTTTTGCTTTCATGGCTGTACATTCTGCAATGCTTAATCCATAAGTAAGTTCGGCACATTCGCCAGTAGTTAATTCGAGTGGCAAACTGATGTATCCAGAGCGGATTACTGAACAATCTTTGCAGTTTTGTGCTTGGAGCGAACCAGCAATCAGGAATGCTCCCAAATTTAGAATAGCTAATTTTTTCATCATTTTTATCGTATTAAGGTTAGGTTATAGATATTTCTATCTTTTATTTCAGTGCAATAAATTTAAAAATTGCATAAAAACCAAATTTTTTCTATAAAATTTAACCTAATTTCGACAAAACGCAATAAAAAGCACAAAGAATTTGTTTTTTTTATATTTAATAATTACATTTAATAGTAGTTTTTTGATTATAAATTTTGTGTTACGCTTATAATTTATGCAATATGAAAACACTTCATCACAATTGGCTAACCGAAGGTTTAATTGACTTTGAATATAAAAAATATATTTTGCTATCGTATTTACAAGATGTAAAAAACTATTTTGATGAACACAAAATATATCCAACTTTATCTGATTTGGTTTTTCATTACCAAAATATTGTTTCTTTGAAAGAAGGAAAAAAAACACTTCAAAATGCTTTTCCCGAACGTGTTTCTGCTATTGATTTTGAACATACAAAAATATCATTTCAAACATTAGTTAAAGATGATGCTTTGATGGAGGAGTTGGAAGAAATAATGGATTATTCTTTAGTAGAAATCAAAAATCATTTGGCTGAAGGCAAAAATTTATACGAACTTTTTGAAAGTAAAATGGAAATTAGTCCAGTTGGCATATCGCCACTATATCCAGATTGTGGTTATTTGCTTATTTCGCAAACGCAATCCAAAGAAGTTAGAATTTTTGAATACAACATCACTATTTTTGAAAATGCTAACGAAAAATATAGAGGAGTAAATACAAGTTTTATCGAATCGCAACGCAAGGGAATTAGCAATACACTTGAAAATATTAAAATTGATTTGATTCGAAAATATAAACATTTGCCAAATCCTGCCACTTATGTTGTGCATGCAAACATTGCTTGTCCGTTTCAAGAAAGTTTATTACCCATTGCTAAGCGATTATTAGTAAAATATGTTTCGACTACAAAATGAAAAACATTTATATTTGCAGCCTAAAATTTTAAATATAAATGATAAAAGTAAACGAATATTTTGACGGAAAAGTGAAGTCATTGGTTGTAAATGGCGTTGCAGGCAAAGAAACTGTGGGTGTGATGGCTCCTGGTGAGTACGAATTTGGAACTTCGCAAAAAGAAATTATGACTGTTATTACTGGTGCATTGGTTGTAAAACTTCCGGGAGAATCAAACTGGGATGTTTTTCAAAAAGGCGAGGCTTTTGAGGTACCAGCAAATGAAAAATTCCAATTAAAAGTATTTGTTGAAACTGCTTATTTGTGTCAATATTTATAAAGTAAAACTTTCAGTGTCAGAATAATAAATTTTGACACTGAAATCACTTACCTTCGTCCACAAACTTTTCGAATTTTTGCAACACATTTTTAAAATCTTCGGGCAATTCTGAATCAAATTGCATTGTCTTTTTTGTAGTTGGATGTATAAACCCTAATGTTTTGGCATGCAAACTTTGGCGTGGAATGGTTTCAAAACATTGTTGAATAAACAACTTATATTTACCCGATTGAGTGCCTTTCAATATTTTATCGCCACCATAAGTTGCATCGCTAAAAATTGGATGCCCTAAATATTTCATGTGTGCACGGATTTGATGCGTTCTGCCTGTTTCTAAATTGCATTTTATCAAACTTACCACATCAAAAGTTTGCAAAACTTCGTAATGCGTAATGGCTATTTTCCCTTTTTCAGAATCATCGTAATTAGCTGTGATTCTTCTGTCTAATAAACTTCTGCCTAAATAAGTTTTTATTGTTCCTTTCAAAACTTTTGGAATTCCCCAAATCAAGGCAAAATAGGTTCGTTCGATAGTGTGATGAAAAAACTGTGCCGCCAAATGTGTCATGGCATGTTCGGTTTTAGCAATAATTAACAATCCGCTTGTGTCTTTATCTATGCGATGAACCAATCCAGGTCTGATTTTTCCATTTTTTGACGTTGGCAAATGTTCAAAATGATGTACCAACGCATTTACCAAAGTGCCATTCCAATTTCCATACGCTGGATGCACAACCATTCCAGGTTTTTTATTTACCAAAAGCAAATCATGGTCTTCGTAAATTATATCAAGCGGAATATTTTCAGGTAAAATCTCATCGTTGCGTGGTGGATTTGGCAAAAAAACCGAAATAGCATCTAACGGACGAACCCTATAATTTGCTTTTGTAGGTTTATCGTTTACTAAAATCGAATGATTATCTATTGCGTTTTGTATCCGATTGCGAGATGCATTTGGCAATCTATCTATCAAAAATTTATCAATCCGCAAAAGCGTTTGTCCTTTATCAGCAACAATGGTTTTGTGCAAAAAAAGTTCATCTTCTTGATTTGTTTCAGCAGAAAAATCTTCTTTTTCTATCTCGGATATAGCCATTGTTCTGGATCTTGTTTATCAAAACCTTTCCAAATCTGAAACTGAAGCTCGGTTACTTCCTCATCGCTTGTATAAATTTCGCCAATATATTCTTTTACTTTTACTTTTTGCCCAACTTTTACAAAAGTAGTTTTGAGTTTGGCATAAAAGGTATAAAAATCGCCATGCTGAATCATAACTGCATAATTCATGCCCGGCACTTCGGCAACTGCAGTTACAACACCTTCAAAAACGGTTCGGGCTTTTTCGTTTTTTGTGGTTTGGATATTTACACCGTGATTAATTACAGTAACTCTTGGCAAAACAGGATGCGGATGAGTGCCAAACGGTTCGGAAACAAAGCCGTGTTCTGTGGGCCAAAATAATTTCGATTTATTACCAGCAAAACTACTCGAAAGCTTAATGTTTTCTGGTGTTTTAATATTTTTCTTATCCAAAGCAGCCGATTTTTCTAGTTCTCGTTTTATCATATCTGTAATTAACTTTTCGAGTTTTTTTACAGATTTTTTACGTTCTTCTATTTCATCAAGCAATTTTTCTTCTTGTTTTGCTAAAAGTTGTACGGTCGATTCTTGTTCTGATTTTAAGCCTTTTAAATTATTGTGTTCGTTGCGTATATCTCCTAAAACCAATTGTTTTTGAGCTTTGATTTCGTTCAAACGTTTGCGTTCGAGTCGCAAATTAAAAGCCACTTTTTTGATTTGATTGGTTTGCTGTTGCCTTGCTTGCGAATAGTATTTAAAATACCGCAAACGCATCGTTAATTGATTAAAATCTTTGGCTGCAAACAAAAAAAGTAATTTATTTTGGGCATCCAGCGTTTTAGATGATGCATAAATCATTTTAGCATATTCTTTTTTTAGTTCTTCTATCTGAATTTCTAGGTTGTTGATTTTTTGTTGTGTTTCCAAAACATCATTTTCAAGCATCCTAATTTCTTTGATATAAACCCTAATTACTTCGGATTTTTCTTTTATTTGTTGCGAAACCACATTGAGTTGACCAATAGTTGCTGTTTTTTTAGTACGCGTTTCTTCTAGAATTTTATTTGTTTCCGAAATTTTTTGTTGATTTTCGAGTTTTTCTCTTTCCAAATCATTTCGTTTGCTTTGGGCAGTTGAATCAAAAAAGATGAGGCTAAAAAAAAATACGGCAAATGTAAAAACTACTTGATTTCTCATTTCAAATCCAAAAATAAACTATTGTTGGATTTAGTTTCTCAAAAATGTGTATTTTTATTTTTATTGACTCTATAATCTTGAAAAAAGTGTGGTTTTAAGCCGCATAAAACCACACTTTTTTAGCAATGCAAAAAGCAAAAAAATATGTTTCATACTTAAAAATAACTCAAAAATCATATTTATATTTGTACATTTATACTTTCAAATTTTAACATGAAATTCAATATTGATTTAAAAGAATTATCTTCAAGAGAAAGCGAAAGAGTTGAATGGAAAGAAAATGGAGATGATAAAAATGTTATTAACAGCATTGTTAAAACAATCTCGGCATTTGCAAATGATATTGCAAATTTTGGTGGTGGATATGTAGTTTGTGGTGCTAAAGAATCAAAAGATGAATTTGGTTTTCCAAAGGTTTTATATAATGGATTGTCGTCAGAAAAACTAAAAGAAATCGAAGGCAAAGTACTTCAGCATTGTAGAGATTATATAAGTCCAAGTTTAGCACCGATTGTCCAAGAATTAGATAGCCCAAATAATAAAAGTACTAGAATATTAGTTTTTATTATTCTAGCAAGCCCAGATGCACATACTTATAGAGATGGCGAAAGTGTAAACTATTATGTTAGAATAAGCAAAGAAACTAAAGAAGCTAGGAATGGCATTTTGTCTCAATTACTTATAAAAAAGCAAAAAATAGAATATTTTGATAAGCGTGTTTCTTCAAATGCAACAGAATCGGATATTGATGTTTTAATTTTTCGTGATAGTATTCAAGAAATGGGGTTGTATCACCAAGGAAAATCACTTGAAGACTATTTTTCTGATAAAGAGCAAATTGCCGAACTAGTGCCACCACTTTTTGTGCGAAGTAATTTAACGGGGATATTACAACCGAGAAATTTTTGTTTGTTAATGTTTGGAAAAAAAAGCAGCATAACTTCTATTTTTCCAGAAGCGCATACAATAGTTTCGATTTATAAAGGTTTTAACAGAAGCGAATCTACTTCTGAAAGGCATACTTTAACTGGTTCTATAATCGAACAGGCAAAAAAAGCAAATGAATTATTGAATTCACAAGCATATATGGTATTTGATAAAACCAGTAAAAAGCCTAATCAAGTAAAATACCCAATAAGAGCATTGCAAGAAGCATTAATAAATGCCATTGTACATAGAGATTATGAAGTTCCTCATCCAATTAGAATTACAATTTTTGCGGATAGGATTGAAATTGTATCGCCAGGTAGTTTGCATTGGGGGGTAGATAAAACTAAATTTTTAAGTGGGACAGCAAGTCCAAAATGGAGAAATCAAAGTTTTGCTTATTTATTCAATAAATTGCAATTAGCACAATCCGAAGGACAAGGAATACCTACTATTTTTAGAACAATGAAAGAAGAGGGTTGTCCTGAGCCAGTATTTGAAATTGAAACAGAAAGTGTGATTTGTATTTTACAGGCTAATAAAAGTCTTCAAATTAGAGAATAGTAATAAATTCTGGTATTGTTTTTTAAATACTCCTTAATAATTTAAAAACAAACTACTAAACAAGCTATATTGTCATAAATCAAGCTAGATTTATAGAAAACCTGCCATTATTTCATGTTTTTTTGCTTGGTTTTGGTTTTGATGTTTATAAAATATAAAAATACCAAAAAATGAATTTCCAAAACTATACCATTAAAGCACAGGAGTTGATTCAAGCCGCTTCGGGTTTGGCTGCCGAAAAAAATCAGCAAGCCATCGAATCTGGACATTTGCTTAAAGCATTAGCAAATGAAGACGAAAGTTTTGTTACTTTTATTTATAACAAACTCAATATCAACAAAATAAATTTTTTAGCTAAACTCGAAGAAGTAATAAATTCTCATCCTGTGGTTTCGGGTCAGAATCAATATTTAGGAAACGAAGCTGCCAATGCTTTGCAAAAAGCAGACCAATATAAGAAAGAATTTGGCGATGAATTTGTTGCTGTTGAACATATTTTATTAGGAATTTTGGCTGGCAAAGACAAAGCTGCTCAGGTATTAAAAGATGCTGGATTTGCCGAAAAACAACTCAAATTAGCCATAAACGAATTGCGTGGCGGTGCAAAAGTTACCGACCAACATGCCGAAAACAAATATCAATCGTTAAAAAAATATTCTAAAAACCTCAACGATATGGCAAAAGCTGGAAAAATAGATCCAGTAATTGGTCGTGATGAAGAAATTAGAAGAGTTTTACAAATTTTATCTCGCAGAACAAAAAATAACCCCATGTTGATAGGCGAACCTGGCGTTGGAAAAACCGCAATTGTAGAAGGTTTGGCTCAACGCATAGTGTCTGGCGATATACCAGAAAGTCTCAAAACAAAACAAATTATTTCGCTCGACATGGGACTTTTGGTAGCTGGAGCAAAGTTTAAAGGCGAATTTGAAGAGCGTTTAAAGGCTGTAATTAAGGAAGTTATAGATTCTGATGGCGAAATAATTTTATTTATTGACGAAATTCATACGCTCATTGGTGCAGGTGCAGGTGGCGATTCGGCTATGGATGCTGCCAATTTGCTCAAACCTGCTTTGGCTCGTGGCGAGTTGCACACCATTGGAGCTACAACATTGAAAGAATATCAAAAGTATATCGAAAAAGACAAAGCACTGGAACGCAGATTTCAAACCGTTTTGGTAGATGAACCAACAATGCAAGATGCAATATCGATTCTTCGTGGTATAAAAGATAAATACGAATTGCATCATGGCGTACGGATAAAAGACGAAGCCATAATAGCTGCTGTAGAGTTTTCAACTCGTTATATTTCAGATCGTTATCTGCCCGATAAAGCCATCGATTTGATGGACGAAGCTGCTGCTCGTTTGCGTATTCAAATCGATTCGCTTCCCGAAGAGTTAGATGAAGTGCAACGTAAAGTAATGCAATTAGAAATTGAACGCGAAGCCATAAAACGTGAAAACGATGTAGAAAAAGAGAATCTACTTTCAAAAGAAATCGCTGATTTATCCGAAAAAAGAAATTCGCTTCGAGCCAAATGGCAATCCGAAAAAGATGTAATTACAGGTATTCGTTCGTTAAAAGAAAATATTGAAAAATTAAAACTAGAAGCCGACCAAGCCGAACGTGCAGGAGATTATGGCAAAGTTGCCGAAATTAGATACGGAAAAATAAAAGTTGCCGAAGATGAATTAAATAATTTCCAACTTAAAATCTCTCAAATGCAAGGCGAAAAAGCCATGCTCAAAGAAGAAGTTACGAGCGAAGATATTGCCGAAGTTGTTGCTAAATGGACGGGTATTCCCGTTTCTAAAATGCTGCAAAGTGAGCGTGAAAAACTTTTGCATTTGGAAGCTGAACTTAGCAAACGTGTGGCAGGGCAAGAGGAAGCCATCACCGTAATTTCTGATGCTGTTCGTAGAAGCAGAGCTGGTTTAAACGACCCCAGAAAACCAATTGGCTCATTTATTTTCTTGGGCACAACAGGTGTTGGAAAAACAGAATTAGCCAAAGCATTAGCAGATTATTTATTTAATGACGAACATGCCATGGTGCGAATCGACATGAGTGAATACCAACAAAGCCATTCGGTGAGTAGGCTGATTGGTGCTCCTCCTGGCTATATTGGCTACGATGAAGGTGGGCAACTAACCGAAGATGTTCGTAGGCGACCTTATGCTGTAGTTTTGTTAGACGAAATCGAAAAAGCTCATCCAGATACGTTTAATATTTTATTGCAAGTTTTGGACGATGGGAGATTAACTGACAACAAAGGCAGATTAGCTAATTTCAAAAACACCATTATTATCATGACTTCCAATGCAGGTGCAGGAATAATTCAAGAAAAATTCGAAAATTTTGAATCTAAAGATGTTTTTGCCCAATTAGATGTGATTGATGATACAAAAAAAGAAGTGATGCTACTTCTTCGCCAAACGATTAGACCCGAATTCTTAAATCGTATTGATGAGGTGGT
This sequence comes from Bacteroidota bacterium, assembly GCA_004293915.1. Taxonomy (GTDB): domain Bacteria; phylum Bacteroidota; class Bacteroidia; order Cytophagales; family UBA9547; genus REAG01. The sequence continues at coordinate 3,707 of RDZG01000111.1, read as the reverse complement.
GATGTTTAAGCCGCTCACACGCAACGAATTAGCTAAAATTGTGCATATCCAATTTGGGTTAGTACAAAAAACATTGGCAGAAAATGGCATTGTACTCGATGCTACTGCCGAAGTATTGAACTATATTGCCTTGCAAGGCTATGACCCACAATTTGGAGCAAGACCACTAAAAAGAGTTATTCAACGATTGATTATAAATGAATTATCAAAACAAATTCTATCGAATAAAATCCAAAAAGAAGATGTGATAATGGCTGTTTTGAAAGATGAAAAAATTGAATTTATCAATGAAAAAATCAAAGTTTTGAACGACTAAAAGCGTTCAAAACTTTGATTAAAACAAACAACGCAACTTCTAAAAGCATTTAAAAATCTCTTTCCTAAACCACTTTGCTTAAACTCATAATAATCAATTGCCTCAAGAATATCTGATTTAGCAGTATCTTGTATTTCTAGCTTATAAGCCATTTTCAATTTCTTTCATTACAACATCAAAATCTAACATAGACTCAGGGTTATTCTTAGCTCGAGCAATACGCTCATCTAACAAAGGTTTATGCCAATCAGGTATTTCTAAGTGAGGAGAACTCTTTTTTTCTTTAATTAACTTTATAGCGTTTAATTGCTCCAGTTCTTTTAATAAACGTAGAGAGTGCGGATGAGAAAGCTCTACAGTAACAGTTTTAATAGGTTGAATACTAGCCATAAAAACAAAGTTTATCGAATGTAAATTAACAAATTTTCATTTGTTAATCAAAATTATTCATAAAATTGGATAATATTGAAATAGGTTTAGACAAATAAGCGTTTAACCTATTTAATTGGAAACCATTTAGATAATAAGAAAAAGACCTACTAGGTTTTTTAAACTTAGTAGGTCTATAAAAGTTATTCAATCACGATTTTTCTATAGCTTATATTATTTCCTGATGTTATTTTAATTAATAATAACCCTTTTTGAGAAATATACATTTGAGAAATATCGCTTGTTGTTATTATTTGTTTTAAAACCAATCCATTAGAATTAACGACTTCAATTTGGCTTGATATTGGAGCTTTTATACTAAAATTACCCTCTGTAGGATTCGGATAAACTTCAATTCCAATTTCTAAATTTCCATTTTGATTGATAGATGTTGTAGTAGAACATGGCGTAATTGTTGCCGTATTACTCACTATGCTTCCGCAACTACCAGTGATTGTTACAGCATAATTTCCAATAGTAGATTTAGATACACTAGTAGTGGTTTCTCCAGAACTCCAAAGATAAGATAGCGGAGCTTCTCCATTTGCAACCACAGATAAAGAAACAGTATTTGTGCCACAAATTGTGCTTTGACTAACGGGTTGAGTAGTAATTGATGTTGCTAATTTATTTGTTAGACCTGCAATAGTGCTAACTTGTGTTCCACAAATTCCAGATACAGTAACTTGATAGTTTCCTGGAACAGATTTTGAAATCCCCGAAACAGTTTCACCTGAGTTCCATAAGTAGTTTAATGTTCCATAGCCATTTGCTACAACATTAAAGTTTACAATCGTGCCAGGACACACATTTTGACTTACAGGCTGAGTGATAATTTCACTATTGCCAACAATAGTAAGCACCGTTAATTCTGCTTGATTACTTACCTGTGAAGAACCACAAAATCCATTTACAGTGTAATTATAAAATCCTGCTGCGGAAGTATTTATCATTGAAGTTGTTGTGCCATTTGACCAACTATATTGCAGATTTACACCATTATCATTTGGAGTAAAAGTGGTAAAATTGCCTGCACAGACCGTTTGGTTGGCTAAAGAAGAAAGTATGGTGGTTAGCGGCATTACATTAAGTTTGGCTGTATTTGATACGCTAGGTGGACCACACAGACCTGTTACTGTAAGTCTGTATAAACCCGATGTAGAAGCAGTTTTGGTAAAAATAGTCCCTCCATTTTGCATTTCTCCAGTATTCCATTCAAAAGCAAGATTTCCACCAATAGCCGTTACAGTATAATCTTTACTAGAACCAATACAAATAGCAGTAGAATCGGCAAAAGTAGAGGTAATGGATGTTAAAGGAAAACGTGTAACTACTGACACACCTGAAGTAACGGTATTACAATAGTTTCCGATTGAAACGCTGTAATTGCCAGGTCCAGTAACTGTTAAAACAGAACGAACAGTATAAATATTATTAATGTCATAAGGAAAATAAGCACCGTTAGACCAAAGATGGTTTCCTTCAGACCCAGTTCCAGTAACAGTTATTGTTTTAGATTCGCCAGCACACATTGATATATTTGTTGGACTAAATGAGGTAATGGCAATAGGATTATGCACAATAATACCTGCCGAATTTGAAACCACTTTGCCACAACCACCAGTTACGGTTACGTTTCTGTAAGTCGAACTAGAAGTACCCGTAATGGAAGCAGTAGCCCCATTCGTCCAAAGGTAAGAAAGTGGCGGTGTACCCGTAGCACTAACTGTGAAAAAACCTAAATTTGGAGAACACACTTCGCCAAAAGCGGGTTGGGTTACAATTTGAGTTATAGGATTTACCTGATTAATAGCAACACTGTTTGAAACGGCAGTACCACAAAATCCTGTAGCAGTAGCCATATAAGTACCTACTAGCGATACGTTTATACCAGAAGTAGTGCGTCCATTACTCCATAAATAGCGAATTGCACCCGCTCCTGTAGCTGAAACAGATATTCCTACAAACGTATTGGCACAAATAGTACCATTGCTTATTACAGGTTGAGTTACAATCTGAGTAAGAGCTGCACCACCTGTTACAGACATAATGGTAGAAATTGACAAACCGCATGTGCCTGTAACAGTAACTCGATATGCACCTGTAGTATTCGTACTCAAAGTTGGTGTTGTTGCTCCATTGCTCCAAGCATATGTTAATCCAGCTCCTGTAGCTGTTACTGCCACTGTGGCTAAATTGCTGCCACACACGGTTTGGTGTGGAGTATTCGCAGTAATAAGCACTCTTGGGTTACATTCTTTGAACATTCTGAGATTACAATTATTGTTATTCGTAGTAAAAACTGTACCTGTTCCACTAGTTACAATATTTAAAGGAGCTTCTGTACCATAAACTATAGAATTTATCTGTGTAAAGCTTAGCCCAGAGCCCGTAAAAACTCTTACATTATTATTGCCACCACTGTAAATATCTGAAAAATACATCCTCCCGGCATCGTCAAAATCGATATGATAAGGTAGTGAGGATATACCAAAACTCATTTCTCCAACATATTGCAAATTTGACCCATTTAGTGTCAACACTTTTATTTTTCCAGAATTATTGATATTGATATCCCCAGCATCGGCCACATAGATTAATCCATTTTGTCGTTTTAGGCTGTATGGCTTGTATAGTAAATCTACTCCAGTACCTGTATTAACTCCAAAAGTGGATATATGCGATAAATTATTTCCTGAAATAGAATATACTGATACTCTGCTCAAAGATCCACTATATTCAGATATATAGATTCTGTTTTGTGCATCCATATCAATTCCTTGTGGAAAGGAAAATTGACCAATGCCATTACCCACAACACCTAGCGAGGTTGTAATCGTAATACTTCCCCCAGAAGTAGTGGCTACATAAAGTCTTGAATTACCTCCCAAAATAAAGAGTCTTCCATCTGAAGGTGCAAAGACCAAATCTTTTGGCACAAATGAGGTGTTTGTTTGCTGAA
>RDZG01000135.1 GCA_004293915.1 Bacteroidota bacterium | reverse complement strand
CAGTTCAGCAAATGTAAACGGTTTTTAGGATTAAAATTAAAGTGTAAATTTGTATCAGGATTAATCAATAAACTGTAAACTTTTTTTAGGACGAGACAGTTTTTTCCAAAATTCTCCGACCAAATCCCAAGTTACATCATTAACAGCGATGACGACTTACTATTTTATAACGGACTTGCCGTTGTTGGTGGAACTGAAGATGAATTAGCAGTAGTGAAAAAAATAATGGAATCAAGACTGTTTTGGTATTATATCAAAACGACAAGTAAACCCTATTCATCAAACTATTTTTCACTAAGTGGCAACTACATTAGAAATTTTGGAATTTGCGACCTAAACGAAAACGAAATAAAATTTATTATTAGTGAACAAGACAGATATGTGCTTGACAACTTTTTTGAAAGTAAATATGGAATTAAAATCCCTGTTTAATTTTTTAAAATGCCACTCAAAAGAATGCCTTTATTCAAATCAATTTGCAATGAATTGGCTTTGACTTCATCTTTCTGAAAATAGCAAATCAGCTTTTCAAGTATGGTATAATCAGATTCTTGAAAACTATAATTTACTCCCCAAAGTGCCTTGCCTCTTGCTTCTAGATAATCTAGCAAATCCAATTTTATTTCTGTTTTCATGCTTTACAATGGGATATGATAATTCTTATTTGGTCTATCAAATCGCAAAGGCGAATTTGGTGGATGCTGGTATGCCTTTGCAATCGTTTGATTTTCAGGTGGTTTAAACTGCTGCACTTTACTCATCCAACCCACCGCCAAAGAATGCCAATCGGAAATGGTGTGTTTACCAGCCAATTTCCAGCCAATCGTTTGATAATAATGGTAAAACTTCGTGGCTTCATCATCGCTGTATTGCATTTTTGTAAAATGCTCTTTTACTTGTATAATATCAGGAGGAATAAATGTTTTTTCAACTTTAATTTCGGTCGTTTCATTCGTTTTATATGCTACTTTTGGTAAAACTGTTTGACTTTTGAAGGAATTTATAGCGGTATTTACAGTTTCAACCGCTACTTTTTGCTGAATTTCTTCTTGTTTATAATCCTGATTTTTAGGTTTATCTTTTGATAATTTCATAGGCATACAGCTAGAAATGGCATGTGCATGACACATATTTCCATCTTTCACTTTTTCAGGTTTTGGACTTGGTCTGGATTCTGTTTTTGCTGTTTTATTGGTTTTAGCCTTTTGTTGTTGCTCGAACTTTTCAAATGCCTCAAATGCTGCATTGTTTTCTTCTTCTACCTCCTCTTCTTCTTTTTTAGATGTAGATTGCTTTAAAAATGCCAACCATTTTGGAGTGTAAAGTGTAATTTTTCGTGCACTATGTTGATTTTTTGCGGGTTTGAGTTCTGTTATTAATCCCCATTGCATCAATTCTTTCACACACCTAATATAGGTTTTGTAACTTCCAATGCCCGACATCATCATGGCTCTATCCGTTGGTAAATCCAATCGTTTAAACTCCCATCCCACCCGATTTTGTAATTCTACAAGCCAAGTGAAAATAGAAATGTGATATGCGCCACAATGAAGCACCATGTCTTCTGATTGCTCCATTTCTGCATAAAAAAACTTCATTAATTGATAGCCGTTCATGGGTGAGATTGTGAGAAGTGAGACTATTATTTAGCAAATCCATTTTGAACAACCGTTTTTAAGCGATTGGTCAAGGTTTCTCTTTCTTGATTTATGCTTTCAGCAAGTATAATGAGTTCTTCCAAAATCTGTGGGTCATAGCTTATACCTCTAGCTACTGACGATATATTGCTAGTAGATGGTGATTTCCCATATTTGCTTATCATTCGTTCTTGAATGGTAGGTATATAGGCAAATGGCAACATCATTTTCAATTGCTTTTGAAGTTCTTTATCTACTTTTCGTGTGGTTGTCCGTAACATACTTTTTTTGTTTATAGTACTACTTTATAATTTGATATATCACGGCTCAAGTGATAATAATCAATATTTTTTGCAATA
>RDZG01000110.1 GCA_004293915.1 Bacteroidota bacterium | reverse complement strand
CAAATATTTAAAATATCACCTCAACAATTTAAAAATAATATCCTAAATTTGAATCAAAATTAAATCAACTCTCGTCAATAACGTTGTGAAACTCGACACATATTATTAAAAATACATTTTTGATAATAACATTTAATACTCAAAAAGTGCGACAAGAATTACACAACTTATACTAAAAACACTCAAAAAACGCAAAAAAGTTAGATATTTTTTTGTAAATTTTATAGTTGAATAAAATGCGAACAATATTATGAGAACACAAATAATATCAATAGTATTTTTACATATAAAATGTTTAATAACATTTTCTTCATTTTGTCAATGTTGTCCCTACATTGGTAAAATTGATTTGATACCACCAATACCATCTGAAAATGAAAGTTTTAAAATCATTACAGAAGCAACGACTCCAAACCAAGGTGGAAAAATTTCAAAAAGTCATAATATGCTTGGCGACACTTTGTATTTACAAAGTTGCTATTGGTCTGGTTTATTAACTTCTCCGCAAACATTTAAAGACACATTTAATATATTTGGTCAAAATACGGGCAATTATGTCATAAAATTTAAAACATTCCAATCAACAAAATCAGATTCTTGTAACAATCAACGATTTCAATTAGCAACTAAATTATTTTCAATTTCTGGTGCAAATACAACTCAGATTGAGGATTATTTTGAAGAAACTAAAATTTATCCTAATCCGACCAATAACTTAATCACAATTAATTTTTCTGACATTATGAGTGCCTTTCTCCTTGATTTACAAGGGAAAGTTGTTCTTGAAATTCCTATTACAATACCTTTTTCGTTTAAAATTGATGCATTTCCAGTTGGAATCTACATGATTGAATTAAAACATATATACGGATACACAAGTAAACATAGGATTATAAAAAATTAAATCCACAATCGCACTAATTTCAACTAGTGAGGTCTAGTAAATCGTTTTTACGATTAAATAAAAAAGTTCTTAATTTCATATTTTTACAATTAAAGCAATATAATTTTCGGAAATACAGATGGAAGTGTATTAAAGCATATTAATAATGTCATAATGTTTTATTCCTATTTTCAAAATTATCAACAACACTATTTTGCAATCTAAAAATAATTTTCTACTTTTGCACTCCCAAAAAATTTGGGGAATTATAACCTATTAATAATATCATAATTTAATGCCAACCATTCAACAGTTAGTTCGCAAAGGCAGAGAAGCACTTAAATATAAGTCTAAATCGCCAGCACTAACCTCGTGTCCAGAAAGAAGAGGAGTATGCACGAGGGTTTATACCACCACGCCAAAAAAACCAAACTCAGCACTTCGTAAAGTTGCTCGTGTGCGTTTAACAAACAGCCGTGAGGTAAATGCTTATATACCAGGAGAGGGTCATAATCTTCAAGAACACTCTATTGTGTTAATTCGTGGAGGAAGGGTAAAAGACCTTCCAGGAGTTCGTTATCACATTGTTCGTGGTGCTTTAGATACCGCAGGTGTGAACAACCGCAAACAAAGTCGTTCAAAATACGGAGCAAAAACGCCAAAAGCAGGTGCTCCAGCGGCAGGAAAAGGTGCTCCAGCTAAGAAAAAATAATTATTTCTAACCACATTAATGCAATCATAATAAAATGAGAAAGGCAAAACCAGAAAAAAGATATGTGTTACCTGATCCAAAATTTGGAGAAGTATTGGTAACAAAATTTGTAAATAATTTAATGTATGGCGGTAAAAAAAATACTGCTTATGATATATTTTACGGTGCAATTGAAATCGTTGCAAAAAAAACAAGTGAAGATGGATTAGAGCAATGGAAAAAAGCATTGGCTAATGTATCGCCATCGGTAGAGGTAAAATCAAGACGTGTAGGTGGTGCCAATTTTCAGGTTCCAACCGAAGTTCGTGCCGAAAGAAAACAATCTTTAGGTATCAAATGGTTGATTAGCTATGCACGTAAACGTGGTGAAAAATCGATGACAGACAAATTGGCAGGCGAAATTATTGCTGCTGCAAAAGGCGAAGGTTCGGCTGTGAAGAAAAAAGATGATACTCACCGCATGGCTGAGGCAAATAAAGCATTTGCTCACTTTAAATTTTAATCAATACCATGGCTAGAGATTTAAAATACACAAGAAACATTGGTATTGCTGCTCATATTGACGCAGGAAAAACTACTACAACAGAACGTATTCTTTACTATTCTGGTGTAAGTCATAAAATTGGAGAGGTACACGAAGGTGCTGCCACTATGGATTGGATGGCTCAAGAGCAAGAAAGAGGAATCACTATTACTTCTGCTGCTACAACAGTAGATTGGAAATATAGAGGACAAAATTATCATGTAAACATTATTGATACTCCTGGTCACGTAGATTTTACGGTTGAGGTAAATCGTTCGTTGCGTGTACTTGATGGATTAGTTTTCTTATTTTCTGCAGTTGATGGTGTTGAGCCACAATCTGAAACAAACTGGAGACTTGCCGATAATTATAATGTAGCTCGTATTGGATTTGTAAATAAAATGGACCGCTCGGGTGCCGATTTCTTGAATGTTGTAAAACAAGTAAAAGAAATGTTAGGCTCACATGCTGTTCCACTTCAAATTCCAATTGGCTCAGAAGATAAATTCGAAGGTGTTGTCGATTTAGTAAATTGGAAAGGTATCGTTTGGAATGAGCATGACAAAGGAATGACTTTTAGAGAAGTTCCAATTCCTGAAGATGTGATGGAAGAAGCCTTAGAATATCGTGAAAAATTATTAGAAGCAGTAGCTGAATATGATGAATCATTGATGGAAAAATTCTTTGATGATCCAAATTCTATTACTGAAGCCGAAGTGTTAGCTGCTTTACGCAAAGCTACTATTGACATGAAAATCGTACCTATGTTGTGCGGTTCTTCATTCAAAAACAAAGGTGTTCAAACCATGTTAGATTATGTAATGGCGATTTTACCTTCTCCGTTAGATAAACATAATATTACAGGTACAAACCCAGATACTGACGAAGAAGTAACTAGAAAACCATCTGAAACCGAACCATTCTGTGGATTAGCATTTAAAATTGCAACAGACCCATTTGTTGGTCGTTTGTGTTTTGTTCGTGCTTATTCAGGTGTTTTAGAATCAGGTTCGTATGTATATAATACGCGTTCGGATTCAAAAGAACGGATTTCACGTATTTTCCAAATGCATGCTAACAAACAAAACCAAATCGATCGCTTACCAGCAGGAGACATTGGAGCTGTAGTTGGGTTTAAAGACATAAAAACGGGAGATACACTTTGTGATGAAAAAAATAAAATTGTTTTAGAATCAATGGTTTTCCCTGATCCAGTTATCGGGTATGCCATCGAACCGAAAAAACAAGCAGATGTTGATAAACTTGGTGTTGCAATTGCAAAACTTGTTGAAGAAGATCCAACATTGAGAGTGCATACAGATCAAGAAACGGGTCAAACCATTTTGAGAGGTATGGGTGAGTTGCATTTAGAGATTATTATTGATAGGATGAGACGTGAGTTTAACGTTGAAATCAATCAAGGTGCTCCACAAGTTGCTTACAAAGAGCGTTTTACTAAGAAATTCGAACACAGAGAATTGTACAAAAAACAATCGGGTGGTCGTGGTAAATTTGCAGATATTGTTTTTGATATTTCGCCAAGAGATGACGATAAATTAGAAGGTTTACAGTTTGTAAATGAAATCGTAGGTGGTGTTATTCCAAAAGAGTTTATCCCAGCTGTTCAGAAAGGTTTTGAAGAATCGTTGAAAAATGGTGTTTTGGCTGGATATCCAGTTGAAGGTTTCAAAATTAGATTGTTTCATGGATCATACCATGATGTGGATTCGGATGCATTATCATTTGAACTTGCAGCAAAAATTGGCTTCAAAGAAGCTGGTAGAAATGCAGGTGCTCAATTGTTAGAGCCTATTATGAATGTGGATGTTGCAACACCAGATGATTATACTGGTCCTGTAACAGGAGATTTGAATAGAAGAAGAGGATTAATGAAAGGTATGGATTCTAAACCAGGCTATACAATCATCAGAGCTTCTGTACCATTATCTGAATTGTTTGGATATATCACAGACTTGAGAACAATCACTTCGGGTCGTGCTTCGGCATCCTTAACATTCTCTCATTATGACCCAATTCCAGGTAATTTAGCCGAATCGGTTATAGCGAAATCAAAAAGTGGTAATGCTGTAAATGCTTAAATATTAAGTTTATAAATAGATATTATATAAAATGAATCAAAAAATAAGAATTAAATTAAAGTCTTTCGACCATACATTGGTAGACAAATCTTCGGAGAAGATTGTAAGAGCTGTAAAAGCTACGGGAGCAATTGTAAGTGGACCTATTCCACTTCCAACAGAAAAAGAACGTTATACTGTTTTGAAATCGCCACACGTAAACAAAAAAGCGAGAGATCAGTATCAACTTTCGACCTACAAAAGATTAGTAGATATTTTTTCTACTAGCCCAAAAACGGTTGATGCTTTGATGAAACTTGAATTGCCAAGTGGCGTTGATGTTGAAATAAAAGTATAGTATTTTGCTTTTTAGCTAAAAAAGTCCCACAAGGTTTTACTTTGTGGGACTTTTTTTTGTGAAAAATTTAAAAAATATTTCACAAACACATCCTTTTTTGACTTAATTTTTAAATCACTATTACTTTTTCATCCAATTTCTAATTTTTTGATTTCTATCAAAAATTATATTAATAGAATAGTTATATTTTTTTGTTTTAAAAATACAATATTGATTTTTTTGTAATTATTCTTTTAAAATCATTTTAGAAAATATTTTTATGAAATATTAGAATAATGCAATGATTTAATTAATAATATTCAATAATTAGGTGTTTTGTCATAATTTTATGAAAAATATTTGCAATCAGTTTTTGGATTAAAAATTGTACTACTAATTTTGTTACAGAATCGATAGGGAAATGATTCTAATTATACTCAGACAATTAATCTTTAAAAAATATAAAATTGTGAAATCATCAATCAAAAATTTAGCAATAGTTGCCTCGGTTGTGGCAATTGTTTACAGTGCGAAAGCACAATCAAATGTAGAATTTAAAAAATTAGAAAAATCTGCATTTGCTGCATTCAAAGCTCAGAAATATTCAGAAGCATTGGTTCAATTTACAAAACTTGACAATCTTGCTGAAGACAAAGTTCGTTACGATTATATGATTGGAATGTGTTTAATGAGTACAGAAAATAAAGAAACTGCTCTTCCTTATTTTCGTTCGGCAATGAAACATGAAACTACTTCGTTTGTTGTTAATTATTATTTGGGTCGTGCATACATGAACCAAGAAAACTATTTAGAAGCTGGTCATTATTTTCAAACATATAAAGAGCAATTGAGAGAATATATGAATGAAACTGGTTTCCGTTTCAAAAATATTTCTTCATCTACCATTAATGAAACAAATAGAATTCATATGGAAAAAACTTTAGAAGATGTGAACAGCTTTATATCATTATGTGCTGATAAACGTGCAGAAATCTACGCACAATCAAAGTAATTTAAGAATAAGTTTTTGTTGGAATAATTGAAAAGAAGGTCTCAAATTGAGACCTTTTTTTTGTTCTTCCATTTTTTGTATTACTTTTGCAACCTCAATTATGCAAAGCAAAGTCCAAAATGTGTTTATTTTTTTCGTTTTAATCGCTTTATTGCTTTCAACAGCTAATTTGAACGCGTTTTCGCATAAGAAAACTACAGAAAAAAAGGTTGAAAACACAACCCAAAAAGCTGATTTTATATTAAAATCTGTTTCGGTTGAGGCTACAGTTAATGTGTTGGTATCTGAAGTTAGTTTTTTTATCCTACCTGTTTTCAAGTTTGATTACACACATATTATATATAAGTCTGTAAGCGTTGTTGAGCCGCTTTTTGAAAATTCTTTTTTGAAAATTCTCTTTTCTAGAATCATTCCCACCAAAGCACCTTAGGTTTTGTGGCGTAAGCGATGCTTTTTGTTAGATACAAATCATTGCTCAATCCTATTTTTAGTGATTACATCGCTAAAAAACAAGTAAACAATTTTAATCAATCAAAATAAATTTAAAACAAAGTGAAAAATAAATTAGCCGTCATTATAATTGGCTCAATTGTAGCCGTGTTGTGTTTGTATTTTTTGTCGTATTCTTTAATTTCTAATTCTATAAAAGCAGATGCAGAAGTTTTTGCAACTGACAATTCAGGGAAAATAGACTTTAATAAAAAGCAAGCTTATTTAGATAGTTTGTGGACTAAACCTGCTTTTGAGTTTTTGGGAATGTCGTGGACATACAAAGAGATAAAAGAGCAAGAATTGCATTTGGGTCTTGATTTGCAAGGTGGTATGCATGTGGTGATGGAGGTTTCTCCTGTAGAAATCGTGCGTACGATGGCTGGTAATTATGCTGATCCTAATTTTGAAAAGGCTGTTGCTAATGCACTCGAGCAAACAAAGAATAGTCAAGAGACTTTTGTTCGTTTGTTTTATAAATCATATAAGGAATTAAATCCTGAGATAAAGTTTTCTCAAGTTTTTGGTAATAGTGTAAACAAATCACGCATTACTGCAAACTCATCAGACGAAGATGTAATCAAAGTAGTTGAATCAGAGGTTGAAGATGCTATTGGTCGTTCGTTTAATATCTTACGTACACGTATTGACAAGTTTGGTGTTACTCAACCAAATATTCAACGTTTGAAAGGTACGGGTCGTATTCAATTGGAACTTCCTGGTGTCGACAATCCAGAACGTGTACGCAAGTTGCTTTCGGGTACTGCAAAGTTAGAGTTTGTTGAAGTATATGAAGGCGACAAGTTTGGTCCATATTTTGAAACATTAAATAAATTTTTAGTAAAACTTGAGAAAAAAGACAAAGATTTTGATGTATTCAAATCAAGTTTAGATACAAATAAAGTTGCTGATGCAAGTGTAGCAGTTAAAGATACCGCTGTAGCAGCAGTTTCTAAGTCCGAACAGTTGTTTCAAGGTACAAAACCTGGTCAGCTTACAAGCGATTCGATTGGTTTGGCAGGATCTAAATCATCGAGTGAGGTTGCAAAAACAGATAGTGCTTCTAAATCGCAAAGTAAAACAATAGCAAAGTTATTTGTGCCAATGTATGGTGGTTTGGGTGCAAATGTTGTAGATACCAATAAGGTAAACAAACTGTTTAATATGCCTGAAATCAAAGGTTTATTGCCATCAAACATGCGTATTGTGTGGGCTGTAAAAAGTGTTAAAGCCGAAGATGGTAACGAATTCTTACCATTATACTTTGTGAAGAAGAACAGAGGCGAGAAAGCAGCTTTGGATGGTGATGTTATCACTAATGCCTATCACGATGTTGATCCTACTTCGGGCAAATGGTCTGTTGGGATGCAAATGAACCCTAACGGAGCAAAAAAATGGAGAGCAATCACGCGTGCAAGCATTGGACGCAGAATTGCAATCGTTTTGGACGGCTATGTATACTCTGCACCCACGGTGCAAGGCGAAATACCTAACGGTAGCAGCAATATATCTGGAGATTTCTCGATTGACGAAGCAAAAGATTTAGCCAACATCTTGAAAGCGGGTAAATTACCTGCGCCTACACGCATTGTAGAAGAAGCTGTAATCGGTCCATCTTTGGGACAAGAAGCCATAAGCAGTGGTTTAAGCTCTTCGCTCATCGGTTTGGTTGCTGTGATTATCTTTATGATTTTCTATTATAGCACTGGGGGCTTTGTTGCTGACTTAGCACTTTTCGTGAACTTGTTTTTTATACTTGGTGTGCTTACACAAATGCAAGCAGTTTTAACTTTGCCAGGTATTGCTGGTATCGTATTAACAATGGGTATGGCAGTGGATGCCAACGTTTTGATTTACGAACGTATAAGAGAAGAGTTGGTGATGGGCAGAAGCTTGATGCAAGCCATAAACAACGGATATAGCAAAGCAAACAGTTCGATTGTCGATGGAAACGTAACCACATTCTTGGTAGGAGCCATTTTGGCAGCTTATGGCTCAGGACCAGTTCAAGGATTTGCAGTTACCTTAATGATTGGTATCGTAACATCTTTCTTTACTTCAGTGTTTATCTCTCGTTTGATAATCGAATGGTGGGCAAAAGGCAAAAACGCAAATGCACTTACCTTCTCGACACGTATGACCAGCGGATTCTTCAAAAACGCTAACTATAATGTAGTGGGAAGCCGCAAATTTTCTTATTTGTTCTCGCTTTCAGTTATGATAATTGGCTTTGTATGTATTTATGCACAAGGCGGATTAAATTTGGGTGTAGATTTTAAAGGCGGACGCTCGTATATTGTTCAATTCAATGAAGCTATATCAGCTTCTGAAGTGCGTTCTAACGTGATAGACGACTTCAAAAACACAGGAACTGAGGTAAAAACCTATGGAAGCGAAGATAAATTGAAAATAACCACAAGTTATTTAGCCGATGACGAAACCGAACAAGGCGACAAAGCAGCACTAGCCGCTTTGCAAAACGGCTTATCGAGTTTTGCTTCAAAAAATCCTCAAATCATTGGAGTTTCCAAAGTAGGAGCAACCATTGCAGATGATATAAAATACACCTCATTGATTTCGATGTTGTTGTCGCTTGCTGGTATCTTCATTTATATCTTCATTCGTTTCCGTAGGCTTTCATACAGCTTAGGTGCCATCTTTGCTTTGTTGCACGATGTTTTGATAACCATAGCATTAACAGGTATCGTTGGCATGTTTGGCTTATCAATCGAAATCGACCAAATATACATTGCCGCAATATTAACCGTGATTGGTTATTCTATCAATGATACAGTGGTTGTATTCGATCGTTTGAGAGAGTTCTTGAGCGAAAACCCAAGAGCAGATATGGAGTCGACAATCAATTTAGCCATCAACAACACCTTTAGCCGTACCATCATCACAGCTATGACAGTGTTCTTGGTTGTAGTTGTATTATACTTCTTCGGAGGCGAAGTGCTCAAAGGATTTTCTTTTGTATTGATATGCGGAGTAGTATTTGGTTCGTATTCATCGATATTTATTGCATCTCCTATCGTTGTAGATTTCGCTAAACTCGGTGGAAGCAAACAAACAGAAAAAGAAGCTGTAGTAAAAGCTTAGTAAATCATAAAATAGTTTTATAAATAAAAAAAGTGGTAGCATAAATGCTACCACTTTTTTTATGTCCATTAATTTTGATAAGATAGAATTAAAATAATGTAATATAAAATCATTTATAAATCGTCATTGCGAGTGAAACGAAGCAATCTCAATTTATAACCACTATGTCTCGTCCTAAAAAAAGTTTACAGTTTATTGATTAATCCTGATACAAATTTACACTTTAATTTTAATCCTAAAAACCGTTTACATTTGCTGAACT
>RDZG01000049.1 GCA_004293915.1 Bacteroidota bacterium | reverse complement strand
CAATTTAGAAAAAAATGGAATATATGGGCATAATCCTTTAATTAAAATCAAAGAACGAGTAATCGAGTAGTCTATTTTGCATTATGGTAATTATTACCCTCTTTTAATCGCTATAAATTTTTGAAATATTAAATTTGAAAACGGAGTAATAAAATTATTTCTTACTCAATTCTCTAATTTTAATATTTTTGAAATGCACCTCATCTCCATGGTCTTGCAAGAGAATATATCCTTCTTCGCACATCCCAAAATTAGGAATGTCTTTATATTTACTTTGGGCAATAAGTTCTTTAAATTTATCGCTTTTACGAATATATTCAACAACTTTTTGTCCATTTAGCCAATGTTCGATTTTATTGTCCAAAGAAACGATTCTTACTTTGTTCCAGCTCCCAATTTGGGCAGGCTTCTTGGTTGAATCTGCCGGAATTAAATCATACAAAGAGCCAATCGTGCGATTGCCATCCTTGCCTTTTTTTGCATCTGGATGCTTGTCATCGTCTAATAATTGGAATTCTAAGCCTTTCACAGATGTTCCTGCATCTAATTTTGGTTGCATTGGATCTACAAAATATTTTACTCCACTGTTTGCTCCTTCAGTAAGTTTGGCTTCCAATGTAAGCTCGAAATTATTATATTTTTTGATTGTAACTATATCTCCACCTTTGGTTGATTCCCCACCATCACCTTTTGTAACTACCAATTCTCCATTTTGAACTTTCCATACTTCGCTTGGAAACTCATTTTTAAACATCAATTTCCAACCTTTTGAGGTTTTTCCATCAAACAATAATTTCCAACCTTCTTTTTTCTCTATTTTTGACAACTTATTATCATTCTGGGCAAACGAAAATAAGCTAGAAACAAAAAACATGCTTAAAATTACTTTTTTCATATAATTATTCTTTACGTTCAAATTTTTGTTTTACATTAAAAGGGAATTTCAAATCTAACATCCCTGTTTCTACTTTTTGATGCTCCAATCCCAAATAAAAACTCTGGAATCCGTTTCTATTTTGATAGTTTAAAGAAATTTTATTAATAAAACCAAAAAAAGTATCTAGGTCTAATCGCTGAAAATTATCGTAAATGATACTAATATTATCATTTGTCATTACATTATAAATATCTAATTTGTGAAGTTTTAGTGTGCTATTTTTTATATAATTCTCAACTTTAATTTCGTTTCTTATTTGCCTTGTATTTGTAAACGTTGTGTCCAAACAATCATACGAACTGTCTTGTTCCAAAACCACATAAGGGGCATTTCCAAATATAACTGACTGCAAAAAATTATAATCAAAATTAAAATTGAACCTCTTTTTTAGGCTTTGATACGAATAACAATAATATTCTTTTTGGAGTTTATTGATAATATAAACACTATCTTTTGTTATCAAACATCTCAAAGCTTCAATCCCCAACGTTGCTGTGATTGAAATCCAAATTATGCTATCTTTTCTTACTCTTATATTAGCATTTGCGTTGAAATTATCTACTCCATCGCTAAATTCAATTTTGCTTTTACAGTTCAAATAGCTAAAGTCTGCATCTTTGGCTCGGATTAGTTTTCTGGTTTTGCGTTTGTTCGACTCTTGTTTGTATTCGGGTGCGGTTACGGTTTTGATGATTTTCTTTTTATGACAAGCAGATAAGATGGCTAAAATGATTAACCCTAAAAATATTTTATTCATATAATTTACTATCAGCTATTTTTTTATCAATTAATTCTGAACTGTCTCCAAGTTTTTTGGCTTTTTTCCAAAACTCCAAGGCTTGGTCTTTTTTTCCAAGTTGATAAAGCACATCGCCATAATGTTCTACAATGGTGCCACTATCGGATTTGTCTACGATTTTTTCATCTTATCGGCCAGCTTTAGAAGCGGCTGTAGCGGCAGAAACAACTTGCGAGCGCCTTTACCAACAACTAACAGAAAAAACTAAGCTGATTGCTACTGAAGTTTTGACTGTGGAGTTTCCCTGGCGAGTGCGAGTGGGGGGAACGCGCGGC
>RDZG01000065.1 GCA_004293915.1 Bacteroidota bacterium | reverse complement strand
TGATTCGGTCAATTTGTAAGTCTCTAATGTTGCCATTTTTATAAATAGTTTAATCCGTTTTTACTCTTCAAAACGGTCAACGTATTTCAGGCACCGACAGGTTATTAAATGCCAATAAAGTTTGGGCTTTTATGCCCCCAACTTTACTGCCATTTTCGGGTAAGGGCAAACGACCTGCTCATTTGAAAATGTCGCTGAATAAAGTAATAGTGGTACTATCAAATCGCTTTAATTTTGCACAAGGAGCTTCGCCATTGATGTCTTCATGCATCAAAATAGAAGTCAATTCTGACTGATAGGTTGCTATCAAAGCGTAGTATAATTTCTCAAACACATCACTCTTTCTATTGATATTGGCATTGGAAAGGGTACTTTTTGCAGGCAATTCATTGATGCCAACATAGCTGAGCTTATTTTCTAAAAATATCGTACACTTACAAAGTGTAGTTAACGAGTTGGATTTACTAATGACTCCAAAAAGCATAAAAACAAATTGTTTGTATGTTTTTAGTGTTTTGTAATATTTATCAGATTCGTATTTAGCTACTAATTCTTTGGGAATTAAAGAAAGTAATTGACAAATAATGGGTTGTCCAGATAATTTACTATTTTGCATCGTGATTTTATTTAGCTTGAGAACTCACAAAATCATAAAAAATAGCGGAATTGCAAAATTTCGCTATTGTACTTTTTTAAGATAATTTATCTATTCTTAAAATTTTGTCGGATGACAGTAGTTTTTATTTATTGTTGGAAAATTATATTTCTCTTTTTCTGTAATAATATTAAATTCGTCAACTGAGTAAAGTAGGATAGTATTCTAAAATTCACCCATTAAGCTTTTTATTCAATTAGGTTAGGTGTAACGAATATCTATTTCAAATTAACAATACCTATAACTTCATAAAACTCAATGACAATTTCTTACGAATAAAATGCTCTAATTTCTAATCACAGGTTCGAGAGAAAGTGAAAAATCAACTCTTCTGTTTTTTGCTTTTCCTTCTTCGCTATCGTTGTTTGCTACTGGTTTACTGCTTCCATAACCAAAATAGCTAATTCTTTTTTCAGCAATTCCTTTCTTTATCAGATAATCTTTAATGGCTTTTGCTCTATTGAACGACAAAATGATATTATCTGATTTATTTCCAATATTATCTGTATGCCCATTTAAGTCGATAAAATAAGTTGGTTTTTGTTTAAGAATTTTTACAACCAAATCTAACTCAGGAAATGAAATAGGTTTAATGACAAATTTACCAAAATCAAATCGTATGTTTTTTAGAATAATTTTATCTTTGATAGACACTGATTTTTCATCGAAATATTTTAAATTTTTAACAGTTTGATCTTGTTTAAAAAAATTTTGAGCAAAAGTAGGAAGTCCTAATGAAGTAATTTTTCCTGCTAAATCCACTACATTAAGTTTGAAATCACAATTTGAACCCAGCTCATTTGGATTGTTGATTGCTCCTAAAAAACTTTTACCATAAACTGGAAAATAAATTTTTCCATCAATAGCAATCTGCAATGCACCAATCCATTCTTTATTTTCAGATTTTCCTATCATTGTTATTGACTTTTTGATGGCAGCTTCAGAACCTGCCTGAAGATTAATCTGATATATTTCCCCAGTTCCTGCTGCCGAACAATATAATACTGAACCGTCAGGCGAAAACTCAACACCATAGAGATATAATTTTAAAGGAAAACTTAATAATACAGGATTACTTATTTTGCCCGTAGCATTATCAAAATCCAATATTTCTAATTTACACGAATCTTCGATAGCAACTGCCAAATTAGTTCCATCAGGATTCGCTTTCATATACCCTTGTGTATTAGTTCCATTCCCATCGTGCAAATATCCCGTTTCGCTGACTACTGGAATAGGGTTAATTCCATCAGGTTTTACCAAATAAGCAATGAATTTTCTGGATTTCCATTCATGAGCAATTACCCACATATCTCTATTGTTTCTGTGCAAAACTGCCGTTAGTTTTTCTGTAACAGGTGTTTTGAGCTGAATATTCTTTTTTGTAGTATCAATTTCTCCTAATCCATTATTTTTGTCTAAGTCAATCAGCGTATAACAAAGTCCATTTGCCTTTGCGGTTTCATCTACTGTAAACAAATAAAATTCATTATTTGAATTTGGTTTACGAATGACTACACCAGATTGTGTTGCAGAAGAACTGCCAAAAAGTTTAGTCCCACCTTTCATCACTTGATGATTTTTGTCCCAAACAGTTACACCATCTGTATAAAATAGTATTTTGCCTTGATTATCACTAATTGTTACACATCCTTCTTCGGTTGATAAAAGACCATCTGTAATAGCCGTTGGTTTTCCTGACGAAAATGTAACTCCACAGTTTCTTCCAAAATACCAATTATTTGCTTCCTTTTGTGCGAATAATAGGTTTACACAAAATACACAAAAAGTAAAATATAGATGTGAAAGTTTCATAATGATATTATTTTAATCTTTATCAAAATTAAGAAAAAATATGAAAATCTAAATCATAAATTAATTTTGAATTAACATTTATCACTACACCAACGCCTCCCACAATATCTCCACTGGATGCTTAGCTTTTCTGCCCGTACCATCGTGGATTTGATGCCTACTGCTTGTGTTGTTTTTATAATTAATTTTCATTTTTCAAAACATAATACGCTGTATTTAAGCTTCCATTATAAAGCTCAATTGTAATAGAATCGCCAACTTTTACTTTATCGTAATACTCATCACTCACATCTTCACTTTCTTCTGATGATCTTTTGTACCATTTTTCTATTACTATGCAATGGGTTTTTGATTTACCTTTTTGAATATATTTATCTAATATTTTAACCTTAAAGGATTTAGCAGTTGAATTATCAAAATATATATTTACTATTTTAATAGTTTTATAAAAGTAAATGCTAAAACTTGCTAATGGAATAGTTAAGGTCATTATTAGTACAAAATAAGATACTTTTTTAAGTTTTATAAAAATATCAAATAGGCTTAAAACTACAGCTAGGCTCAAAAGAATAGAAATGGTTAAAACTAAATTGCTCTCAAACAATCTAAACGAAGAAAATGAACATATAAATAACCCAAATGAAGGCACTAGAATCATACTAGAAACATCTAGTTTTTCAGCACCATTAATATTCATAAAGTCAAAGTAATTGTTGAAAAATTTTAATAATATGTATGAAAATATTGGTAATGAAATTAAGATACTAAAAGTTAATTCTGTTTCTACTGTAGAAAATGCCAACCAAATCAATAGCATAATTGAAGCACCCCATAAGATATAATTTCCATATTTAAACAAATTCATTACAAATAATCTCGTTTTAACGGTATCTCCAAAATGATGATTATTTATTGCTGCATCTATTAAATATTGTTTATCTTTTTTTGCACTTTCAATTTCTGGAGCTTCTATTATCTTCAAAGACAAAAGTTGTCCTATTCCTTTGAATTTATAAAGTTGCTTTGCTATAAAAATCGCTTTATCATTTTCATTTTTAGAAAATATAAATATTCCATTTTTTCTTTTTTCAAAATGCTTTATTTCATTATAGGATAAATATGTATTTCTAAAAAGTTCTTTTTTAGAAACTCCATTATCATCAATTTCTATTTCAGTAAAAATATAGTCTATGCCATAGAAAATCAATAAGATGTATTGTGATAAAAGAACAACTAATTGAAGTATTGAATATTCTCTAAAATTACTCAAAACATCAGTAAAAATAACATACAAAAAAATACCTCCCAATCCTAAAATTAAAATCGGGAAGAGTATTTTTAATATTAGATGATACGAAAACTTGTGAGTTGTAGTATTCATTATTTTCTGTTTATCTTACGCTTTACACCAACGCTTCCCACAAAATCTCCACAGGATGCTTTGCTTTTCTGCCCGTTCCATCGTGTATTTGATGTCTACAACTTGTTCCAGGCGCAGCTATTTCATAATCAGTTGCTTTGCGAACAGCTGGAAAAAGTACCAATTCTCCCACTTGCATGCTTACTTCAAAATGCTCTTTTTCATATCCGAAACTACCAGCCATGCCACAGCAGCCCGATGGAATCATTTCTACCTTGTAATTGGTTGGAAATTCCAGTAGTTTTTTTGTAGGAGTAACACTAGCGAGTGCTTTTTGGTGGCAATGTCCATGCAGTTTTATTTTTTTCTCTGCTTGAGTAAATTGTTCTTTTTTAATATTGCCTTTGTCTAATTCTTTTGCCAAGAATTCATCTACCAAAAGACAATTTTTTGCCAAATTTTGAGCATCAGAAATTAATTCTTTTGGTACTAATTTTGGATATTCATCTCTAAAACTCAATATACAACTAGGTTCTATGCCTATCAATGGCGTTTCTGAAGTGATGATGTCTTTCAATAATTTCACATTTTCGATGGCTAGTTTTTGGGCATCTCGCACCAATCCTTTGCTTAAAAAAGTGCGTCCACTTTCCACATGTGTAGGTATAATAACTTCATAGCCTAATTTATTGAGCAATTTTACGGTAGTGATTCCTATTTCTACATCATTAAAATTAGTAAACTCATCTGCAAAAAGAAAAGCCACCAAACCCCCGAAGGGGGCTTTTGAGTCTCTATTTTTACTGATATTTAAATTTACAGGAGAAATTCTTAATCCTAATTTTGTTAAAGTTACATATGAATCTTTAAGAATAGGGTGAGCGATGGGAGTTCCCCCCTCGGGGGTTAGGGGGCTGCAAAGGGTTTTGTAGAGAGTTTTCTTTGCCAACAAAGGAAAGCTTCTTTTTGGATGAATGCCCATAACTTTATTGGCAATTGAACCTGTGATTTTATTCGACATTAGGAAGTTGTAAATAGCAGGAATCTTTGAAGCCAATTCCATGCTTTTAACAAAATTTCCTATCATTCGAGTTCTAAACGGAACACCGTTTGCATCGTAATAATGTTGCAGAAATTCTGCTTTCATGGTTGCCACATCCACATTGCTTGGGCATTCGCTTTTGCAACCTTTACAGCTCAAACATAGGTCATAAACCTCTTTTATTTCTTTATGGTCGAAGGCATTTTCTTTTGGTGAATTGGTCAAAAATTCACGTAAAATATTGGCTCTGGCTCGTGTAGTTTCTTTCTCGCTTTTGGTAGCCATATAGCTTGGACACATGGTTCCGCCAATCACACTGCTTTTGCGACAATCTCCAGAACCATTGCATTTTTCGGCTAATCTTAAAATTCCACCTGTTTCATCAAAATTGAAAACGGTTTTAAACTGACGCGTTTCTTGTCCTGATTCATAACGCAATTGTTCATTCATTTTTGGAGAATTCACAATCTTTCCTGGGTTAAAAATATTATTTGGATCCCACGTTTTTTTTATATCTAAAAAAAGTTGGTAGTTCTTTTCTCCCACCATTTTACGAACAAATTCGCCACGCACACGACCATCGCCATGTTCGCCACTCATCGAGCCGCCATATTTTTTTACTAAAGTGGCAACATCGTCTGTAATTTTGAAAAACAGTTCTCGGTCTTCGGCTTTTTTCAAATCTAAAATTGGACGTAAATGCAACTCTCCATCGCCTATATGGGCATAATAAACACTTGTCTTACCATATTTTGCCATGATTTGGGCAAATTCTGCCGCAAAAGCGGGCTGATCTTCTACGGCTACCGCTGTATCTTCAATACAGGCAACGGCTTTTGGATCTCCAGGTACATTAGCCAAAAGTCCTAAACCTGCTTTGCGTAAACTCCATGCAGCACTGATTTCGGCTCCCCACAATCGTGGAAAATGATAGCCGAAATTGAGCGTATTTAATTCGTTTTCAAGTTCTTGAGCAAGTTTTTCTATCTCTTCTTTGGTTTCTCGAGCCCACTCAACAATGATTACCGCTTTAGGTAAATCTTTGATAAAGAACATATTTTTTTTCTGTTCAATATTTTGAGCGGATGCTTCTAAAACGATATCATCCAATAATTCTACTGCCCCAGGTTTATATTTTAGTGCGATAATAGTGGCTTTGCAGGCGTCATCGATGGAGTTTAAATGAATCGCAACTGCACCTTTTATTCGTGGTGGAATATCAACCAAATTCAATTTTATTTCGGTTGTAAATGCCAAAGTACCTTCGCTTCCTGCCAAAAGTTTGCAGAAATTGAAGCCCCCCAGCCCCCGAAGGGGGAGTTGTCCAATTTTATTCCAAGAATAATTATTTTTATAAGTAAGATATGGATTATATTTTGAGGAAGCAAAGCCCCCTTCGGGGGTTTGGGGGCTTATGTTTTCAGGGCTAAACAATTCTGTATCCAACAATTCATCAGTGGCATAGCCCGTATTTCTTCTTTTGATGGTTGGTTTTGGAAATTCTTTTATAATCTCATTTTTAACAATTTCTGAAGATAAATTTTCTTTAATATGTTGGTAAATATTCGTTTCTAAATCAGAAGCGGAAGTTCTACCTAAGCATTTATCCATAAACTCACTTTGACTCAATGCTTTAAAAACAGTTTCAGAGCCATCAGCCAAAATTGTTTTTAGTTCTAAAACGTGGTCTCTAGTAGTGCCATAAATCACTGAATGAGAGCCACAAGAGTTGTTTCCAACCATGCCACCCATCATGCAACGATTTGAAGTACTAGTTTCTGGTCCAAAAAACAAGCCGTATTGCTCCAAGTGTTTATTTAATTCATCAAGAACAACTCCAGGTTGTACTCTAACCCATTTTTCTTCTTTATTGACTTCGAGAATTTGATTCCAGTATTTGGATACGTCCACAATAATTCCTTCGCCAACCACTTGCCCTGCCAAAGAAGTCCCGGCAGTACGTGGAACGACAGAAGTTTTATGTTCTGTAGCAAACATTATGATTTTCTTGATATCAGCAATAGTTTTTGGACGTGTTACAAAAAGTGGTTTTTGTTTATAGACCGAAGCATCCGTACTATATAAAGTGCGTTGCACTTCATCTGTATAAATATCTCCTTTAAAACCTTGCTTTAATTGCTCAATGGCAATTTGTAATTGTATTTCCATTTTTTAACCCGCTTTTCAATTTGCAAAACTAAGATTAAAAGAGGATTATTAAAAGAATGGTTTTGGAGAATGTGATTTTATGAATCATTTTTACGAAATGTATTTATGATAAAAAATCAAACCTCAATTAAAATATTTTCAGAAAACCCAACGTTTATTTGATATATCCGTAATACCGTATTAGTTTTAAAATTAAATGAAAAAGACACTCGTAAATTTTGCTTTGGCATTCGGAATGTTTGCCACCGTTTCTTGTAAAAAAACGCCTACTGTGGCTACAAACCTCAATACTTGGACTTATGAAGTCGAATGTGTGAACACAGGGGTTGAAGGTACTTATTTATTAAAAGTATGGAGTTATTCCAAAAGCCAAACAAAGGCATTGAACGAAGCCAAACGAAATGCAGTTCATGCAGTAATTTTTAGGGGATTTGCTTCAAATGCAAACTGCTATCAACAATCGGCATTAGCAACTAGTGCTGGTGTTGAAGAACAATACAAAGATTATTTTAAAGCTTTTTTTGCTGATGGTGGAAAATATTTGAAATATGCCACAAACAGCAACGATGGCTCCATTGCTCCTGAAGACCGTGTAAAAGTTGGAAACCAGTACAAATTGGGAGTAACCATTTCGGTTCAAAAAGATTTGCTTCGTCAAGAATTAGAACAAGCAGGAGTTATCAGACGTTTAGATTCAGGTTTTTAATTTATAATTCAAAATGTATAAACATATTTTAGGTTTCGGATTAGCTATTTTATTAATTAGTAGTTCGTGTAATAATCGTTCGTTTTCTAATGCTGCAAGAAATACTACAGCTGGTTTTTACGAATACGAAATCGAATGTTTGGGAACAGAACTCGATGGAAGTCAGCAAGTTCGCTCGTTTGGAGCAGGTGCAAACCGTGAAGATGCTCGTGAACAAGCAAAAAAAAATGCTGTTTTTAATGTACTTTTCAAAGGCACACGCTTGGGCAGAACGGGTTGCGATACGCGTCCAATTGTTTTTAATCAAAACACGTATGACGAAAAACGTGAGTTTTTCAACGAGTTTTTCAAAGATAATGGTCCGTACAAAGCATTTGTTACAAAAGAAGACACGCCACGTCAAACCAAAGTCCGATTGAGAGCCGAAGGCAGAGAAAAAGTTTTTAGTTTGAGATTAACAGTTTTGGTGTCAGAACTCAGAAAAGAACTAAAATCTAAAGGTATTATAGAATAATTGTTAATTGTTAATTGTTTTTTAAGTTAAATAAAAATAAATCAATATAATAAAATGAAAAAAGTTGGTGTTTTAGTATGTTTATTAGGTTCGATTTTTGCTTTTTCGCAAGCCAAAAAACCTACTTTGATGGTTGTACCGAGTGATGCTTGGTGCAATAAAAATGGATATATGACAGAAATTGATAATCAAGGTCAGAAAATAAAAGTCGTTGATTACCGTAAAGCACTTTTGAGTGATGAATTGCAAATGGTGATTTCTAAAATCAATACATTGATGACTGATAGGGGTTTTCCTATGAAAGACCTACAATCCGCCATTAAAAATATAGACCAAGACAATGCCGAAACAAGCGTGAAACAATCAAAAACGGCTGCAAGTATTACTGAAAGCCCTTTTGATAAATTAAAACGTGTGGCAAAAGCTGATATTATTGTCCAAATCACGTATTCGATTGCTACAACTGGTCCTAAAAAAACTGTAGTTTTTAATTTGCAAGGGTTAGATGCTTACACCGACAAACAAATTGTTGGTGCTCAAGGCACAGGCAAACCATCGTTTTCTGCTGAGGTTCCTGTGTTGTTAGAAGAGGCTGTGATTTCACAAATTGACCGTTTTAATGTTCAATTACAAAAGTATTTTGACGATATGTTTGCAAATGGCAGAGAGGTTACAATTCGTATTCGCAAGTTTGATTCGTGGGATAAAGATTTGGACGAAGAAGTTAAAGATGGTGTAACAATTTCTGAACTGATTGAAGAGTGGGTAAAAAAACAAGCAGTTAAAGGTCGTTTTTCAACTACAGAAGCAACTGAAAATATGATGTTTTTTGAGCAAGTTCGTATTCCAATTTATGATGATAAAGGCAATGCATCTGATACACGTGCTTTTGTTCGTAAATTGCAAAAATATCTTGCTGCCGAACCATATAAAGTTTCTAGTAAGCTCACTATGAAAGGCTTAGGTCAGGCAACGTTGATATTAGGAGAAAAATAAAAAACATAATATTTCTTTTAAAAAACCGCAAAAAACTTGCGGTTTTTTTATTCTAAAATTTTATATGATAGCCCTTCAATAGTTAGGTTTTGAACAGTTTTGGAATCTTCTCCAAAATTGACAATAATACTTTTCCCGTTTGAAAATGTAGTTTTTTCGACTTCAAAATCAGTTGTCAAAAACTCATGGTTTGTCATTTCTGCGGTTGCAATTTTGCCAAACCATTCGTCAGCTGGTAACGAAGCCATAAACTCTTCTTTTTGGTGTTTCCATTCTGTTTTGCCCCAGGTTCCCATTCTGAAAAGCACAAAATATCCCCAAAGCATATCCTCTAGCCAAGGTTTTGCGGTTAGTTTCATGTTCGATTTGTCCACATATCTGCTCATCATAGCACAATCATGAAAAACTAAGGACCAAAGCGGAATAGATTCTCCTGCTTTTCTGGCATGTCTGTTTTCAAAAAAATCAACATCTTTTATAGCAAAATCAGCTACCTCTTCGCTTCCAAAAACTTGGTTTTGGTTTTTATAAAATGTAATTAATTCCATTTTATATTTTAAATCTTCAGCTTTTGTTGATGTATTTCCTTTTTCAAACGATTCGTAAAGTTGCACAGCCGAAGTGGTATCAATAAACATTCCGCCTGTGTTCAATTGTTTTATTTGTTCCCAGTTTCGTTTGGCGTATTTTATACTATCACGTGAGTTTAAAATATAAGCTTGTCCGCCTGCCCACATGCCACCTTTCATAAATCTTCCTTTTTTATCTTGATTTATTCCTTTAGGAAAACTCGGATTTTGTGCATAAATATCTTGGTAATTATCATGCAATAATGTAAAGTAATTTGGTTCAGTTTTAGATAAGTTTTTCAATTCTTCAATTGAACCCAAAAGCGGTTCTGGAGGCCAAATGTCTGGATGAGAATAATCATAACCACCTTTTATCCAGCCTCTTAAATTTATCATTCCTTTTTTAAATCCCCAATTTGTTTTTAATTCGGTTACTATTTCTTTCACATCTTTATATGTAAATAACACATTTGGAGGAGGATTTTCTCCTTCAAGTTTTGCTTTTGCTAATCTTTCGCTACTTTGTAATTGGTTTTCTTGAGTCGAGTATTTTGTTTTTGGAATACATTGATAAAAAGTTACTTGTCTGCCACCAATCATAGATTTTAATTGTGGCGTTTGTTTAAGTTTTTCGTCCAACGATTTTAATAATCCTTTAGACTTTGCCCATTCTCTAAATTTTTTTGCTATTCCAACATATCCACCTGATGTAAAAGCATATTTTAAAGTTCTGTTCGGAGTATATTTTCCCAAAGATTTTTGCCAAACAGGCATCACGTTCAGACCCAATTGCAAAATTCCAGAATCTTCAAAATTATCATCAAATAAGGCAATATCCAGAATTGTTTTTGTTCAATCCGCCAACAAATCGCATATTCAAATGAGCAACCCAAGTTAAAAATTTCCTGTCGTTTGATTCTTTTATTAATTTTCCCACACCTTGTGGCAAAACCAAAAAATCGTTTTCTATTGGAGGTGGAAACGACAAATTTGGAATATTTTCATCAATATCAGAAATTATAAAATTAAGAAATTCTTTTTCCAATGTAACTTTACATTTGAAAGTTCCAACAGCTTGAAGTTCGGTGTTTAACATGGTAAAACTGGCTACTCCATTGTTCATCACACCTCTAAATCGAGCTGGATATTGCTCACAAATTGAGCGGTCTTGCCGCACCCAAACATGATTGTTTTCAATCTCATCTTGTTCTTGTATAGCAACTGAACCCATTCGCCAAGTTGATTGATTTTTTTTATCAATAATTTCAGCAGAGGCATCATTCATCCATGAAAACGAAATGTATTCGTTTTCGATTTTATCTAAAATGCTAGGAATTATGATAGATTCAGCTGAAAAATATTCATTTGATAATTTAAAATCTGCATTTGAACTTGCATTAGCATCTTGATTTTCAATTAAAAGCGAACCAATGCCAAGTGCAGTTAAATTTCCAATAAATTCTTTTCTTTTCATAAAGTATAGTATTTTTCTTTTAACAAAACTATAATTATTTTTAGTTATGGTTGTATTTTTATTATAAATAGTTTTCGGTACTATTTTTTGTAGATTAAAATAATTTTATTTTTTTACCCAAAACTCCATGCTTTATGTTAATAACTTGTTGATAAATGTGTATATATTCGCAAGGAATACTAATTTTAAGTCAATTCGTATTTAAAAAATGTTACTCTATTTTTGGAGTTAACTAACTGATATATAATATTTTATACACATAATTTTAATGCTATGAACTATAAGTTCGAATTACCTAACGGATCTAGAAAACCTATTATTAAAGTTATTGGAGTAGGTGGAGGCGGTAGCAATGCTGTGAATTATATGTTTCAGCAAGGCATTCAAGATGTTGAATTTTGGGTTTGTAATACGGATGCACAAGCATTAAAAACAAGTCCAATTGAAAATAAAATTCAGATTGGTTCGCTCCTTACCGAAGGTTTGGGAGCAGGTACAAATCCTGATATGGGCAAACAATCTGCGCTAGAAGACAAAGAACGCATCCGTGAAGTGCTTTTAGATACCAAAATGGTGTTTATTACAGCTGGTATGGGTGGCGGAACTGGCACAGGAGCTGCTCCTGTAATAGCAAAAATTGCAAAAGAAATGGATGTGCTAACGGTTGGAATTGTAACCATGCCATTTAATTTTGAAGGTCGCAAAAAAGTAATGTTAGCCGAAGAAGGTGTAAAAGAACTCAAACAACATTGCGACACGGTAATCATTATTTTAAATGATAAAATCAGAGAAATACATGGCAACCTAAACTTTAGAGATGCTTTCTCAAAAGCAGATGATATTTTAACAACTGCTTCAAAATCGATTGCTGAAATAATTACAAATCCAGGATTTATAAATATTGATTTTCAAGATGTCAATATGGTAATGAAATCGGCTGGTGCTGCCGTAATGGGTTCTTCTGTTCAAGGCGGAAAAGATAGGGCAATAAAAGCGGCTGAAGCAGCTTTACATTCTCCACTTTTGAATAATACAGATATTTCGGGGGCTAAAAAGATACTGGTTTCAATTACATCAACTGCCGAAAGTCTTACAATGGATGAGTACGCAGAAATTAATGATTATTTTCAAGAAACTGCTGGAATGGATGCTTTGCTCAAATGTGGCGTAAGTATTGATGCTTCGCTCGAAGATAAAATAAGAGTTACTGTTATTGCAACTGGTTTTGAAGCTTCTAAATTTGAAAAAGAAACTGTTTCAACTAAAGTTACTGATTTAGAATCACAAAAAACGGTTTCAGCAAAATATCCTTCAAGAGCCGAAGAACAAGTTATTGTTGATTCAAACGATGGTATTTTCAAAAATGTGGATGCTGCTCGTGTGGTTATTCCAAACGATAACAAACCCAATGTTATACAACCAACATTGTTTAGTCCAGAACACGAAAAAGCAATAGTTTCTGATTATCAAGAACTTGACGAAGATAAACGCAAAAAACAAGAGGAAACAGGAAGAGCAAGAATTACAAAAATTTCTGAACGCACAGTTGTATCTTCTATCGACCAAGAAGAACTCAGAAAAATGTTTAATGAGCCAGCTTACTTACGCACACAAAAAAATCTTTACGAACCTCCTCATTCGTCTGAAAGAGTTGTTTCTAAATTTAGCCTAAACGAAGATGGCGATGTGCTAGGAAATAATAAGTTTTTGCACGATAATGTAGATTAAAAAAAATCAACCATACAAAATATGGTTGATTTTGCAATTAAACCAAACAGAATTATGGATTAATTCCGTTTGTACCTCCCTCAAAACTATCTTCTAAATCGGTTCTAATTTAAACTCTTTAGAACTGATTTTTTTAATGTTTTATACTTTACAAATTTACAAAATCAATCAAAGTGCCTGATTAAAGTAAAATTAAAGAATAGTTAAAAAGTAATTAAATTAAAATACATTACTTTTGTCTTTAAAATAGCATAGTGTGAAGAAAAAGTTAAATGTTGTGATTTTGTTTTTAGGTTCATTTTTTGCGTTTTCTCAACCTGTAGAAATTCCTTCAAGCATATATTTTGCTGGAATTCAACTGAATTTGAGTCAAGAATTGCGTATAGAAATTCAAAAACAAGTGGCTTCTTTGCTCAAAAACAAAAACTTTCATGATAATAAAGTAAAATTAACAGATACTTATTTAACATTTATTAATAAAGCATTTGAAGAAGAAAACATTCCAACCGACTTTAAATATTTGGTTATACAAGAAAGTGGGTTACAATCCGATGCAGTTTCGAGTTCTAATGCAGTTGGCTTTTGGCAATTTAAAAAAGAAACAGCTCAGGAAGTAGGTCTTTTGGTCAATAGCGATATAGATGAACGCAAACACATTATTGCATCATCGCATGGAGCTGCAAAATATCTTAAAAAAAACTATTTAATAACCTCGAATTGGATTTACGCACTAATTGCATACAATACAGGCTTGGGTGGTGTAAAACAATATGTGCGTTCGGAATATGCAGGTGCTTCAGAAATGAATTTGGATATGAACACACACTGGTATGCCATAAAATTTTTGGCACATAAATTAGCTTACGAAGACAAAGTGGGTTATAATCAAAATCCCGATTTGTCGCTTTTGCCTTATAACACAAATACAAAAGGTAAAACATTATCAGAAATAGCATCTGAAACAAAAATAAATGAAGATAATCTAAAATTATATAACAAATGGCTCACAAATCAACGTGTTCCTGATGATAAGGATTACACCGTTTTGCTACCAGCTACTTATCTTGAAAGAAATCAAATTGCAGCTAATTTAGGTATAAATTTAACTAAAAATAAACTTTCGCCAGTTGTAGAACCGTCTGATAATCAACAAAATAAGGTTCAAAATGTACAATCATATAATACCACAACTTCTGATGTGCCTTTGTTGATTACTATCAATAATTTGAAGGCAATTCAGGCACGCGAAAACGATACGCCAGCTAAATTGGCTTTTGCGGGAGGCATTTCTCCTAAAAAGTTTTTAAAATTCAATGATTTGCAAAACTTTGAAGAAGTAAAACCAGGTAGAAATTATTATTTAGAAGAAAAAAATAACAAAGCAATAGTTTTAACACATATAGTTAAGTTAGGAGAAAGTCTTTGGGATATTTCGCAAAAATATGGTGTAAAACTCAAACAATTAATCAAAAAAAACAGGTTAGAAGATAATGAAGCCTTAATAGAAGGTCGGATTTTGTATTTAAAACAAAAAAGAGCAAGCGATGAACCCATACAGTTTGTAAAAAAAGAAATTCCTAAACCGATTGAAAAACCTAAAGTAGAAACCATTGTTGCGGATACTCAAAAAACGGTGCAAAAACCAATATTAGAACAACCAAAACCTGTAATTATCGAAAAAACGCAACCAGAAACCGATTTATATTTAGCTCCAAAAGAAGTTATAGTGCCAGTTCAATACAAGTTAGTTAAACAACTCATTAATAAGGACATAATAAAAGATTCGGCTTTGGTTTATCATGTGGTTGGTGCTCAACAAACACTTTTTTCGATAAGCAGGCATTACGCTACAAAAGCTGATAGCATAAAAGCATGGAATATGATTGGAGCAGAAGGTTTGAAGTTCGATCAAAAGATTATAGTTCAAAAAAATACTAATTCTTTGAAATCTAATTATACAATTTGGGTAACAAAACAAACCACTACCATAGAAGAACTAGCCGCAGAACTCAATTTTTCAGTCGAAAACTTAGTGATTTGGAACGATAAAAAAACAGGTTTTGTGATGCAAGGTGAGTTGATAAAAACTAAACGGTAGAATTAAATACATAAAATACATTATTTGTTGTAACTAAAAAATGTATTCCATATTTTTGGACTTAAATTGTCCGTACTCAAATTAATAAAGATGGAAGTTACATTTGGAGAATTTATAAAGCAACGTAGGAGTGAATTGGGTTTCCCATTAAAAAAAGTTGCTTCCCATATTGAGATTGATGTGTCAATGTTGGGCAAGATTGAAAAGGATGAAAGATGTTTAAATTTGGAGCATTTGGAAGGCTTATCTTTAATATTACAAACCGACAAAAAAACACTTTTAAATTATCACTACTCAACAAAAATTGTAGAAGAACTTAAGACATATCCTGAATATCAAGAAGTTTTAAATATAGTAAACGAACAATTAGGGTATTATATTTCTAATCAAAAGACTTTGAAATTCCAAGAAGACTGGAGAGAAAAAGAATTTTCAAACCCTAACGCAACCATTAGAATTGGAACAATGTTTTCAGGAATTGGTGCAATTGAGTACGCATTAAAACGATTAAACTTAAATTCTGAAATTCAATTTGCAAGCGACATTGATAATTTTGCAAAGCAAAGTTATTTTGCAAACTACGAAATTTCTGAGAGCAATTGGTACAATGATGTACACGACATCAACGGAAAAAAATACAAAGGGAAATTAGACTTATTAGTTGGTGGTAGCCCTTGTCAATCATTTTCTATGGTTGGAAAACGTAGAGGTTTTGAAGACACAAGAGGAACATTATTTTATGAATTTGCTAGAGTTGTTAAAGAAAGTCAACCCAATGTTTTCATTTTTGAAAACGTAAAAGGATTAATCAATCACGACAATGGCAACACTTTTGAAACCATTAAAGCGACATTTGACGAATTAGGTTATAAGTATTATTTCCAAGTTCTAAATGCAAAAAACTATGGAATGCCACAGCATAGAGAAAGAATTTTTGTTGTTGGTTTCAAAGACAAGACAATTGATTTTCAATTTCCAGAATCAATTGCACTTGAACATAAAATGCAAGACTTTTTAGAAGATTACACAGACAGCAAATATTACTTGAAAGAAAAAGGTGTAAAATTCGTAACCAGTTCAAAAAACAGAAATAAACGTTATACACAAATAAACGGAGAAGTTGCACTTTGTCAAAAAGCAAATCAACAATTTAATTGGCACGGTGATTTTGTTTTTGAGCAAGGTAACGAACCTGAATTTTCAGATTTTGTTTTTGATGTAAATAAAGTTGAAGAAAAATATTATTTGTCCGATAAGGTAAGAGATTACGTTCTAAGTAGTGGAACAAAAAACTTTAAAACATCAGTAAAAACAGACCTTGAAGTTGCAAGACCACTTTTACAAAGTATGCATAAAATGCACCGTGCTGGGGTTGACAATTATGTTACTCATACCGGACGAATTAGAAAACTAACACCAAAAGAATGCTTACGCTTAATGGGTTTCCGAGACGATTTTAAGCAAGTTGTTAGCGACACACAAATGTATAGACAAGCAGGCAATAGCATTGTAGTAGATGTTCTTATTGCACTATTAAAACAAATGGACATTACTAAATTTGCTAAATAAATTATGGAGAATTTTCAAAAAATACATATCGAAGGCAAGGAGTACTTTATTATTGACTCAATTCAAAATTTAAGAGCTGAGGATAGTTTCATTTATCGCAAGAATAAACTTCAAATGTTCAAAGGCAATGGCGAATCAAGAAAATATGTGGGTGGTTATTTAGGGAAAAGTGGTGAAAGATTAAGTGATTTTTTTGAATATTCAGATTGGGGAAAAGGGATAGAAAATGGAGAAAGAATTTTTACCCCAATTCAAGAAGGGAATTGCTTTTTTAGCAAGTCAAACTTGCTAAAATATATGTACGATGCAAGAATTGAATATCAAAAACAAGAGCAAATCTACAATTTTGATATTGCAGAATTTTACACTCAAAATTTAGAGAGCATCACTGCACTTGAAGATGAAAAAATATTTTTTAGCATCTATGATGTTTCGGATTTCACAGATAACAAATTAAGCAGAGGTTATATTCGTTCAGATGAACCAATTTGGGATATTTGGAGAAAATTAGTTCTACCAAAGATTAGTTATTTATCAATTCTAAAACTCATACCAGTAGTTGGAAATAAAGAAAATCAAAAACCACTTTTCTATTTCAGAATATTGTTAGATTATCAATTTAGGTCAATTGTTCACCCAAAACTAATTGGTACGACAGCCGAACTAGAAGTTGAAGAAAAAGCTAAAAGAGAAACTACAAAATCAATTGGGCGACAAGGTGCTGACCAATACAGAAAGAAAGTTATTGAGCATATGCCACAATGTCCATTCACAAAAATAACAGACGAGAAACTGCTAATTGCAAGCCATATCAAACCTTACAGAGTTTGTATTAAGGAGGGACGAGAAGACCAAGCAATTGATTATTTAAACGGACTTGCTTTAACTCCAACTTACGACAAACTTTTTGACCAAGGCTACATAACCTTTAAAGACAACGGAGATTTAGTTTGTGGCACTTTACTTTCATCATATACTTGGGAAAAACTTAATATTAATCCTAACGCTAAAAACAACTTGAGAATATATCCAGAGGATAGGCAGGAATATCTAGACTATCATAGAAATTTTGTATTCCAAGATAATATTAAAGATTTGACAAGTTTATAATTTTACAAATGAACATACTTTTAATAGGCTCAGGTGGCAGAGAAAATGCCATAGCATGGAAACTAGCCCAAAGTCCATTATTATCACAATTATTTATTGCACCTGGCAATCCAGGCATGAAACCTTACGGCACTTTGGTTGCTATTGCGGTTGATGATTTCGAAAACATTGGCAAGTTTTGTATCGAAAATGCAATCGAAATGGTAGTCGTTGGTCCAGAAGTACCTTTGGTAAAAGGTATTCACGACTATTTTTTGGCAAGCGACAAACTAAAATCAATTTCTGTAATTGGTCCAGATTCCAAAGGAGCAATGTTGGAAGGCAGCAAAGATTTTTCAAAACAATTTATGAAAAAATACGCCATTCCAACCGCTGATTATCAAACTTTTGATTCAAAAAGTTTAGATAAAGGTTTGGCATATTTAGAAACTGCTAAACCTCCTTATGTCCTCAAAGCCGATGGTTTGGCTGCGGGCAAAGGTGTAATTATTACTTCTGATTTAGCTGAAGCTAAAGCTACACTTTATGAGATGATTTCGGACTTAAAGTTTGGCGATGCAAGTGCAAAAGTAGTTATAGAACAATTTTTGAAGGGCTTAGAAGTTTCGGTTTTTGCTCTTTCTGATGGCAAAAACTATGTGCTTTTACCCGAAGCCAAAGATTATAAACGTATTGGCATTGGAGATACTGGTCCAAATACAGGCGGAATGGGTGCGGTTTCGCCTGTACCTTTTGCCGATGCTCTATTTATGCAAAAAGTTAATGAACGCATAATTAAACCAACCGTTGATGGTTTGGCAAAAGAAAATATTTTATACAAAGGATTTATATTTTTCGGGCTGATAGAAGTTGATAATGAGCCATTTGTGATTGAATACAATTGCCGAATGGGTGATCCAGAAACCGAAGTGGTGATGCCTCGCATAAAATCTGACTTGGTCGAAATATTATCAAAAGTTCAAAATCAAAAATTGAACGAAGTTAAAATCGAATTTCAACCTTTTGCTGCAACTACTATTATGCTCGTTGCAGGAGGCTATCCAGACGACTATCAAAAAGGCGATGTGATTACTGAAATTAAAAACACAAAAGATGTTTTGTGTTTTCATGCTGGCACAAAAACCGACCCAAATGGAAACATAGTAACAAATGGTGGTAGAGTAATGGCACTTACAGGAACAGGAAAAAACATTACTGAGGCATTAGAAAAATCAAAATCAGCTGCAAAAACTATTCAATGGAAAGGTAAATATTTTAGAGATGATATAGGATTTGAGTTCGTTTAGATTATTTAACAATCTCGTAATCAATATATTCTCCACCTTTATTGCCTTTTAAATTAGATTCTTTTTTTTCGGTTTGATTAATATGAATCGAACCTTCTTTTTTTGTTTGTTGGTTATTTTGAGAGTTAAAACCTTGATTTTGAGATTTTTGCAATGTACTCATTACCCAATATTTGAACGCATATTTGAATACTTTCCCAAAAATAAAAATAACTAAAAGTGTGATTATTATAAATTTCATTTTCTTTTTGATAAATGATTAAACGAGTCGCATTTACTTTTTTTAATTTACAAATATAAATACTAATAAAATATACTCTTTAAGTTTTAATTAATTTAACTGTTTTTTAGCTAAATTTGTTCACTTAACAATATGATAAACACAATTTTATGTTTTGTATGGTCGTTTTTGGTTTCGGTTTTTGCCATTCCATCCATTATTAATGTAGCCCATCTAAAACAATTATTAGACGAACCAAACAAGCGAACCATACATGTTTCGCTCACACCACGTTTGGGAGGAATTGCTATTTTTGCTGGTTTAGTTTC
This sequence comes from Bacteroidota bacterium, assembly GCA_004293915.1. Taxonomy (GTDB): domain Bacteria; phylum Bacteroidota; class Bacteroidia; order Cytophagales; family UBA9547; genus REAG01. Next base: position 30,985 of record RDZG01000065.1, on the reverse strand, counting down.
AGCTTTAACTATTTTTGGACATTTTAATAAAGAAATTCAACAAATAATTGCTGGTTGTATTGTCCTTTTTTTTATTGGACTTAAAGATGATTTAGTTAGTGTCTCAGTTTTTAAAAAATTTTTTGTACAAGTATTAGCAACTGGAATTGTGGTTTTTATTGGAAATATTCGCATAACAAATTTTCAAGGAATATTTGGTTTAGGTGTTTTGCCAGAAGGAATTAGTTATGCATTTACTTTCTTAGTCATTATTGGAATTACAAATGCAATAAATTTATTAGATGGTCTCGATGGTTTGGCAGGTAGTGTTGCAGTGTGTGTTGCAACAGTTTTGGGCTTGTATTTTTTTAATTTTGGCACATTCGATGGCAGAGCTTATGCTGATATTTGTTTTTGTTTAGTTGGTGGTGTTTTAGGTTTTTTACGTTATAATTTCAAAAAAGCAATTATTTTTATGGGAGATACAGGTTCGCTCGTTTGTGGATTTTTAATTGCAGTTTTGGCAGTTAAATTTACAGAAATCAGACCATTGCAATCTGCACCTGTAGTTGCAGTTGCATTATTAATTGTACCAGTTTCAGATACAATACGTGTGTTTTTGATGCGTATTTTAAGAGGCAAATCTCCTTTTTCTCCAGACAAAACGCATGTCCATCACATACTCAAAAACAAAAATTTTTCATCTGTGCAAGTTGTATTGATTATATTGGCATATAATATACTGTGTTATATTTTAGCAGTAGCTTTAGATTTTATGCCCGTATACCAAAGTATTTATATTTTTATTGCCATTTCTATTATAGTTGGTTTAGTTTTGGAATATTTCAATGGTACTTTCGATAATAATAAAAAATTAAATGAAATTTAGTATAACAATAGCATTGTTTTTTAGCTATTTTTTATGTTTTTCTACAGACGACATTAAATCATTAGAAGATGATTTTCTAATTTTTGATGAAGAATTAAATTTATATGTGCCACTAGTTGATCCAATTAATACGCAAAAGAACATTAGTTTTTTTCTTTCAAAGAGTGACATTAGTACCACACTAAAAATAATATCTGGCACAGATTTAAGTATTTTTTTAGACAATAAGTTTTATGCAAACATTCCTAAAGGCGATACTTTTGTGATTCCTGTTAATCAGTTTTTAAAACAATCGCAAGGGTTTGTAACGATTTCATCTTTAGAAAAGCTATCAAATAGCAGTATTTTTTGCTATAATGGTAATAAATATAAAAAAACGGAAGCAGTAAAAGAAAGTATTTTTTCGTTTAGCGATATTTTGAAGTTGAAAAAAAATGCAAACCAAAAATATATTATTGGGCTAATATTTTGCATTTTATGTTTTGTATTGGCAAAAATGTTTTTTCCTGAAGTTTTAGTAAATGTTTTTCCTGCAAATTCTTCTAACAATAACCGCTCTTATGGACAAACTTCTTCAAAAATTCAACTTCATCAAAACGAAGTTATCGTTCAGCTTTCGCTTGTCGCTACTTTGTTGCTGATTGGTTCTTGGGTTTTTTTAGACAAACAATACATGAACTATGTTCAAAATCCAACACTAAATGCAGTATTTAGTTTAGCGTTTTTTTTTATAATACTGCTTTTAATTAAAATAGTACTTCATTTATTATTTAATACAATTTTTAAAACTGCTTTACTATCAAAAACGCTTGTAATCGAACATGCTTATTTGATTTTATTTTTTGTACTTATTTTAGTGCCATTTCTGTTTTTATTATTTTCTCCGTACTTTAATTTGAATTTTTTAAATAGTAAAATGCTATTAACATTTAAGCTGCTTTTGTTTATTTTATTGTTTGCAAGAGAAATTTATGTGAGTTATAAAATAATAGGATTTAGAAAGAAATATTTATTTGCTTATATTTGCATCTGCGATATATTCCCTTTTATATATCTATTAAAAATAACTCAAGATTTTTCAATTTTATAATGCAAAGTGTTGAAACAAAAGAAGTTACAAATGAAAGACTTAATAAAGTCTCAAGTATTTTAGTGACTCAGGCAAAACCATCAGATGCTACTCCATATATTACATTATCAACAAAGCATAACTTAAAAGTTGATTTTAGGGCATTTATTGACATAGAAGGAGTGCCATTTAAAGAATTTAGAAAACAAAAAATAGATATTGGCGAATTTACAGCCATTATTCTAACGAGTAGAAATGCTGTAGATCATTTCTTTCGTTTGTGCAAAGAAGGCAAAGTCGAATTGTCGCCAACATTAAAATATTTTTGTGTTTCTGAACAAACTGCAAATTATTTGCAAAAATATATCGTACTTCGTAAACGAAAAATATTTGTAGGCGAGAAAAAAGCATCGGATTTGTTCGAAATTATGAAAAAGCATAAAGCAGAAAAATTTCTTTATCCTTGTTCAGATTTGAGAAACGATGATATTCCTGATTTCTTGAAACAAAATGGATTTAATTATAATGAAGGAATCATATACAATACAGTGGCTTCTGATTTGTCTGATTTATCGGATGTAAAATATGATATCTTAGTTTTCTTTAGTCCATCAGGTGTTACGTCATTGTTTACAAACTTTCCGGATTTTGTACAAGGAAAAACCAGAATAGCAGCATTTGGTAGCACCACAGCAAAAGCAGTGAGAGATGCCAATTTGATTTTAGATATAGAAGCACCAATGCCAAATGCCCCATCAATGACTGGAGCTTTGGAACTGTATATCAAACAAGCCAATAATTTATAATTTTATGTTATATATATATAGTCTAAAATGTAGATTTTTCAAAATACTAATTTATTTGTTTAGTATTTCGGTATTTGCCCAGCAAGATCCACAGTTTAGCCAATATATGTTTACACATGCTTACATGAATCCTGCTTATGTGGGCATAAATAACCAAACCGAAATTTTGGGCTTATATCGCAGCCAATGGACGGGGCTAAAAGCAACAAACGATGGAGTTTCTGGCGTACCGTATTCACAAATGCTTAGTGCATCTACTAAAATTAGAGCTATAAACAGTGGTGTTGGATTATATGTAGTAAATGATATTTTAGGTCCACAATCTAATTTATATATTAGAGGTTCCTATGCCTATCATATAGATATATCAGAAAACACAAAACTTGGGTTTGGTATTAGTGCAGGTATTTATCGAGCTGGTATAGATGCAAATAAGCTAAAACCTAATCAAGATAGCGATCCAACAATAGATTTCATAAAAAGCTATCCTAATAATACAACTTTTGATTTAGGTGGTGGTATTTGGCTTCAAAACAAAAATTTCTATGCTGGTTTTAGTTTAAATCATATCAATCAGCCTAGTCTATATAAATTTAGTAAATCATCTATTAATTATGAAAGCGATTTATACAGGCATTATTATTTCACAGCGGGCTATAATGCTAGGCTAAATGAAAATTGGATGTTAGCCCCATCGATTATTACTAAAGGAGATTTAAAAAAGTTTTCAAATTTGCAGTTCGATTTTTCAGCTTTAGCAATTTATAATAATTATAAATTTTGGGGTGGATTATCGTATAGGCACTTAGATGCACTTGTTGCTATACTTGGTATAGGTCTACTCAAGAATAACGCACTCAGAGTGGGTTATTCCTTTGATTTAACCATAATTGGTAATGCAGCTAAGGCAGGCACATCGCACGAAATTATGGCATCTTATTTCATTCCTGTAAAAGAATTAATACCGAAACCAGTGATAAGGACACCACGTTTTAGATATTAATTTTAATTTTTTTTACATTTTAGTTTTGTTTATTAAAAATTTAATATAGTTTTGAAAGGTTTTAAAAGTTTCTTATACATTTATATATGAACAAAAGAGCGTTTATAAAAAGTTCTATCAATTTTATAGTTGCAGTTATTACACTGGTCATCATTGATTCTTGTGGAAAAAAAGGTGGTAATTCAGGTTTTCCTACAGGTGATTTAGTAGGTGTTCCAGATAGAGTTGGTTGGTCTCAACAAGTACCTTATGGTATGGTTGTGTGTCCTTCAGGAACATTTCATATGGGACAAGCAGATCAAGATGTTCCAGCTACACAAATTAATTACAACAAGCAAATAACAATCGGTGGATTCTATATGGATGAAACTGAAATAACAAATAATGAGTATCGTCAATTTATACAATTCTTGCTTAAGCCTGATGAATATCCTGATTGGAAAAATACACAAGCTTGGTTAGATTCTACAATCAAATCTAAAGGAGATGAATATATTATCAGAGAGTTATATCCTGACACTTCGGTTTGGGTAAGAGATTTTGCTCACCATATGGGAGATCCAATGATGGAATATTATTACTATCATCCTGCTTTTGATGAATATCCTGTAGTAGGTGTTGATTGGTATGCTTCTCGTATATTCTGCAATTGGAGAACGCGTTATATGAACGAATGGAGAACAGATTTGAGTGGAATGAATTTATTTGCAAATCCTAATTTCAGATTACCTTCTGAAGCTGAATGGGAATATGCAGGTCGTGGTGGTAGAGATATGGCTAAATATCCTTGGGGTGGTCCTTACATACGTAACTCAAAAGGTTGTATGTTAGCAAATTTAAAACCAGGAAGAGGAAACTATTATGATGATGGATTTATGTACACATCACCTGTTGGCTCTTACTTCTCAAATGATTATGGTTTGTATGATATGTCAGGTAATGTTGCAGAATGGTGCGAAGATGCATTTTATGAATCGGCTGTTCCTGTAGTTTGGGATATGAATCCAACATACTTTGACGATAAAGAAAAACGTAAAATTATTAGAGGCGGATCTTGGAAAGATGTAGCTTATTATTTAGAATTAGGTAGTAGAACGTATGAATATGCAGACTCTACAAAATCATTTATTGGATTCCGTTGTGCAATGACTTACTTGGGTCGCTCATCAGGACAAGAATTTTAAAAATTAACCTTAAATCAATTATTCTTAATTAACAACTAACTATTTATTAAAATGAGTGTAGCGTATAGATCATCACATCCACTATCAGGTAAAGACAAATTTTACACCAAAATTGCTCCAGTTATTACTGGTGTAGGTGCAGCTGTCGTAATTTTAGGTGCCCTTTTTAAAATCATGCACTGGCCAGGTGCTGCACCAATGCTAATTGTTGGATTAGGTACAGAAGCTGTACTTTTCTTGCTTTTTGCTTTTGCTCCACCAGTAACTGAACCAGATTGGACTATTGTACACCCTGAATTAGGCGATGTTCATTCTCATGTTTCTCATAAAAAAGAAGAGAAAAAAGATGGCAAAGGTTTAGTTAAAAAAATGGACGATATGTTAGCTGAAGCTAATATCACCCCTGATACACTATCTAAACTTGGAACTGGATTCCAATCGTTAAGCCAATCAGTTTCTCAAATGGGTCAAGTTGCGAGTGCAGCTGTTGCAACTGAAGAATATGCAAACAATGTAAAAAATGCAAGTTCTTCATTAATTGAGTTAAACAAATCTTATTCTGCAACTGTAACTGCAATGTCTTCAATGGCAGATGCTTCTTCGGATGCTAAAGAATATCATAATCAAGTTCAAAGTATTACTAAAAACTTAGGTGCATTGAATGCAGTTTATGAAATGGAATTACAAGATGTAAATGTTCATTTGAAATCTATGAATAAATTCTATGGTAGTCTTTCTTCTGCAATGGAAAATATGTCTGAAGCTAGCAAAGATACACAAGCATTTAAAGGTGAACTTTCTAAATTAACTGGTAACTTAACTTCTCTTAACACTGTTTATGGTAACATGTTAAGTGCTATGAAAGGGTAATCAATCAAGTTATAAAATTATTGTTAAACATATTTAATATAAAATACAATGGCAGGTGGTAAGGAAACCCCAAGGCAAAAACTGATTGGTTTAATGTACCTAGTTTTGCTTGCGTTGTTAGCACTCCAAGTGAGTTCTGCAATCATGGAAAAATTTAAGTTCTTGGATGATAGTTTGCAGTATGCAAATGACGAAAACGACAAGAATAACGCTGAAATAAAACAAATTATTGCAAAGACTGTGGCTGACAATGGTAGCAAGTCTTCAGATTTAGTTGTTTTGAAAAAAGCAGAAGAGGTTGTCAAAGAAGCTCATGAAATAAAAAGCTACATAGACAAAACTCGCGATGAACTTGTTACAAAAACAGGTGGATACGAAGAGGGTGGAGAAATGTGGAAAGGTGCTAAAGAAGAGACTTTAGTTGAAGTACTTATGATAGGTGCTGAAGGTAAGAAAAATGGTAAAGCCTATGAGTTTCAAAAGAAAATCAATGGTTTTGTAGATTATCTTAATAACCTAAAATTAAAAGAAGGTGAAGGTGAGAGTGGTAAATTAAAGGTATTTACTCCGATTGCATTAGATGCCAAAGATGATAATAGGATTAGCAAAAGAAGTGAACAAAAACGTAAAGATTTTGCTGCCTTAAACTTTGGTCAAACTCCTATGTGTGCTTCTATGGCTGTAATGAGTATGATGGAATCTGAAGTTTTAAAATATGAGTCAGATGCTTTAAGCCTTTTAGCTGCTGAATTAGGTGCTTCTGATATCAAATTTGATCAAGTGTTTGCAATGTATAGAGCTGATTCTCGTGTAGTAGCTGCTGGTACAAAGTACATGGCAGAGGTATTTCTTGCTGCCTCTTCTTCTGCGCTCAAACCAGTTGTTAAAGTTGATGGACGTCAATTGCAAGTAGATAAAGATGGCAGAGGCAAACTTGAATTTGTTGCTACTGGTGGTGCTTATGACAAAGATGGTTTGGCTAAAAAGACTTGGTCTGGAGCTGTTACTTTCAAAAACAGAGGAAGAGATACTACATTTATGGTTAAAGGTGAGTATGTGGTTGCAAAACCTGTAATTCAAGTACAATCAGGCGCTGTATCAGCACTTTATATGAATTGTGGAAATCCTTTGCAAATAAATGTACCTGCTCTTGGTTCTGTTTATAATCCAACATTCCAAGCAAGTGGAGCTGCTACTCAAAATGGTTCTCAAAAAGGAGAAATATTTGTTATTCCTAATGCTAAAAATGTTAGTATTAAAGTTTCATCTAGTGGTAATTATATTGGAGATGTTAATTTTCCTGTAAAACCTGTTCCAAAACCTGATATTTCTATTTTGACTGGTGGAAAACCTGTAGATTTGAAAAATGGTGTTAAAGCTCCTGGTCCACGTCAATTACAAATAAAGGCTATTCCTTTGGCTGACTTTTTGGCTTCAAATCCAAAAGATGCTAGATATAAAGTTACTAAATGGTCTGCTTATCTTTTGAGAGGTTCACGTTTGGTAAAACAAATGGATGCCACATCTGAATTAATTGATTTGAGCTCATTTGCATCTTTAGCACTGCCTAACGATAGGATTACAATAGAAATTAAAGAGATTTTGCGTACAAACTTCTATGACAAAACAGAGGGTGTTACTATTTCTCAAACAATTTATACCGTTCCAATAATTTAACATATAATCAATGTTACGTAATACATTAATATCTTGTACTTTACTTTTAGCTTTAGGTGTAACTCCGATTTTTGCTCAGAAAAAAAAGAAAGGTGCAACTACAAGTGCTGTACCTTCTAAATCTGCTGAACAATTAAAAGCAGAAGCTGATGCAGCAAATCAAGCTAAGCTGGATGAGGAAAATAAGAAAAAGGCAGAAGCTGAAGCAGAGCGTCAGAGAAAGTTGGCTGAATATGAAGCTAAAATTAGAAGAGTAATTTCTCCCGATAATTTTAACAAGTATTCTGCTAGACCTATATTGGATAAAGATATAATGTATAGAAAAATGGTTTGGAGATTTCTTGACATGAAAGAAAAACAAAATAAAGGTTTTATGTCAGTTAATCATGAATTACCTACTTTAATTATGGAATATATTAAGCTGGGTAAATTAAAACCATATAAAACGGATTCATTAGATGATGGTTTATTGTTGACTGATGAACAGTTTAAAGCAAACACAGTTGATCCAAATGTTCAACCTCCTGATACTACAGGTATGGCACCAGATGAGAAGAAAGAAGCTATGAAAAGTTATGCTAATTCTGCATACTTGGATCCTAAATTAATGACTCTTATGTCTTTAAAAGAAGATGCTATATTTGATAGAAAACGTTCTAGAATGTATTATGACATATTAGCACTTACTATTTATATACCAGCTTCTATTAATCCTAGGGGTTTTAACCAACCAGTTGCTAGTGTTAAGTTTAAAGATTTGGTTGAATTGTTTAGAAAAGATAATAGAGCAAATTGGTTTAATAGAGAAAATGATGCTGAACATCGCAACTTTATAGATGCATTTGATTTGAGACTATTTTCTTCCTTTATCTATAAAATTTCTAATCCAAATGATGAGCAAATTGTTGATACTTATGGCGGTGATTTGAAAAAAGGTCGTTATGGTTCAGAAAAAGCTGCAAATGATTTAATGGAATTTGAACATAATCTTTGGGAGTTTTAGTATTTAAAATTTTTAAACTAAAAAGGAGCCATTGGCTCCTTTTTAGTTTAATGTTAAAAGTATAGCTATATATGAAAAAGTTATTTATTTTATTTTCTGTTTTTTTTACTCTAAATAGTTTTGCACAAGTTAAGCTTGGTTTAAATGGAAATGTTTTTATCCCTATAGCTTTTTTAAATCAAAATCAAACCTATTCTAGGTCAATTGGTTTAGGATTATCTGCAAAATATATTATTAATGATTCGTATGTTGTTGGGGCATTTGGTAGTTTAAATGTTAGTAATAACAATGTACCAGGTTCTACGGGTTTGCTCACAAATTATGGTTTTTCTTTTGAGTATTTATTTCAAAAATCTAGTTTCTCTCCATATATTGGCTCTGATATTGGATATTATAATAGTAGTCAAGCAAGTAATTTTGGTTTTGGTGGTGCTAATAACTTTAGAGGGATTGGAATTGCACCAAATCTTGGAGTTATCTATGAATTTTCCGAAACTTTGGCATTAGATGTAAATTTAAAATTTCATCACATTTTTTTTACACCAGGCGATGTAAATCTGTTTAGTATTTCCGCAGGAATTGTTTATAAATTTCCTAAAAATGAATGATTTTGAATCAACCTTTACTCTTTTTGAGTTAAGAAACATTGCAAAATCATTGCTTTTTAAATTTTCTGATTGCAATATTTGGCTTTTACATGGACAAATGGGTGCTGGGAAAACTACATTTATTAAAGAAGTTTGTTTATTATTAGGAGTGAAAGATACGGTATCTAGTCCAACTTTTTCTATTGTAAATGAATATGTTGGAATAGACAATCAAACAATTTATCATTTTGATTTTTATAGAATTAAACACGAATCCGAGGCTTTAGATATTGGTGTTGACGAATATTTTGAAAGTAAGTCTTTTTGTTTGGTAGAGTGGCCTTCAAAAATCCCTTCTCTTTTGCCAAAATCGGTATTAAATATTACATTAGAAATTATTGATAATCAAACTCGATTTATTCATTGTAAAATAAGATAATTTTTGTATTTTTATTTTTTATTCACTGTAATTGATGAAAAAATCTTTTTCTGATTTGGCACAAGCCCACGCAATGTATCCCGAAGAGCAGCTGCAAAAGGTAAATTTGAAACACAAATCCTTGTTTATTGGTATTCCAAGAGAAATTGAAGAATACGAAAGTAGGCTAATTTTAACACCCGAAGGAGTTGCTGTTTTGGTCAATAATGGTCATGAAGTTTGGATGGAGTCAAAATCTGGAGAAACTGCAAAATATTCTGATTTGGATTACAGCAATGCAGGTGCAAAAATTGTATATTCTACAAAAGAGGTTTATCAAGCCGATATTATTTTAAAAGTAATGCCTCCAACATTGATGGAGGTTGATTATATGCGTGCTGGTCAGATACTTATTTCGGCATTGCAATTGGCAAAAGTTTCGCAAGAATACATTGAAGCAGTAATTGAAAAACGTGTAACAGGCTTGGCATTAGAGTTTATTGAAGACAAAGTTGGCGGAAAACCAATCGTTAGAGCCATGAGTGAAATTTCTGGCAGTACAGTTATGTTGATTGCGGCAGAATATTTAAGCAGTGCAAACGAAGGTAAAGGAATTATTCTAGGCGGAATTACAGGTGTTCCTCCAACAAAAGTAGTAATACTTGGAGCAGGAACGGTTGCAGAATATGCTGCAAGAACGGCAATGGGGCTAGGTGCAGAAGTTAAAATTTTTGATAATCATATTTACAAACTTCGTAGATTGAAACAAAACCTTGGCGCTCATATATATACCTCAACCATAGATACTTATACACTTACACAAGCCTTGGCTGATGCCGATGTTGTGATTGGAGCAATTCGTGCCGAAGATGATAGAAGTCCGTGTGTGGTTACATCCGAAATGATTTCGAGAATGAAATCTGACTCAGTTATTGTAGATGTTAGCATTGATCAAGGTGGATGTTTTGAAACTTCACGTTTAACATCACTCAAAAAACCAACGTATAAGGTTCATGATGTTATTCATTATTGCGTACCAAATATTGCATCAAGAGTAGCTCGGACAGCCACAACTGCTTTGAGCAATATTTTTACTCCCATGCTTTTGCAAATTGCCAATCATGGTGGGTTAGAAGAGGCTATTTTTAACAAAGATTGGTTGATGAAAGGCGTGTATGCCTATAAAGGTAGCTTGACAAATCAAATGCTTTCGAAGCGCTTTGATTTAAAATATAAAGACATGAAGTTGTTTATGATTTCGAGACTGTAACTATTTTACAATCAGACTGTGTTAGGATTAAGAGATTTGGTGTTTTTAAAAGATGTTTTTATTCTTTCTTTTACTGCAATTGGCGGTCCGCACTCGCATATTCCAATGTTTTTGAAACGCATGGTAAATTTTAGGCGATACCTTACTGAACCTGAGTTTATCGAATTAAATGCACTTTGTCAAATCATTCCAGGACCTACTTCAACTCAAACCATTACTGCAATTGGGTATAAAATGGGAGGTGCTACTTTGGCTTATTTAACTTTATTAATTTGGGTGCTTCCATCGATGATTTTTATGACAGCTGCAGCTATTTTGATTGGATATTTTACGGATCAAAACTTAGAAATGCCATTTATAAAATTTATTGAACCTATGGCAGTTGGTTTTGTGGCTTATGCAGCTTGGGTTATTGGCTCAAAAGTTATAACTACAAAAACTGCAACGATAGTGATGATTATTTCTGCGGTAATTGGTTATTTTTTGCGTTTTCCTTGGGTTGCACCTTTGCTTTTAGTTATCGGTGGATTATCTACAACATTCAAATTTAATCGTTTACCAAAAGATGATTCGGAGCCAGTTTTGGATGTAAAATGGGCAAATTTTATCCTTTTTATTTTAGTTTTTTTAATTACATTTATTTTAGGACAAATGCTTTTAGATCCCGGATTAGCAAAAGGGGTAAAGCTTTTTGAAAGTTTTTATAGAAACGGGAGTTTGATTTTTGGTGGAGGACAAGTTTTAATCCCGCTGTTACATACCGAATATGTTGATGTAAATAAGTATCTAAATTCGCAAGAATTTTTGACTGGTTATGCTTTGGTACAAGCTATTCCGGGTCCTGTTTTTGCATTTAGTTCGTATATTGGAGCTATGTCGATGAAAGAATATGGCATATTGGGACAAATTGCTGGAAGCTTTTTATCTACAGCAGGAATTTTTCTACCTGGCACATTTTTAATATTTTTTCTTTACAGATTATGGGATGATTTAAAAAAATATAGAGCCATAAAAGCATCTTTAGAGGGCATAAATTCGGTTAGTTCGGGCTTGGTTTTGGCAGTTGCTGTATTTTTGTTTGATACAATTGAACTTAATTATTTGAATGGGGGAGTGATGTTGGCAACTTTTATTGCTTTGATTTCGGAACGTGTACCTCCAACAGTTATCATTTTAGCTGGATTTTTGCTTGGATATATTGTTCGATAGCTTTTACAAAATACAAAACTATCGAAAATTGAAATTGGTCAAAAGCTAGCCTATATTTCACTTTTTCGCATTTGTTTTTTTAGTTCAAATGCAGAAATAAATATACTAATTTCAAACAAAAAATAGACAGGAATGGCAACCAAAAGTTGGCTTACCATATCTGGACTTGGTGTGATAATAGCCGCAATGATTAAAATTATTACAAAAGCATGTTTGCGATAGCTTCGCATGAAACTTGGTGTCAAAACACCCATTTTCGTTAAAATAAATACCACAACAGGCAATTGAAACATCAATCCACTAGCCAAAACCATCATAATTAGTGTGGAAATATAACTTGTGATATCAAATTGGTTTAAAATGGTTGGGTCGAGTTGATAATTAGCTAAAAACTGAATAGAGAGTGGTGAAATAATATAATAACCAAACAAAACACCTAAAGCAAACAATAAAGTTACATAAAAAACGGCTCCTGTTGTTGCCGATTGTTCTTTTAAATATAGTCCAGGTTTGATAAATCGCCATAATTCCCAAACTATAATTGGAAATGCACATATCAATCCAATCACAAAAGAACTTGAAATATGCATCATAAACTGACCTGTCATGGTGCGACTTTGGAGCGTAAAGTTTAATTTATCTACACAAAGTGATGGTTCGCCAACGGCAAAAGCCAGTTTGCACATCATTTTGTACGTCCAAAAATCGGGCTTTGCAGGTCCTAAAATGAGTACGCCATAAATAAAATCTTTCATAAAAAATGCTATAATAGAAAAAACTAAAATAGCTACTAATGAGCGAATTAAGTGCCAACGAAGTTCTTCTAAATGGTCGAAAAACGACATTTCTTTTTCGCCTTGCGGCACATCTTCAATTTGATCTAAAGCCAATGTGAATAATTTTATTTTTGTTAACTAACTGCAAAAGTAGCGATATCAATCGACAGGAAAAAGATTTATAAAAATACACAGCTAAATTTTACTAAATAATTTTAAAATAGTAGTTTAGTTTCATCTTTTTTACTAAAAGTGAAATATTAGAAGAGTAAAATTTTCAATTTTATTTGACTAAAGTCAAATTTTATATAGTATTTTGAGTAGATTTTTGTGCCTTATTTAATTTAAACAAAATTGAAGCCAAAATTTATCTTTATAACTTTATTTGGTTTACTATTTTTTAGCTACAAATGTTTTTCTCAAAACAAATTTACTATTTCAGGTAATATAAAAGATACTGAAAATAAGCCATTAGAATTTGCGTCTGTTGTGCTTTTCAAATCCACAGATTCTACTCAAATTGTTGGTACAATTACAGACGAAAAAGGTTTTTTTTCTTTTGAAAATATTAAAAAAGGGAATTATTATATTCAAACTTTGCAATTGGGGTATAAAAAAACAAAATCTAATGTTTTTGAATTAAATGAAGATAAATCATTGAATATGAATGTGTTATCCGAATCAAAAAAATTAGATGAGGTAGAAATTTTAGCCCAAAAAGCTTTTATAGAACAACAACCAGATAAAACTGTAGTAAATGTAGAAAATAGCATAGTGAGTACAGGTGTTTCGGTTTCGGAAGTGCTCAAGCGTGCACCTGGCGTAACAGTTGATAAAGATGGAGGTGTAAAACTAAAAGGAAAAGATGGGGTTATGGTGATGATAGACGACAAACCTTTGTATATGGACGAAGCCCAATTGGGAGCTTTACTAAAATCTATTCCTGCCGATCAAGTAAAAAATATTGAAATCATTACCAATCCTTCTGCCAAATATGATGCCGAAGGCAATGCTGGGATTATCAATATAAAATTAAAAAAAGGTGCTTACGAAGGATTAAATGGCTCAACTACTGCCAGTTACAGTCAGGGTGTATTTCCAAAAGCAAATATTGGAATAAATTTAAACTATAGAAAATCAAAACTTTCGACTAATGTGGGTTATCAATATGGCTATAAAAAAAATCTAGAACGCATGGAGGTTACACGTAATTTTTTAAATTCAAACTTACTAGAATCCAAATTTAATACAGTTACTGATTATCCTAATCCGATGCAAAACCACAATATTAATGGTGGCGTAAGCTATGATTTTGATGATAAAAATAGTATTCAATGGAGCGGAATGGGAAACTATGAATATGGAAATTGGCTTGGAGGAAGCAAGTCGCAGTTGTTTTTAAAGTCTGATAATCAGGTCAATAACACTTTTAATTCTACAGAAAATTCGGATACAAAAAACTATAATATTAGTTCTTCGCTTACCTATAAACACAATTTTGATACTAGTGGTACAAAACTAAGTATTATGGCAGATGGCAGTACTTACAATCTTAAAAGTGTACAAAATTTTTCTACCCAAACGCTAGATAGGTTTTCGCAACCACTTGGAAATTTTGCTGCATTTACAACCCGAATTCCGGCAATTTTAAATCAATTTGGAATAAAAATAGATTTTGAAAAAAATATTTTTTGGAAACTAAAACTCGAAACAGGTGCTAAATTTACAAGCATATCGAGCGACAACGATATTCGTTTTTCAATTCCTAAAAATAACGGAACTGATTCATTATCAAGCAATTATTTTATTTATAAAGAAATAATTCCAGCTGGATATATAAACCTTGCCAAAGAATTAGGGAAATGGAAATTGCAAGCAGGTTGCAGAATAGAATATACCCGAACCAGAGCCGAAAACAAAACACTTGGGCAACCGATACAAAGAGATTATACACGACCTTTTCCATCGGCAAGTGTAAATTACAAATATTCAAAAAATACAAATTTTACATTGCAATATAGCCGCAGAATTGATAGACCAGATTATAAATCGCTCAATCCATTTGCCTATTTGATGGATATTTTTACTTCCTTTCAAGGAAATCCGTTGCTTTTGCCACAGTTTACACACAATTTTGAGTTTATTAATTCTTTTTTTCAGGGTGCACTTTCTGCCACATTAAATTATAGTCGCACAGAACAATTTATTGGCGATGTATATGTAGTAAATCCAGTAAATCTTCAAACAAAATATACTTTTTCAAATATTGCATCTTTTCAAAATATGGGTGTGGCACTTTCGCTCTATTATCCTGTAAACAAGTGGTTTACAACTACCAATTATGTGTATTTTTATCAAAATAATATACAAGGAAATGAAGTAAATGTTGGAAAAATTTCTAATAGCCGATTTGCATTTATAATCAATTCTACTCAAAATATTTTGCTGCCTCGTAAATGGGATTTGGAACTTTCGTTCAATTACGAATCGCCAACGGCTTGGAGTATGATGCGATATAAAGAACTTTGGCAGCTCTCTTTTGGTGTTCGTAAGAAACTTTTTGAAGATAAATTAATTGCAAAATTAGCGGTAAACGATGTTTTTTGGACTTATTATTGGCGTGGCAACAGCGAAACCAATAATTCGCAAACCCAAATAAACGACCAATACAAATGGGACAATAGGCTCATTACCTTTAGTTTGACATATAATTTTGGTAAAAAATACTCAGCTCCAAAATCTATCGACCAAGAGTTAGAAGAAAAATACAAACAACAAGAAGAAAAACTAAAAGAGGAAACGGATAGAAAAAGATAATATATTGAGTCCATTAAATTTTTACAATTAAATTTTTAGAAAACCCCTTTCTTATTTCCCCAATGGGGAAAAGTTAAAAAGGAATTTGTAATTATTTATTGGAATTTATATAGAATGTTTTTATATTTCAAAATCTGAAAATAAGCAAAAAATCTGGTTTTGAATAAAAAAAGCCCTGACTTTTTACAAATCAGGGCTTTTTTATTTTAATACATAATTATTAACTATTCAACCACCAATTTTAGAATTGTTATTCCAGATTTGGATTTTACTCTGGCAATGAAAATGCCTTTGCTTGCAATGGTAAATGTAGATTTTGTGGTTGATAAAATTTCTTTTCCTACAACATCTGTAATGGTTACAGATTCTCCGTTTTCCATTCTAAATTCTCCATTGGCTGATGGATTGGGATAAATACTTACATTGGTAGGTTGGTAGATTGGTGGGTTGGTAGAAGTTGCAGTAGCATCCAGCGAAAACTGTTGCACCTCAGACCATTGCGAATAATTACCTTCTGCATCTACACCTACCACTTGCCAGAAATACTCTTCCAAACCAGCTTCTGTTCTGCCATTAGGGTCATTTGGATTGTATTTGTAGCTATTTCCTGTAAGCCCACATACGGTTTTTACACCTGAACCCATAGTTCTATCTTTTGAAATACGGATACAATAAGTAACAGCTATAAGACCTAAACCATTTACAGTGGGCCAAGTGAGCGTAGCGGTGCTGCCCGTAAAGGTAGTAGGAGCTGTAATGTCAAAGGTAACTTGCAAATAGTAAATAGGAGCAGGAGTTTTCCAAAATGAAATGCGGTGGTTGTAGAAGTCTGCAATCAGAATGTTGCCGTTGGAAGAAACATTAATATCTAAAGGCCCAGACAATTGATCTACATTAGTTCCATAAGTTCCAAAAGTAGCGAGGTAGCCAAAGTTATTGCCACTTTGTGTCCATACCGTAATATTATTGTTAAAAAAATTTGTTACATAAATTTTTCCATCCGATGCTATCGCAATTCCAAATGGACCATAAAGCTGATTGGCATTTCTACCCTGAGTTCCAAAAGTAGTGAGATTACCAAAATTGTTGCCACTTTGTGTCCATACACTTATGCGGCTGTTAAGAAAATCAGTAATACAAATTTTCCCATCAGCAGTTATCGCTATGCCACTTGGATTATTAAAATTATTAGCTCCATTACCCTGAGTTCCAAAAGTAGTGAGGTTACCAAAGTTGTTGCCACTTTGCGTCCATACACTTATGCGATTATTTCCCTGGTCAGCGATATAAATCTTATTATCAGATGAAATGGCAATTCTTCTTGGGGCATAAAATTGATTAGCTGCTGTTCCCAAGCTTCCAAAAGTTGTGAGATTACCAAAGTTGTTTCCAGTTTGTGTCCACACACTTATTCTAGAATTATTATAGTCTGTTACAAATATTTTTCCATCAGTTGCCACTGTAACTCCATTTGTTCCATAAAACTGATTGTTTGCTGAGCCTTCACTTCCAAACGTAGCTATATTACTAAAGTTGTTTCCACTTTGAGTCCATACACTTATTCTACTATTTTGAGCATCTGCGATAAATATTCTTCCATCCTGAGATAGCGTAATGCCATAGGGTTGATTGAACTGATTGTTTGCAGAGCCTTCACTTCCAAACGTAGAAATGGGTCTATAGCCGCTATTGCCACTTAGTATTACAACATTACCAACCCTAACATTTTCAGAAACCACAGAACCGCAACTGCCTGTAACGGTTACAAAATATTCGCCAGCACCCACGCCTGTTATGGTTCTGGTCGTTGCTCCATTGCTCCAAAGGTATTGCAAATTTGAGCCTGTGGCGGTTACGCTTAAACTAGCAGTAGTAAAACTAGGTAATACCGCTGTACCTTGTGAAATACCAGTGATAGAAGGCAATCCTCCTAGGGTAACTTGAGCTACGTTAGAACCTACCAAACCACACGTACCACTAACGGTAGCTATATATGTTCCTGCTGTTGTAGGTTGAATAGTTGAAGTGGTAGCTCCATTGCTCCAAAGGTAGGTTATATTTGAGCCTGTACCTGCTACACTTAGTGTTACCACATTGCTGCCACAAATGGTTTGGCTTTGTGGTTGTAGGGTAATTTGGGTATTGGCAAATGTAGTTACTGTGGCTATATTAGAAATAGCTGTACCACAAGCACCTGTTACGGTAACAGTAAAAGATCCAGCACCTGTTTGTATACTTTGCATAGTGGAAGCATTGCTCCACAAATAAGTGGCATTACCACCCGAAACAGTTACACTTAAAGTAGCTAAATTGCTACCACATACTGTTTGAGAAGTAGGTTGATTTGTAATAGTGGTTACGCCAGCACAAGAAAGGTTATAAACTACCACTTTGCCTCCATCGTTGGCTAAACCATCATTGCCAATTGCACCTACTGCCAATGTTTTTCCATTGGCACTTAGGCTTACAGCAGTACCAAAATTATCATCTGCTCTCGAACCTTTGAGTTCAGCTCCCAAAGCTACCCAACTAGAAATAGAGCCATTCCAACGAAAGATTTTTACTTTTCCTATATTGTAGATTGGGTCTTCTGCGTAGTTTTTTGCACCAATAGCCAAGGTATCGCCAGTGCGGCTCAAAGCCATAGCATTTCCTAAACCTTCGTTTCCTATGCCTATAAAGGATGCCCCTTTTTGTACCCAATTAGAACCATTATAATTATATAAGTAACTGACACCCGTAGTAGAACCCGCATTAAAATACGATGGTGAGCCCACAGCCAAAATATTGCCATTGGCACTTATTTCAAGGGCAGAACCATAAAATTCAGAATCAACTGTTCCTTTGAGCGTAGTGCCAACTTGCGTCCATGCGGAACCATTCCAATCATACAAACGCACACTACCTGCATTATTTATAGGAGCATCGTTATTAGGAGAAGAAGCTGCCACACGGTTTCCATCCGCAGAAATCGATACTTTTGTGCCAAAATTATCGTCCGTTGCTTCACCAAAAATGGCAGTTCCTCTCAAAGCCCACGAAGAGCCATTCCAAACATACATGCGTATTTCTCCGCTTTGTGTCCCACCACTATTCGTTGCTCCTGGCACACCCACCGCTACTGTTTTGCCATCGGCACTAATGCTAACCGATTTTCCTAATTCTTGATTGGCAACAGTGCCATAAGTAGTAGCACCTAACTGCGACCAAGCTGAACCTGAAAAAGTAAAAACACGCACACTCCCTGCATTGGAACCACCTGTTGCATTGCCATACGAACCTACTGCCAAGCAAGTGCCATCTGCATTAAGGCTTACCTCCGCACCAAAAAAATCGCCAATAGATTCTGCAAATAAAGGAGAACCTTTTGGCACCCAAGCGGTGCCGTTCCAAGAATATACACTGGCTTTACCACCCAAATCACTCGTTCCTGAAAAAGTGTGGTTGGGAGAACCTACTGCCATAGTCATGCCATCATCGCTTAGACTTACAGAACTTCCCATTCGGTCTCCATTAAAACCCATATTATCGGCTGTTCCAGCAATAGAAGTGCCTTGCAATGTCCATGCTATCTGGGCTTGCATCGTGTTTAGTAATCCTAAACAAAAAACTATGGCAATATTTCTAAATATGCCAATTAATTTGACTGTTTTGTTTTGATATAACTTTCTCATGTTTTTTTATTTAAATGATGAGTGCAAGTTACCCTATAAATAAAGAAATAGTATGCTCCAAAAAGCCAAAAGTATATCCCGAAAAGCCAAATTATAGTTCCGATGGCAAGTGCCCGTGTACACGCCTAAAGGCATCTGCAAATTTGCTGGCATTGTTGTAGCCCAAGGTATAAGCCACTTCTTTTATAGAAACATCCTTACGGCTAAGTATTTTTTTAGCGTAATTCATCTGTTTGTTAGAATAATACTGATAGGGAGTTGTGCCATAAACAGCCTTAAAATCTGTTTTCAATTTGCTTAAAGAAATTCCTACCTCCTTTGCTAAATATTCAATGGAGGGAAATTCACTAAAAATAGCATTATTGATGATATATTCTGCTTTTACAATTTTTCGTTTGTCTTTTTCCGAAGTTGCAGATGCAGTTTTAAAAATCGAATCATCATCTATTATATTCACAAATGTGGATATAATTTCAAGTGTATTTCTTTTGAGCATTAATACATCAATTCCTTCATTTTTGTCTCTATTCAAAAAACTATCAATAACATTTTCATACACCTCTTTTTTATTTTCTAAAAAATTAGGTAGAAAAAGCGATTCGTTGGATGATTTAAAAAAATCTTCCAAAACTTTGTTCTTAAGTACACCATTTGATGCTATATTTTGGTTAACCCAATCGATGCTAAAATAAATATTCAGGAACATTGATTTTTGTCCTTTAAAATGCGAATTCAAGCCTTTTGTGCCTGCTTTGTATAAACCCCATGTATGATCTTCAAATGCTAAATCAAGATTCATTTTAGGGAATCGAACTACTTTGGTATCTTTACTTAGATATATATTTAAGGTATGATAGTTTGCTTCTATACCAGGTTCGTAGTACAATTTAAAACTAAGGTCTTTTTTTATTTCCATATCAGAAATAATGAGCCATAAGCCCTCTTCAAGTTTTTGGTAATAGCCTTTTCCCTTCAAAAACATATTGTCGGTGGTAAAATATGATTTTTTAGGATAATGTTTTACAAAAGGCATAGAGCCAAAAGAAGCAAGCATTAACTCTGGGCTATTGGCGATATAGGGCAATTCATAAAAGCCATCACGGTAATAAAAAAAGTATTTTTGAAAAGAAGATAACCAATTTTTAATTGAAAAACCCATCTCTAGTATTTTGTTGATTTAGTAAAATCTATATCTTATATTTTCTTGGACTTAAAATTATAAAAAATATTTGTTTTTAGCATAAAAGAATTTTACGAATAAATGAGATGGTTTTCGATGGTAGAAAATATTATGAAAACTGGATTGAAAAATATTACTTTTAGAATCTATATGTTTAAAAATTAAATAATTTAACTATTGTTGCATTAATCTCAAAAATCCACCTTTGTAAAAATTTTATTTGTACGTAATCATGCGAATTGTAGTAGTAGTTTTTTTAATTTTTAGCTTGCAAGCCATTTCACAAACGTATTTTTATCCAACCGAAAAAATAACCTATGTGGTGCATTATGGATTTATAAATGCGGCAGAAATAACAGTAGAAACCGATTCGGTTGCAAAAAAAATAGACTCTACAGCTGTTTATCAAATCAAAGTTGTGGGCAAAACAAAAGGTGCTGTTGGGCTTTTTGCACACATTGAGAATACCTATTTTAGTTTTATTGATACGGTTACTCATTTGCCCAAAAAATTCATTAGAGATCAACACGAAAATAATTTTAAGGCGTATGAAATTGTAGAATTTGATCATAAAAACCTAGAAGCCATTTCGACCCGAAGAAACGACAACACAAAAATGTATGATATTAAAAATTATCCCATTTTGCCAACTTCGCAGGATGCAGTAAGTGCCTATTTTCAAATCAGAAATGCAAATATTAGCAAATTAAAGAAAAATGACCAAATCGAAGTAAATGTGCATTTTGAAGGAAAAAACTATCCAACTGCATTGCGGTTTTTGGAACGAGATCGCATAAAAACTAAAATTGGAAAATTTAGAGCTTTTGTATTTTCGCCTGTTTTGTCCAATGTACAAAGTTTATCAAAACAAGAAAACCCTGTTAAAATTTGGATTTCTGACGATGCAAAACGTATTCCGCTCGAAATAGATTTTGCTACAAAATATGGCAAAATAAAAGTGGAGGTTAGCGAATATGAAATTTTAAAAAATATAAAAAAGTAAGGTTACTCGGCTAAGTTTTGAAATTTACAACAAAATATAACTTTAAAACATTGCAATAAAAGATAGAATAGGATGAAATCATTCTAACAAAATATTAGCCACGAATGCACGAAAAAAGCACCAAAAAATTAGTGAATTCGTGGCAAAATATAGAAATAAATTTGCATTGGAACTTATATTTTCAAATCTAAAAAGGAATTTAACGAATGTTTTTTAATTTAGAATAGAGCTTGTTATTCTAGTTTCAAAATTTCGGTTTCAGTACTTCCATTAAATTCTAAAAATAAAATGTAGTTTTTGTCAGTAACAAATATTTCTTTTTGCGGATTTAGTTTTGAAAGTTTTCCATCCAAAATAATATTTGGCGTGATTTTGTTGTTTGTCAAAAACTTTTTGATGCTATTTTCAATGTCTGTCAATTGTTGTTTCATTGGAAATTGAAGATATGGACTTATGTTTTTTAAAATTTTTCCTTCGCCAAGCCAAGCGGCAGTTTTGTGCAATTTGTTTTTGGTATCGAACTCAAAATCAAGGTTTTGTATGCGAATATTTTGACTTGACGAATCGTAATAGGGATTCCCTTGCAAAATAATTTTACCATTATATGTACCCGAAACATCTGATTCTGAACGCATCATTTGGTTTTTTTCGCCAAATTTCAAATCATTTATCGTTAAAGACTTGTTTCCATCAAAGGTAAATGTCTTTTGTACCATCTGTTTTTTAGCAATTTCAGAAATTATATCGTGCGAAACTGCTATAGATGTGAAAACCGAAAAATCAGCTGAAATTCCAGCCAAATTTCCCGCATTTGGCAGTGTTTTTTTTGCACTTTCGGGGTTATTTCCAGAAATCACTTCGGCATTTCCTTTTAGTCTAAATCCCGATTTTATCATGTTGTTTTCACAATAAATAGGCATCAAAGCAATCGAATCTGGCACAAAACGAAACCAAGCTTGGTTTTCGGCTGATAAAAAAATAGGTTCTTGCACATTTGCCCAAAGCTCTGTTGCATTGGGTTTTAGGTCGATTTTATTTGCCAAATACGAATCAATAATTTCGGCAATTTGGGTTTGCTGATTTTTCAAAACAGTTTCTACCATCGAGGTAACATCAACCGTAAAAAAACCAACTTTTACAGATGGATTTACAAGCCATTCAAAACCTTGCGAAATGGTTTTTACTTTTACTTTCCAATCCGAAGTAGCCGTTGGAATAAGCTGAAATTTTGGTTTTATTTCGCAATAAACAGGATAAACTCCACCAAAACCAGCCATTTCTACTTTTGCTCGTGCCTCAACTTTTAATGGCAGCGAAAGCATAAAGCCTTCGGAGGCAGCACTAATTTCTGGATTTCCAATTCGAGTAACAGTAAAAGCATAATTATCGTCATCGATATTATCATCTTTATAAACCACAGTTGGTATATAAGAACCAATTTTTGCAGCCAAAACCGTGTTTGAGAGTTTTATAGACAGATTTATAACCGATTTCTGAACTTCTGTAAGTTTATCAACTGCATTAATTTTTGATTTTGTTGGTTTGTTTTTTTTTGTACATGCCAAACTTAAACCCAACAAAACAATATATAAAACTATCTTTTTCATGCTTTTAATCAGCTTTTTAATAAAACGTTCAAAAATAATTATTATTCTACAAATGCTTTTATAAAATACAAATCCCTTTGTTTATTTTTGCAAAAACAAGTTGCGAAAATGGAAAAACTAGACTATGAACCCGATTTTTTAGATGGACAATATTTGGGACACATTAGTTCTGATTTTATAAAAGTTGCAGATAATATAAAAGAAGCTTCGTATCAAATTCGCCAACGTGGATTTAGTCAATATCCTATTTTCCCGGTTTCAAAAGTCGAAATTGCGATTGGGAATCCATTGTATAAAAAATACGAATTCGATACAGAATGGCATTATTATGCTTCGATGCTCGAGGAGTTTATGCAACGAAAATTGATTGATGCCGATAAATTAGAAGACTTTTATGCAACCTACAAAAATCCAGACGAGTTTTGCTGTTTGTTTGTGGTGGACGAAGATTTTGTCAATTTTGTGTTTATTCCCTATCCCGAAGAGTAACAAAAATGGATAATCTTTTTCGTAAAAAATCCATTTCAGATTCTTCCGAAGTATCAGAAAGTCTTAATAAAACACTCACTGTTAGAGATTTAACATTTTTTGGAATAGCTGCCATAGTTGGAGCAAGTATTTTTAGTACCATTGGCACGGCAGTAAGTTCTGGCGGACCAGCCGTGATTTATTTGTTCATTTTTACTGCCATCAGTTGCGGTTTTTCGGCACTTTGCTATGCACAATTGGCTTCTGCCATACCGGCATCAGGCAGTTGCTACACATATACGTATGTTATTTTTGGTGAATTAGCCGCTTGGATTATTGGCTGGGATTTGTTTATGGAATATGCAGTGAGCAACGTGGCAGTGGCAATTTCGTGGAGCGGTTATTTTCAACATTTTATGCGTGGTTTTGGCATTGATTTACAAACAAATTTTAATGTTTTTAATACCAGTTTGCATATCGATTACCCTGCTGCCGCCATCACCATTTTGATAACTTATATCTGTTATATTGGGATTAAAGAATCAAAAGAAACTAATAACATACTGGTAATCATTAAGTTATTAGTCATTTTTGCAATTATTTGCATAGGAGCTTTTTATATTACTCCTGCCAATTGGCAACCCTTTGCACCCAATGGTGTTTCGGGAGTTTTGGTTTCTATTTCATCTGTGTTTTTTGCTTATATAGGCTTCGATGCCATTTCTACAACAGCCGAAGAATGCAAAAATCCGCAAAAAGATATTCCAAAAGCCATGATTTTGTCTTTGATAATTTCTACACTAATTTATGTTTTACTTACGCTTACCATTACCGGAATGGTTTATCACACTAAACTCAATGTGCCAGACCCTTTAGCTTTTGTGTTTGACTATGTAGGATTGCATTTTATTGGAGGATGTGTGTCTTTTATTTCTATTATCACATTGAGCAGTGTGATTTTGGTTTATCAATTGGGGCAACCTCGAATCTGGTATGCTATGAGCAGAGATGGACTGTTGCCTAAGAAATTTTCGCAAATTCATCCAAAATACAAAACTCCTTCTTTTGCTACCATAGTAACGGGTTTTGCAGTTGCTATTCCCGCACTTTTTTTTGATATAAACGACATTATAGACCTCACAAGTATTGGCACTTTATTTGCTTTTGCTTTGGTTTGTTCCGGAATAATTTATTTAGAATGCACAAAACAAGACATAAAATCTAAATTTAAAATCACATATATTAACTCAAAAATTGGCTTGCCCCTCACTTTTTTAGTTTTACTTTTCATTTCTTATTTGGTTGATTTTAAGCCAAATACCAGTACTGAAAGTATGATTTTTTATGCTTTAGCTTTTGCGATTTCTGTTTTTGCAATTTGGAAAAATCTTTCTTTGATACCCGTTTTGGGTTTGATTTGCAACTTAGCATTGCTTTGCCAATTGGGAGCCACAAACTGGATTCGATTTTTGATTTGGCTTGCCATCGGACTGATTATTTACTTTTTTTACAGCCGAAAAAATAGTAAATTGAATGTGAAATAGTAATGAATTTTTCAATTATAATTTTTACACAATTTATAAATTAGATTATATATTTTTGCATTTATAAAACCATAAATATCATCAATGAATTTAGTAGAAAAAGATATTTTAAAAGCCCTAAGCACAGTTGAAGAACCCGATTTGAAAAAAGATTTGGTTTCGCTTGGCATGATAAAAGACATCATGATTGATGGCTCAAAAATTGGCTTTACAGTTGTACTTACAACGCCTGCTTGTCCGCTAAAGGAGCTAATCAAAAAACGCTGTATAGATGCTATTCAAGGCATGTATGGCGCTGAAATAGAAGTAGTTATAAAACTGACGGCTGAAGTATCGACCATTCGTGAGGGAGTGGATAAATTATTACCCAAAATCAAAAATATTATTGCTATAGCATCTGGCAAAGGTGGAGTTGGCAAATCTACTGTTACCTCCAATTTGGCAGTTGCACTCTCCAAAGCAGGTGCAAGAGTTGGCTTGATAGATGCCGATATTTCTGGTCCATCCATTCCAACTATGTTTGGTGTCGAAAAAGAGCAACCAAACATGACCTCCATCGAAGGTAAAAATTTTATTATCCCACTCGAAAAATATGGTGTAGAATTGATTTCGATTGGTGTTTTGGTGCCAGCCGAAAGTGCTGTTACTTGGCGTGGACCCATGGTTAGCAGTGCATTACGCCAATTTATTACCGATGTGATGTGGGGAGATTTAGATTATTTGCTCATAGATTTGCCACCTGGCACTGGCGATATTCACCTAACGTTAGTACAAACGCTGCCCATTACTGGTGCGGTAATTGTAACTACACCTCAAAAAGTGGCTACTTATGTTCCAATTTTGGGTGTGGTCGAAAACATGAGCTATTTCACACCTGAAGAATTGCCCGATAATAAATATTACATTTTTGGAAAAGGCGGTGGAAAAATATTGGCAGAGAAAAACAATGTGCCTTTTTTGGGAGAGATTCCGTTAGTACAAAGTGTGCGAGAAGGTGGCGATTCGGGTATGCCTGTAGCCCTGCAAAGTGCAGTTGTTGGCAAAGCATTTGAGGTTTTGGCTCAGTCTGTTGCACAGCAAGTTGCTATTAGAAACGCTACTTTGGATAAAACAAAAAAAGTGGAAATTGCTGTTTAATCCAAAATACGCAATATACATCGTTATGAAAGCCATAAGTACAAGATAATAAGGTATTTGGAGTTAAAATTTGGGCAAGAATTTAGTGAACTAAATTAAGGTCAAATTTTAATGAAAGTGCCTTATTATGAAGTAATTATGGTTTGTAATAGATTTCTAATGCGTATTTTGGGTTTAAATATCTGCAAAAATATTAAAACTAACATTGTAATAATTGGCTCCGTTGAGAGACCATTCGAGCCTAAATACGGAGTTATAAAACGTTACAATATTTAAACCAATACCTATACTTCCTAATGGTTTGTTGCTAAATTTATCGTTTCTAAAATACATTGTGCTTATATCGGATTGGTTTACCACATAGCCCGCATCTGAAAACAAACTGAAATAAATATTTTCCGAGGTTAAATAATTTTGAAAAAACTTTGAAACGGAGCGAGTTTCGCCATAAAAAATAATGTTGCCCATCTATTTGATAAATATCGTAGCCACGAACCAAATCTTGCCCTCCTCCCAAAGCCCTAAAATCTACAAATGGCTGTAAATCAGGAAACGAAACTTTCATTTTCACCCTTCCAGCATACGAAAAACGCTTTGTAAGTGGATAATAACGAGCATGAGTTGCGGTAAGCCTAGTAATGTTTTGCGTTTCAAAAGGAGTAATCCCAAGTTGTTCTATATCAACTCTGCTCACATAGCCTTTGAGCGCAAACTGGCGAACATCTCGGTGGTCGTCATTGATGGCATAATGCAAATAAAAATAACGTTGTTTGGTTTGTCCATTTAGAAAAAACTCAGGATTGATTTTTGCAATTGTGTCGTTTGTTAAAGTATTGTGATAATAAGCCATTTCAAAAAAATGATTCGTAAAAAAGCCAGGTCTGTAATTTATACCCGCTCCAACCCGAAAAGATTCTCTATTGATACGATTTTTCAGATATCTGAAATCTCCATAAGGTGTTAAGTCTAAACTTTTCCATTTATTTTCAATTGTTGCAAACTGTAAATCTCGACTGTTTGAAACCGAAGTGTACATAATTATACCTAAAGTTTGTTTTTTGTTGATATAGGGAATTTCATAAGAAACATCAATATTTCTGGTAAAGCCAGCCTGTACGGTAAGCCTCAAGGTTTGGTTTCTGCCAAAACAATTGCGTTGAAACAATTTGGCACCAAAATTGACTTTGCTCAAATCGCCTTTTAGTTCGTTTATAAAATATGTTATACTTTGGTTTGGCACATCAAAAACCAATTGTGGCACGGTGTACCACTGTTCTCGCACATGCACATGTAAAGTTGCATTTTGATTGCTGTCGTTTCGGATTAGTTTTACATCAACAGTAACAAACAAATTGGTATTAAATATTTTGTTTCGTTCCCAAAGCAGTATCGAATCCAATTTTAGTGATGGAATCGAATCGTTTTCTTTGTATTTTAATTCTCTACGAATGATTTTTTCTTTGGTGCGTTTATTGCCTTCGATTACAACTTTTTCTATAAAATAATACTTTGGAATACTTTTTGTGAGGCTATCATTGGCTATAGAACTATTTTGTGCCTGAGCAAAAACATGAAAAAATAACAAACTAATTAAAACAAACTTCAAGCCAACAATTTGATGTGTAATGCAATTGCAAATTAACACATAATTATTGTGTTTTTAATTTCTATTTTAATTTTGAGAAACACAAAACAAATATTTATTGCTATTACAATACAAATTACAGACTTTTAAAAATGTTTTGTCAAAATTTTCTCTTACAAATCACGACTACTAAAAGACTATTCGCAAAAATCGTAAATAAAAGAAATTTTATATACTTTTGTTTAAACCAATGTTGTTGCAGTTTTATAGAAAAACTCCAAATTTTAGCTGAAAAGTATGATTAAAAAACTCTCAAAATATACAGATTGGTTTATTCATTTTTCTATCAAAGAAAATCCTGAAAAACACGAAAAATCCAAAATGTTGGTTTTGTTGATTTTTTCTTTTTTAATTATTCTATCAATTTATACCTCTTTTTTTATTTTCAATGGAGTTATTCTTGATATAAAAGCCTTTTATAATTATTTGGGTTTAGTGGTAATGTGTGTGTGTCTTTATTTTATAAAAGTAAAAGGAAATATAAACACTGTGCTTCAAATCATGTCTTTTGTGGGTTTTGGAATGATTACAGCAAGTATTTATTTGGGTGGCGGCATTTATTCACATGATTTATATTGGTATTTGATATTATCTGTGTCAGGCATGCTTTTCATTGATTTGCGTTTGGGATTGTTTTTGTTAGTAGCTTCCGTTTTTACAGTTATTGGATTTTATTTATTGGAAATTTATCATATAAAAGCCTTTAATGTATATAATGTATCGATACAAATTAATCAATTTGATTTTTGTGTTTTCAATTTTGGCTTCAATGATGTTTATTTTGATAAAAGGAAATATTAAACTGCAAGAAGTAATAAAAGTTCAAGAAGAAAAAAGACAAAGAGAAGAAACTGCCAGAGAATTTCACGATAAAATTGGGAATAAATTAGCCTCAATTAGTCATTTGGCAAAACTAGTAAAACTAAAAAAGACAGATGCCGAAAAACAAAATGTGCTAGACCAAATAACGGCAAGTTCAAACGATTTATATGATAATTTTAGAGATTTTATTTGGGCAAAAGACCCAAAAAGCGATTATTCGCACGAGTTATTTATGTATTTGAGAGATTATCTAGATGATTTTTTAAAACATTCAAACATCAAACTTTATATCGAAACTGAACCAAATATTTTGCCAGAAATAAAACTCCCTACAAGCTATATCCTAGAGATTTTGCCTATTGTAAAAGAATCTATCACCAATATTATTAAACATGCACAAGCCCAAACAATTTGGTTTAATTTTAAAATTACTTCAAAAGAGTTACAAATTGTAATTACCGATAATGGAATAGGAAAATCGGGTGATTTAATTAAACAAGGAAATGGACTTAAAAACATGCAGCATAGAGCAAAAAAAATTGATGCTCAGTTTGAAATTTCGCAAAACAAACCACAAGGAATTGAGTGTACATTAATTTGCAAACTACCCGAATAAGGTAGTTTTTATTTGGTTAAAGTTTTTATTTTTGTACAATGATTACACCTGATAAAACAAGAATTTTGGTTATAGAAGACAATCAAACAGTAAATGAAACTTTATCTGAATATATCAATAATGTGCCTAAATTACGTTTAGCAGGTTCTTATTTTAATTGTGAAGATGCGATAAAAAACCTAAAAAACGATTTGCCAAGAGTAATACTAATGGACATCGATTTGCCAGGTATGGATGGCATTGAAGGTACAAAAAAAATCAAAAAACTCTCCCCTAAAACTGATGTTATCATTATTACTGTATTTGAAAATAGTGAAAATGTGTTTGCTGCACTTTGTGCAGGTGCTACTGGATATTTAACAAAAAATATCGACAACCAAGAGCTAGAAAGTTCCATTGAAGAATGTTTGCAAGGAGGAGCACCCATGAGCATGAAAATTGCAAAAATGGTGATTAATTCATTCAACAAAAATCAAAAATCACCTCTCAACGAGCGAGAAACTGAGATTCTTACTTTATTAGCCCAAGGCAAAAGCTATCAGAGTATAGCCGAACTTATATTTGTTTCAAAAGACAATGTAAAATATCATATCAAAAAGATTTATAGTATTCTGCAAGTAGATTCTAAAGAAGAAGCAATAGAAGTGGCAAACAAGCAAAAGTATATTTAGAAATTTGATTTTTTATAGTTTATATAAAGCAATTTTATAGTTTTTTAGTAAATTTGTAACAGTCATAACCAACTCATGCCATGTCACGAATTGCAGGAATAAGTACCGAAACAAACGCCAAAGGAATGGTTACCAAAATTACTATTGACCTAAAAAAACATCCACAAGCAAAAGCTCCATTGGTAGAATTAGGATTGATGGAAGAAGATGTGTTTCAAACTATGGTAAAAAACAGAAATTATGTTTCTTTTGAAGAAGGTCGAGAACATTTACTTAACACAGTTCGAGATTTATGGAAAAAATAAAATTAAGTACTGATTTAATTTTAGAGTTAGATGAAATGATTATTGCTTTGTAAAATTGGCAGAAAATTATGTATATAAAATTTATGATTTTATTACTACAATTCCAAATTTGAGTTTGCGAAAATGTAAAATCCCAATTTATGGTGCTTATTTTGCCCGCTACGATAGCCCTAAAAGCAATATGCAATATTTCATCACATATAACATTATTGACGATGTATATTTTATAGAACATATTATTTCTTCTAAAATGCCAGCATATACTGCCATACTTGGATTAAAATAATAATTCTTTTATCTACTTTCCCAAAAAAAACTACCCCAAAAGGGTAGTAGCAAGATTTCAAGTGTAAGTATTTTTGTGATAAATATTCACATTAATAAAATACATCATGAAATTAAAATTACTATCAAATCTTTTCATTACAATCTTAATTGGAGGATTTACAAGTTTGAATCTAAATGCACAATCGAGTATTTTCAACGAAATTGATAACAATGGTAGTTTGGGCTGTACTTCCACTGTAGCTGGACAAATCAATTACAATAGTTACTTGGCAATACATACCGCTACGGGAAGGCTTTTTGCCTCTGGAACAACTGGAACTCTTAATAGAATCAATGTATTTACATTTTCTGGTAATAACATGGTGAATATTCAGCAAACAAACACCTCATTTGTGCCAAAAGATTTGGTCTTTGCACCTTCAGATGGAAGACTCTTTATTTTGGGAGGTAATTCAAGACTTTATGTAG
>RDZG01000064.1 GCA_004293915.1 Bacteroidota bacterium | reverse complement strand
AGATAGAATGAAACAGTTTTGGAAAATGTTTTCTCAATACCAAAAACCCAATGAATTTATAGTTGACTTATGTAATCTTAATTTTTCGGTTTAATATAACAATAAAATTTTCGATTTGAACAAGTGTTTCTGGCGTTCCTATATCTATAAAATCAGCTTCTGTTTCAAATCCAAATAAATTATCTTTTACCAATTCTGGGAAAATATCTGTTTCGATGCTACATTTTTTTGGAAAATCAAACTTTTGTAATTGCTTTTTATTCAAATAATATATCCCTGCATTTATTAAGCCTGAACTTGTTCCAATATTTTTTTCAGCAAATTTTTCTATTTTGTTTGTACCGTTTTTCCAAACAGAGCCAAATCTATCTGATTCTAAAACTTTTTTTAAAGCGATAGTAGAAAATAAATTATTTACTTTACTAGCATTTAAAAATTTATTAAAATCTAATAAAAATAGTGTATCACCATTTAAACAAATAAAATTTTCTGTTTTAATATGATTTAAGGCATAAAAAACCGCTCCACCAGTCCCTAAAGGCTCATTTTCTTCAATAATCAAATATTCATTCCCAAAATATTCATTTATAACATCTGCTCTATAGCCAGCCGAAATTATAATATTTGTTAGTCCAAATCTTGACAAATAAGCAATTTGATGGCTTAAAAAAGGTTTTCCCAAAACAGGGTACATTGGTTTTGGCAATCCATTTAGCAAATGTTTAATTCGAGTACCTTGTCCACCACATAAAATGAGAACCGGAATGTTGTTTACATACATTTTTAATTAATTAGATAGCAATATTCTAAATTAAAACAACATTTGTCAAATCCCTTTTTAGATTTGAAGATATAAATTCAACTCCAAATTTATTTCTATTATTTTTTGCCACGAATTCACTAATTTCTATTGTTTTTTTCGTGTATTTTTTAGCAAATATTAAGTTAGAATAATTTCATCCTGTCATTATTGCAATATTTTAAAGTCATAAATTTCAAAATATAGCCATTTTAAACAATTTCTATATCAAATAATGAAAACTCTAAAAACCCCTTTTATGTTTCCCCAAGAGGGAAATATTCAGCTGAATAGAGGTTTTTAGAGGTTACTATAAGCTAATTATTATTGAATATAATTTTGCTAC
This sequence comes from Bacteroidota bacterium, assembly GCA_004293915.1. Taxonomy (GTDB): domain Bacteria; phylum Bacteroidota; class Bacteroidia; order Cytophagales; family UBA9547; genus REAG01. Next base: position 83,303 of record RDZG01000064.1, on the reverse strand, counting down.
CTTCATTATCAAAATCTATTTCTACTTCAAGATATAATGGAGATAGTGCATTTCTAATATTTTGTTGTTTTTGGGGTTCGGCAAAAAATAAAAAAAAACCACCACCACCTGCACCTAATAATTTGCCACCAATTGCTCCTGCTTTTATTGCGGTATCGTAAATACCATCAAGATGTTTGTTAGAAATCGAAGACGAAAGATTTTTTTTTAGCAGCCATGATTCGTGCAAAAGCTCTCCAAAAGCAGTAATTGGTACATTTGATGATAAAATTTCGAAGCCAGTATCTACCATAGAACGAATTTTATCTAGATCTTTATTTACTTCTCCAGTTTTTGTTTTTTCAATTTGTTCTATTAAAACATCTTCAGCAAAACGTTGCATGCCAGTGTAATATAACATTAAATGGCTTTTAAAAAGTTTCTTTTTTTCAGCAGAAATTATGATAGGCTTATAGCTAATTGTCTCGTCTTTGTTAAACATAATGTAGTTTAATCCTCCAATAGCTGCAACACTTTGATCTTGTACACCAACTTTTTCGCCAATTAACTTTTGTTCAACATGAATAGCATCTAAAGCTAAGTCAATTGGTTTTCTATATTGATTTTTATGAGCATATAAAGCATTTAGTAACCCAACAGTAAAAGAAGAGGAAGAGCCAAGCCCAGTTTTTGCAGGCAAATCACTAACAGTATGAATTTCTATACCATTAAAAACTTCCATAAATCTTAATGATTCTCTAATCGAAGGATGTTTTATTTCATTTATTTCATTACAATATTCGACTTTAGAATAGGTGTTTTTGTATTTATATTCTGAAATAACAGAAAGATTGTTTACCGTTATGAAAATATATTTATCAATACTAGTTGATAAAACAGCTCCACCAAATTGTTTATAATAATCTGGATAATCAGTCCCACCACCAAAAAAACTGATTCGCAAAGGTGTTTTAGATATAATCATCTTAGAATTTAAAATAGCAAAATTAAAATTAATTTTAGGAATTAATCTGTTTCAAAGGTATAAATTAAATTTTTAAAAATAAACTAGAATATTTGATTGTGTATGTGGAATATTTTTTAAGAAAATAGTGCTATTAGTATTGATTGAAATAGTTTTTAAATATGCTGAAAGTAATTTATCAATGCAATAATCCTCCCTATTTCTGACCAACAATAAATAACGATTGAGAGACATTTTTTATCAATGGTATTTTTTCTGCAATATCAATTCTTTTGGTTTTCTAAAAAATTAAGTAGCTTACTAAAAGATATTTGCCATTTAGACCTATAAAAGCGTTTTTGATTCACTAATATAATTTATACCTTGCGTTAAAATTCTGTCATGAACTTAAAAGAACTAGTTAATTTAGTTAAAACAAAAAAAATATTTGAACCGATATTATTTGCAGTAAATTTTATATTATTTGTGTCTGATATTTTGATATTTAAGCCTAAAATTAAAACAAAAAATAAGAAAATTTTATTTATAAAAACAAATGTAATAGGTGATTATTTTTTCTTTAGATCATTTTTTGAATTAATAAGAAAAGACAATAAATACAAAGATTATCAAATTGATTTAATTGGAAATATTCTTTGGAAACCCATTTTTGAGGAATACGACTCCAAATATATTGATAATGTATATTGGCTTGATATTTATAAATTCTCGACAAATATTATTTACAGGAGAAATATAATTAAGAATCTACCATCTTTAGAATATGACTTAATATTAAACCCAGTTGCATCAAGAATATTTGTTGTGGATGACTTATTAATAAGAAAACTAAACGGTAAAAGCAAAATTGGATTTGTTTCATTTTTGCATAATATAAAAAATTGGGAAGCTTGGATTGGAAACCATTTTTATACAAAGCTTATCAATACTGAAAATCTTCAATTTGATTTTGATGTAAATAAGCATTTTATAAAACAAGCATTGGGTCTATCTTTTACTGATTTAAAAATGAATTTAGAATGCTATAATAAAAATGAATTAAAATACAATAAAAATTATGTTGTTTTCGTACCAGGTGCTGGGGATAAATTTAGGCAATGGAATACTTTAAATTTTGCTAAAGTTGCTGAATATATTTTGTGCAATACAGATATGAATATTTATATTTCAGGAAGTAAAAGTGAATTTGATTTATGTCAAAAAATCGTTGATGATATTTTATTTTTAAACAAAGAAAATAGAATATTTAATTTATCTGAAAACTTATCTCTTATTGATTTAATTAATTTAATTGATAAATCAACTTTTATCGTTACTAGCGACTCAAGTAGCGTACCTATTTCTGTTTCGTTGAAAAAGAGATGTATTTGCATTACTAACGGTAAAAATTTTGCTAGATTCAATCCATACCCTAAAGAGTATAAAGAATATATTACCACAATTTACCCTCCAAGTATGCGAAAAATGGTAGAAAAAGATTTTGATAAATTAATTACCTTGAATATGTATAATTCTAAATTTGATGTAAATGAAACTAGTTATTCTGAAATCATAAACATAGTAGCACAAATCATTCAAGCATCATAATTTGAGCTAATTCAAAAATTGAAGTTCTGTGCGACCATCCTAAAGAATTTATAGTTGAGGGATTTGAAACCAACGCTTTAAAATCTATATTAAAATGGATATTAGAAACAACATATTTTTTGTAATCAAGATTTACGATTTCAAAACAAATTTTAAGCCATTCTTCTATGGTATGCGACTTTCCAGTTCCTATTGTCGCTTCAAAAACCATATCTTGGTTTACCAATTTAAAAATCCCCTCAGCTATATCCTTTGCATATCCCCATTCTTTAGAAACAAACATGTTTCCGATTTCCAAAGTATTTAATTCTCCATTTTTAATTTTTTTGATAGCATTTGTTGTTGATTTAGCCAAATGATTGTCTTTTCTAAATGGACTATCATGGTGAAATAAATAGCCAACATAAACTTTTAAGCCAAGTGTTCGAAAATATCTTGCTGCATAAACCGATTGAATTCTTGCTACAGAATAAGGATCACGAGCTTCAAATTCAGTAAGCTCTGAAATTGGTAATCCTTCATTTTTAAACTGCATTGCACTTCCTGTAATGAAAACTTTGGTATTAGGAGAATGATTTTTTACTGTTTCCAATATATTTAAAGCTCCATTAGAAATAGTACTATGATTTTCAAATAATGCAAAATGTTTAACAGTAGAGTTTGCAGCTAAGTGAAACACAAAATCTGGTTTTTTTTGCTTGATAATAGATTCTACAAAAGCTATATCACAAACATCTCCAATAATAGAATTGGAATTCCCTGTTCTGGAAACACCAATTACTTCTATATTATTTTTTAAACAAATCTCAGAAAGATAAATTCCATCTTGAGAATTTGCACCAAAAACTATTGCAATCATTTTTTCTTGATTATTTCTACAAACGGTAAAGGGAATATAAAGCCAATTCCATTTTCAATACTTTCTTTTTCTCTTTCTAGAAACTCTTCTTTAAAATGCCATGGTAGAACCAAATAATAATCAGGTTTCATTGCTCTAGACTCAGCCTCACTGATTATCGGAATCTCAGTTCCCAAGGTAAAAGCACCATATTTGTCTGGGTTTCTTTCAGCTGCAAAATCAACTATTCGATTATCTATACCACAATATTGCAATATTGTGTTACCCTTTGTAGAAGCTCCATAAATATGAATTCTTTTCCCTTCTTTTTTTAGATTTTTTAAAAGTTTTATGAGTTCTTCTTTATGAATATTAATCCTATCTTGGAAATTTTTATATGGCTTGTCGGTATCTAACTCTAAGTCAAACTCTTTTTGGCGAATAGTCATAAGATTTATGGCATACTCTTCTGCTTTAAAGCTAAAATTATTAATATGTGTGGCATAACAACGAATACTGCCTCCATTAATATCATTGAATTCTACATTAAAAACTTTAATATCAGCTTTTTTAAGAATAAATTCTATAACAGCTAAACTATAATATTCTATATGTTCATGGCAAATAGTATCATATGAGTTCATTTCGAGCATTGAAGGCATGTATGACATTTCAAAAACCCATACTCCATCTTGAGAAAGTATATTTTTTATGCCTTTAGAAAAAGTAATAGGATCTTCTAAATCATAAAACATAGCTATTGAAGTTATTATATCAAACTTTAAATCACCAATTTGAGACATTAATTCTTTAGATGGAAAAATATCTTGAACAACAGTAACTTCTTTTCCTATTTCTTGAGCTACATCTGACGGATCAACTCCAAATTTTTTAAACTCTTTTGGATAATTATTGAGTAAAGTGCCATCGTTGCAACCAATATCTAATACATTTGCTCTTGTTTTATTTGTGATTTTTAAAACGGCATCAACAATACCTTTCAAGTGATTTCGCATGGTATTGTTAGTACCTGATCTGTACCAATAAGCAGAATACAAAATAGATGGTGGTACAGTATGCTCCATTTGTAAAAGTCCACAAGCATTTTCATCCATGGTAGGATCACAACGCATAAGTGTACATGCTATTTTACGTAATGGTGGAATTTCTTTGCCAGGCTTTACAAACGACCCTTGAAGGTGCTGTTCGCCAAGATCAATTACATTTTTTAAACTTTCAGAACCGCACACTCGGCAAGTTTTTCGATGGATTAAGTGCATATTATTTTTTAGTTATAATTTTTAAAAGATTATTATCAATGGCATCTATACATTTATTTCTTTGCAAATTAAGAATTGCTAATTGTTTTACAACATTATTTTTTTCTTCATTTGGAACTTTTTCAAATTCATATACTTTCTCTTGTTCATGCCAGAGTTCGCAATTTATTTTGGCTAACTCAGAAAAAATATCTCCAATCGACCCAAGCACTTCTTTAACATCATTCCCCTCTTTTTTAAATACTTTATTAGCATTGAATGTTATTTTTTTTTCAGGTATTAGACCAGATATGGCATCAATCAAAAACTGATCAATTTCTTCTTGTATAGATTGCTGTTGATTAGCCAAGCTAATTTGCCTAGATTCGTCATCCGAATGCCATTGTTTTAATTTAATAATTGTTAATTTGTCACAAAGTGACCCTAGTGTTTCTGCCATTGTATTTTTTTATTAAAAATAATAAACCGCCAAATAAAGATATAATTAAATTTAAAATTCTACCAATAATTGTAATAAATAAAATATCATTTTTTGCATAATTAAATAATCCAAACAAATAAACATTTAATCCTTCTCTAATTCCAATCGAATTGATAGACAAAGGGACATATTCTCCTATAAACACAATTGGAACAACTTTTAAAACAATAAATAAATCAATTTCTACATTTATTGACAGAAGCAAAACTTTATAACTAAAAAGGACAAAACAAAATATAATTTCATAGTAAAGCGTTAAAATTAAAATAGATTTAAAATTAGAGAATAACTGCCAAGGAATTTTGCTAAAAGCACCCATTTCAATAAAGTATTTTTTAAAACAAATAATTAAAATTAATACTGTTAATAAAACTGCAACAATATATATGTAATTAAAACTGTCATATTTTATTAAAGGCAAACTTGAACTAAAAATTATAGCATTTATAAAAAGAACAGCAACGCCAACAATTTTATCATAAATAATAAGTGATAATAAAACAGAATAGTTTTGTGCTTCATTCTTGAAATCTACAAATTTGTAAGCATCTCCACCAACGCCTGCTGGTGTAAAATTATTAAAAAACTGACCAATCCAGTTGTTAATAAATATAGAACGATATGAAATAATTATATTTTGACTATCTAATAAATACTTCGTTTTTAATGTTGAAATAATAAAAATTAAAATTGCAAAAACCATAAAAATAATTAAAAAAGAATACCTAGTTTTAGTAAGTATTTCATTAAAATCGTTATATTTTATATTATTTAATAAAAAATATAACGCAAAAGACAGTAAAATGACTTTTAAAATAAAGACAATTAAAGGTTTGTGTTTTCTACAAAAAATTAGCATTTTGATATATAATATTCAAAAGCATTATCTCTGCTTTCTCCATTTAAAGGTTCAATTGTATTAAAACCACATTGCGAAAGCAAAGTTAAACAACTTTCTCTTAATTCAAAGGAATGAACAGAAAGTACTATTTCTAGCTGTTTAGATTTTGTTAAAAAGTCTTTGGCAGCATTTAAAAGTACAAACTCGGCACCTTCTACATCAATTTTAATAATATTTGGTGTTATATTATATCTATGAATAAAATTTTCTAATCCTACAATTATTGCTGGTTGATTTCCTAATTCAGATATCTTTCCTTCGGAGTTTTTATCACTAATCTGAAAATTTGCCATAGACAATTCGCCTCCTACTGCAAAAGGAACAATGGTAGCATTTTGCATGTTGTTAATTGTTAATATTTTATATAAAAAATGAAGATTTCGAGGAAGTGGCTCAAAACAATATACTTGTTTACAAAATTTTGAATATAAAATGCTGTACATGCCAACATTTGCTCCAATATCAAATACGATTTTATCTTTAGAACTAATCTGAACAGCTTTTTTAATTTGCTCGGGCTCGCACATATTTAAGATTAATGATAAGCCTTTTCCGTTTCCTTCAGCGGCTCCAGCAACCCATTTTAAACCTTTTAAAGGTCCAGAAAATATTGGAATTATTATTCCTGATGGAATAAATTTTGTAATTAATAATAAGATAGATTTTAACATTTAATTCAATTTATAACTTAAACTATACAATTTTGTAATAATATTACCCATAAAATTTCCCCATATTTTTAATTTATTTTATTAATTTGTAAACAAAAATGATAAGGTAATTATGGAATTTATGTAACATTAATAAAATCCTATTTTTACTATACTTTTCTGCAACATTCATTTCTTCTTCAAATTGCTTTATAAACATACTTCCTCCTTTAGAATTGTTATGAATTCTAAAAGCCGAAAATTTTTGATCTAAAACCATTGGTTTATTTTCTTTTATTGCTCTTAACCAATAGTCATAATCCATCGTATATTTCAAATCTTCATTGAAATTACCTATTTTATCAATTAACTTTTTAGTTAAAAAGGTACTTGGTTGATTAATTGGATTTAAAATACTTAGCAAATTTAGTGATAAAAATTTTCTTAATATTTTTTTGTACTTTGCAATTAATGATTGTATTTGATTTCCGTTTTCATCAACAATTATATAATCTCCAGTAATCCATAAGGTATTTTTGTTTTCAATAAAACAATTTACTACTGTTTCTAAAGTCCGCTCCAAATAATAGTCATCAGAGTTTAAATATGTTATAACTTCTCCTTTAGCAAGTTTTATCCCTTTATTAATTGCATCTGTTTGTCCATTGTCTTTCTCCGAAATCCAAAATATTTGATTACCATATGTTTTTAAAATTTCTATAGTAGAATCGCTACTTTGACCATCAATTACTAAAACTTCTACATTTTTGTAAGTTTGATTTAAAATACTATCAATAGTTTGTTTAATAAACCTTCCTTGATTATATGATGGAATTATGATTGAAATTAAATAGCTCATATTTTTTTTGCACTATTAATTGAATTATTTCGTATTATTTTTGTTATCATTTCATCTTGTTTTAATAGTTTTCGATAAAAAATAATCAAGCAATAAACCAAAACTGTAATTACAATATAAAAAATCAAATCAACTCCTCTTCCTACGCCTAGTTTTGATGAAATTACATCAAGTATTTTTTGATTTAATACCAAAATCATTCCTATCAAAATAGAACCTAAAAAAATAGAACGATAAAATATTTTATTGTTTAAAACTTTATAAGAGGTTAGAAAAATAAGTAATCCTAAAAAAATAAGTATAATTTGAATTGGTGTCATCTTATTTCAATATTTTATTTACAATTAAATCTATTAATATATTCAAAGAGTTATGCCAGGGTTGTCCCTTTTCCATAGAATGGTCAGTATAAACGATATGTGTAGAAATTTCTGTAAAACGGAATTTGTGTTTTTTTATTTGTAATAAAATTTCAGAAGCGTGAGCCATTCTGTTTTCTTTAAAATAAATAAGTGAAGCTGCTTTACTTGTCATTGCTCTAAAACCGTTATGGGCATCGCTTAACCACATGCCAGTTAACAAACCATTTACAAATATTGCAATTTTTAAAATAATTATTTTTATTTTAGGTACTGATTTAATATGCATTTTATCCAAAAATCGAGAACCTAGCACAATGTCATAATTTCCCTCTATTAGTTTATCAATAAATTTAGGAATATCATTTTTGTCATGTTGCCCATCAGCATCAAAATGAATTATTATGTCAGCCTTATTCTTAATCGCAAAATCCATACCAGTTTGCAATGCAGCACCTTGCCCTAAGTTTATTTCATGTCTCAAATAATATACACTAGTTCCTTCAAGCATTTCTGCACTAGAAACTTTTGAACAATCATCCACAACAACAATATTGTATTCTTTAGGTAAAGATAATATTGTGTTTTTTAAAACAACACCTTCATTATATGATGGAATAATTATAAAAACTTTTAAATTAGTCATGCTTATTGTTTTTTAATTCCCAATTCCATGCGTCTTTAAGTGATTGACTAATATTTCTTTTTGATTTCCAAGATAAAGTTTCTGCTGCTTTGTCTGTCTTAGCATAAATACTTTCAATATCACCAGCCCTTCGTTTTGTAAATTCATAATCAATTTTAATATTATTTACCTTTTCAAATGTAGTGATTAATTCTAGTACGGATGTAGGAATGCCAGTCCCAATATTAAATACATCGTAATTTTTGTTTTCTTTAGAATTTGCATAATTTAAGGCAGAAATATGGGCATCTGCTAAATCACAAACATGAATAAAATCTCGCATACAAGTGCCATCTTTTGTGTTATAATCGTTACCAAAAACCTTCAATTTGGCTAATTTACCAGATGCAACTTTAGTAATATATGGAAGCAAGTTATTTGGAATGCCATTTGGCAACTCGCCTATAAGTCCAGTAGTATGAGCACCGATAGGATTAAAATATCGTAGAGAAATAACTTTATGCTTTGCAGAAGAAATATAAAAATCTTTTAAAATCTCTTCGCACATCATTTTAGATTTACCATAAGGATTCGTGATTTCCCCAAATGGCATATTTTCTGTTACTGGTTGTTCCAAAGGATTGCCATAAACTGTACAAGACGATGAAAAAACTATATTCTCTATAGCATACTTGTCAGCAATTTTAATTACATTTATCAGTGATAAAATATTGTTTTCATAGTATGCATATGATTTTTCTATAGATTCATTTACGGATTTATAAGCAGCAAAATGTATTATTCCACAAATACCTTCAATATTCTTAATAACAGTTTCTAACTCAATATAAACTTTACAATCAATTATATGTAACGATGGTTTTATTCCTGTTATTTTAAAAATCCCATTAATTACTTCTAGAGATGAATTTTCTAAATTATCAATTATAATTGGTTCATACCCATTTTCAAGCAATGCTACAACAGTATGTGAGCCTATGTATCCTAATCCACCAGTAACAACTACCTTATTTTTCATACCTACAATTCCCGTTTGTATATATAAACTCCATTATTAGATACCAACTTTAATTCTCTTACCTCAACAGGTTGAGGTTGATATGTAAATAAAAAATGAGTAACCCCAAGTTTTTTTAGTCTTGGCGAACAAGGATCCATTGCAATAGTATAATTATCTGTATATATATTCCCATCATAAACAAAAGCTACTGAGTCCGTACCTGTTATAAATGGATAAAAACTTATATGAGCATATCTGTTGTGAATATGTTTAAATTGATTTTTAGGATCCAAAATAGCTAGCTTTTCTTTCATAGGAGCATAATTTACACCACTAATCACTTTGGCACCAGTTGATTTGATGTAATTTGAAAATTGCATCTGCCCAAACACAACCCATTTTACATCTTTATCTTTGTTAAATTCTTTTATGTATTTATAAAATGAATTACTTAAGAACGGAGATAATCCTGCTGAAGTAGGATTTATATTTATGTTAGGTAGGTGGTATAACAATATAATAGAACCTATAATAATTATTCGATACTTGAAGTTACTAATTATAAGCCATGCTAAAGAAAAAATCATTAATCCGACTAAAAAAAACTGCGTTTTTGTAATAAATGGACTGATGATTGGCTTTATATTTTGATATAAAACAAAATAAAAAACCAAAACAAATATCAAATAAACAACTTTCTGAGTAGTATTTAATATATAAATGTTTTTATCACTTAAAAAATAAATAAATACAATCACTCCAACTAGTCCTAAAAACATATGACTTCGAACTGAAGAAACCATGTTTAATAAGGTTATTTTAGTAAAAAAATCCGGTATTTTAAAAATACAAATTAATCCTAACATACAAATTAGTCCAAATAGAAACAGATATGTATAATCTGGTTTTTTATTTTTTATAAACCCAATTATTAATTGAGGAATAATAAATGGAAATAATAAAATATATCCGCTTCCTTCACAAATATTAAAATACCCGTCTAAAGAAGGGTATTTTGATTCTAAAAAGAAAGAATCAAAATATCCTATAAAAAATCTAGATAAAGTTAAATTTCCATGACTTACTACTCTTTTGCCTGGATAAATAGTATTTGATACGACTTCAATCACTTCTTTTGTATTATCATAAAAGTCAAATAAACAATATAAATTTGTTAATATAATTAAAAATAAGAACGAAAATTTGTACCAAATTCCAGTTTTAAATACCTCAATATTCCAATATTTTATAAAAATAGATATTATAGAAAATATAATAATATACAAAGTTACTAATTGAAAAGGCGGATATACAAAAAAAACTAAAACCCAAGAAAAAACTAATACTAAAATAGATGCCAATGCTATATGAAAGGTTTTGATTGAAAAAAACATATAAACTATACCCACAATAATAAAAAAAGCTGAAGTAATGTATTCAGGTAGCCCAGTAGAAAACCACCATTGAGTTCCACTCGAAAGATAAATCCAAAAAGATCCTAAAAAGCTAAGCCAAAAATCATTTTTTGTCATTATTAAAAAAAACAATAATGCAGAAATTAACAAAAAGCAAGACTTAAAATTCCATAAAAAAGCATAACCACGCTCAATATCTAGAAGAAAAAGACCTAAATTATTGATTTTTAAATGTGAAATTAAATCATTAGTTGGTCCCCCCATAAAGATTGGAGCATTCCCATCTCCCCATGATTCATTTATTTTAGGAAATCCATTATTGTACTGAGACATTAGAAAAGGTATATGTAAAAGCCATTCATCCGAACGGATGACTTTTGGTGTTCCGAAAATTACATTTGATTTACTTGCAACATTTCCAGTTATCTTGTCCCAAATTCCAGTGGATGAACCATGAATTTTAAAGAAAGTAAGTATTACAAAACATGTCAAACAAATAGAAATAAAAGCAACTACCTTTTTATCAAAAACAATAAAAGAAAGTTTATTGTCTTGATTGTTTAGTTCTAAATCATGATTTAGAATTGTAGTGGAATTAGTTATTTTTTTTTTAGACATAAATAAATAGTATTAACAATTCACAAATTACTTATTTCTGGACAACTATTACCGCTTGTGTAAATAAATCTTTTATGCCGAAATAATAGTCTATCATTTTCATTCCAGATTTATCAATTATAGATTGAGCATGTGCTTTTGATTTAATTCTTGTTATCTCATCTGGATGTAGCTTAATATTCATTTTAAAAATCTTATTGCAAACAAAATGTACTAAATCTAAAAAATTAACTGTTATACCTTTAGTTGGTGGCCATAAAAGAACAATTTTGCAATCATTACGAATTACCCTTTTAAATTCAGCTAAAATTTGTTGTATTTCGTCTTCCGTAAAATGCTCCATCACACCTAAATTATAGATTCCGTCAAAAGAACCTTCTTCAAAAGGTAAATTAAAAATAGTTCCTTTTACTACTTGAAAATGATTTGGGTTAGCTTGTTTATAAATTTCCAAGGCTTTGGCCGAAATATCCAATGCTACAACTTTTAAATAATTATTGGCATCCAAATCTACCTGACCACTTCCGCAACCAGCATGCAAAACTTTCTGACCTTCTATGAAATGTTTTTTTAAAAAAAAATTAAGTATTTTAATAATTATATTTTTTCTATAAAACTCAGCTACAACATCATAAGTTTTGCTAGTTGGTTTACCTTGAGCACCCCAATATACTTCCCAATCTTGTTCGATTTCTTCATATGTTAATGCCATATATTACTTTATTTTCAAAGTATTTTTATAAATGAATTTCCTTACTAATAGAATATATAAATATTTTAAGCTTTTTATAACATCATTAATCTCCATCTTAGATGTCCCATAAGTTCTTGTAGGCAAATCTATTCCAATTTCATTAATTTTAAAATTATTATATGAAATAATAAATAAACTCTCAAAAAAGAATGAATAGCCTTTAGATTGGACTAAACTAAATAAGCTAGAAGGTATATTTTCAAGCTTATATAGCCTAAAAGCACCAGTAGCATCCTCTTTTAGATTTAAAATATATTTAGTAAGAAAATGGCCTAAATTTGTAAGAAATTTTCTGAGTAAATTCCAATCTTTTAAACTATCTTTTTTTAAATACCTTGAACCAACAACTATATCAAAGTTTGATGATGCATCAATAAAATCTATAATTGATTTTGGAGAATGTGTAAAATCACAATCCATTGTTATTAAAATTTTATATTCTTTTTCATAGGCAAATTTAATAATGTCTTGATGTGCGCTTCCAATTCCCATTTTGGAAGGACGAAAATATGCAAAAACATTTTCATTTTCAATTTGAATTTCTTGAATTATTTTGCCTGTACCATCTGGAGAATTATCATCTACGAATAAAAAATCTTTAGAAAAGGATAATTCATTGATTTGATTATATAAATTTCTAATATTTTCTGACTCGTTATAAGTAGGTATTGCAATTAGTATGTCTGAAGATTTTATCATTAATATATTTACCTAAAAATTATCACTATTTGTTTCTTTGTTTACAAACCATTATTCTATTTTACTAAACAATACATATCTGCTTTTTCTACATCTGAAAGAGCATATCTAGTCTTAAATTTATGATTTTCAAAAAACCAATTTAGCTCAGTTATGTTGTTTACTCTGGTATCATAAACATCAAAAGCAACTCTTTCGTATTTCGCTTTTTGGAAGTAATGATTAAAAGGTTCTACGCTATGTCCCCAACCTTTTCGATAAACCAAAACATCAGGCTTTGCATTGATATCATTTTTTAGATCTTTATAGTTATATCCCAATACAACTTTACATTTTAAGTAAAAAATATAAGATAATTCTTCATAATTAGTTGCTATAGTAATATTTCTAGTGTTGGAATATTTTTCTTTGATGGCAGGTATTATAAAATCTAATGGTCCTTGAACAGGCTTATTTAATTCTGCAATATGCCCCTTAATAAATGGAATTTTACTGCTTAAACTAAACGAAAAAATAATCAAAAACATAAACCCGAATGCAAATTTGCTAATAGAAAACTTTAATTTGTTATAATTTAGAATTTCAAACAACCCAAACACATCTAGTGCCATTCCAATTATAAGTAATGGCTGTAAAAAAACATAATGTCTAGTAAACAAAAAAGGCATTTTTGAACACATAATAATAAAAACAATCATTAAAATGGTAGTAAATATGGAAGAAATAAAAACTTTATCTACATTAATTAAATTACGAAACTTAGACTTGTCTAATCTACTAAATGTAATATAAAATATTCCTTTTGAAAATAATGCCAATATCAGAAACTCTTGGTTTAATAAAAAATCAACTATACTTGAAAAATGTCTTTTAAAAGAAATTAAATTGGGATTATATAATCGACTAGCGGCAGATGCAACATTGATAATATCATAAAAAATGATAAAAGGTACTATCATTAAAATTAGTATTCCCATTATAATGCCCAAAAAAGTAATATTTCTTTTTACAAGCAACTTTGAAAAAAAAGTTGTTTTAATCTTACTAGAATTCTTCAATAAATATAATAAAGTTAAAAGCAGAAAAATTGAAATTGAAATTGAAATAAAAAAGACATATTGCGTTTGAAAAGATAAAAAAAGCACTAAAATTATTGCAAAACATGATATTTTTGTAAAAGGTTTTTCCATTATAAGGAATCGATTTATTAAAAAAACTAATATTCCCGCAGAAAAAACGGATAATGCATAATAACGAGTTTCTCTAATATTCAATACAAGCGGAATTGATAATATTTCAAAAAAAAGAAAGAAAATAAATATATAGTTAAAAGTTTTTGAGTTAAAATAAGGTTTAATGGAATACAAAACAAACATTACACCTATAAAACCCATAAGAAAAAACGGAATTCTAACAATTGTTGTTTTTGTGCGTAAATCTTCGGTAAAATGTGATAAAAAAACAGGAATCGTTGAAAAATAATAAGTAAACCATGGGATTGTTGTATTAACATCAAGTTTAGAATTATAGCCTACCCACTCAGCGTTTTCAGGAACAAAAATGATATTATTGTCATAATGAACTTTTGGATAACCATTTTTAAGGACACTTTCTGCTGTCATTAATGTTTCGGATTCATCATTCCAAATAAATGGATAGCCTATATTTTTTAACCCAGAGTATAAAAAAATTCCTAAAAGTATCAAACACAATAGTTTTTGTTTTGACTTAAAAGACGAAACAAATATTATAAACTTATTCATATTATTTTTTTAATACCCTAATCCATTTTCAATCAATTCTACAAACTTATGAATAATCTTGATATAGATTCGATTTAACATTTTATAGTACATAATCTTTAAAAATATAATTTACACTTATCTCAAACAAAACACCATCTAAAACAGCTTCACATATATCTGTATCGGTACAAATTTTCACGGTTTTTAAAGTGGTATAGACTTGCACTAATCGAACTTCCGGATAAATGTACCATATTGTGCAATTGCCGTTTTCAAAATATTCGCTTATTTTTTGTTGAATATGGGTAGAAGTATTGGCATCAGATGCCACTTCGATTACTAATTGGGGTGTGGTTAAATGGTTTTTAGAATGAACAATTTCATCACGAGTTAGATAGCAGCCATCAGGGATTCTTACAGTATTTGTTTTACCAAGATTTACGTTTGCTTCGGTCATGATTTCATTTCCGTTTTTATAAAGTTCAGTTTTTTCAAAACATCTGCTAATATTAATTAATATTATTCTTTCTTCGTGTTTCATGCGATTTTCTCTTTCAATTTTGCCATTATTCCATTCTAACTTGAATTTCACGTTTGAAGATTCCATCCTTTCAAAATCCTCGAGGGCAATTAATTTATTACTTTTTTCTGAATAATTATTTCTGCTAATTATCGTAGAAACAGTTTTTTTTCTTGTTTTCGACTTTTCCATGCGCTTTGTCAAATTTATTTTTGAAAAGTTTTTTTAATACCCTAATCCTTTTTCAATTAATCCTATAAAAGTATGAATAATTTTGATATGAATTTCTTGAATTCTATCTGCATATCCAAAATGAGGAACTACAATTTCTATATCTGCCATTCCTTTCATTTTTCCACCATCTTTTCCAGTAAGTAAAATCGTTTTTATTCCTCTTTTTTTAGCGGCTTCGAGTCCAAGCATTATATTTTTTGAATTTCCGCTTGTGCTAATTCCTAAAAAAACATCGCCTTTTTGACCTACACTTTCCAGAAATCTTGAAAACACAAAATCAAAACCATAATCATTGCCAACACAACTCATGTGCGATGGATCTGAAATAGAAATTGCAGCTATAGATGGTCTATCGTTTTTGTATCTTCCTGTGAGTTCTTCAGCAAAATGCATGGCATCACACATGGAACCACCATTTCCAGCACTTATGATTTTTTGACCTGATTTTACAGATTCAACCATTAAATTAGCTGCATCCTCTATCTTTTTGAAATTTTCCAGTGTCGAAAAATCTTGCAACACCTTTGTCATTTCTAAGAAACTCTCTTGTATCATATTTAAAAGTTATTACCAACCTCCCATTTTCATAACTGTAAGAATTGTTCCAATTACTGCAATGGTAGAACCTAAAATCATTCCTATCATCCATTTAAGCGTATCAGATAATTGTTTTTGAAAATCAATTCTAGATTCTGCTATCATTTTATGTGTTTCTACAAACATTTTAGCAGTTTCTGATTTTGAATCTGCAATTAATTTTTGAGTTTCAATAGCGTTTTTATGTGCATTTTCTAGGATTTTCATCTCTAATTTAAGCAAATCTTCTTTGGTAGAAAATATTTTTTTTGCTTCTACATAATTATCTTCTATTCTAACACCAATATATTCTACAAGAGTACGAGCTTCCTCTGCACCCATTTTTTCGCTTAAAATATCGACTAATTTAAAATCTGAAATGTACATATAATAAGTTGTATACTTAAAATTGTGCTAAATTTACCTATTATTTATTAATTTAATGCAATTATACAGTAGATTTTTGATATTTTATATCAATTTTTTACTTTCCGATACAAAATTTGCTAAAAATATTTCCCAATAAATCATCTGTTGTAACCTCGCCTGTAATTTGTCCTAAATAAAACAAAGCTTGACGGATATCTTGAGCTAGCAAATCTCCTGAAATATTAAGGTCTAAACCTTCTAATATTCGTTCGAGTGCTTGTTGCGTTTGTGTAAGATTTTCGAAATGTCTTATGTTTGTAATAACTGCATCGCCAGTTTTAAAGTCCGTTGATTTAACCGTTTTTAGAAGTTTAGATTTCAATTGTTCAATTCCATTTTTTTCTAAAGCAGATATAAAAACTATATTTTCGAGTGTTTCAAAGTCAGCCGAGTTTTCAAAACCATCAATTTTGTTTGCCACCAAAACTATCGGAATTTGAAGTTTTAATAATGCTTTTTTTTCGGTTTCAATAGCTGCTAATGTTGTGTTTTTAATATCAAAAAGATATAAAATCAAACTAGCTTCGCTCATTTTTTTGCGTGTTCGTTCGATGCCAATGGCTTCGAGTTTGTCGGTGGTTTCTCGCAAGCCTGCCGTGTCGATAAACCTGAATTTTATACCATCCAAAGTAAGTTCGTCTTCAATCACATCGCGAGTTGTGCCTGCAATATCCGAAACTATGGCTTTTTCTTCGTTTAAAAGTGTGTTTAAAAGTGTAGATTTTCCAGCATTTGGTTTTCCGGCAATTACGATGGGTACACCGTTTTTAATGGCATTTCCCAAATCGAATGATTGCACCAAGTTATAAGTAAAAGTATGTAGTTTTAAAACTGTTTTTTTGAGATCATCACGATTAGCAAAAGCTACATCTTCTTCTGCAAAATCGAGTTCGAGTTCGATTAAAGAGGCAAAATTTACCAATTCTTCTCTCAAGTTTTTGAGTTCTTTAGAAAATCCACCTCGCATTTGATTCATGGCTGCGGTGTGTGCCGATTCGTTTTCAGAAGCAATTAAATCTGCCACAGCTTCGGCTTGAGCCAAATCAAATCTGCCATTTAAAAATGCTCGTTGGGTAAACTCGCCTGCTCGAGCATAACGACAACCATTTTGGATTAACAATTTTATAATTTTGTTGATGATATATGGCGAACCATGGCAAGAAATTTCCACCACATCTTCTTTTGTAAATGAATTTGGATTTTTAAAAACAGTAGCAACAACTTCGTCAACAACCGATTCTTTATCAATAATATGCCCAAAATGAGCAGTATGAGAATGTTGAATAGAAAGTTTTTTTCCTTTAAAAATATGTTCGGTAATCGAAAAAGCATTATTGCCCGAAACTCTAATTACACCAATTGCACCAATTCCAGTTGGGGTTGATAAAGCAACAATGGTATCAGAAATAGAAAATGAGTTTCCGTATGACATAAAACGATAAAGGTATAATATTTACAAAATTACACCTTTATCAACAAAAAAACAGTTTTTATGTTTTCTGCTTACCCCGCCATGGTGTGATATACATTTTGTACATCATCGTTTTCTTCGAGTTTTTCCAAAATTTGTTCTACTTCGGCTTGTTGTTCTTCCGTAAGTCCTTCTTTATATGTGGTCGGAATGCGTTGCAATTCAGAACTAGTAACATTGATTTTGCGTTCTTCTAGTGCTTTTTGCATTTGTCCAAAATCTTTATAATCGGTATGTACAAAAATTTCTCCTTCGTCTTCAAAAACTTCTTCGGCACCAAAATCTATTAATTCAAACTCAAGTTCTTCAACATTTAACCCTTCGGCAGGAAATTTAAAAACTCCTTTTCTTTCGAACATAAAAGCCACTGAGCCTGATGTGCCAAGCGTACCGCCATTTCTCGAAAATATTACTCTCAAATCGGCTACTGTTCGGTTTTGATTATCGGTTGCAGTTTCAACCATTAAGGCAACACCATAGGGACCTACTCCTTCGTAAACGATTTCATTTAGGTCTTTATCTTCTTTGTTTAAGGCTTTTTTGATAGCAGATTCAACATTGTCTTTAGGCATATTTACACCTTTGGCATTTTGAATTGCGATTTTGAGTCGAGAGTTGTTTGTTGGGTCTGGTCCACCAGCTTTTACAGCCATCGAAATATCTTTTCCAATTCGTGTAAAGGCTTTCGACATTGCCGACCAACGCTTCATTTTTCTTGCTTTTCTAAACTCAAATGCTCTTCCCATTATATTTTTTCTTATTTAAAAGCCAAAATAAGTCGAATTAAGCCAAGTTTTCAAGAAAAAAGCTGAATTTTTATTTTGCTTACCTAACTACAACTTGATTTTGCAAAAGAACTAATTTTTGAGGCATCATTGGGTAATTTATTACTTTCATGATTTCGCTGTAATTCTAAACAGCTTGTCATTTTGCGATAACTTAACTACAAAATATTCTTCTTTGTTAATCTCTTCTGGAAGTTTGTCTTTGAGAATTGAAGCGACAAATTGAATATTGTTTCTGTTAACGAAATCAGAAATTTTAACTAATTGTTTATCGTCCATTAACTCTTTTTTATCATTCAATAAGAAATGCAGACACGGAATGTTTTCATCGTCAGCAAATAAAGTGTAAGCCATATCAAAACAAGATATTTCACCTTGTTTTTTGCCTGAACTCATGTTTGCATTGAATGAACTAAACTTATATAAGCGTTGTCCTTTTTTATTGGTAATAATGTCTGGTTTAATAGCATATTGCTCACCATACAGTTCACTTGAAATAGAAGCAAAATGTTTGTTGAATTTGTTTAACTGCGTTTTTACAACTTGTTCAAAACTATCACTGAAAAGCTCGTTGTCAATTTCACTTAGTTGTTTGTTGAATTCTTTTATGTTGGAATCAACTTCATTCAATTGTTGAATAATATTTTCAAACTCGCCTTTCTTTCTATGCTTTTCGGTCAACTCCACAATTACTTTTTCAAGTTCTTCAAACGAATCACTTTTTGAAATTGCAGATGCTACTTTTTTTTCCTCCTCAAGTAGTCGCTTTAGAAAATTATTATTTTCTGCAAGAGATTTTTCAAGAGCGGGTAATTCTTTGGTGATATATTTTACCTTTTCCTCAATCATTGTGTTATGAAAGGAAACAAGGTCTGAAAATGATTTTTGAATTGTCTTTACTTTGGTAGTTGCTTGTTCATAAATGATTTCCAATTGTCGCAAGTCAATATCTGACTTGCTGGATTTAAGTTCTGCTTCTGTTTCTTTTATCAGGTTTTTACGAATGTTAAGTTTTCCAATACTTGAACTTAATTTATTGACCTCATATTTTACTTGATTCAGTTTGTCTAAATCTTTCTCAAAGTTTTCATTTAAGTTGAAACTGCTTTTCTTCTTGTTCAGTTCTTCAATATCATTGTTTATAAGGGACAAAGCTGTTTCATAAGCCGTTTTTGTTTGATTCTTTTCAAGTCGATTCTTGTATGTATCTTCTTGTTTAAGTTTGATCAAAATTTCCTGCTTGCTATTTCCTTTTGTGAATTCACACCCAAACAGAAAAAGATAAAGTGTTTCGTATTCTGCATCAGAAGTATATTTGTCAAGTGTCTTGAGGGTGTTGTTGATATTTTCGTCTTTATAACGGATGTTGTGGGAAATGATTTGTCGGAAGGAAGGTTTGTCTTCAAGATGGTCAGGGAATAGAGTTTTGCCAAGCTCCATTTCAAAATTTTCTGCAAGTATCTGTTGGCCATTTATCCTTCTTATTCCTTCTTTTACAGATGATAAAAAATTTCTTTCTATAACAATTTCATTTGCTTCATGATTGTCTAAATCAGATGTTAAAGTAAGAGTAATTAGAACTTTATTTTCAATTAGAAAATCTTTCACAAGTTTATACTCATCTCGTTTCGTTTCAGGGTCAATATATATGTTCTTATTATCAGCCCCCAAACAAAAATCTACCAATTTCAGAACGGTAGTTTTACCAACGCTGTTACCTGTTATTTGATGTTCACTTTCGTCAACAATCAAGTTAAGCCCTTTGTGAAATTCAATTTCACGAATGACTTTAGCACCGCTTGTTATTGTTAATGATTTTATGAACATAATTCTATTTCGCCTTTAGGATTAAGTTTTGCAACTTCCAATAAATATAACCAATCTAAACAAAGAATAAATACTGAAAATGACATCTGCTTTTTTGATTTTACTTCTTGATATAAGTCAAGCATTTTGTAACTCGTATCTTTTTTCAAAGAGTCAATTACAAATGCACCGTTATAATAGATGCTGTTGTCAGGATGTATGTTATCAGGTAGTAGCATAATTGTAGCTGTCTGGGTTTTCAAAAATCTTGCACCTAATAAATGCATCTACCACAAGAATGTTAATGCAAAGTTCAAGTTCGTCAAATGGAATCGAAGTATAATTGGAACTATTCAAAATCTTTTCTTCCACTTTAGAAATCACAGCAAAGAAAAGTTGGTCATCAGTCAAGTTACTTTTTGCTTTTGCATATTCCTGTCTAATGGTTGAGAGAACAGAACTGCTTTTGTTGCTCCCTTGTGAATCAAATTCTGTGTAGATTTTATCGACCCTACCATAATGAACTGTATAATCATCAATGATCACTTTTGCAGCATTCAAATTGTTGTGGGAAATTTTTCGGTCAATCTCAAAGCTATTGATTTCAGCAACTGACTCTGACTTGTCCCAATCTTCTTTGGCAAGAATATTTATTACAGCGGCTAAGTTGGATTCCAATTTCATTGGGTCAATTTCTGCCACCAATTCTTCTTTCACAAATTGGTATATCCGTTTTTGGTCATTTATATGCAGTCTTCTAATTTTTGAAAGGATGGAGTTTTTATCGATTATGTCAGCAGAGGGAGTGAAACTAATTCCGTGAGGGTTTTTGAACGTGTCTTTTCTTAAGTCGTCAGCATCTCTTGCAATGGAAACAAACTTAAATGTATATCCAACATATTTTTTGATTGAATCCTTGGAAAGAGAAGATTCGATTTTCTGTTTGCTCGAAGTAGATGAAACTTGAATAACAAACTTGTTTGGATGGTCAATTAGATCAATTGCCTCAACATTTTGTTGGTTATCATTTTCATTTGTAACTGTCCAGCCATAAACTTCATTTAAGAAATATTGGTAGAAGTTTTCGGAGTGGCCATGAAAGTCCAATATGTTTAACCTTCCTCTGGAAATTATCCTAAGAGCAAGAAGGTTTAAGCGTTCTTCAATAACATCAAAGTAATTTGGTCTATTCATTTTCTGTCTGCTAATCATTTATACAAAAACTTTGTATTCATATAATATTGAATATTAACCACTAAGTTTTTTGCTTACCTAACTACAACTTGATTTTTTATAGTTTGATATAAAAGTGATTTAACTTCTTCACATATCATATTTTCATCGAAACCACACTCAGCATAAAGTTCGTTTTGCTCGCCATGTTCGATAATTAAATCTGGAATTCCAAGTCTTTTTACAGCAGCTACAAACTGATTATCAGCCATATATTCTAAAATTGCACTGCCAAATCCGCCTTGTAAACAGCCATCTTCAATGGTTAAGATTTTATCAAAAGTATTAAAAACTTCGTTGAGCAAAGCTGCATCAAGCGGTTTTACAAATCGTAAATCATAATGTGCAACAGAAATTCCTTCTAAACTGAGTTTTTCGATGGCTTTTGTAGCCAAATTTCCTGCTGTTCCAAAACTCAAAATGGCTAAATCACTACCCGATTTTAATTTTCTACCTTTTCCAATTTCTAATTTTTGGAATGGCACTTTCCATTCGGGAGTTACGCCTTGTCCACGAGGATAACGAATCGAGAAAGGTTGTTTGGTTTCGGTGGCTGTGTACATCAAATTTCGTAATTCAATTTCGTCCATCGGTGCCGAAACAATCATGTTTGGCAAACAACGCATATACGCAATGTCATACGCACCATGGTGTGTTGGTCCGTCTGCACCTGCCAACCCAGCTCTATCTAAACAAAAAATAACATGTAAATTTTGCAAACAAACATCATGAACTACTTGATCATAAGCACGTTGCATAAAACTTGAATAAATATTACAAAACGGAATCATACCTTGCACTGCCAAACCAGCCGAAAACGTTACGGCATGTTGCTCTGCGATTCCAACATCAAATGCACGGTCGGGCATGGTTGCCATCATCAAATTGAGAGACGAACCTGTGGGCATTGCTGGTGTGATTCCCATTATTTTGTCGTTTGCTTTTGCTAGCTCAACAATAGATTCGCCAAAAACATCTTGATAACGTGGCGCTTGTTTGCCAACAACCGATTTTTTTTGTAATTCTCCAGTTATTTTATCAAATTTCATGCCTGGTGCATGCCAAAATGTTGGATTGCCTTCTTCTGCATATTTATACCCTTTTCCTTTTTTGGTAATTACATGCAATAGTTTTGGACCTTGAATATCTTTTAAATCTTTAAAAATAGAAACCAAATGACCCACATCGTGTCCATCCACAGGTCCAAAATAACGTAGTTTTAATGATTCAAAAAGATTACTTTGTTTTAAAAATGCTGTTTTCACTGCTGCTTCCATATTCGAAGCTATGGCTTGAGCATTTGGACCAAATTTTGAAATTTTACCTAATAATTTCCAAATATCATCTCTAAAACGGTTGTAAGTGTGCGAGGTAGTGATGTCAGTTAAATAATCCTTTAAAGCACCCACATTTGGGTCGATTGCCATGCAATTGTCATTCAAAATGATGAGCAAATTGGAGTTTGTAACTCCTGCATGGTTCATGGCTTCAAAAGCCATACCTGCTGTCATGGCACCATCGCCAATTACGGCAATATGCTGTCTGTCTTTTTCGTTTTTGTAAGCCGAAGCCACTGCCATTCCCAAAGCTGCTGAAATTGAGGTACTTGAGTGTCCAACTCCAAATGCATCGTACTCGCTTTCGCTGCGTTTTGGAAATCCAGAAATGCCTTTATATCTTCTATTAGTATGAAATTTATCTTTTCTGCCAGTCAAAATTTTGTGCCCATAAGCTTGGTGCCCAACATCCCAAACCAACATATCGTCAGGTGTATTGAAAACATGATGCAAAGCCACCGTGAGTTCTACCACGCCTAAACTTGCTCCAAAATGTCCGCCATAAATCGAAACATTATCAATAATAAATTGCCTTAGTTCGCCACAAAGCAAAACCACCTCATCGTAGTTGAGTTTTCTTACATCTTCGGGAGAATTGATTTGGGCTAATAACTTGCCAGACTCAATAAGCATATTTTAAAAAAGTTGAATTCTAAAACAAGATAAACATTTATAATTGTTTTTCTCAACAAAAATAAATGAATATTTTTAGAGAACTTGAAATATAACTATTAATTATTACTTTTGGTTATAATTATTTATTAAATATGACACAAAAAACAAAAGCTTTAGTAGGAATAATAATGGGAAGCAGCTCTGATTTATCGATTATGAAAGAAGCTGCCGATGTTTTAGATAAATTAAATGTGCCTTATGAAATTTCTATCGTTTCGGCACATAGGACACCCAAAAGAATGTTTACATATGCCGAAGAAGCCGAAAATAGAGGTTTAAAAGTAATTATTGCTGGGGCAGGCGGTGCAGCACATTTGCCGGGCATGGTGGCTTCGTTGTGTATTTTGCCTGTGATTGGTGTTCCAATAAAATCGAGCAATTCGATTGATGGCTGGGATTCTATGCTTTCTATTTTGCAAATGCCCGCAGGAGTTCCAGTAGCTACTGTGGCACTTAATGGAGCAAAAAATGCTGGCATACTAGCAGCACAAATATTATCAACATCAAATTTAGAAATTGCCAATAATTTACGAAAATTCAGACATTTACAAAGCGAAATAGTCGAAAAATCTGCCAAAGAAGTAGAAGAAAAATATGCTGGGAAATAAGGTATAGTTTAGAATTTTTGGCTAACTTATATGGAAACAACTTTTTTATTCCACTTAGGATACTGAGCTTTCGCAGAGTTGCACTAAGTTTATTCTTTGTGAACCTTTTTGGAATCTTCGTGTTCTTTGTGTTATAACGAGTTACACAGAGTTCTCAAAGCTTTCTCAGAGTTGCACAGAGTCTACAATTGACCTCGTATATGACTGAGTTTGGTTGAGACCTTCGTTTTCAACTAATAAAATAAACTAAAAGTATATGTTTTTAAAACACCCTCATAGTGGTATATAGCAGATAAAATTACACTGTAAATCTATTTTAGAACAATTCAATGGCAAAAATTTATTTTAATAATCCAATATCCCACACAAAATAATAATATTTTTTCTTTGTTATGTAACATATTTCAGCAGACATAGTATCTAGGTATATATCTGAAAATAACATAGTTATGAAAATCTTGGTTTGTATCACTCATGTGCCTGATACGGTTTCTAAAATTAGCTTTACCGACAATAACACAAAATTTAATACCCAAAATATACAGTTTATAATTGGTCCGTATGATGATTATGCACTTGCTCGTGCGGTCGAATTGCGTGATTCAATAGCTGGAAGTACCTTAACTGTATTAAATATTGGCACTGCTGATACTGAGCCAACCATTAGAAAGGCTTTGGCTATTGGTGCCGATGATGCCATTCGGATAGATGCCGAACCTTTAGATTCGGTTTTTGTTGCTACTCAAATTGCTGAAATTGCAAAGAAAAAAAGCTATGATTTAATTTTAATGGGTAGAGAATCTATTGATTTTAATGGAAATGTGGTGCATGGTTTGGTTGCCGAAATGCTAAATATTCCTGTGGTTTCTCCTGTAATGAAACTCGATATAGTTGGCAATAAAGCAACTATGACCAAAGAAATTGAAGGTGGAAAAGAAATTGTGGAATTAAATTTACCTTTTGTGGCAGGCTGCCAAGAACCAATTGCAGAATGGAAAATTCCAAACATGCGTGGCATAATGAGTGCAAAAACAAAACCGTATGAAGTTTTGCCAGCCTTTGGTGCAGAAATGGGTGCTTCAACTATGCAATTTGATTTACCAGCTGCAAAATCTGGTTGCAAAATGATAGATGCCGCAACGCCTGAAAAACTATTTGAATTACTAAAATCTGAAGCAAAAGTACTTTAATAATTGTTAATTGTTAATTGTTAATTGTTAATTGTTAATAAGAAAAAATAATGAAAGAAAATATAATAAAAAATAAAAGTTATCAGTTTGCAATTCGAATTATAAAACTAAATCAATATTTAAAGATTGAAAAAAAGAATTTGTACTTTCTAAACAATTATTAAGATCTGGAACTGCAATAGGTGCATTGATTCGAGAATCAGAACATGCAGAAAGCAAAGCAGATTTTAAACATAAATTAGCAATTGCTCAAAAAGAAACAAATGAGACTATATATTGGCTTGAACTACTGAAAGATTCTGAATATTTAACAAGTGCACAGTTTGATAGCATCAATGAAGATGCAATCGAAATAATAAAAATAATTACTACAATAATTAAATCAATAAAACTTAACACAACTAATTAATAATTAACCATTAACAATTAATAATTATGGTCGCATATATAGAAATAGCTGATAATGAGATTAAAAAATCTTCGTTGGAAGTTGCCATGTACGGAAGTGTACTGGCTCAAAAATTGAATACAACTGCTCTTGCCATTGCTGTTGGCAAAATAGACCAATCAAAACTGGCTGTTTTGGGAAATTATGGCATAAAAAAAGTATTTTCACTGCAAAGTCAAGCTTCGATTTCGGTTGATGTGGCTTCGCTTGTAGCAAAAATTGCTAACGAACAAAATGCTAATGTAATTGTGTTTCCAAAATCGGTTTCGGCTGATGCTGTAGCTGCAAAAGTGGCTATAAAAATAGGTGCTAGTATAGTGAGCAATGTTACAGAAATGGCTGATGTTTCGGCTGGTTTTAGTGTAAACCGAAGTATATACACAGGCAAGGCTTTTGCAAAAGTGGCAATAAAATCGGCTAAAAAAGTATTGATAATTAAGAAAAACGCTATTGCATTGACAACTTCTGCAAATACAGCCGAAGTTGAAATCTTGGCACAATCGTTGGCTGATACTAATATTACCATTAAAGAAACACAAAAAGCAACTGGAGATATTTTACTTACAGATGCAGAAATTGTGGTTTCGGGTGGACGTGGATTAAAAGGTCCAGAAAACTGGCATTTGATAGAAAATTTAGCAAAAGCATTGGGAGCAGCAACAGGCTGTTCAAAACCAGTTTCGGATATGGACTGGCGTCCGCATCACGAACACGTGGGGCAAACTGGTGTAAAAGTAAGTCCAAATATTTATATTGCAGTTGGCATTTCAGGTGCTATACAACATTTGGCTGGCGTAAACTCATCAAAAGTGATTGTGGCTATAAATAAAGACCCAGAAGCTCCGTTTTTCAAAGCGGCAGATTATGGCATTGTTGGCGATGCTTTTGAAATATTGCCAAAACTTACCGAAGCAGCAAAAAAATTGGCATAAAATTGTTCATTTACAAAGCGAGGTTTTAATTTACTAAAGTTAGAACCTCGCTTTTGTTTACTAATCCATATCTTCAAAAGAAAATTCTAAATATTTATTTTTGATCTTATTTTTCCTAGCTTTTTTCATTTCTCTTCCATCTTCTTTTTTTCTAATATACATTCTATTAGATATTGTGTTTGAGTTGAAATATGTATAAGTATATAGCATAAGCATTGTGTTTGATTTTTGTAAAACAATACACAATTTTACACTTAAAATAAGTAGTAAATGTCCAAGTTTATAATCTTGGACTTAATAAATACCTTGAATTTGGCTAAATTTCGAGCATTTCGGCTTTTTTGTATTCGGCTGGCGAAAATCCAGTAATTTTTTTGAATGTGGCATAAAAAGTAGCTTTTGTATTAAATCCACATTCGTAGCCAATGCCTTCGGCAGAAAGAGTATTAAATTTATCGGAACGCAACATGGCTTTGGCTTCGGCTATTCGGTACGAATTTATATAATCAAAAAAGTTTTTGTTTTCCAGTTGATTGATAACCTGCGAAAGCAAATTATGATGAATATTGAGTTGCTCTGCCAGATTTGTTAAATTGATTTCTGGGTTCAAATAAGGTTTGTGTTGTTGCATATAATTTTGTAATAATTTATGGTTTTCAATAATTTCAACATTCGAGTATTTTGAATGTTGGTACTTTTCGATAGGTTCTTGATTTTTTTGAAACTGCATTTCAAATGTTTTTATTTTGGTTTCATAATCGAGTTTTTGCTCGTTCATTATTATTTTATAACGATTTATTAAAGCACCAAAAAGCAAAGAGATTTCGAGCGAAAAACCAATTTCGAACGGATAGCTATAAATTATTCCAGTTAAATTGATTACAGAATAATTATTTAACATCAAATAAATCATTATAAACATTAAAGGAGAAATGGCTAATGCAAAATATTTTGCTGGTTTATAGTTATGTTTCAAACTTTTGTAAACCATTGTTAGAATTAAAATAATTGAAAGCAAGAAATTGAAATTCATAAAGTTTATTAAATATCGATTGAAATCGGTAGAAAAAAGACTTCTAAAAGGCGAAATGGTGTAAACCAAAAGGCTCAAATAAATAGCTGATTGAATATAAAAAAACTTTTGCGTTCGTATAAAATATTTAATTTGAGAAGAGAGTACAAGAGGCACAAAATTGATAAACGAAGTTGCCATTACTAAAATAAAAACAATTTTTGTGATAGGTATAAATTCTGGATTTTCGGGATGGAGATATTGAAACATAAATCCAAAAATGGTGATGCGAGAACAAAAAACTGCAAAAATATATATCGCATAAAACAAATAAACTTTGTCTTTAAAGTTTAAGAATAAAGCTAATGTTATAACAAAACAAACGATAAGCAAACCCTGAAAAAGCTCTAAAAAAAAAGTTTCTTTTTGATAAAACTGTAAAATATTAGCTTTTTTATCTAATTTGAATGGCACATTTGTGGTGCCAAAATCGTTGTGTGCAAGAGTATAAAGTGTATATTTTTGGTTTGGAATTGGCGAAAAAGAAAACATAAAATGCCTCATGCCTTCTTCTCTGGTTTTATAAGCTGTTTCGGAGCCTGTTATTAGTTTTTTTATTAGATTTCCATTTTGATCATAGAGATAAAAGTGCAAACGAGAAAGCAACGGAATTTCGATGCTTATGGCAAAAGTTTCATTTAAAATATCTGTATTGCGGAGTTCGGTTTTGAACCAAAAATTTGCATTTGAATAGCCTAAATTAAAATTACTTTTACTATTTAGTTGAAAGTTTTTGAGTTTTATATCATCAATTGAAAGTTTTTGAGATTGATCTGTAAAAAGTCCAATATGCCCAGATAAATCATAATTAGCGGTTTTTGAATCAAACTCAAACGCAGCTTGGCAGGTAAATACAGTTAAAAAACAGCAGAAAATTAGCTTAGTAATGTTTTTCAATAAAAAGGAATTTTGTATGCATATATACAACTTAAATACCTGAAAGTAAGCCAATATACTTGGTTTTTTTCTTTTGTGTTTTTTTTATTACTGATTTACAACAACATATCAATCTTTTTTGCCAAGTCGTAGTCTTTTTTGGTAATAATATTTCCGGCATCGTGGGTTTGCAACTCGAGCAAAACGGTTCGATATTGAAACACAATGCGTGGATGATGATTTTCAGAATCTGCCAAAAGCGAAACTTTTTTGATAAAATCTAAGGCTTCGATTGTGGTTTTAAATTTTAGATTTGTTTGGAGTTTGTTGTTGTTTTCTATCCAGTTTTGAGCAGCCATATTTAGTATTTATTATGTTTCATTTCTTAACATTATTACCTCATCTAGGCTCAATTCTGTGTAATCAGCAATTTGTTCGTTTGTAAAATTGTTGTTGATTAATTTTTTTGCAATGGCTTCGTTGTTTTTTCGTAATGCAATTTCCATCCGACCTCTATCGTCTTGCTCACGGATAAAAATTTTGTCGTAAGCATCTAACTCTTCGATAGTCCAATTGTGTTTATCAGCTTCTTGGTAGGCTAAAATAAGTCCTTTGTCTTGAATATTTTCAGGAATAACTTCTATGTTTTCTGCATTTTTGATAAAATAAACCCATTGGTCGATAATAGAATTTAATTCGTGTACATTTTTATTAAATTTTGGAAGTTCTATAAAGTTAAATTCTATGTCTTTTATAAAGTGTTCATCGGTTTCAGCATTTTTTACAATGTGTCTGTTGATATAATTTTTGCTTTCGGTTGCCACAAAGTCTAAAATACCAATAAAAAAAGTGGGCATTAGGTTTTTGTAATCATCGCCTCTATTAATTTGTGAAGAATAACTTTTAGATGCATAATAAAGCACTCGTTTATGAAATCCATCGACTTCGGCTATTTGCATTTCTACAATATACGTTTTACCTGATTTGTCTTTTGCTTTTACATCAACTATGGTAACTTTTCCGCCACGAAGTTCGGGCAATTGATAAGGTGTCAAAATAATTACATCCGTAATAGTTTTATTTTCTTGCAAACATAAAACAGCATTTAAAAACGAAATCAATGCTTCGGTCTTGTTTTCGTTTCCGAATATTTTGCGGAATGCAATATCGTTTTTTATGTCTACAAATTTCATAACACAAATTTATAAATATTGATTAATATTAACTAACATTTCTTTACTAGCATAATTCATAGTAAATCATTTTTATATTTCATCCATTTGTCTCCCATCAAATTAGTTTCTAAAAGCATTTTTTGAGTTGTTATTGGAGCTTTTATGCCTTGTCTGAAAAGGGTTTTGGATTCAAAAACATGGGCTTCGTCCCATAAATTAGCATTTATAAACTTTTGCAACGTTGCCGAACCACCTTCGATAATCACCGATTGTATGTTTTGTTGATATAAAACTTCGATAATGTTTTCGGCTGATTGTCCGCAGTTTATAAAATGTATATGTTGATTTTCTGCCGATTTGATTTGATTCAAAACCAATGTTTTGGCTTCGGTATTGTATATAAAATGTGTTTCTGGAATTTCTAAATTGGGGTCTAACAACACCCGAATAGGATTTTTTCCGGCTGCATCTCTCACTGTCAAACTCGGATTGTCGTAAAATGCAGTATTGAATCCAACCAAAATAGCATCTTCGTTTGCACGCATTTGATGCACCTGTTGGCGAGCATATGGGTTGCTAATCCATTTGGAATCGAAGTTTTGTTTTGCCACAAATTTATCTTGTGTCTGTGCCCATTTTAGTAAAATATACGGTCGGTGTTTGGTATGAAATGTAAAAAATCGTTTGTTAAGTTCGTTTCCCTCTGCTGCCAATACATTAGAAATTACCCGAATGCCTGCTGCTTCGAGTTTTGATATTCCTTTGCCTGCCACCAATGGATTTGGGTCGGGGTTGCACACTATTACATTTTGAATCTTGTGTTTTATAATCAAATCGGTACATGGCGGAGTTTTTCCAAAATGGCAACAAGGTTCGAGGGTTACATAAAGTGTCGATTTTGGCAATAAACTCATATCGCTAACACTATTTATGGCATTTACTTCGGCATGTGCCTGCCCAAATTGTTGATGAAAACCCTCGCCAATAATTCTATTATCACACACAATCACACAACCTACCATCGGGTTTGGACTTACATTTCCCAAACCCAATCGGGCAAGTTCAAAAGCCCGAAACATATATTTAGAATCGTATACCACTGTTTGCTTTATAGATTTTGGTACAAAGTAAATGTTTTTGAGGAAATATTGTTTAGATTAAAAATCTATCTTAAAATATATTATGGGTTAATTTCAATACCATTTCAAAGATATTTTTTCAAAAATATAGCAAATTTTTTCTTATTTTTGCATAAAATACTTGTGTTATGCGTGTTACACCACTTGAAATCAGACAAAAGACTTTCGAAAAAGGCTTTCGTGGATACGAAAAAGAAGAAGTTGATGCTTATTTGCTTACTCTTTCGGTAGAGTGGGAAAAAGTTTTGGACGATATGCGTGAGCTAAAATCAAAAACCGAAGCCCAAGAAAAAGATTTGCTTAAAATGCGTGAAGTAGAAAACTCGCTTTATAAAACCCTCAAAACAGCCGAAACCACAGGCTCAACTATGGTTGAACAAGCAAACAAATCAGCAGAATTGATACTAAAAGAAGCTCAAATAAATGCCGATGCCGTTTTGAACGATGCCAAATATCATGCAAAAACCATTTTGGAAGAAGCAGAAGCACGCTCAAAAAACATGGAAGAAGAAGCCAAAGACCATGTACGCATTGCCTCACGAGAATTTAAAGAAATCGAAAACCTAAAAGATAATTTGCTAATGGAACTCAAAAACCTAGCAAACGACACCATGGAACGAGTAAATAAAATGAACATAAAAAACAAAAAACAAACCGAAAATCAAGAACATAAACAAACAAAAAATGCAGAAGAAAATGCCTTGCCTTTGCCCAAAACCGAATCGGGAGAAAAAGCACAAGTTTCGTTTTTTGATACACTTTAATTAATAGACACACTTTTGCTTTTCAATAGCCTTATATTATTTTTTCTAACCTTTGGTGCAGTTTTAGTAACTGTTTTTACACCAAGTGTTACACAAAAAAACTACAAAATTCTGCTTTCATTTAGCGGAGCATATCTTTTTTCGATTACCGTAATTCATATTTTGCCCGAATTATTTAGTCATTCAAACGCCACACTTTACACTGGAATATTTGTTTTGGCAGGTTTTTATTTTCAGATTTTAATCGACTATTTTTCAGAAGGAATCGAACACGGACACATTCATCATCACGCACATGCACACTCGGGCAGAGGCACAATCATGCTTTATGTTTCGCTTTTTGTACATTCCTTGCTCGAAGGTTCGCTTTTGGTGCATCCACATGCCCACAACCACGATGGCGAAGTTAGGCATTTGCTTTTTGGATTAATGTTGCACAAAATACCCGAAGCATTTGCCCTCACAGCCGTATTGTTAGTCGATTTAGGAAAGAAAAAATGGGTCTTGGGATTGTTGTTTTTATATGCCCTGGCTTCGCCTTTTGGAGTGGTTTTGAGCGATTATATGTCCGAAAACTTAAACACTAATGTAGAAATTTTTACTTACCTTTTTGCCTTTGTGGCAGGCAATTTTCTGCATATTTCAACCACCATATTTTTTGAATCCGAACCCCAAAACCATACCTTTAAAGGCTCAAAACTGATTGTAATTGCCTTAGCAGGTATTTTAGCAATCGGTATTGAGTTGTTGATGTGAGTGTGGTATTTTTTAGATTATTCGTGAATTGGTGGCTAAAAATGTAAATGTTATGTGAATAAAATTAACTTACTTAGTTCTGAAAACAATAACCACATATTGTTTTCAGCATCAGATTTATGACATTCATTTATATTCATAATGTGCAAACGATGCCCATCTCCATCATAACCTGCTTCTTCAATCCATGCTTTAATTGCATCTTACCCATCATTTAACCAAGCTAAAGATTCATTCCTTCTTTACCTATGTAGTTTTAATTTCCTGTTGGAATCTTTTGTTCAACGATTATGAAGACTTTTTCGTTGAGTTCGGGAGTAATAAAAAACATCCTAATGCGCAATTTGGGTCAATTATTTATTAAGTAAACTTTGATTATAATCTTTAGGTACTATTGTATACTTATTAGCACTTCTAATACAATAATAAGTTACAGAACCATCTTTATACAACCCTATACCAAAGACAGTATCGTCTTTATGGTAATCTTCATGCCCTATCATGTGTTTTCTATGACCATCATCACTATCTGTATCGCTATTAGCAATTTCGTTTATAAAATTATAAACCACAGAAAAAAGTTGATTTTGATACATAATTGCAAGAGATTCATTACAATTTAATTTAGAATGTTCAAAATAATTTGATTTAGCCATAAATTTTGCATAATCATAGCAATCTTTATTAAGTCTAATATCTAATTTAACTTTTGAGCAACAACTGTTATATTTTGTAAGATTTAATCCATATTTTACACTTGCTTTTTTTAAATTCTTTCTAAGTGTTAATATTTCGTTAAATATTTTATTAACGGTGTCTTGTTGGGTATTAAAATCATTCAAATTTTGTGAAAATAAGCTTACGGAAATGAATAATCCAAATTTAATCAATATAGTTTTCATGGGGTTTGATGTTTTTTTCTGATTCAAAATTAATAAGCAAGTGTGCAAGGGATTTGCATAGAAAAGTTATTAGATATAATTTTGAATAAAAATTACAAATGTCGGAAATAAAAAACGCTACTACTCGATATAAAATTTTGGATGAATGTTTCAGAAGTACGCACCGAAAATACACAATAGAAGATTTAATCGAAACCTGCAACCGAAAATTAGAGGCGTTTGGCGTAGAGGCAGGTGTAAAAAAACGAACCATACAAAGCGATATTGCCTTTATGAAAAGTGATAAAGGTTGGGAAATAGAGCTTGACGAAACCTTAAAAAATGGCAAAAAAACCATTTATAGATACGCAGACACAAGCTTTAGCATCCAAAATTCGCCTCTCAAACCCGAAGAAGTGATTCAGTTAAAATCTATGCTCGATATGCTCAAACGCATCAAAGGAGTACCACTCAATGATTGGATGTTTGATTTAATTCCTAAACTTACTAGTATAGATTCCTCGGAAAAAGATAATTTTATGAGCTTTGACCAAAATTCAGATTTGGTGGGTTTTGAGCATTTAAGAGAACTATATTTTGCTATATTTAACAAAAAAGTATTGAAAATACGCTATCAACCTTACACAAAACCCGAACCATTTATAGTAGAATTTCATCCTTATTTCTTGAAACAATACAACAATCGTTGGTTTGTATTTGGATATAACCCGTTTTCAAAAAAGTATGATTATAATCTTGCTTTTGATCGTATAAAAAGCATTGATATTACTGATATTTCCTATATCCAAAACACAGAAATTGATTTTAACGACTATTTTGAGGATATGATTGGCGTTACAAAACCCGAAAATGCAGTTTGCGAAAATATTGTGTTGCAAATTAAGGGAAATACCGCAAATTATGTGGAAACAAAAACATGGCACAGCACCCAAAAAAACCACAGATTAGATGCTCAAACCCTAGAAATAAGGCTCAATGTGATGATAAACCAAGAACTTATCAAACTTATTTTGGCACACGGAAGCAGTATAAAAGTAATCCATCCGCCATCGTTAATTGAAAAAATAAAAAATGAAATTGAGGAAATGGGGAAGGTTTATTGAGGATTTTTTATCTTAAAATTTAAAAAAATATAAATTATAAGTAAAAAAATATTTTATTACCTATCTATCGGACTTATATCGGACACAAATCAATCAAAAAGCACTTATAATTGATTTTAAGATGGTTTTTTAAAATATCTTATCGGACATTTATCGGACACTAAAGTAATATTATGTATAAATACTTATTTTATAAAAGTAATAAAATATTAATTAATGAAATTATTATTATCGGACATTTATCGGACAAAAATTTACTAAAAAGTGCTTTTAAGCGATTTTAAGGCGTTTTTTAGAAAAATTTATCGGACATTCTATCGGACATTTGGCGGATAAATATATTTTGACGTTTTGTTTTCTCCTTGTTTAATTAAAATGCCTTTTTCTACTAATTCTATCAAATCTCTTCTGGCGGTTCTATCATTGATATTGTATTTTTTTACGTAGTCTGAAGTAATAATTTGTTTTTTAAATTTAAAATAAATTAAGGCATCTAATTGCCTTACATTTAATCCCAATTTATTCAAATAATTAATATTATAAAAATCGTTTTTAAATTCTACAGAAATATCGCTGGAGTCGTATTTAAAAACAGGATCAGGAATGCCAGCATCTTTGCACTCTTTTATGATTTTTAAAGTTCCTCTTCCCCAAGATTCTATGTAGCCGCTGCGGAATAATGCGTTTGCAATATCGGGGTTGAAAGGACGTGAAGCGTGTTTTTCTAATAAATTGTTAATTGTCCAGTTTTCGGGTAGTTGTCCTTGATTCCAAAACATAATTTTATCACTATAAACACTTATTTGAATAGGAACACCACCTGAATAATCCTTGTGGGCAATCGCATTTAGTAAGGTTTCACGAATAGCATCTTTTGGATATTCATATTTTTCTATTCTATTTATTACTTCATAAGAAATAATCGATTTAATATATTTAGTAAAAAGCAAATCCATTGTTTTCTCAATTTGCTCAAATAAATTGCCGTGAATTTCATCTTGAAACTTTAGGTCATCATCAGTTTCAAAATAACCAATTTTGATAAACGCACCTGTAATAAAACTTTCTGGATTGGAATGAAACAACAAAATGGCTGCTCTCTTTAGAAAATCAGCCTCTTTTAATTGTAAGTTTTCAAGTAAAAGTTCGTTAGAATCAGTAAGAATATCTTCTTCAATACGCTGACTTTTCATAGCTCTTTTCCTAAAAAAGTCGAATGTTTCTTGTTTTAAATTTATAGCTAAAACCTTCGGAATAGGCACTCCATCCCAGCGTTTACCCTTTTTTTGCAACAAAAACTTATCTAAAGCCGCTCCTTTCAGTTCTTGTTTTGTGCTACCACTTCTGTAATGGTATTGTCCTTTGTAATTGACAGGGTAAGGATAGCCATCGATTACAATTTCAATACAATCGCCTTGGGCATCGTTAATCAAATTTACATCCGCTAAAATCCCTAAAACATCTTTTATTTTATTAGGAATTTCCTCTAATAATCGTTTGGCATCTGCCAACCCCACCGTATTTCCGTTATCATCTTTACCAATAAAAATTGAGCCACCATTGGCATTTGCAAAACCGCAAATCCATTTCAGATATTCGTCTCTCCAGCTTTGTTTGTACTCAATATTTTGTGATTCCGACATCGAAAAATCATTTTTTTATTTTGCAAATTTAGTGGATTTATTATTGATAATAGCTTACTAAACACAATAAAAATCAAAAAGCGGGTTGTGTTTGGAAGAAATCATATTTGTAGATTCAGAAAAATCGCTTGGCGGAAGTTTAGAAATTCCTCTTTTAAGATGCTGAAGTTGCTTTTGAGTTTTATTATATACAAAAAAGTTTTACTTATAAAACTTTAAAATAATTAATACGTTTTTTCTCAAATTTTATTACTTCTGTAATTTTTATTTTAAATTTTTAAAATAGCATCAATAAAAAACTAAATTTGTCAAATAATAGATTTATAAAACGATTGACGAAATAAATGACACAATCAGTAGAACCAAACATTGCAGATTTAGCTAACGGCTGGCTTAAATCCTACAAACTTGATTATAAATTAGAACACGAGTCTCTAAATACTGAAATAGATAACGCACTTGGATATTATTATTCTAAAAATGGCGGTGTTGGAGGCAACAAACCTGATGCAAAAATACTGCTACAAAACAAAAACTTAGATTTTTACCCTATTCTCATAGAATATAAAGGTTATAAAGATAGCCTTGTAAAATTGGATGATAACAAACAAGTAGAGAATAAAACCAATAAAAACGAACCTCATTTTAAAAATATAAATTCTTTTGCTGTAAACGGAGCTGTCCATTATGCCAATGCTGTTTTGCATCATACCAGTTTTACTGATATAATAGCTATTGGTATGACGGGCTATAAAGATGAAGCCGGAAATATTCAACATTCGATAGGCGTATATTATGTTTCTAAAAGTAATTTAGGTTTTGGTCAATCGGTTGGACATTATTCGGATTTTTCATTTTTGGCTCCTCTAAATTTTGATGCTTTTATTGAGAAAGTAAAAGCACTAAACCTTTCAGAAGAAGAAAAAGAGAGATTAAAAGAACAGCGTGAAAGGGAAATAGATGATAGCCTTAGAAAATTGAATAATGATATCTATGAAAATGAAAAAGGATTAGGTGAAAACGACCGTGTATATCTGGTGGCTGCTTCTATTATTGCTACTATCGGAATACCAAAAAAAGTGCCTGTGCTTGATAAAAGTGAACTAAAATCTCTGGCATTTGTTGGTGGGCGAGATGGCGATATTATCATTGGTAGAATTAATGCTTTTTTGGCTGAAAAAGAACTGCCCCAAGAAAAGAAAGAATTAA
Source organism: Bacteroidota bacterium (assembly GCA_004293915.1). Classification (GTDB taxonomy): domain Bacteria; phylum Bacteroidota; class Bacteroidia; order Cytophagales; family UBA9547; genus REAG01. The sequence continues at coordinate 45,624 of RDZG01000064.1, read as the reverse complement.
TCATTAGAACTTTATCCAACACACTTTTAACCGAAAATATCAATAAAGTAGAAAATGGTGAAAGCCAACTTAAAAGAGTTTTTACCAAAATTGTAGATGACTTAGGCATCTATTACAAAATAGGTTTGACTACCGATTTTACAGGCAAGCTTTTTAACGAAATGTATGGTTGGCTTGGTTTCACCCAAGATAAACTCAACGATGTGGTACTTACCCCATCGTATGTTGCTAATTTGATGGTAAAATTGGCACGGGTAAATAAAGATTCTTATGTTTGGGATTTTGCCACTGGATCGGCTGGTTTATTAGTTGCGGCAATGAATGAAATGCTCAACGATGCCAAAAACACCATTACCTCGCCCCAAGAACTTACCCAAAAGGAAATAAAAATAAAAGCCGAACAATTGCTTGGGCTAGAGTTGCTTTCAAGTGTGTATATGCTAGCCATTCTCAATATGATTTTGATGGGTGATGGTAGCTCTAATATCTTAAATAAAGATTCGATAAAAGATTTTGACGGTAATTACGGTTTTGGCAATACAGATAGCAAATTCCCTGCAGATGCTTTTGTACTCAATCCACCATATTCGGCACTTGGCAATGGTATGAACTTTGTGGAAAGAGCCCTTGGTATGATGAACAAAGGCTATGCCGCTATTATTATTCAAAACTCCGCAGGCTCGGGCAAAGCTAAAGGATATACCACCAAAATATTAGAAAAACACACTTTAATAGCAAGCATCAAAATGCCCATAGATATTTTTATAGGCAAATCGAGCGTGCAAACCAATATTTATGTATTTAAAGTAAACGAAAAACACCACAAAGACGAAAGGGTAAAGTTTATTGATTTTAGCAACGATGGCTACACCCGCACCAACCGCAAAAAATCGAGCAACAATCTAAAAGACACCCACCAAGCCAAAGAACGATACGAAGAATTGGTAAACTTGGTGCGATTTGGGAACTCAAAGCTCAAAATTTTTACCCACAAAGAATACCACGAAAGCACCATAGACCCCAAAAATGGGGCAGACTGGAACCAAGCCGCACAGATAGACACCAAGCCTACGCTGCAAGATTTCAAAAAAACGGTAAGTGACTATTTGGCTTGGGAAATAAGCACACTACTCAAAGAACAAAAGCCCTTAGCCGAACAAAGCCTGGGAAAGTAGCTAGCCCATTCGACAAGAAATTAGAAAATGTTGAGTGGAGGGAGTTTAAGTTAGCAGACTTGTTTGATGTGTCATCTAGCAAAAATATTTATCACGCTAGTGATATTGATAGAATATTTGATGAACAAATTGACAACAGTTTACCTTATGTAGTCAGAACGACACAAAATAATGGAATTAGAGGATATGTAGTTGAAAATGAAATTTACGCAAATGATGGAAATACTCTTTCTTTTGCACAAGACACTTTTTCTGTTTTCTATCAAAAAAAAAAATACTTCACAGGTAATAAAGTTAAGGTTTTAAAAGCAAAATTTGAAAAAAAAAGCGAAAAAGTTATGCAATATTTAACAGCTTGTTTTCAAAAATCTTTAAATAGTTTTAGTTGGGGAATTGGCTCAACGGTTGAAACAATAGCTTTAACCAAAATCCAACTTCCCACCAAAAACGGCAACATAGATTTTGAGTTTATGGAAAGTTTTATAGCGGAGCTGGAGGCAGAACGTATGGCAAAACTAGAGGCCTATTTAGTAGCAAATAATCTCAAAGATTATACTTTAACAGCAGAGGAAGAAAAGGTTTTGAAGGATTTTGAGAATGTAGAATGGGAGGAATTTAATGTTATAGATGTTTTTAATGTAAAAAATACGAAAAATATAATGTCAAGAGACATTATAGAAAATAGCGGCAGTGTCCCTTATTTGTGTGCAAGTGCAGAAAATAATGCCGTAAGTTCTTATATTTCTTATAATGAGGAATATCTTGATAAAGGAAATTGTGTTTTTATTGGGGGAAAAACTTTTGTTGTATCATTTCAAGAAAATGATTTTTACTCGAACGACAGTCATAATTTAGTTTTGTATCTAAAAAATGAAAGAGAGAAAAGCAAACAAACACAAATTTTTTTAGCAAGCTGTATCAATAAAAGTTTAGGTCATAAATATTCTTGGGGTGATAGTATTAGCAACCGAAAAATACAAACAGACAAAGTTTCATTACCAATTTCAATTCCCCCATCGGGGGTTAGGGGGCTTCCAGATTATGCCCTTATGCAAACCTTTATTTCTGCCATTCAAAAACTGGTTGTAAAAGATGTGGTTTTGTATGTGGACAAAAAAAACGTAAATTTGAAAAATAAATGCTAAAAGATGAACTTAAAAATATCATTTCAGGAACGGGCAAAGTTAGCCATGGAGAACTTATCAAAACAACAGCCAGTTACCTTAGAAAAAGCTCGCCAACAGGTGCAATGGCTGAAACAAAACAGTACAACCGACAAAAAGAAACAGAAAAGCTAACTGAATTCATCAATAAAAATAACCTTTGGAATTGTGACATAAATTTTAATTCATTTTTATCAGAAGGTGCAGAACAAAGAGTGTTTATAAAAAACAAAAACATGGTTCTAAAACTCAACGATGCCATTTATTACACTTTTTGGTTAGATTATTTACAAAATCTTTTGCTGCACAATTATTTTTTTTCGGACACTGCCTACGAATTATTGGGATTTTATAAATCAGATGCAAATATAATTTATGCTTTAGTATCGCAAAATTATGTGGAAGCAACAGAGCCAACTAAATTAGAAAATGTAAAAGAATACTTACTCAATAATGGTTTTGAAAACACCAAAAATCACGATTACTACAATAAGAGTTTGGGTATTATTTTAGAAGATTTGCACGATGAAAATGTACTCACTGCAAATGGAATACTTTATTTTATAGATACTGTTTTTTACATTAAAAATGAGTTCTATAGTTGAAATTATGCTCTCTTAGATACTCTAATTTTAGACTTTCAAAAATTAGTTATTAAAGATGTGGTTTTGTATGTAGATAAAAAATGATCAACTAATACTAAAAGCTCAAACAAAACATATTTTTAACTTTAGGAAGTAAAAATAATTTTATCAAACGTGACAAAGTTAATTTGTTGTATTCAGTTTACTTTTTACTAAGTATCAGTAGTACTTGCTATTCCTTTCATTGATACAAACTTTAACGGATTTCAATTTTTTACGATTTTCCTAATTATTTATTGTTGTTCTTCCCAACACTTCTTACTAATATCCTTGTCGATTATATCATTTATATGTTCCAAATTTTTTTATTTTCGATTCAAAATTAATAGGCAAGTGTGCAAGGGATTTGCATAGGAGAAATAAAAAATAAAATTTATATTTGCATTTTTAAAATCCAATATTGATTTAATAATTCGTAATTTAATGGAAAATAATTTTTTGATTTATACTTTGCCATCTGGAGACGTAAGAGTTAATGTATTTGTCGAAAACGAAACCGTTTGGCTTACTCAAAAAGCAATGAGTTTGCTTTTTGATACTACGCCTCAAAACATAACAATACATATTAAAAATGTGTATGAATCAAATGAATTGGCAGAATTAGCAACTTGTAAAGATATTTTACAAGTTCAAACCTAAGGCGGAAGACAAGTTTCAAGAATACAAAAAGTATATAATCTTGATGCCATTATTTCGGTTGGTTATCGTGTAAATTCGACAAAAGCTACTCAATTTAGAATTTGGGCAACTCAAACTTTGAAAGAATATATCATCAAAGGTTTTGTAATGGATGATAAGCGTTTGAAACAAGGACAGGCTATTTTTAATAAAGATTATTTCAAAGAATTATTACAAAGGGTTCGCAGCATTCGATCAAGCGAACGTAGAATTTATCAAAAAATAACCGATATTTTTGCCGAATGTAGCATTGATTATGACAAAAATTCAGAGCTTACAAAATATTTTTATGCAATGATTCAAAATAAATTTCATTTTGCTATCACAGGTAATACGGCTGCTGAAATCATTTTTAAGAATGTAGATAGCAAAAAAGAATTTATGGAATTGAGTACATGGAATAATGCTCCCGATGGCAGAATTTTGAAATCAGACGTAATTATTGCTAAAAATTATTTGTTAGAAAACGAAATAAAGCAACTAGAAAGAACTATTACGGGCTATTTTGATTATATCGAAGGACTAATTGAAAGGGAAAATACGTTTACAATGATGCAATTAGCCGAAAGCGTAAATGAATTTCTTACTTTTAATCGTTATGAAATTCTTGAAAATAAAGGTAAGATTTCAAAACTGCAAGCTGCCAAAAAAGCTGTTTTAGAATATGAAATATTTAATAAATCGCAAAAAATAGTTTCAGATTTTGACAAAGAAATACAAAAAATAAAAATTGATAATAAGTAATATTTATAAATTTTAATATAAAAATACATTTTTGATTCTTTCACTTTTTCTCAAACCAATTTACAAATCTTTTTGTAAATAAACTCTTCCATATCAGTGTAAGAATTTCGGTTTAAGAGTTCTATCAAATATATTTGATGAGGATTTTCATTTTCTACTCCAAAATAGCTTGGTCTTGAAAGAGCCAAAATTTTATCCGCATATTGAACCAAAGATTTATCCTGAATTTCATTCAATTGTGGATTATAATTTTCTTCAATTTCATGGGGAGTTTCCATAGAAGAACTCGTAATAATTGGCGTATTAAATTCCAAAGCCAAGCTTCTTAATTCTTTTGAGATTTCAATAAAATTATCAGTATCAATTAGAATAAAATCTGGTTTTGAAACCGCTAAAGCACCTTTTATAAAATGAATTAATTGATTTGGCGATTCTATTATTTCATCAATTATCAAAACATTTTCAGAAAATAATTGCCAATCCTGTTCCGTTAAATTTCGTTTTGCTAAAGTTATAACATAGGTTTTAGACTTAGAAATAGAATAAAACCATGTTTTTTTGCCTTTTTCAGCCCATTGCGTTGTGGCATAAATAAGCGTTGAGGTTTTGCCTATCGAAGGCACTCCTGCCAAACCTACCAAAAGCTCATTCGTAATTTCTAAAGATTTTATCGTATTCATTTTTCCAATTTTTTTTATTTTCGATTCAAAATTAATACGCATGTGTGCAAAGGATTTACATAGAAAATGGAGCTTCAATATAATTTGAAAAAGTCTTTGAAAGAATACAAAAAATCCATTTTGAACATCAGTTATTAATCTTCATACAAAGTTTTTTTTGCTTTCTAAAAATAAAATACATTAGAATTTATATTGTTTTCGGCTCAAAAAAAACCCCCGAATTGAACTTGATAAAGCTCAATTTGGGGGTTTATTATTACATAACATACTGTTTTCAGTTGTTTGCGGATAAAAAAACGCTTAGTTAAAATGTTTTAACATCACTACTTCTTTTTCTGTCAGATGTTTCCAATGTCCACGAGGCAAATCTTTTTTAGTTAAACCTGCATACAAAACACGATCAAGTTTCACCACATCATAGCCTTTGGCTTCGAACATTCTACGTACAATTCTATTCCAACCAATATGAATTTCGATTCCAACTGTTTTGCGTTCAGAATCCAAAACAGCCATACTATCGACCACAGCTTTGCCTTCTTCAAAATACAAACCTTCTAAAATGGCATTTGCATCATCTACAGAAATGGGTCTGTCTAGTTCGAGTTGGTATATTTTTTTGATGTTATGCGATGGGTGAGTGAGTTTTTCGGTCAATTCGCCATCGTTAGTCAAAAGCAATAATCCAGTTGTGGCTCTATCTAGTCTGCCAACGGGATAAATACGTTCTTTACACGCATTTTTTACCAATTGCATCACAGTTTCACGCTCTTGTGGATCAGTAGTAGAAGTGATAAAATCTTTTGGTTTATTGAGCAACACATAAACCATTTTTTCACGGTTTAATATTTTGCTGCCATATTTTACAGTGTCACCATCTTTCACAATATAGCCCAATGTATCCACCACTTTGCCATTGATTTTTATCATGCCGTCTTGAATCAATACATCTGCTTCTCTTCGTGAACAAACACCCGAATTTGCAATAAAACGATTAAGCCTTATGCCATCTTCTTGCAAGGGTTTTGGTTCTCTTTCTTTGTGTTTATGAACTGTTTCTACTTCGTTTTTAGAAAAAAATTCTTCTTTCTTTTTAGAATATAATTTGGGCTTTTTGCCCATATTGTTTTCAGTAAATCTTGGTTTAGATTCGTCTGAATTGCTAAATCTGCTTTTTGGAGCATCATTTACTTCGTCAGAGTTGCTATCTTTTCTGAATGATTTTCTGCCTAAACCTCTTTTTTCTGAATCTTGACTCGAAAAACGAGTTGTTTTAGGAGCATCTTCGGATTCAGATTTTTTGAAAAACGAAGGTTGAACGCCAAACGGACCATCAGGTTTTTTTAAATACCCAGTCCTTGGTTTTTTTTCAAAACCATCAGTTTTGTCGAAATCTTTTTTAAAGCCACTAGATTTGTCGCCAAAAGTTCTTTTTGGTTTGTCTTCAAAAGAACGTTTAGGTCTGTCATCGGTATTGAAACGTGGTTTGTCGCCAAAACCACTACCTTCGCCTCTTGGTTTATACTCTTTTTTGAAACCGCCAGATTTTGCACCGTATGAACCACTTGGTTTATCGCCAAACGAGCGTTTTGGTCTGTCATCGCTATTGAAACGTGGTTTGTCGCCAAAACCACCACCTTCGCCTCTTGGTTTGAAATCTTTTTTGAAACCGCCTGATTTTGCTCCGTATGAACCGCTTGGTTTGTCGCCAAATGAGCGTTTTGGTCTGTCATCACTATTGAAACGTGGTTTGTTTTGAAACCGCCTGATTTTGCTCCGTATGAACCGCTTGGTTTATCGCCAAACGAGCGTTTTGGTCTGTCATCGCTATTGAAACGTGGTTTGTCGCCAAAGCCACCACCTTCGCCTCTTGGTTTATACTCTTTTTTGAAACCATCTGGTTTTGAACCAAAACCTGTTTTTTTTGGACCACCAAATTTGCCACCTGAGCCAAATTTTGGTCTATCATCGTTATCGAATCTTCCCATTTCAGTACTGCATCCCTGCAGGATTTAATTTATAAATAGTTTACAAAGATATACTAAATAAACCAATATAGCTATTTCACACTATTTTTGAGGTTGTGAATAATATCAAAAACGATGAATTTCATATTGACTTCAAATTAGGCAAGTGCAATTTTACATGCGTCCACTTACCATATTCTGAGTTAATTTCAATAGTGCCTTTTAGTTTTTCAACAGTTTCTTTTACAATATAAAGTCCTAATCCAGAGCCATTTCCACCAGTAGCAGCTCTGTAAAACATATTATAAACTTTAGATAATTGTTGCTCTTTTATTCCAACTCCATTATCAATAAAAGATAATTCGGCATATTTTTCTGTTACTTCAATATTTATATTCAAAATAGAAGTTGGTTTGTTCAAATCTGCATACGATATGGCGTTGGATATCAGATTATTACAAACTATCGAAAGTCTTTTATAATCTGTATAAAATTCGTTTTTTTGATCTATTCTAATATTTCTCTTGAGTTTTGATGCGTTTTCGAAATGTTCCATTTGTTCAAACATACTTTTTATCATATCCTCAAAACGTATCGACTCTAGCTCTAATCCCAATCTTTCATTTTTGGAAATATTCAAAATATCAATAATAAAGCTATCTAATTTACGAACTGATTTTTCACTCAAACTCAAATATTCATTGATTTTAGAGATGTCGTTTTCCATTCTCGAAATTTGAATCAAGCCCAAAAGCGAAGTAAGCGGTGCTCTCAAATCGTGTGATGCTTTATAAACAAAACTATCGAGTTCTTGATTCGTTTTGCTTAGTTCTTGGTTTGATTTTTTGAAACTTAAATTTAGTTTTCGTAGCTTTTCAATAAAATCTAAATTGGTAAAAATCAAAGAATAAACATAAAATCCAACTAAAGATAAGCTTGTAATAAAACAAATTATTTTGTAATATCTGATATAAAAATTGCTTGGTTGAACAGAAAGAAATAGGCTGTAATCAGTAATTTCTAAAAATATTATTCCAATAAAAATTAAGCTCAAAAAAGTATAAACATACTTTTTTTTGGTCATATCAAATAATAAAAAAACAGCACATAATAGCGGAAACCAAATATAACCACTACCCGCATGTGGTCCTATGAAACTAGAATCAAAAACCAAAGTTGAAAAGGTGGTTAGAAACAATATTGTACGAGGCAAATATGAATGCCCTTTTGAAAATAAAAAAAGAGTAAAAATAAATATAAAAGTTGTAGTGAAATTTGAAATTGCTATGATTCTCAAGCCAAAATTATAATCAAATATTGCCAATGAGAAAATGGCAAAAATACCAAAAACATTGACACGAATGGAAAACAACTGCCGCAGCAATTCTGCTTTTACATCAGCAGATTTTTTTATTTTGTGCCTGGATTTGAATAAATACGTTAAAAGCATTTTGGAAATTGTAAGCCTTTGTGGTAGGTTTGTTGGGTTATAAAGATAAGATACTTCTCTATTTTGTGCAGGTTTCTCAAATCAAAATAAAAAAATTGGTAAAAACAACTAATATATAAAATAATGATAACTACTGTTGGTGAATACTTATTAAGATTATCAACTCCAAATCATGAAAAAATGCAACAAGTCAAAAACTTTGAGAATTATTTTGTGTAATAAATTTTAATACTAAAAAAATAATACAGGAAATATAATAAATAAAAACCTCTCAAATTCACATTCGAGAGGTTTTTTAAGTAATAAAATGATTAAATCACTGACGATGATTTTGTTTGTTTTCTTTTTGATTTTTTGTTTTCAACTTCAATTGAATAATCGTCTCCACAACTTCCGTTTGATCCTAAAGTTTGAGTTGTAACTAAATCTCCTAAAACTGGACGTATTACAGTATGAACTCTAACACCTGCTGTAGGTTTTTTGCCACAAGCAACTGTAAAAACTATTGGAGTTGTGATTTCTGTATAAAATTTATTTCCAGCTTTGTTTGTACCCCAACGAACCAAGTTTTTGAATCCATCAGCTTCGCCATCGGCACTTACTGTTAAGGAAGTGCTTGTCCAAGTATTGGTGCGGTTTAAAGTCCAAGTTCTAGTAGAAGTATCATTAATTGAAGCAGTCATAGAACCAACAATTTTGTGTATTAAACTAAATCCAGCAGTTGTTAAACTATTTTTATTTCCACCCGAAACATTTGTAACTGTATGAGTGCCATTTAAAACAAGTTTTCTGTTTTTCTTGCTATTGTTAATAGTAACATTAGTATAAAGAACAGTCCATTCAGCACCAATTTCTCTAAAATTAGCTCCTTTGGTAAGTTCTACAGTAATTTCTCCCGATTTTGCTCGTTCATTACAAGTACCATTGTATGTAATTTTATACTTTTTATTAGTAGTACCTTCTTTAATTAAACTACCACCGCAATCATCGGTTTCGGTACGAAGTAATGTGCCATCAGAACTCATTTTGTCCATTACATCATTTACACTTCCATCAACTTCGTTGTTGTCATCCGAATCGCTGGTTGCGACAGACAATTCTGAATCTTCTGATGGAACTGCATCAGGAGTTTTACTACAAGAACTTAAAAACATTGCCGAAGCTGACACCGCAGTTGCAACAAATACTACAAATTTTCTTTTCATGACTTTATAAATTAAAATTGTTTTTATGTGAATTATGATGCTTTGACAGCAACAAAATTGAAAGGTTTAATAGGATTATAAATTTTTTTTAGATTTTTTATTTAGCTTTGTTTTTATAAGTTTATATTTAACAAGATGCTAAAGGCTATTTTACCTCTTTTTATTCTCTTTTTTTTATTATTCTCTTGTAAAAAAACAAGTTACCCGTGTCCGTCATACAACTCAAAAATGAGTATGTCGATGGACTCAACTAGCGGATTAACAGGCGGTTATAGAGCCGATAAAGACAAAAAAACTGGTCTTATAAAACGAAAAAAAGACAAAAACCTTTACGATAGAAAACACTAACCTTGAAATCAAAAATTATCTTTATTTCATTTTTTATATTTCTGCTTTGCTCGTTTTCTTATGCACAACAAAGCGATTTGACAAAAAAAAATAAGAAAAAAACGGGTGTGAAGAAAAAAGCACTTGAAATGAAAGAAAACGATAATGGCGATGAATCGGTTTATAAAAACTATCAAAATAAAGGCTCAAAAGAAAATAAAAACAAAAAACAACCTCCTGCTGGTTTATCAAAAAAAGAAAAAATAAAAAGTTCGAAAGAAATGGGTTCCAGTTCTGGCGATATCGAAGGCGAACTTGGCAAACTTCCAAATGTGGACATTGAAAAAAAGATAAGAACCACTAATACTACCAAATTAAATAGAGAAGCCAAAATTGAAGAATTAAAAATCAATAGCACAGGCGATATTATTCAAACCGAAACTGCAGGTTGGAGTCATATGCAAACGATGGTTCCGCAATGGTTGGCTTTGCCAAATAATCAAAAAGCATTACGACATGAAAAGGCAAAAGAAATGCGAGATAATGCTACTGGCGATATTCCTACACCTGAAAAACGCAAATTAAACCTTACAAAGGGATTAAAAATGTTTGAAATGACTGATAATCAAAAAGAACTTAGAATGCAAAGCAGAGAAGCTGCGAGTTCGTCTGGCGATTTGGAAGGAGTTTATGAAAAACAATTATCAACAGAAAAAAACAAAGGAAAAATTGCTGGCTCTTATAGTGGTAAAATCGATGCTGACATTTTACAAAAAATCAAAAAACGCATGGAAGAGTCTGATAAAGAGATGGGTAGCAATACAGGAGATATTGTGGGTGGGTATTTGGCAAAAAGAGATAAAGAGCGAACAAACAACGAAAAAATTGTAAATTTTAGAGGTAAAATCACTGTTGATATAAAAGCTATTCAGCAAAAAGCAAAAGAAGAAAGCCATATTGCTGCCACAAACACTGGTGATATTTTACTAAAAACAATCAAATCGAAAGAAAACAGCAATCGGGAGAAAATCAAAAAAGCTACTTCTTATAAAGGCGATATTATTGTTAGCACAAAAACCAAAGGCAATCACCCAAGTGCAGTTTATAGAGGAGGAAGAATCGAAAATTCGTTAAAAGGAAAAGAAAGATTGCGTAAGAAAATGCTCCGCAAATTTAGAAGAAACAAATCGGTTGAAGATCCTAAATATATGCGTAAGCCAATTATACAACCTAAATACGAGCCTGAAGAATATAAAATTTGGGAGGTAAAAGGCAGAGGAATGGGTGCAGAATAGATAATAAAAATGTAGAGAGGAAGAGATTCGAACTCTCGATACAGTTTCCCGCATACACACTTTCCAGGCGTGCTCCTTCAACCACTCGGACACCTCTCTAGGATAAAAACACAAAAAGCTTCTGTAAAACAAGAAGCCTTTTGAAATAATTTTTGTGGAGCCGCAGAGATTCGAACTCTGGTCCAGACAAAGCAACCGATATGCCTTCTACATGTTTAGTTTCCGGTTAATTTTCGAGTATAGGCAGGCTGGAAACGGCCAATCTACACCTTAGCTATTTATCTTAATTCCGATTTATAGCTTTACGAAACGCAATCTTTCAGGATGATGAAAGATAAATCAGTACCGCGACACAAGCTAGTTAATACTCCGATTAAGCAGCAAGGGCAAAAGATTCTTCGCCAGCTATTGTTTGAGAGTCATTTTTTACAGGAGATAACTTCAACTCCCGACATGCTTATACATACGACAACATCTGCTGTCAATACCGGTCGGCCCCAAATTTTTAAAGAACTTTTTTGCAAATATATACATTCATTGGCATTAAAAAATTCATTTTTTTGAAAATAAATCTACACTTTTCCGAAAACATAAAGTTATGTATATTATTATGTATTGTTTTAAGTGTTTGGATATTAGATATTCAGCAGCTTTTAATTCAAAAAAAACTATAAAATGACTTAAAATCAGATTAGGAAATATTCAAATTATTATAGAAGTTCGTATGATTATTGCCATAAACTAAATTTTAGTTTTAATTATATTCTAAAATAGCCAATCTGTTTCACTAATATATATTTTTAAATTTATTGACAAAAAACTCAGAAAATAGAAATTTAAAAAAAGGAATGAGTTACATAATTTGATTAAAAATAATTAATGTATATTTGAGTTTTTAAAAAATTGAAAAACCTAATTTTTATACTATTTACTTTTTCATATTCATTGTTTGCACAATATGGCAGACCTGCAAAAGAAGCACCGCATACAATCGGTTCGGCTGGCAACTTTGGCTTGAATGGCACTGAAACACACATGTGGACTATAGGCGAATTGGTGGTTTTTACTGGTACAGATTCTGGATATAATTTTACACAAGGCTTTCATCAGCCTATGATTTGTAAAACTTTTCCAGTAATTACTTCTTTTAATGAAACTTCTTGTAGTTTGCATTATACTTTATCTACCACAGGTATTTTTCATGTTTATCGTTGGAAAACAGGCAATAGAACTTTTGGAGATCAAAAATCAAATCAATATTTGCCAACTAAAAGTGGTAATTATCAAGTTTTTGTGGGTGATAGCACAGGCTGTGTTTTACTTTCTTCAGCATTTTCGGTAGATTTAAGCGGAAAAGACATCATTCCAATCATTACAACACAAGGTTCGGCATCGCAAGATACATTGCTAAAAACAGCAGTATATGCCAGTTATCAATGGTATGTGATTTCGCCAGATGGTCAGCATAGGGCAATTGTGGGTGAAACTAATCAAACATTTAGACCATATTTTATGGCAAGTTATTATGTAAAGATAAATACTATCGACCAGTGTGTGTCGTATTCTGTACCTTATACTCCAATTAATAACACGCTTGAGCCTTTTGGAAGATATGTTTTTGAATCAACCGATTCTACTATTAATTTTAGTAAATTTAGAAAAATCAATGATGCAAAATTAGTGGCAGTTTATCCAATTCCAGTTCAAAAAGAATTTACAGTAGATTTCGAATCGCCTTATCAAAACACAGTTCAAATGACTGTATATAATGCCGAAGGAAAACTAGTAAACAGTAAATTTGCTAAAAACGAATGGGGAAAATTGATTGTTAAGTTTGATAGGCAAGAATTTCCATCAGGAAAATACATACTAACAGTAGCAGATGGAGATAAAAAGTTTGTTAAAAATTTGATTTTTGAATAGCCAAAAAGTGAAATATATTTTTTATACTTCTTATATTTTTATTGCATCGTTTTTTGTGTTTTCGTGTGGAAAACCAGATTCTACTCCTGATGATACTGAAGTGGAATTAACAATTGTAGATGCTGCCGGTCAGCTTGTTAGCGGATTCGAAAATGGAATATATTTAATAAGTTCTGAGCTAGAATATGAAGAAGCATTTAGAAACAAGAGTTCAACAAAATCTGTTTTAGCACCAAATAGTGTTTCAGTAGTAAGCCCTGGCGTTTATAAATTTAGAGTTTCAAATCCCAATCAATTATACTGGCTTTATGCATACAAATTTGATAATATTAGCAATATCAATATTAGTAATTTTGGATTAAGTGGTCCATTAAAAGCACTTCCTGTTCGTTCAGTAATAAAATTAAAAATAGTTGTTGGACCTTACGATGGAAATTTAATTTTTTACTCTTCTGCAACTAATAGAATGCCAATTACTATCACTGTAGCTAATTTTGGTACACTGGGAAATGTTCAAAAGCGAACTATTATAAATTTATTTACAGGCACTGGAGTCCCTAATTTTGTAGATAACATTAGCTCTGCATGGTTTAACTACGATCCTGGAACCTATGTTTATAACGCTAAAAGTAGCGATGGATGTGCTTGGCAAGGAAATGTTACACTTACAAAAGGTGTGGCTTCGCCAGTATCTTTATCGAAATGTCCAAATGGAAAAATTACTTTTTATACTGATGTTTTGAATAACTCAATTTTGCCTATTATAATTACCTTAAATGGACAAAATTTGTCATCTTTTTATGTACAAACTATTACTTCTTCTCCTGCAATTGCTGCATTTGATTGTTTAAATACTAACATAAATGGTAATGCAAACTTTACTCAAAACGAAGGGTTTTATAAATATTTTGCCGAATCTGCAAGCACTAATTGTGTTTGGTCTGGATCAGTAAATTTAGGCATTGATGTTTGTACCTTTATTGGAATTAACCCTTGTGATTAATTTTTTTGATGTAACATTTATAGTTTTTTTATAACAAAAAGTTTGGTTTTTTTTCTATATTTTTACTACAACTGTATTTGTGTTTAATGGTGTAATGTATTTTGAGCGTTATATGCAAGCATAAAAGTTGCTTTTTATTCTTATGAACAAAATTTTATCACTGCTTATTGAACAGGAGTAATTATAAATATTATTTTTTACTTATTTATTTAGGGCTTATTACAATAAGTTTTGGGCAAGGGAAGATTGTGTTTCAAGAAAAAGTAGAACGCAAACTTTCTATCAATCCATATCTTGGTTTGGTAATATTTCCTCCAAGTGCTTTATTGGCTAATAATGATATTTTTACGCAACAAAAAAATCTCTTTCAGGATTTCAAGCCAGGTCCAATGATAGGTTGTGCTGCCTATTTAAAACTTAAAAAACGGATTTTGGTAGGTGCAGATGGAAGTTTTTTTGCTTCTAGTAGGGAACTCAATTCTATGAATACTTTTAATTTGAGCCTAATAGCAAAAATTACCATGCTAAATAGTTCAAAATCTCGGTTTTCGCCATTTTTGATTTTAGGAGTAAATAGTTCATTTGTAAACTATAATCAAAAATCTACAACAATTACCGAAACTGATACTTTAATTTTAAATCAAAATTTTGGGGGCAATGGCATACAAGTTACACAAGTTGCACAAAATTTTGGCGACCCAAATCTGCGTATGGCACCCATGATTGGACCAATTGCAGGAGTTGGCTTGGATATAAAAATTTCTCGAAAAATTTCGCTATTCACACAAGCAACTTTGCAAACCACAATGGTAAATGCACTTAATATTCAACAGTATTTTGAAAAATACGAAAACAACCCGCTTGGATTATTAGCATTTAAGGCAGGAATTACGGTAAGACTATTTAAGAAAATGAAGTTTGAAACCGATTCAGATGCAGTTAGAGTTCCTGATCCAATTATTGCACTTTCTCCACCCGATGATGATGTTCAACCTGCTCAAATGCTTAGTCGTGAGGCTAGTTTTGCAGTAAATATTCGTGAGGGAACCAAACACAATGTGCAAGTAACAGCACAAAATGGAGAAATTAACATAGACATGGATAGAGATACTTCTACCAGCCCATGCCCTGTTTTAGCAGTTTTGTATGACGAATTTGGCAATAAAATAGCTACCCAAAAACCTGATAAAGAAGGCAAAGTTAATTTTAAAGGCTTAGAAAATGGAAACTTTAATGTAGCTTTTGAGCTGCAACCGCCTTGTAAAGAAGCAGATTTTACTTATAAAGTGAATGAAGGAAAAATAAAGGGACAACATAACTCAACTTACGATGTTTCAAAAGATTCGTTGACTTACAATGTAGAAGGGTTTTTAGAATTTAAAGATAAAAATGCCGTGAAAGAAAATGTAACCGTAATGTTGGTTGATAAAAACAGCAAAACAATAAAATCTCGTCAATCTACAAAATCGAACGGAAGTTTTGCTTTTACAAACATCAAACCAGGTAATTACAAAGTGGTATACGATGTTGGAAATCCAAAAATTCAATCAAGAATGGAATACGAAATCAGAACAAATAGAGATAGTTTGGTTAACCGAGTTGATTTTCCATTTAATGAGCTCAAAAGTAAATCTTCCGAAGGCACACGACTTATGGCAGGAAAACTAGAACTTTCGGATAGAACTATTGCTGCTTACAAAGTAAATTTAGATTTAGTTGATAAATACAATCGTGTGATAGATCGTTCGATTCCAAACAAAGATGGAACTTTTGAATTTATAGATAAAGCATCTGAAAAAAATGATATTATCTATGAAATGACAGATAAGAAAATGGAAAAAAACGACACTTTGGTTAAGTCTGTAAGTTATGAGCCAAAAACGGAATTTGCTCGAAAAATGGCCGAAAAAAAAGCTACAGAAGATGCTTCTGCTTCGGTTACAAAACCAGTATATAGTGGTGCTGCCAAACCAATGGAAGTAAATTCAATATATGATTTAGACGGAAATTCTAAAACCATTGTTGGATTTGCATTTCAAGTTGGCTCTTTTAGAAATTTGGCTTATGTGCAACAAATGATGGCTAAAATGAAAAACCAAGGATACGAAGTTTATGTACAGCCTGTTGAATCTGGTGGAAGTGCATCTCGATTTAAAACTTCTCAAAGTTATGTTTTTAATCGCGTAATCGTTTTTGGAAGTCCTGAACTTGATGCAGCCGATGTAGTAAAAAACAAACTAATTAAAGATGGCTACGAAATCATTGTAAAGGAAAAATTTGCCATAAATGCACCAACAAAAAAATAATAAATTCCGTTTTTTATTGATGCTACTTTTTTGCTTTTTTGCTTGATGATTAAGCTATACAAGTCTGCTGAAATAAACCGTGAGCAATGGGATTTTTGCATCAATCATTCGCACTCACCTTTGATTTATGCCCAATCTTGGTATTTAGACCAAATTTCTGAAAACTGGATGGCACTAATAGAAGATGATTATCAAGCAGTTTTTCCGCTTTGTTTCAAAAAAAGATTGGGTTTTGTAAAAATAAATCAGCCAAATTTTGTGCAACAATTGGGTTTGTTTAGCCAAAAACAAATTTCAAAAGATGATTTTAAAGTCTTTTTTAATCAAATTCCTAAAACCTTTTTTAAATCTTTTGTAAATTGTAATTATTCAAATAATCTGTTTTTAAATGATTTCAAAACTATTAAAAGAGATAATTTTATTTTAGAACTTGCTTATTCGTATCCAGAATTATATAAATCATACACAGAAAATCATCGTAGAAATATAAAAAAGGCGATTCAAAACCAAGTAAATGTTGCAGAAAATCAACTTTCTGTATCAAATGTTATTGCATTTTATCAACAAAATGTGGCACATGTTTTCAAATCTATTTCAAAAAAAGAAATCCAAAACTTTCAACAAGTTTGCCAAACAGCAATAGAAAAACAAAAATGTTTTACTTTAACAGTTGAGAAAGAAAACAAAACGCTATGTGCAGCTATTTTCTTTATTCACGAAAACAGAATTACTTATGCAATGGGTGCAGCAAACGAAGCTGGAAAAAAAATAGGTTCAAACCATTTTTTACTCGATTATGTAATTAAAAAGTATGCTCAAACAGATTTTGTAATTGATTTCGAAGGCTCATCAATAGATACATTAGCTCGATTTTATGCTGGATTTGGAGCAATAATTCAACCTTATTTGCGATTAGAATTAGATTAGCTTTTGGAATGATTTTGGAGATTTTTAAATCTGAATTATAATCTGGAAAATATTTTAGCCACAATCAACCATGATAGATTTTTTTAATTAGTCGTAATTTATATGATTTATTATACCTTTGTTGATATAAAAGCCAGAATTCTAAAAACATAAATTTATTCCAAATTATCAAGATTGAAATCTTAAAAACGTCTATCTAAAAATGTCTAAAAATATTGTAATTCTCGGTGGTGGCGAAAGTGGAGTTGGGGCTGCTTTATTAGCAAAATACTTAAATTTTGAAGTTTTTTTGTCGGATGCAGGAACATTAAAACCAAATCATCGTCAGAAATTAATAGACGAAAAAATTGATTTTGAAGAAGGAAAACATACAGAATCAAAAATATTAGTAGCTTCAGAAATTATAAAAAGTCCGGGTATCGACCCAAAAAAATCTGAAATTATACAAAAAGCCATAAAGCAAAAAATTAAAATTATAGGCGAAATTGAGTTTGCTGGTAGATATAGCAAAGGAAAAATGGTTTGTATCACAGGTACAGATGGCAAAACCACCACCACATCTTTGACTTACCATATTTTGAAAGAAGCAGGTTGCTATGTGCGTGTAGCAGGAAATATTGGTTTTAGTTTTGCCGAATTGGTTTTAGATGAAATCAAAAATAAGCCACAAAGCAACCTAATTTATGTGCTTGAAATTAGTTCGTTTATGCTCGATGATATGTATGATTTTAAAGCAGATATTGGAGTGATAACCAACATCACTCCCGATCATTTGGATAGATATGATTATAAAATCGAAAAATATGTGGCATCAAAATTTAGAATGTTACAAAATATGGATAAAAATTGTTACTTTATTTATGGAATAGATTCAGAATTAATAGAAAACGAATTAGTTGAAATTGATACCGAAGCCGTTGAATTGCCTTTTTCTGTTTTTCCAGACGAATTTGATGGCACTTGTGGAGTAGAAAAAGAATCGATTTTGATTCAACTAAACAACCAAGAAACCGAAATTGATATTTCTAAAGTTACAAACATTAGAGGCACACATAATTTGTATAACATGATGGTTGCCAGCACTATAGCTTCGGTTTTAAATATAGAAAAAAATAAAATAGAACGTGCTTTAGAAACCTATACTCCACCCGAACATCGCCAAGAAAAATGTGGCGTTATTAATGGAATTACATTTATAAACGATAGCAAAGCTACCACTGTTGGTGCAGTAACAGTGGCTTTAGAAACTTTTTCAGAACCGTTGATTTGGATTGCTGGCGGACAAGATACCAAAGGCAATAACTACAAACAGCTATTAACATTAGTAAAAAACCATGTAAAAGCATTGATATGTATTGGAAAAGATAACGAAAAAATACTTACCGCTTTTAAAGGAAAAATACCCGAAATTAGAGAAACGCAACACATGGAAGAAGCCATAAAATGGTGTTTAGAATTAGGAATAGAAGGCGATGTAGCTCTTTTAAGCCCAGCTTGTGCGAGTTATGATTTGTATGATAATTTTGAACATAGAGGAAAAGTGTTTAAAGAAATGGTAAAAAAAATGGGCTAATGCTTTTAAATTATGTTGATTTTAGTCTTTAAATAATGTCTAATGTGCCAATTGCCATAGAGTAGAATTAGAAAAAGTAAATTAAATTTTTGTACCTTCGGTTGAAATGGTTCAAAGAACCGATGATACTTCTTCGGAGTTTGGATTTTTAAACATTGCATAGATTGAAAAAGTTTTGTTGGTGAAAAGAACACCAACAAACATAATATTTAAAAGACTTAAATAGTTGAACCATTAGAACACAAGCGGACGCTTGCGCTAAAGAACATAAATAATATTCTAATTTTTTATATAAACTAATCAAAGCAAAAATTCAAAATATACACTTTTGAAATCTTTTTCAAAAGTGTATATTTGCAAAGCAACATTTAAAAAGAAAATAATAAACGATGAAATTTGGTGTAATTGTATTTCCTGGCTCAAATTGTGACGAAGATATGGTTTATGCGCTTGGCGAAGTGATGGGACAATCTGTAACCAAACTTTGGCATAAAGATAAAGACCTAAAAGGTTGCGATTTTATTATGGTGCCAGGTGGTTTTTCGTATGGCGATTATTTGCGTTCGGGTGCAATTGCACGTTTTTCGCCTATTATGGAAAGTGTGATTTCGCATGCAAATTCGGGTGGATATGTGATGGGTGTTTGCAATGGTTTTCAGATTCTGACCGAAGCAGGTTTGCTTCCAGGAGCTTTAATTCGCAATACAGGCAGATTGTTTATTTGCCAAAATCAATTTATCACGCCAGTTTCAAAAACGGCATTGGTTTCGCAAAATATGGAATTTAATAAAGCCTATAATATTCCAATTGCACATGGCGATGGCAGGTATTTTGCAGACGATAGTACCATAAAATCACTCGAAGATAACGATCAAATTATTTTTAAATATTGCGATGTAAATGGCTCAATTACAGATAATTCAAATCCAAATGGTTCGCTAAAAAACATAGCTGGTGTGTGTAATAAAACTAAAAATGTTTTTGGAATGATGCCACATCCAGAACGTGCAGTAGATTCGGATTTAAAAAACACAGACGGACAAGCATTATTTGAGTCTATTTTACAACTTGTACACTAAAAATTAATTTTAAATCCATGCGATTTATTGTTTTAATATGCGTTTTTGGATTTTTATATTCGTGCAAAGACCCAAACTATCCGCTTCAACCGCAGATAACTTTTAATGCAATTCGCTATGATGCCACTTCACAAAACATTATTGTGAACTTAAATTTTACAGATGGCGATGGCGATATGGGCTTGAACGAAAACGATATTACTGGGAAATTTGATCCCGATTATGTTGAAGTAAAAGTTTATGATACCACATTTGTAAACGATCCACAAAATCCGAATCAAGACAAAATGGTAATTAACATTATTGATACCATTTCTGCTATCACAAATATTAATTATTACAATTATTACGCTAGCATACTTTTCAAAAACGCTACAGGTACATTTTCTGAATGTAAAGACATTCCGAATTGTTTGACCGAAACGCTTCAAAACAGCAAAAGAGTACAAGCTGTATTTAAAAAAACATATCAGCTCGATTCTTTATTTCGCAAAGGAAGTTTTGGCAGATACCCACGGTTAGGAAATGAAGATCGAAAAAGCCCAATTTCTGGCTTATTAACGTATAATATTACGGCTGGAGCTTTAGCACAAATCTTGAAGGGCAAAACCGTAAAATTCAAAATCACATTAAAAGACCGTGAATTGAATTTGAGCAATGAGATTTTGACCGATTCGTTGAAATTTTAACTTTTTTCAATCGTATTTTCATTCAAAACCTAAAACATTTTTTTATAAATCAGGTAAACTATATCTGAAAAACATTATACCTATTTTAATTATTTTAACTCAAAGATAAAAACATGGAAAATGTACCTGTATTGGCAGAAATGATTGCACAAGGCAAAAATCCTGATATTGTTTTTTGGGTTGGTTGTGCGGGTTCTTTTGACGATAGATATAAGAAAGTTACACTTTCGATTATAAAAATTTTAAACCATGTGGGCATAAACTATGCCGTTTTAGGTAGCGAAGAAAGTTGCACGGGTGATCCTGCTCGCAGAACAGGAAACGAATTTTTGTTTCAGATGCAAGCAGTACAAAACATACAGGTTTTAAATGGCTATAATGTTAAAAAAATTGTAACTGCTTGTCCGCATTGTTTCAATACACTCAAAAACGAATACCCCGATTTGGGTGGAAATTACGAGGTTATTCATCACTCAGAATTGATTCAAGAATTGATAAATTCGGGCAAAATAAAACTTTCGGATGCCAACGAATTTAAAGGTAAAAAAATCACTTACCACGATTCGTGTTATTTGGGCAGGTCTAACAATGTGTATGAAGCTCCACGCCAAGTACTCGAAATACTTGATGCCGATTTAGTAGAAATGAAACGCAGCAAACGAAATGGTTTGTGTTGCGGTGCTGGTGGTGGACAAATGTTTAAAGAACCCGAAAAAGGCACAAAAGACATCAACATCGAACGCATTGAAGAGGCTTTGGGAACGGGTGCCGATTATGTTGCCACAGCTTGTCCGTTTTGTATGGTTATGATGACTGATGGTGTAAAAAACAAAGAAAAAGAAAGCGAAGTTAAAGTTTTGGATATAGCCGAGTATATTTCTAAATCACTATAAATCAGGCTTTTAAATTAAAAAAAATCTAAAAAACGAGTTATACTGCTATTAAATATATCAGTTAATAAACTTGGCATTATTCCTAAAAGTAAAACAAAAAACAATAAGGGTATAAACGCCAAAATTTCTTTAGTAGAAATATCCTCGATAGGATTTGTGATTAAACCTGGTTTGATATAATATTTTCCAAAAAACATGCGTTGCAAAGCCCAAAGGTAATATGCAGCGCCTAAAATCAGTCCTAAAGTTGATGCAATGGCAATCCAAGTTGCAAAATGTAAGGTTTTGAAACTGCCCATAAAAACCAATGCTTCGGCAACAAATCCCGAAAAGCCAGGCAAGCCTAAAGAAGCAAAAAAGCTAATCACAACCACAGCCGTGAGTTTTGGCATCCGATTTGCTAAGCCTTTGTGATTGATAATATTTCTGTCATGTGTTCGTTCATAAATTGCACCAACTATCAAAAACAAAGCAGCCGATATAAATCCATGACTAACAAGCTGATACAAAGCTCCACTTACACCTTCGGTTGTGCCTGATGCCAATCCCAAAAGCACAAATCCCATGTGCGAAATCGAAGAATATGCAATCATTTTCTTTAAATCTGTCATGGCTAATGCACAATAAGCAGCATATAAAATCGAAATCATGCCAACAATTGCAATCGGTGTGGCATATAATGTAGCCATTTCTGGAAAAATTGGATACGCAATTCTAAACATACCATAAGCACCAATTTTGAGTAAAACAGCAGCCAAAATTACCGAAACAGGTGTTGGAGCTTCCACATGAGCTTCGGGCAGCCAAGTATGAAACGGCACAGCTGGAAGTTTAATCAAAAAACCAATCATCAAAAATATAAAAGCCCAGTTTCGCAATCCAAGCCCAAAAAACTTGTAACTAGAAGAAAGCGACAAAATACTATCAGGAATAATGTTCAAATTATCAGACAAAAAATCGATACGAAATGTAAAAACTCGCATCGCTTCTGGAACACTTGCAACTGGGTCGGTTCCCGAGAGATATAAACCAATAATTGAAATCAAAATTAAAACAGAACCAAAAAGTGTGTAAAGCAAAAATTTTAATGCCGCTTTTTCTCTGCCCTCGCCACCCCAAATTCCAATCAAGAAATACATGGGCAAAAGCATAAATTCAAAAAACAAGTAGAATAAAAACAAATCTAAAGCCATAAAACAGCCCAAAACGGTGCCTAAAAGCAACATCAAGAGTGCATAATAGCCTTTTATGTTCGATTTGATAGACCAAGATGCAAACGTGGCAACCAAAAAAACAAGAATAGACATCAAAATTAATGGCAGCGAAATACCGTCAATTGCCAAAATATAATCGATTGAAAGTTGGCTCGTTTTGCCGAGCGAAAGTGTAATCCAATCAAATTTTTCAACAAATTGATAATTAGCAACTTGCGTATCGAAATTGAGGTATAAAACTACGCCAATTGCCAATTCAAAAACACAAGTAAAAATGGCAATCCACCGAATAGCTTTTGGATTTGTTAAAAAAACAAGCACTAAGCTAATTAAAATAGGAAAAAAAACAAGTAAAGATAATAATGGAAACGATTGCAAAATAATCTAATGCTAAGTTTGGTTTGCAAAACTATAAAAATATGTTGATTTTGTTTATAGAACATCAAAAATGCAAATAAAAATAAAATTATGCAATCCAAACTATTTCATTTGTAATTCAAAAACTAGATTTGATATATAATTAGAAAATATTACAATCTAGTGAATTAAATTTTTGTATTATTTTTGATATATATATATTGCAAAAAAAATTTAACATCAACAATCTAATTATGAACTTTATTAAGAAAAGTATTGCCGTACTATTATTAACTACATCATCTTTTGTTTTTGCAGAACAATTAAAAAAAGAAGACCCAGCCGAAACCATTAAAAGAAAAGTTTTGGTTTTGATTGAAGAACCAAATGTTGATTTGGTTGCTAAAATGAAACCTGAAGACAAAGAAGCCTATTTGAATGTAATAACCAAATATAATGAAAACATAAAAGAAGTTTTGACCAAATATGCCACTTTTGGAAAAAGCGGAATCGAATTTAAAACCAACAACGAGATTTTAGCCATAAAAAAAACGAAAGATAAAAGTTATTTGGTGTTGAATATGCTGGCTGTAACTGGAAATGATTTACCAGGTAGAGGCTTTAATTATTTTTTCTTTCCTTTCAATTAAGTTACAAATATAGAAAAAGATGAAATTCGGAATAAAAAAACTAATTCTGAGAATCAAATAAGTGTTTTATTATTTTTAAATTTAATTGAAGATTATGGGGATTTATTAATAAAAAATCCTTTTAAAAAAGCCTCATTAATGAATAAATATCCTAGCAAACTAAATTTATCTACTGCAATACAAGCAATAAACTATGGTATAAAAAAAATTGAAATTGAAGCATTAACAGGTAAAGAAGTTGACGATGAAAAAGCAAGAAAAGAAACAAGTATTAATAACTTAAATAAAGTTATTAATAGTAAATTTATATTCTTAAAAGAGGCTATACACGAAAATTACGATACGAAATCAATGAAAAACGAATTTCCATATAAGTTTGAGATTAAAACATGTTTGGATTTATTTAATGTTCAAGAAGTTGATACTAATGCTGTCTATGTTTCTGTAAGTTGTAATTATTCTGACAATGAAATTGCACTACCAGGCTTTTTTGAAATCGTAAATCATGAAGGTAAAATTTTATTTTATAATAAGGTAAAAAGTGCTGGTTCTACATTTGGAAATTATTTTATTCAAGAAAAACTATTGAAAAATATTCAAGAGGAAATTAAAGATTATCAAAAATTAAAAAAGTAAACTTTAGTGAACCTTAAAACTGTTTTAGTAAAGATTTTATTGGCTATGTCTGTTTTTTTGGCATTCGATTCGAATGCCAAAAAAATATATAAAAATAATGAAATTGGTTTTGCACCCTTTTATCAAGTTTGGTTGGGAGAATTTGGAAGCAAATACAACCCTACTTTTGGCTATGCTTTGCAATATACAAACAGAAAACGTACAAAATCTGAAGCCATGAATAGATATGTTTCGAGTGGCATTTTACTTGGGTATTCAAGTTTTCAACCTTCGGCTGCAAGTTTTGTGATTGGCAAAGAAACCATTTTTGATAACAATAATAATACTTATCAAGATAAGGACATAATACTAACTCTTAGCAATTTACAAATAATTACTTTGCACTATAGTTTTAGAAATGAAATCCCATTAATTGGCGAAAAACTATATTTTTATTGGGGAATTGGCATGGGAGTAGATTATATGATACATTCTCATAGCATTTCAACGGGTGGTAGTTCATTTTACTCTTTGCCAGCTGGAAACATTTCAGCTAAAGTTGGAATAATAAATGAAATTACAAAAAACTTTGGCTTTAGCTTAGAACAAAAATATGCAGTTGTTGTAGGAAAACTAACAGAGTATTATCCCGAAACTGGAAAATTTGACCATTTTACTAGCACAAATTTATGTGCTTATGTGAGATTTTAAAAACTCAAATAATAATAAATTCCACCGCCAATTTTACCTTTTTATCTCCTTTATAATTTTTTAATACCTGTATTTCCAAAAATAATTTACCTTTGCACAATTTGTTTAGAAAAAATATTTTTGCCAAAACCTAACACATATATATATAGTGCCTAAAAATAATAAAATAAAGTCGGTTTTAATCATAGGAAGTGGTCCAATTGTCATCGGTCAGGCGTGTGAGTTTGATTATGCAGGTTCGCAAGCGGCTCGATCGCTCCGAGATGAAGGCATTGAAGTTACGCTTATCAACTCCAATCCTGCCACTATCATGACCGATACCGTTACGGCTGATAATATTTATTTGCTCCCTCTCGAAAAGAAATATATTGTTCAAATTCTTGAAAAACATAAAATCGATGCCGTTTTGCCAACTATGGGTGGACAAACTGCTCTCAATTTATGTATCGATTGCGATAAAGCTGGCATTTGGAAAAAATATGGCGTTGAAATTATTGGTGTAGATATCGATGCCATTCATACAACCGAAGATAGAGAAAAATTTAGGTTGCGCATGCTTGAATTAGGAGCAAATGTGTGCAAAGGCAGAACCGCAAAATCATTTCTCGAAGGCAAAGAAATTGCCCAAGAAACAGGATTTCCATTGGTTATTCGTCCTTCCTTTACGCTTGGTGGTACAGGTGGCGGTTTTGTAGAAAAACCCGAAGATTTCGATGCTGCTCTCAACACAGGTTTACACGCCTCACCTACACACGAAGTATTGGTTGAGCAATCAATTTTTGGATGGAAAGAGTATGAATTAGAACTTTTAAGAGATAATATTGGTAATGTAATCATTATTTGTTCGATAGAAAATTTCGACCCAATGGGTATTCATACAGGAGATTCTATAACAGTTGCACCTGCCATGACTTTGTCAGATACTGCTTATCAGCGAATGCGAGATTTAGCAATCAAGTGTATGAACGGAATTGGAATGTTTGCGGGTGGTTGTAATATTCAATTTTCGATGCATCCCGAAACGGAGGAAATCATTGTGATTGAAATCAATCCACGGGTTTCTCGTTCCTCGGCATTGGCATCGAAAGCTACGGGCTACCCGATTGCAAAAATTGCTGCAAAATTGGCGATTGGCTATAATTTAGATGAACTCAAAAATCAAATCACAAAAACAACTTCAGCTTATTTTGAGCCTGCTTTGGATTATGTGATTGTTAAAATTCCTCGATGGAATTTTGATAAATTCAAAGGTGCTGATAGAAGTTTGGGTTTGCAAATGAAATCGGTTGGCGAGGTAATGGGCATTGGCAGAACTTTTCAAGAAGCCTTGCAAAAAGCCTGTCAGTCGCTCGAAATTCGTAGAAATGGACTTGGAGCTGATGGCAAAGAATTGAGAAATCAAGACGAAATTTTGCATAGTTTAAAACACCCAAGTTGGAATCGCCTTTTCCATATTTACGATGCTTATAAATTAGGAATACCTGCTAAAACAATTCAAAATCTTACAAAAATAGACCGTTGGTTTTTGCATCAAATCGAAGATTTGTTGAGTTTTGAAAAAGAATTGGAGAAATATGATATTGATACAATTCCAAAAGAAATGATGCTCGAAGCCAAACAAAAAGGCTATGCAGATAGGCAAATTGCTCATATTGTAGATTGTTTAGAATCTGAAGTTTTCAAAAAACGCTATGATTTTGATATTAAAAGAGTGTTCAAAATGGTGGATACCTGTGCAGCAGAATTTGAGGCAAAAACTCCTTATTATTACTCCACTTTTGGTTTAGAAAACGAATCAATTGTTACTCCAAAAAAGAAAGTTATTGTGTTGGGTTCGGGTCCAAACCGCATCGGACAAGGTATTGAATTTGATTATTCGTGCGTGCATGGCATTTTGGCTGCCAAAGAATGTGGCTACGAAACTATTATGATAAATTGCAATCCCGAAACCGTTTCTACCGATTTTAACACTGCCGACAAACTTTATTTTGAACCAGTATTTTGGGAACATATTTATGAAATAATTTTGCATGAAAAACCCGAAGGTGTAATTGTGCAACTTGGCGGGCAAACAGCCTTGAAACTGGCTGAAAAACTCGATAAATATGGTATTAAAATTATTGGAACTAGTTTTCAATCTTTAGATTTGGCAGAAGACAGAGGTAGATTTTCGACTTTATTGAAAGATTTGAATATCCCATATCCCAAATTTGACACCGTAGATAGTGCCGAAGAAGCGATTGAGATAGGTAAGAATTTAGGATTTCCATTGCTCGTTCGTCCTTCGTATGTGTTGGGTGGACAAGGTATGAAAATCGTGATAAACGAATCGGAATTGGAGCAACATGTGGTAAATATTTTAAGAGATATGCCCGAAAATAAAATTTTGGTCGATCATTTTCTCGAAGGAGCCATCGAAGCCGAAGCCGATGCCATTTCAGACGGAAATCATTCGTATATTATTGGAATTATGGAGCATATCGAGCCAGCAGGAATACACTCTGGCGATTCAAATGCAGTGCTTCCACCTTTTGATTTGAGCGAAAATGTGATTAAGCAAATCGAAGAAATTACGACTAAAATTGCAAAAGCCATGCAAGTAGTTGGTTTGATAAATATACAATTTGCGATTAAAAACGAAATTGTATACGTGATAGAAGCCAATCCGAGAGCTTCACGCACCGTGCCATTTATTTGCAAAGCTTACCAAGAACCTTATGTAAATTATGCCACAAAAGTAATGTTAGGAGCCAATAAAGTGGCAGATTTTAATTTTAATCCTGTCAAAAAAGGCTATGCTATAAAAATACCTGTATTTTCGTTTAGTAAGTTTCCGAACGTAAATAAAGAATTAGGACCCGAAATGAAATCAACTGGCGAAGCCATTTATTTCATCGATGATTTGCAAGACGACTTTTTCCAAAAAGTATATGGCGAAAGGAATTTGTATTTGAGTAGGTAAAGGTGGGCTGGTAGGCTGGTAGAACTAATTTTAAAAAAAGATGGAAAGACTTATTGTTAAGAATTTTGGACCGATTAAAGAAATAGACATTGAGCTAAAAAAAACAATGGTTTTTATTGGCACACAATCTACTGGAAAAAGTGTTTTGGCTAAGTTGATTAGTATTTTTCATTCAAGAAGATTTGTCTTAGGAGTTTCAGCATTTGAAGAATTATTGTCTGATTATTTAATTGAGAGCTTTTTAGAAAACGATTCTTACATTGAATTCTTGGGAATTTATTATCATTTTAAAATTGAAAAAAAAGAAACTGTTATTTCATTTGGTGATTTTAAGCTTCAAGGAATTAGTTCTGAATTATACAATATTCATGTCCAAATTTTAGAAAATAGAAATAAAGCAGAATCATTTTATGATATAGAAAAAAAATTGTTTTCAGATATATCTTTCAAAGAAAAGACAGATAAAATACTCAATGAAATAAATTATCCAATTTATATTCCTGCCGAACGTTCTTTTACATCTTATGCTATTGGTTCTTTAGCGGGACTTATTGTTAATAACATCCAAATTCCAAAACCAATTTTAAACTTTGTTGCAGAATTTGAAAAAGCTAGAGCAATACTAAAAAAAATAAATATTGGCTTTTTAAATGCTTCTTATGAATATAGAGAAGAACGAGATATAATTAAAATAGAAAATAATAAGGAAATTTTATTAAAATATACTTCAAGTGGATTTCAATCAACAATTCCATTAATACTTGTAATTGAAAATAATAGAGAAATAAAAAATCAAGCCAAATTGTTTGTTGTAGAAGAGCCAGAACTTAATCTTTTTCCTGATATGCAGCAAAAATTTCTTTATATTTTGGCTCAAAAATGCACAAATAGCAACCAAGATCTTCAATTATCAAACAAGTTAATAATCACAACGCATAGTCCATATATTTTAACTTCGCTCAATAATTTACTTTTAGCATTTCAAACTGCCGAAAAACTAGGTTCAGAGGAAGAGGTAAGCAAAATTATACCCAAAAAATCGTGGATCAATCCAGAAGAATTTGCTGCATACAATCTCGCAGATGGCTATGCAAGTTCCATTTTTGATGGAGAAACAAAGATGATTGCAGAATCTTTATTAGATTCTGCTTCTGAAATCATTATGCAAGATTTTTATAACTTAATGGAATTGTATAAAAAATGATAGCCAAAACTATTCAAAAAGCATTTCCAATTTGTGAATCAAATCAGTGTTTATTAGAAATCACAAATAATCTTGAAACTAAAATCTTAGATCAAAATAATTCAAAATGTATTATTATTGAATATGATGACTTTCATTTTCTCGCTAGCAATCCAAATTATACAGAATTATATTTTCTAGCCATTGACAAATGTTTGCTTTTTGACAATGAAAACCAAGGTGAAGGCAGGGCAGATTTCGCAATAATATCTAAAAATGAGTTTTGCATTGTAGAAATAAAAGATACATTTAGGAATAGAAATGCACATAAAACAACTATAAATAAGCAACTTGAAGATACAATTATCTATTGTCTTGAAAACAATGCTATTCTAGAAATTCAAAAACGAATTTTGGTTCAATGCTGGAGTTACAAGCCATCTCGACCAGCCATGCCATCAAAGCAAAATGCTTACAAATATTTTTATGATAAGTTTAATGCAGAACTATTAGAAGGAAACAATAGAGTTTTTTTGTAATTTTTGTAAATTAATTCGTAATTAGTAATATAAATTTTGCTCAAATCAAGGTTTTAGGATGGTTAGTTACAACATTGTTTAATTTTAATTTTATAAATTCACGAATCTTTTTTCTTGCAATTCTAACAGCAACCACACTATTTTTACTTTTTTGTCAAATTAATGGATAAACACTACATTTGACTAATAAAGCATTCAAAATGAAATATAGTTGTTTATGTATTTTTCTGTCTTTTGGGATATTTGAACCCGTTTTTTCGCAAGAAAAAGTTTTTTACTTCGATTCTACAAAAATTATAAAAAGCAAAGGCGTGTTTTTGAATGGCAAAAAACAAGGCACTTGGTTATATAATTATGCTGACGGTAAACCTAAAGAACAAATTGATTATCAGGATGATAACATTAATGGTACGTGGAAAGAATTTTATGAAAATGGAGCTATAAAATCTATTTCGACATACAAAAAAGATGTTTTAAACGATACCACAAAAGAGTTTTATCCTAACACAAAACCGAAATTAATTTGTGTTTACAAAGACAGTATTTTAACTGGAAAATGGACTGAATTTTATCCAACTGGCTTAAAAAAAACCGAAAAAATTTACCAAAATGGGCAATTAAATGGCGAAGCGAAGCTTTATTTTCCGTCTGGAAAAATCCAAAGTATTTCTTTTTTTAACAATGGCAAAGAAACAGGTGATTGGAAAGAATTTTCAGAAAAAGGAAAACTTGTTCAAACAGGTTCTTTTTTGAATGGAATCGAAACAGGTTTGTGGTCGGCTTTTTATGAAAATGGGGCAAAATTATCCGAAAAAACATATCAAAATGGCAAATTTCATGGCGAACAAAAGTTTTTTTACAATAATAATCAACTCAAACAACTCGAAATTAGAGATAGCGGAAAGCTTTTAAATATTAGTAATTATTACGACCCAAAAGGAAAATCGCTGCCACGTGGAAACTTAAAAGATGGAAATGGTACACGGATTTTATATTATCCCACATCAGAAAAATACATTGAATACAGCTATAAAAATGGAGTAATAGATTCGCTTGCAAAAGGTTATTATAAATCTGGAAAATTACTTTTCGAGAAAAAATATAAAAACGAAAAACTAGAAGGAATAAGTTACGATTATTTTGAAAATGGCAGATTTAGACAACTTACAAATTATAAAAATGGCATCGAAGATGGAGAATTTATATCGTTTTTTGAAACGGGTGGTTTTAAAGAAAAAGGAAATTACAAAGCCGGAAAAGAAGATGGTATTTGGCGAGAATATTACGAAAATGGAAAAATTCTTTCTGAAGGAAATTTTGTGAATGATTTGCAAGAAGGCGATTGGCTTGAATTTTATGACAACGGAAATATGGCTGCCATTGGCTCATATAAACAAGGAAAACAAACCGGAAAATGGGTAGAATTTTACCGAGACAGTAGTGTGTCTTCAACAGGTTTTTATAAAGAAGGAAAAAAACATGGTGGTTGGATTGGATACCACGAAAACGGAAAAATTGCCATGCAAGGCGAATTTTTAGATGGCTTTGAACAAGGTTTTTGGAAAATGTTTCACGAAAATGGAAACCTAAAATACGAAGGTTTATATACTTTTGGAATGGAACAAAACCAATGGAAAGAATACAACTCAAATCAAAAATTAATCAGCATTGGTTCATATATAAATGGAATGCAAGATGGACTTTGGATAGATTTTTGGGCATCAGGTGATACTATTCAAAATGAAATTTGGCAAATGGGTAAACTATTGAATATCAGCGATTTTAAATTACCAAACCATAAAAAATTACCTAAAGGAAGTTTGAAAAATGGTACTGGAACGCGAATAACTTACCACGAAAACGGAGCTATAAATGCAACAGGAAATTTTAAAGATGGTTTAGCAATTGGAGTTTGGAAATATTTTTATGACACTGGCGAATTAACATCTTCAGGCATGATGGTAAACGGTAAGAAAGATGGATTTTGGGCATATTATTACAAATCAGGTAAGCTCGAAGCCGAAGGACTTTACGAACAAGATGTAACAGTAGGAAAATGGTTTTTTTATGACGAAAAAGGCGAAATAAAGGATATGAAAGATTTTGATGAAGAGTAAAATTATTTTAAATCAATACACAAAAAGTGTATCAAAATAAAATCATTTTTAGTTTTTTAAAACAAACGAATTACATCGTTAAATATGGCAAAAACCATCAGGGAAAGTAAAATTGCCATTCCGATTCGTTGCGAAATTTCATAAAATTTGTCTGATGGTTTTCTACCCGAAATCAATTCGTAACACAAAAACAATGCGTGTCCGCCATCGAGTGCTGGAATTGGCAATAAATTCATAAACGCCAAAACCATGGATAATAAACCAGTTAAGGTCCAAAAACGAATCCAATCCCAGTTTCCACCAAATTGTTGAGCCATTCCTATTGGTCCGCTAAGCGATTTTGAAGGGTCTATATCGCCAGAAAATAGTTTTTTGAAGCCTTTGGCTTGCACCACTACAAACGAAAATGCCTTTACAGTGCCTTTGCCCATAGATTCTAAAAGTCCAAATTTGTGTGTTTCGTATTTCAATAAACTTTGTACTTCGAAACCCAGTTTGCCTTCTTCGTTTACTTGGCAATTTAATGCCATTGGCTGGTTGTTTCTAAGAATTGAAATTGTAACGTTTTGGCTTTTTTTGTTTGTTAAAACTTTTTGCAATTCGTGGAAAAATGAAATTTTTGTCGAATCAATGGCTGTGATAATATCATCGGCTTTTAAGCCCGCTTTTTCGGCAGGAAAGCCTGCAACTACTTTGCCCACTTTAAATGGCATTGCTGGGTCAATAAAAGGTAAGTTTTTGTATTTTTTATCCGATAATTTGTTTATAAAATCCGAAGGAATAAAAACATCCATTTGCGTTCCATTTCTGTCGATAGTGTAATAACTTCCAGATTCTAGAAACACATCTGGATCGAGATGGTCGTAGAATCGTTCCATTTCTTTTCCGTTGATTTTGAGTATTTTATCTCCTGTTTTTAGTCCAATTTCTTCGGCTAGTTCGTGTGTAACGATACCATATTTTGCTTCTTTGGCTGGCAAATAATTTTCGCCTAAGTAATAAGTAAGTGCAATAAAAATTACAACTCCTGTTACTAAATTTACAAAAACACCACCTAGCATAATTATCAATTTTTGCCAAACTTTTTTGGAGCGATATTCGTAAGGTTTTGGCTCAGATTTTAAAAATTCTTTATCCATAGACTCGTCTATCATGCCATTTATTTTTACATATCCACCAAGCGGAAACCACCCTATGCCATATTCGGTATCTCCTTTTTTGATTTTAAAAAGCGAAAAATTGAGCAAATCTTGTCGTGGAAAAAGAAAATCGAAAAAAAGATAGAATTTATCGACTTTTGTTTTAAATAATTTGGCAGGAATAAAATGCCCTAATTCGTGTAATGTTACTAAAATCGACAAGCCCAGAATAAGCTGTGCTGCCATTATTAAACCTTCCATTTTGTATGCTTTGTAAGTAACAAAAGTACTGATTAAATTGATTATTTTTAAAATATTATCGAAAACATCAAAATTGTAATATAGAATTTACAGACCATTCACATAAAATATTTTTTTATTGCTTTTCATGTTTTTTAAAACAGCATGATAATTTTCTGAATGCCAAAGTGTTGAGAGTTGATCTAAGTCTACAAATCGGGTTTCTTCTATAATTTGATGTTCCAAATCCATTTCTGGATCAAATCCTGTTTTTAAAATTCCACCTGTTTTTTTAACTTCAAAAAAGAGTTCGATTCCATGCAAAGGAGGATTTAAAAACTCATTTACAAACAAAAATTTTACAACTTCGATTTCCAAACCTGTTTCTTCCAAAAATTCACGTTTTAGAGCATTTTCAGTTGTTTCGCCAAATTCTAAACCGCCACCTGGTGGAGCCCAAAATGTGCCTAATTTAGTAATACTTTTGTGTTTTACTAGTAATATTTTATTTTCTAAAATTAGTATGCCGCAAACCCTCACTCTCAGTCGATTAGCATAAATATTTTGTTCATTATTTTTGGTTTTCATATTGATTTTTTCAAAAAAGTATATTTTGATGTTTTAAAGTAATTCTTAGTATTTGGAACATAATTATACAAAAATAGGTTTTAAAACAAATAGGTTAATATTTTTAAAAAATGAATATAGGTATAGTGTGTTATCCAACCTTTGGTGGAAGTGGAGTTGTGGCAACGGAATTGGGCAAAGCATTGGCAAAAAACGGACATCATGTACATTTTATTACCTACTCAAAACCAGGTAGATTAGATTTTTTTAATGAAAATATTTCGTATCACGAAGTAGATGCTTACAGTTACCCTTTGTTTGATTACACGCCTTACGAGTTGGCTTTGGCAAGCAAAATGGTAAATGTGGTTGAGTACGAAAAACTCGATTTGTTGCATGTGCATTATGCTATTCCGCATGCATCGGCTGCGTATATGGCAAAGCAAATTTTGAAAACAAAAGGCATCGAAATTCCAGTAATTACAACTTTGCACGGCACAGATATTACGCTTGTAGGTAAAAATCCATCGTACGAACCTGTGGTTACGTTTAGTATAAATCAATCAGATATTGTAACTTCGGTGTCTGAGGATTTGAAAAACGATACTTACAAACATTTCGACATCACCCGTGATATTGAAGTAATTCCAAATTTTATTGATTTAACACGTTTTTCGAAACAAAAAAAAGATCATTTCAAAAAAGCAATTTGTCCGAATGACGAAAAATTAATTATTCACACTTCTAATTTTAGAAAAGTTAAACGTGTGCAAGATGTGATGCAAGTTTTTTATAAAATTAAAGCCGCGATTCCAGCAAAATTAATTTTGATTGGCGATGGTCCCGAAAGGCAAATGGCAGAAACTATGTGCAGAGAGATGCACATGTGCGATGATGTGCGTTTTTTGGGAAAACTTGATGTGGTTGAAGAAGTTTTGTCGGTAGGTGATTTGTTTATATTACCCTCAGAATCAGAAAGTTTTGGACTTTCGGCACTCGAAGCAATGGCTTGTGAAGTACCCGTGATTTCATCAAATGCTGGAGGCATTCCAGAATTAAATATTCAAGGAGTGAGTGGCTTTATGAGTAATATTGGCGATGTGGATGACATGGCAAAAAATGCATTGTGGGTGCTAAAAGACGAAAATCTAACGAAATTCAAAAAAGCCGCATTGGCTCGTGCCAAAGAATTTGACATCACAAAGATTTTACCACTTTATGAAAAAGTGTACAAAAAAGCAGTTGAAAATGTGCATGTTGGGGTTTGAAAATGATAAAATGAATCTTAATTTTTTATAATATATAATTAAAATTATTACTAATTTAAAATTTATTGATGACAGGAATATAACTTGACTCTCGTTAATTAAATTATTTTAACCTTATTCCAAAACCTAATTCAATATTTGCATTTTCTAAAAAAAACCATTTGCCATTAAAAACTGGTGCATATATCCTTCCAGAAAAAAAGTATTTTTTTCTGCCAACTTTTAAGTTGTACATAAGCCCATAATCAGGGGAAAAAACATTGATTTGAACAGGAATTTTATCTTCTAAACTTTCGTTGTTGGTTTCGGCAGAGTAGGTAAAATATTTTATTCCTAAAACAAAATTTAAGGAGTTTGCCATTTTTTTGGTATAAAACGAAGTTCCAAAACCTATTTTTTGGAATATTGTCATGCTATGATTTATACTTACCGAATTAAAAATGGGGTATTTTATAATATCATACGAAATGGCGGTGTGGCTTAAAATATGAAATCTTGGATGCAAATTATATTGTACCAAGCCAGACAATTGCAAATCAACAGCTCCAATCATCGAACTAACTCTTGTTCCTAAAGCTGGCTCAACGCTGAGCTTACTATATACATATTTTATTTTTGTGCTATCTTGCGCATATATAAATGTCGAAAAAAAGCATAAAACTATGATTATATTTTTTGTCATAATTATTGATTTTTGAAATAAAAGTCTAGTGCATTTTCAATATTATCTACTTTTGAACTATTGTGTCCACGACCTGGAGAAATATATAAAAGGGAGTTTGTGCTAGTATAATATTTTTTTATTCGCTCGTTTAGGGTGTTAATCGGCAACATGTTTGGTTCGGTGCTACCTGCAGCCAAAAAAACTAAATTCTTGTTTTTTATTAAATTTTGTCTTTCTTTTTGCTCAAATTGTAAGATTATGTCATTATCATAAATCAAACTTGGACTTAATAATAAATAGTTTCCAAAAGCGTTTGGAAAAGCAGTAAAAGCATAAGAACCACAAAGTCCACCCAAAGAATGTCCTAAAATGGCTCTTTTACTTCTTTCTTTGGATACATTAAAATAAAAACGAGCGGTGTCAAACAATTCTTTTTCTATAAAACTCAAAAATTTATTTGCACCACCCTCGCCTTGTAGTCCACCCACATTGTAAGCTGTTGGAGTGTAATCTATTTCTCTATAATCGCCTTGTCTGATTCCAAAAACTACAACATTTCGTTTGTTATATTTCTTACTATACGTTTGACATTTTTTAGCTACAAAAGTAATATTTGTGCTATCTCCTTCGCAAGCATCATCAGGATCGAGTACATAAATACTCGCATATTCTTCTGCATTTGCATTATATCCTTCGGGCAAATAAACCCAAATTCTATAATCCCTTTCTTTGAAACTAGATTTTATCCAAAATTCCTTTTTCAAATTCGGGTTTAAATTTTCATTATTTTACATGAATTGAATAGAAAAAATATAATAAAAATAAAACTAAATGCACCTTTCATACTTTCAATATTTTTACAAAACAGTAAAAATATAAGATAAATAAAAATAGTGATTTATCACTAAAGGCACTTTTTAGATTTTCAAATATTTGATAACTAATTCCGCTGATGAAGTTACTTCAAATTTCTTTAATAATCTTTGTCGATGATTATCAACAGTATTTTTGGATATACCCAAAATATCTGCAATTTGTTTGCTGCTTTTACCTTGACTCAAAAGTACGATTACTTCATTTTCTCGCTTAGATACTTTTGGAAATATGTTTTCGTTTTGAATCAATTGACTAGAATTATAACAATTAAACTGCAAATTTTGACTGTTCGAGTAGTTAATTACAGTTAAAACAGGTTCAAAATCTTGTTTTACCAAATGATTAATATTTGAGTATAAAACTAATCCAAAAGTAAACTGCCCATCATCATCAAAAAAAATGGCTGGATATTGAATGCTATTCCAAATAAATACATTGTCTTTATTTTTTATTCTTGCATAAAAAGTAAAATTATAGTCTTTTCTGTTTTCTATATTCGTTTGATTAAGAATTTCAAAAATCTTGTTTATAAAAGTAAGTGCTTTTGTTAAATCCTCTGGATGATAGTAAGAAAATAGTTTTTCTGGATGCCAACTTAAAATATCTTTTGCAGTAGTAGGAAGCATTTTTTCTACATCGCCACCAACCGAAAGTATTTTAGGAATGGGTTTATTATTGTCGAATATTTGCCAATAATGCTCGCCTAATGCTAATTTGGGAATTTGATTGATAATAGAAATAAAAAAATCGGATACATCTTTTGTAAAAACAGCATTATTTAATAACTGTTTACTATATATTTTTTTAAAGTCATCTGTATTTAAAATCTCAATTTGAGCAATTTCCATTGATGTATTTTTTTACAAAGTAAAAATAAAAGTTCAAAATTCAATGCAATTTTAGCCTTTTATAAAACAATTTGACATCACAAACATTTTACCACTTTATGAAAAAGTGTACAAAAAAGCAGTTGAAAATGTGCATGTTGTATTTTGAAAAAAACTAAATAATTAGTGCTTTTTGATTGTTAATCAAAATTAAATTGGAATTGTCGATATGAGAGTTCTAAAAATCATTCAACCATTTTTTTTCTTCAAATCCGTCTTTTTGTTCCAATAGATTTAGGTTTGGATCGAAAAACAATTTGCTTTCGCTTCCATTCAGTGTTACATACACTTCGGCTCTAATTTTTTTGATTTCTTTTTTATATACTTTTATATATTTCTGTTGCAAAAAATTGGCGTATTGCAAAATCATATCGGGTTGAAATGCCATTTGTTTTTCTTGGTGAATGTTCAAAAATTCGCTATTATCAACCATTCCTTCGCTGTTATTATATGGATTCTCGACATAAAAATTTGCAGTTCCCGCCTTTTCCATTAACATTACTCGCCACGAAAACCTGTAGCCTTGCTCTGTCCAAAACAATTTTTTATCATACAAAACATATCGAAACGGAAATAAAATCTGAAAAACAATGTAGCAAATTACACATCCAAATAATAATTTATTTATAGGTTTAAATACTTGATTTTCTGATGTTTGTATATAAAATTTTTTAATTACATGTTGATGAAATTTATCTGAAAAAAAGATAAGCATACAGCCCGACATGATGAGCGGAAAAACACCAATTTGAAATAAATAGCCTGTGAAACTGTGAAATATTAAAATTGAAAAATATGCCCAAATACGAGTTTTAGAAAAGAACATAAAAAATACTATGCTCAAATCAAACAACATACCAAGCCAACTGAACAGATAAGCAGTTTCTTTATAATGAAATAAAAAACCTAAAATGGGCATGTCGCAGTGTGCGGGAAGCCAAATTTGCAAAGGCATAGCATCCAAAAGCCAATCTGAGTTTATTTTTGCAATTCCTGCAAAAAAATATACAATAAATAGTTGAAATTTTAAGATATAAATTGTCCATTTTGGAACCAAATCTGACCTTATTTTCTTAAAAATTAGTGCATCGAAAGCATAGTTTTTGTGAGCTGGAATCACTAATAAAAGTAAACTTATCAAACTCACAAAATAGTAGTGATTGAGGTAATACGATTTGTCTAAAAGTTCGATATAATTAAAAGTAATAAAAAATAGTAAGGTAGAAAGTCGGTAAAAAAAACCTAAAAATATACCTAAACTGCTGATTAATAAACCTATAAAAAGAAGATATATACAAAACGGATTAGGATATGGCAGCCAATCGAAGCCAAAATACGAAAAATGAAATGTAGGTTCGATGTATTGTGTTTCGATCCAACCCAAAAGCCAAAAACGAAGTGTACTAAAAAGCATCATAGCACCAAAAACAATCCGAAAAATTGCTAGTGGTGCTATGTGTGTGGGTTCAGAAATGTATTTTCTAAGGCTTGAAAATAAGTTAGTCACCATCGTTGCTGGTATAAGAAATTGTTAATCCCAGTGCAGAAGATAAATCTGATTTTATAAATCGAGTTAGTGCAGAAACATTTGATAATAAGGCAGTTGAATTTGTGGCATTATTAGCAATCAAATCTGAAAATCTACCTGTTTCAACTTTTTGATAAGCCGAATAAATGGCATTAAATTGATTTTGAATATTTGCAATTAAGTCTTTTTTATTAATTACTAACAGTTTTTCGTCAAAACCTTTGCCTTTTGTTCCCGATTTTGACTTGCATTGCCACACATTTTCAACTGCTTTGATGTTGTGTTCTATAAGTTTCATCGAAATTCCACTATAATATGCTTCAACTTGTGTGGGTTGAGTGCTTGTTTGTCCGGCACGCAAACCTAAAGGCAAAGCTAATTTATAGTTTTTTATATCTTCGTGAGCAATCAACATGGCATTGAAAAGTTTTGTAAT
Source organism: Bacteroidota bacterium (assembly GCA_004293915.1). Classification (GTDB taxonomy): domain Bacteria; phylum Bacteroidota; class Bacteroidia; order Cytophagales; family UBA9547; genus REAG01. Next base: position 5,953 of record RDZG01000064.1, on the reverse strand, counting down.
TGAGCTACTCGCATTGGTTGATAAATCACTTGTAAATGTGGTTCGGTAGGCAACCCATTTGTCGTTGGCAGCATCAACTTGCGATTTTATTTTGTTTGCAACAGCTTTCAAATAGTTTTTTCTGTTATCAGAACCTGCTCCATATTTTGCCAAAACAGCTGCATCAGAACCTGTGATAGTGTGCAAAAGGTAATCTATTGCACCTAAACCACGACATTCTCTCCTAAAATCATTGAGACTAAAATTATTATTTGTAATAAATGTTTCAATATCCGTTGTATTTACTGGAAAAGTATTTACATTTTCTTTCAAGCCTGTGATTCCATCTTCTGAAGGACCAAAATTTAATGGTGCAACATATTGAAAAGCAATGGCAGCATTTTCGTAAGCTATTTGAGCCGAATCTAAACTGCTTTGAGTTGGATTGTTTGCAAAATTATTAATACGAATAGCCAAAACATCAGTATTGCTTTTTAAATCAGCAAATGCTGGAATAATAATGTTATCATATTGATTTTCGACAAATAGTTTTGAAATATTTGTTTCTTCTGGTTTAGTTGTGTCTTCTTTTTTTGTGCAACAACTTATGAAAAGTAATACAGAAAATGCAAACACTACATTGAAATACGACTTCATTTTTATTATTTTCTATTTTGAGTTTCGATATAATTTGTACCAAAGTTTGTCATTTCAGCATCCGAAAATTCATAAATGGCTTTTAGTTTGCTTTGAATTGTAATCAAATCGGCAACTTTTGTAACAGATTCGGTAGCATACCGATTGAAATCAGCATTTTGATTAGGCTTTGCTCCTAATAAAACTAAAATTTCATCTATTTGTGCATCTGTTATTTTTTTATCTCCAGCTGAAATTCCTTTTAAACCATGCAAAAACCCAACTGCCTCGCTTAAAGAGTGCAATGCTTTAGCCATGTTTATGCTCAATACAGTGGAAGTACTTAATTTAGAAACACCATCTTTGCAATAATTTATTACTGTACCAATCAAAGCTTTTTCTAAATTTATTTTAATTTCTGCAATAGCTTCGTCTCGTTCGGTTGCAAATTGGCTGCCCATTTGTAATGCTTTTTGTAGTTTTAAAATATTGTTTTTAATTTTAAAATACACACCATTTGCATCGTTTACATCGGTTCTTCGTGCTGCATATAAAGCCACATTGGTTTCTGGAACAAAACCAGTTGCCAATTTTGTGCTGTTAGAAAACACTGGATTAGAGCCATATATTTCGATAATTTTATCAACCGAATTTGCATCAGATATGTTTTTGGTAAGTGAAACCACATAGTTATATAACGCAGCGCCAAACAAACCTTTTTCTATAATTTGTTCTGGCTCTATGCCATGTTCGTCAAATAAATAGGTGCTTCCAGAAGTGCCATCAAAAGTACCGCCTTGTCCTGAAATGGTTACAGAAGGTACAAAAGTTGTACCAGATGCTTGTGCCAAATCTCGCATATAACTTACAATCAAAATATCATAATATGGTGTTGTGATTGATTTTAGGCTTGGCGAACCTGCTGTGTATAAAGCATTTAGTTCATTATAAGTTATTACTGTTCCTGTAGTTCTGCCCGTTTTAATTTTATCAACAAATGCTTTTAATTGTGTTTTTAATGCAGTTTCGGTGGATACATTGGCTGTATAGTTTGCACTTGTATAGACAGTTGGAACTTCCAAAACTGGTTTAACTTCTGTTTTTGGATTGTTTGGTCCACAGGCACATGTCAAGAATATGTATGGTATATTTTTCATGTTTAGAATTGGTTTAAATAAATATAGTGCAAATATAAAACACAATTTAGAATAATTCCAAATAATTTTTTCATTTTAATAAATAATTGACTAACAATTTGAAAACACAGATTTTTGGGGGAATGAGATTAAAAAATGTAACCACTAGAAAATTTCCAATATATAATAGTAAAGCATATCAAACCAAAAATTTAAAACAGTAGTTTTGTTTTCAAATTTTTTATTTTGATAACAATTGTATTAATTTGTAATATATTACATTTTCTATGAACTATATTCACAAAGAAGGCAGAACGTTACTTTTAACACTCCTTATCTCATTTTTAGCCATTTTGGTAATTTGCAAATATGTTTTTGGCGAAGGAAACTACCTTTTGTACCTTTCTTTGTTTTTTGCAATGATTTTTTTAACCTTTTTTCAGTTTTTTAGAAATCCAAGTGTTGAAATTCCTGTTAATCCTAAACATGTAATTGCTCCTGCCGATGGCAAAGTTGTTGTGATTGAAAAAACGCAAGAAAACGAATATTTGAAAGACGAACGCATACAGGTTTCAATTTTTATGTCGCCAATCAATGTGCATGTAAACCGCAATCCAATTGCTGGTGTAGTAAGTTATTTTAAATATCATCCTGGAAAATTTTTAGTAGCTTGGCATCCAAAAGCAAGTACTGAAAACGAACGTACAACTGTTGTGGTAAAACATAATTCTGGTGTAGAAGTACTTTTTAGGCAAATTGCTGGTGCATTAGCAAAACGTATTAAATGGTATGTAAAAGAAGGAGATGCTGTGGCACAAGGCGAAGAGTTTGGCTTTATCAAATTTGGCTCTCGTGTTGATATTTTCTTGCCAACTACCTCAAAAGTTTTAGTAAACCTAAATCAAGTAACAAAAGGTGGCGAAACCATTATTGCTGAATTATAAAAGATGAAAATTTTAATATTAGACAATTACGATTCGTTTACCTATAATTTGGTGCATATAGTACGAAAATTAGGATATAAAAATCTTGATGTGATTCGAAACGATAAAATTTCGGTTAATGAGGTTGCAGTATACGACAAAATCATTCTTTCTCCTGGTCCTGGAATTCCAGTTGAAGCAGGAATTTTGATGGATTTGATAAAAAAATATGCTCCCACAAAACCAATTTTAGGCGTTTGTTTAGGACACCAAGCCATTGGCGAAAGTTTTGGAAGCGAGTTATACAATATCCAAAAAGTTATTCATGGCAAGGCTTTGGAGACTAAAGTTGTAGCAAAAGATTATATTTTCAATGGATTACCCGAAACTTTCAAAACAGGAAGATACCACTCTTGGGCTGTTAAAAACTTGCCAAAAGAGTTAGAAATTACGGCAATGGATGCAAACGGAATTGTAATGGCACTTCGCCACAAAACGTATGATGTGCGTGGTGTACAATTTCATCCAGAATCTGTAATGACAGAGCATGGCGAACTAATGATGCTCAATTGGTTGAGTCATTGAGGTTTTATTTTAATTAGGCAAAAAATGTTTTTATCAAATAAAGTATAGTTGGTTTAAAATACAAATTATGCTACAAAACAACAATAGTTATTCAACCATTTCAGCAATTTTTCTTTTCTCTTCAGGAATTATAAATGCAATCGGGTTTTTAACTTTTTCTTTCAATAGTGCATACTCCAAAACTTCATCTGCTTGCGAAACATAGTGAAAATCAAGCCCTTTGATATATATTGGATTTATATCTTCAACATCTTTTCGGTTTTTGTAACACATTATAATTTCAGAAATACCAGCTCTTTTTGCGGCTTATACCTCCAACGGGCAATACTTTTCCACGCAATGTGATTTCGCCTGTCATTGCAATTTTTGCTTTTATTTTTCGCTGTGTAAACACCGAAGCCAACGAAGTAAGCATAGTTATGCCTGCCGAAGGTCCATCTTTTGGTACTGCACCCGCTGGCACATGAATATGCAAATCATAATGATCAAAAACACGATAATCAATTCCGAGTTCGTCAGAATTGGCTTTCAAATACGAAAGTGCAGCTATTGCGGATTCTTTCATTACATCCCCTAATTGTCCTGAAATGGTTAATTTTCCTTTTCCACGACTAAGCGAAGTTTCAATAGTTAGAATTTCTCCACCTACTTGTGTCCAAGCCAAACCCGTAACAATTCCAGCCAGTTCGTTGCCTTGATACGTATCGTTATCATAAAGCTCCATTCCAAGTAGTTTTACCACTTCGGTATCTTGAATCAATTTATCAAAAGGTTCGTCAAAGGCTTTTGCTTTGGCTATTTTTCTACAAACTTTACCAATTTGGCGTTCCAATTGGCGAACACCAGATTCGCGTGTATAGCTTTGTATCAATTTTAAATAGCCTTTATCAGCAATCGAAAAATCTTTTTCAGCTAATCCGTTTTCGGTTTTTTGCTTTGGCAAAAGATGTTTTTTTCCGATTTCCATTTTTTCTTCGGTAGTATAGCCACTCAAATCTATAATTTCCATACGATCACGCAAGGCAGGCTGAATGGTATCTAGCGAATTTGCTGTGGCTATAAACATCACTTTTGATAAATCGAAATTGATATCGATATAATTATCCAAAAATTCGTTGTTTTGCTCAGGATCAAGCACTTCTAAAAGTGCCGAAGATGGATCGCCTCTAAAATCATTACCAATTTTATCTATTTCGTCTAACACAAAAACAGGATTTGATGATTGTGCTTTTTTAATATGTTGCACAATTTTTCCGGGCATCGAACCAATATAAGTTCTGCGGTGTCCACGAATTTCTGATTCATCGTGCAAACCACCGAGTGACATTCTGACATATTTTCGATTAAGTGCCTTTGCAATAGATTTTCCGAGCGAAGTTTTACCAACTCCAGGAGGACCAAAAAGACATAAAATTGGTGCTTTCATGTCGTTTTTTAGTTTCAAAACAGCCAAATATTCTATTATTCGGTCTTTTACTTTGTCTAAACCTGCATGTTCGGCATCGAGTATTTTTTTGGCTCTTTTTAAATCAAAATTATCTTTTGTATATTCGTTCCAAGGTAAATCCAGTAAATATTCCAAATAGTTCATCGCAATTGGAAACTCAGGACTCATGTTGTTCATTCGCTGTGTTTTTTCGAGTTCTTTTTCAAAAACTTTCAAAACAGTTTCATTCCATTTTTTCTTTTTACCTCTTGCTCTAAGTGCCTCTATTTGCTTATCCGAACTTTCCTGACCAAGCTCTTCTTGCAACACTTTCATTTGCTGACGCAAAAAATAATCACGTTGTTGTTGGTCTATATCCGAATGTGCTTTCGATTGTATTTCTCGCTTAAGCTCAAGTAGTTGAATATCTTTTAATAAAAATTCGAGCAATAATTTTGCACGTTCAATCGCATCGTTTGTTTCGAGCAATTTTTGTTTGTCGGTAACTTCTGCATTTACATTTGAACCCAAAAAATGAATCAAAAAATCGTTTGCTTCTATATTATCGAGTGCAAATTGGGCTTCACGAGGAATTTCGGGATTTAGTTTCAGGATTTTGAGTGCATTTTCTCTAATACTTTGAAACAAAACTTTGGTTTCTTTATTGAGCTTTGAAGGGAAATTTTCTTTTAATAAATCTGTTTTTGCAACGATATATGGCTCTGATTGAACAATTTCAGTGATTTTGAATCGGCTAATGCCTTGAATAATAATGGTGGTGTTTCCATCAGGCAAAACCAAAAGTTTTAAAATGCGAGCAAGTGTACCTATTTTATAAATATTTTCAGGATTTGGTTCATCTTCGGCTGGCATTTGTTGGGTTACAACGCCAATGGTTTTATCACCTTTATAGGCTTTTTTTACTAGTTTAATAGATTTTTCTCGACCAACGGTAATAGGCAAAACCACACCTGGAAAAAGCACCGTATTGCGAACTGGCAAAATTGGCAAAAGCTCTGGAACTTTAATTTTCGACAAATCAGAACTTGGGTCTAATAAAGGAATCATTTCGCCATCATCGTGCGGAATTGCCGAAACAATAAGTCCTTTATTTAATTTGTTTTCTTTTGCGTTGTTCATTTTTACCCTAAAAAAGTTTGGTTAATAAATTTTTCAATTATTGTGCCAAAAATTGATAAATGACATTTTAACAAAAATACAAAATAATACGAATGAAAGTTTAAGTTTTGTTTTGAAAAGCTATTTTT
>RDZG01000109.1 GCA_004293915.1 Bacteroidota bacterium | reverse complement strand
GTTTGAATTCTAAACTATATCTATTTACTTCAAATCTCTCTGTTTTTTCTTCCATATTTTACACTACTTTTGTGTAAACCTATTTCAGGACAAGACACTCGATGATAATTTGGTTTATTATGTAGAAGGTGATGTTCTGCAAGACAACGATAATCCTAAATTAAGTGGTTTCAATTTAGTTTATTTCGACTTAGGTGAAAACAAATTCCAAATAGCCAACTATAAATGGAACGGAGAAAAATATTCAAATGAAAATTCTGATTCAAAATGGATTTCTTATGAAAGAGGTGCTTCAAAAGTATTAAGCCCTTATGAACTTAAAGCATCTTTTAAACAAACACTAAATGATGTTGGAGCAAATCTTTCACACCCAAATGTGGCACAAGTAAAATTGACCGACATATTTGTATATCCTCGTTTGGAGTTAAGAGATTTTTCAGGCAGTCCCGATAGAGAAGTCGCAATCATCACAGAAGATTCGGAAGCTCTCATTAAGTCACTTAAAGGAGATATTCGAATTCTTTTAAGTGGGTCAGAGAATATTGGCAAAACTTCGTTATTAAAAATCACATTTGCAAATCTTCATTCCAAAGGTTTTGTACCAGTTTTAATTGATGGTCATAAAATCAAAAATACAAGTGTTGAGGATTTCAAAAAATTGATTGTTACTCATTTCCTAAATCAATATGATTCGACCGACAAGGAAGATATTTTACAATTGAATTTAGAAAAACTGGTTGTAATTATTGATGATTTTGACAAGACTTCACTTAACTCAAAATATAAGGGCAAACTAATTTCTAACTTAATAAACAATTACTCCAACATAATTATTTCTGGAAATGAACTAATGTCCTTGGAAGATATTGTAACAGATGAAGCAGTAAATGAAGATTTATTTTCTTCATTCAGCACTTATGAAATCAGAGAATTTGGTAATCTTTTAAAAAGTAAGCTAATCAATAAATGGATAACGCTTGGGGCAATTGAAACAATGTCGGATGAAGAAAGAATCAAAAAACTTCATCAAGCCGAATTAATAATTAGAACAGTTACAGGTAAAAACCTAGTACCGAATTATCCTTTATTTCTATTAACTATATTACAAGCCATTGAATTAGGCAATCCAGCAGACTTAACAGCAAGTACTTTCGGACACTATTATCAATTTCTAATCCAAAAAGCATTTGGTAATTCATTAAAAAGTCAAGACGAGATTACGAGTTACAATAACTATTTGAGTGAATTAGCTTACTACTTATTTAAAAACAAGGTAAGATGTATTGATTTAAAAGAAATACAGAACTTTGACATAGGCTATAGAGTGAATTTTACCATTAAAGATTCACTATATACGATTATAAAAAACCTTGTAAAGGGAAATATTCTTGACGATTATGAAGGTTATTATGAATTTAAATATCTTTACATATATTATTTCTTTGTTTCAAAGCATTTAGCTGAAAACATTGAACAGGAAGAAATAAGAGAAAAAGTATCTGCACTTTGCAAAAGATTATACAAATCGGAATTTGCAAATATCTTATTATTTTTAACACATCATTCAAAAGACAAGTTTTTACTTGCTGAAATTCTTACAAATGCAAAAGAACTTTTCAATGACCTTGAACCTTGCAAACTAGAAAATGATATTTCAGCAATAAACAAACTAGGTGATAAACTTCCTCAACTTGTTTACGATTCCAAAACTATTGAAGAACATCGTGAAGAGCTGAATGAAAAAAAGGATGAACAAGAAGAACCTGAAAAGGCTGAATTGGCAAAAAATTACAACAACATACCTGATTTGAACGAAGATATTTCGGACCTTGATATTGTTGCAAAACTAAATTTGGCATTCAAGACAATTGAAATTCTTGGACAAATTCTTAAAAACAACTATGGAAAAATTTCTAATCCAGTAATTTTTGATTTAGTAGAAGAAACGTATTTAATGGGATTAAGAACTTTAAATGTTTTCTTTTCTGTAATTGAAACAAACACGGATTTTCTGGTAAATCAAATTAACAGTTTGATAGACGAAAAACACATTACAGAGAAGACGAAAATAGAACAAATATCAAGGAGAATACTTTTCAATATCTGTAATCAAATTTCGTATAGCCTCATTAAAAAAATTACCGATTCTGTTGGTACTGAAAACTTAGAAAATTCTTACAAATCAGTTTTAGAAAAACACTGTTTCAATTCAGTTAAATTGGTTGACTTCTCTATAAAATTAGACCATTTCAGCAGTTTTCCAAACCAAGAAATGAGAAATCTAAAAGTTGATTTTTCCAAATCTACATTAGCACAACAAATAATGAAAAGAATGATAATAAATTACCTGTATTTATTTCCAACTAATGTAGAACAAAAACAAAGAATTTTATCTTTCCTTGATATACCAATGAATGTTCAGAGAAGGATTGATTTTACATCACAACAAAAAAAGAAATAGATTTCATGATTTCTAGCTTTGTTTAGAAATTTATATTTGTATTCTTTTAACAAAAATTATCCCATTCCCCAAATCTATTTTTCAAAAATTTAGTATAACAAATTAAGTTTCAGAAAATTGGATATGAACAGAAATATTAAAAAAGTAGCCGTTCTAGGCTCAGGTGTAATGGGAAGCCGCATTGCTTGTCATTTTGCAAATATTGGTTTAGATGTATTGTTGCTAGATATTGTACCAAAGGAACTTTTGCCTGAAGAAACAGCCAAAGGATTGACCATAGAATCTAAAGTTTTTAGAAATAGAATCGTGAATGCAGCATTTGACGCCACACTTAAAGCTAATCCTGCAGCTTTGTACAAAAAATCATTTTCTTCACGAGTAAAACTAGGCAATTTAGATGACGACTTAGCCAAAATTGCCGATTGCGATTGGGTAATAGAAGCTGTAGTCGAAAACTTAGCCATCAAAAAATCGCTTTACGACAAAGTAGAGCAATTTCGTAAGGCAGGAACATTGATTTCTTCTAACACATCAGGAATTCCTATTCACCTCATGGCAGAAGGCAGAAGCGAAGATTTTCAAAAACACTTTTGTGGAACACATTTTTTCAATCCGCCTCGCTATTTAAAATTATTAGAAGTTATTCCTAGTCCTAAAACCGATTCATCGGTCATAGATTTTTTCATGAACTATGGCGATTTGTATTTAGGAAAAACTACCGTATTGTGTAAAGACACCCCTGCATTCATTGCCAATAGAGTGGGAATTTACTCCATTATGGAAATATTGGCAGTAGCTCAAAAACTCGAACTTTCGGTAGAAGATGTAGACAAACTGACTGGTCCAGTTTTGGGAAGACCAAAATCGGCCACCTTCCGTACTGGCGATGTAGTAGGCTTGGATACGCTCATTAATGTTGCCAATAATCTCACTGCTTCTTTGAAAAATGATGAGGCAGTAGGGCTTTTTGCTATTCCTGATTTTCTCAAAAAAATGGCAGAAAACAAATGGTTGGGAGACAAAACGGGACAAGGATTTTATAAAAAAGTAAAAGCAGCCGATGGCTCTAGTGAAATATTGAGCTTGGATTTGAAAACGCTAGAATACAAGCCTCAAACTAAATCAAAATTCACCACACTAGATCAAACCAAAACGATAGACGATGTAAAAAAACGATTGAAAGTTTTTGTTGCTGGGCAAGACAAAGCGGGTGATTTCTATAGACAAACTTTTGGTGGACTTTTTGCTTATGTAAGCAATCGTGTACCCGAAATTGCGGATGAATTATACAAAATTGACGATGCCATCAAAACAGGTTTTGGATGGGAAATGGGGCCATTCGAAATGTGGGAAGCCATTGGCATAAAAGAAGGAATAGAGTTGATTAAAGCTGCGGGTAGAACGCCAGCAGAATGGGTGGTAAAACTGGCAGAGAAATCTTCTTTTACAAGCTTTTACATGTCTGTGAGTGGAAAACGTTTTTACTACGATATTCGCTCAGGTGAAAAGAAAGTGATTCCAGGTACAGAAGCATTTATATTATTAGATAATTACAGAAGCAGCAAACCAGTTTGGTCAAATGCTGGCGCTACCTTGCATGACATAGGAGATGGTGTTTTAAATTTAGAGTTCCATTCTAAGATGAATACTTTAGGAAGCGAAGTCATTTCTGCCATTAATCAATCGATAGATATTGCAGAAAAAAGCTATCATGGATTGGTGATAGCTAACGAGGGAGCAAATTTTTCGGTAGGTGCAAATTTGGCGGTATTACTCATGAATGCCTATGAACAAGAATGGGACGAGATCAATATGATGGTTGCCATGTTCCAAAAAACCATGATGCGAGCACGATATTCTTCCATTCCAGTAGTAGTAGCACCTCACAATATGACTTTTGGAGGTGGATGCGAACTTACTCTCCATGCCGATGTGGTAGTGGCACATGCTGAATTGTATATTGGTTTGGTAGAGTTTGGCGTAGGATTGATTCCAGCTGGTGGTGGTTCAAAAGAATATGCCCTTCGTGCTTCCGATGCTTTTGTACAAGGTGATATTGAGTTCAATACTTTGAGCAACAATTACATGAGCATTGCCATGGCAAAAGTAAGTACTTCTGCACACGAAGCCATGGAAAATAAAGTGTTGCGATCTTCCGATAAAATAGTTTTTAACAGAAACAGACAAATCATCACGGCTAAAGAAGAGGTACTCGAACTTGCCAATGCAGGCTATACCATGCCAGTGCAACGCAAAGATATCAAAGTATTGGGCAAAACAGGAATGGCAAATTTCTTTACTGGTGCTGCCAGTATGCTTAGAGGAAACTACATCAGCGAGCATGATATGAAAATCTCTCAAAAACTGGCTTATGTGATGTGTGGAGGAGATTTGTCGTATCCTCAGTTGGTTTCGGAACAGTATTTACTCGACCTCGAACGCGAAGCTTTTGTATCACTCTGTGGCGAAAAGAAAACACTTGAGCGTATCAAAGCCATGTTGGATACGGGGAAACCGTTGAGGAATTAAGAACAATTAAAGTAAAATTTAAATGGGTTGCCGAAATAATCGACAACCCATTTTAATGTTTTAAATCTACTCTTATTTTGCTTGTTCTTCGGTTGGTTGAGCTGCAGGTTGTTGAGGCTGAGGTTGTTGCTGAAAACCAGACTCTTGAGCTCTTTCAATATTTGCACTATTCAATTCTACTTGACCAGTACCATCTCTATCGATAATAAAATTAGTAGCTAAACAACTCACTAATAACACAATAGCTAAGCCCCAAGTAATATTTTCGAGCAAATCGCCTTTTTTGTTTGCACCAACCAAATAGTTCATACTCGAACCAAATGCTGCACCAGCACCTCCAGATGATTTAGAACTTTGAAGTAAAACCACTAGCACCAAAAGAATGCATATAAAAGAAATAAAAACGATAGCTACTGTAAACATGATTTAGATATGATATTGTAATGAAATAATTTTTTCTGCAAAATAAGTTTCTTTTTCTGGATATTTCAAGATTAATTTTTGATAAACTTCAATTGCACGTTTATACTTGTTTTGTTTTACGAAAATATTTGCCATATTTTCTGTAATCAAATCATCATTTTCGGTTGTGCTTCGTTTCGATAAATCTACTTTTCCAACCTCAACAGCTTGTGGTTCGAAGCGTGAAATTTTAGGTTCATCTTCCAAAAACTTTTGAATCATGTTTTGTTGAAAATCAAGCGGAGCATTTTCAAAAACTATTTCTCCTCTAAATGCCAAAAATTCGGTCAATAAATCTTGTTTTACCGTTTTTGGACTATTTCCAAAACCAGTAACATGAACATAATATTTTAATGTATTTTCGTTTTTGGCAATTACTTCAGTATCAATTTTTTCGTTTAAAAAAGGAATTTCAGCATTAGCTATATCTACAGTTTGTGCAGTTTGATTTGAGTCGATTAACTTATTATCAAAATAGTTTATCTCTTCAATAGTCGAAACTTGTTTTATAAATTCTGAAAAAGTTTCTAAATTATTTTTAGCTTGGATATGACCATTTTGTTGAAATATTTTTCGCAAATGAGCTCGATTAGGCGAAAAAAGCGAGGCATGTTTTAGCTTTTTTGTTGCATACATTGACCCATCGTTGTTGGCAGATTTTGCCATCAAAATATGCGAAGTGGCATGATATGGAAATGTATCAACCAATTCCTCCATGCTCGATGCTAAAACGGTGTTTTCTTGCAACGAGTTTTTGAGTAGCGATATGTAGGCTGTTTTGTTCATCTCTGCGTCAAAAATACAGATTATATTGAAAATTGTTAGCAATAAGTTTATTTTTTATTCAAATCCTCAATTGTATTTTCCAAAGCTGGATATTTAAAATTAAATCCAAGTGAGCTTAATTTTGATGATTTTACATTTTTACCATCCAAAACTATGGTTGCCATTTCACCTAATACAATTTTGAGTAAAAACGAAGGGATATTTGGCAAAAAAAGTAACTTTTTCAATACTTTTGCTGCCGTTTTTATAAAAAATTTATTTGAAACTGGATTTGGTGCAACGCCATTTATTACACCATTAAAACTTTGATTTTCAATAGATTGCAAAAATATTTGGCACAAATCATCTATGTGAATCCACGACATAAATTGTTTGCCAGAGCCTAAAACAGCACCAAAATTTGATTTTATAGGTGTAATTATTTTGGGATAAGCTCCTCCCTCTTTTGCAAGCACAATTCCAATTCTGATTTTTACTAATCGTATGCCCAAATTTTCGATTTCTTGAACCGAATTTTCCCATTGTTGCGTAACATCAGCCAAAAAATCTGTACCTAAACTTGCCGTTTCATCAACTGCAACTGAACTTAAATCAGAGCCATATATACCTATTGCAGAGGCTGATACAAAAACTTTTACTTGATTTAGTTTATTTTTTAGTGTTTCGACCAATAGTTTTGAAGAAAGAATTCGACTATCTAAAATTTCTTTTTTTCGATCTTCTGTCCAACGGCTATCTGCCACACCAGCACCAGCCAAATGAATAATTGCATCACAATTTTTAATACAATCTACATCAATTTGGTGTTTTTCTACATCCCATAAAAAAGTTTTAACGCCATTTTTAGCCTCTTTTCGACTCAAATGACTAACAGTAAAACCATTTGAAATCAATAATTCGGTTAGTTTATTGCCTACTAAACCTGTTCCACCAGTTATAAGAATGTTTTTCATTTTAAAAATCGAAATTGTTTGTAGAAACAACAAGTAAATCAGACACTTGTTTTAAAAATCACATTTCTGTATGATATGAAAAAGTAAGAAATGATTATATACTACCTACTTAAAATACAGGTTATTGAGTTCTAATTCTAAATATAAAAAACATCAAGATAACCTATTTTGTGTTTTGCATTTATAGAACTTATATTCGCAAATTAATTTTTAGACCTTTTTATGAATAATTATAAAAAAGCAATAAATGCAGCCGTTTTGGTGGCTGCTCTCGGATATTTTGTAGATGTATATGATTTAGTTTTATTTTTAATTGTAGGCAAACAAAGTTTGTTGGATATAGGCGTTTTGGCTGCTGATGTAGATGATAAATTTCAATTTTTGCTCAGTATTCAAATGTATGGAATGCTATTAGGCGGCATCGTTTGGGGAGTTTTGGGTGATAAAAAAGGTAGATTATCGGTTCTTTTTGGCTCTATTATTACTTATTCATTGGCAAATATTGCTAATGGATTTGTTGTAAATATGGACATGTATATGGTATTGCGATTTGTAGCTGGATTTGGTTTAGCTGGCGAATTGGGAGCTGGCATCACTCTTGTTTCGGAGATTATGGACAAAGAAACACGAGGCATTGGCACCATGATTGTAGCTTCTGTTGGTGTGGTTGGAGCTGTGGTGGCTGGTTTTGTAGGACAAATAGGTTGGCAAATTTCTTACTTTATTGGTGGTGGTTTAGGATTATCACTTTTGCTATTACGCATTGGTGTTTTTGAATCGGGCATGTTTGAAAAATCGAAAAAAGAGGTGCAAATGGGCAACTTTTTTCATCTTTTCAAAAACAGAAAAACAGCTTTCAAATATATAAATTGCATCTTAATTGGGTTGCCTGTATGGTTTATAATTGGTATTTTGGTAGGGAGTTCGCCTAAATTTGCAGCCGAATTGGGTGTGATTGGTGTAATCACAAATCCGATAAGCGTATCGCTTTGCTATGCCGGATTAGTTTTTGGCGATTTGGCAAGTGGCATGTTGAGCCAATATTTGAGAAGTAGAAAAAAAATATTTTACGTTTTTTACGCCTTGTGTTTAGTTTCCATTTTTATTTATTTGAATGCAAATGGGTTTTCAAACACTTCTTTTTATGCCATTATTTTTGCTTTAGGTTTTTCTGTTGGATTTTGGGCAATATTTGTAACCATAGGCTCCGAACAATTTGGCACAAATTTGCGAGCCACAGCCACTACCACAATTCCAAACTTTGTGCGAGGTTCGCTTGGTTCAGTAGTAGTTTTGTGGCAAATATTTACACGAGATTTGTCTTTAGGAATGATTTTAGGCACGGGAGCAGTTGCATTAATTATTTTTGGAATTTCGTTTTTTGCCCTTTTCAATCTTGAAGAAACTTTTGGCAAAGACTTGGATTTTGTTGAATAATGAAGTTAATGGGTTTATAAAAAAACATAAATTTATATTTTAGGCTTTGATATATTTTAGTTAAGTTTGTAATAAACTATAGTAAAAATGACAGCAGATATTCAATTGTATAATATTTTTAAAACTCATTTTAATGATGCTGATGCTACAAAAATCATTGATTATATAGATGCTAAAACGGAAAAAGCAATAAAAGACGAAACTAAAACATTTGCAACAAAAGAAGATTTGGCAAAATTAGAAGCCAGTTTGATTTACAAAATTGTAGCTATTGTATTAGGTCAAACAGCGTTAATTATTACATTATTAAAAGTTTTGTAAATCCTCAAAAAAACCAAATCTGTATTTTAGCGTAATACATAAAACACTAACATTCAACGCTATATACAGCCATGCAAGCCACTAAAAAAGCATCTGAATCGTATACAATTATGACAGAAATGGTGTTGCCAAACGACACCAATACATTAAACAATCTCAAAGGTGGTGTAATGTTGCATTGGATTGATGTTTGTGGAGCCATTTCGGCTCAAAAACATTGCAACAAAGTAGTTGTAACTGCTTCTGTCGATAATGTTTCGTTTCAAGAACCCATAAAATTAGGTAATATTGTTACTTTGGAATCTAAAGTTACGAGAGCATTCAACTCTTCGATGGAAGTGCATATTGAGGTTTTTGCCGAAGATATTCCGAATCAAACCAAGAAAAAAACACACGAAGCTTTTTATACTTATGTGGCAATAGAAGCCAACGGAAAACCTGTAAAAGGCATCACAGAACTCATTGCCGAATCGGAATTGGAACGCAATTATTTTAAAACTGCTTTGCAACGCAGGCAACTTAGACTTGTTTTGGCAGGCAGAATGAAACCCAAAGAAGCCACAGAATTGATGAAAATATTTGGCGAATAAGTTATTTTTTTTCCGTTTTTAATCCCAAAGCTAATACAATCAATCGCCTTAGAGATATTTGCAATGGCAATTAGATGTTTATCATGTCGGTGCCTGAAATACGTTGACCGTTTTGAAGAGTAAAAAACGGATTAAAGTATATATAAAAATGGCAACAATAGAGACTTACAAATTGACCGAATC